>NZ_JBFUPO010000008.1:0-334861 GCF_041355295.1 Mesorhizobium sp. RCC_202
ACGACCAGGATCCTCTCGGTCTCCTTCCCACTTCAAACATAGCATGGGACCAACACACAGGATCCTCGGGTCTGCGCCGCGTCGCTACCCTCCTTGCTCCGCCCGTGGATGACGAGAGGATGGGCGTTCAGGCCAATCTCGCAAGAGCGCGGCTGCCAAATTCCAGCCATCGCTATCTTGCGTCGAAGACCTCAGTCGGTCGTGCCGTTGTTGCCGACCCCCTCGGCATCGTCGAGACGCACGAAGGTCATGCCCTTCGCCTTCAATGCCAGCAGACCCTGGACGACACCCTCGCCGGCCGCGTGGGTCGGCTGGTTGATATGGGAGATGATGACATCGCCATCCTTGGCGGCGGCGATGCGGCGCGCGGTTTCCCTGGCGCCGAGCAGCGAGCCGCCGTCGCCGTTGATCGAGAAGCCGGCGATCTTGAAGCCGAGCTTGCGGATCATGGCGATCGCCGAAGGACTGTATTCGGCGGTGGCGCCGCGGAACCATTTCGGCGCCGGGCCGCCCGCGCTGACAAGCGCGGCGGCGCCGGATTCGACCTCGGCCTGCACGGCGTCGGGGCTGCCGGCGCTGCGGATGCCATAGATCTTCTGCGGCGTATCGACCGCCGGGATGTGGCGGCCGCCATGGTTTTCCAATTCGAACAGGTCGGGATGCGCCCGCATGATCTCGACAGCGGCGGCGTTGCGCTTCAGCCAGATGCCGGTGACGAAAATGGTCGCCGGGATGCGATTGTCGACCAGGGCCGAAAGGATTCTCGTGTCGGTCTTGCCGCCACAGGCGTCGAGCGTCAGCGCGACGCGACCGCCAGCCGTTTCAGCGGCTTGCGGCTTCAGACGCAGCGTCGGCTCGACCAGGGCGGCATGGCCGGCCGAGACGACCGATACCGACAGCGCGATCGCGCAAAGAGATTTTCCAACCAGACCCATCACTCGTTCCGCATTCCATCATTTCTACCGAAAACGCAACAAGACCGGCATAACGGCGAAAATCGGGACGCACCGGCCGGGAATGCGCCTTTCACGCAAATGTCAGACCGTGCGCTCCGCGGCCACCTCTGTCTGCGACAGCAGCTCGCGCACCGCATCGACGACCGCGGCGACTTCGAGACGCCAGACGCAGTATGCCCTGCTCGGATCGGTCCGGCGACACAGGTCGCTGGCCACGCAGTCGCACGGCATCGAGGGCCGCAGCGAAATGCTGGGCACGCCGACCGGCCCCCAACGGATCGGGTTGGTCAAGCCAAACAAGCCGACAACCGGCGTTCCGACCGCCGCCGCGATGTGCATCGGGCCGCTCTCATTGCCGAGGAAAAGCCGGGCTTCCTTGAGCAGCGCCGGCAAGGTTTCCAGCGACAAGGCCCCGACCAGGCTGACGACCGGCGTTTTTACCATGGCCACGATCTTGTCGTTTGCCTCGGCCTCGTCAGGGCTGCCGACCAGGACGACGGGCAGTCCGGTTTCGGTCGATATGGAGTCGATCGCCGCGGCGAAGCGCTCGGGCTGCCAACGACGCCCCGGGAAACTTGCTCCGGCATGCACGGCCAGGAAGGCATTGCGCCGAAGACCGGACTTGTCGAGCAAGGCCAAGACCCGAGCGGTTTCCAACGGCAGCGGCTGGATCGAAGGAGCCCTCACCCGCAGATCCACGCCAAGCGCCTCCAAGGGGGAAAGATAGCGGTACAGAAAATGCTTTTCGCCGTAGCCGAACGGCTTGGCCCGGACGTTGGCGGGATAACGCTCGAATCGGCGCAGCGGCCGCTCGGTCGGCCAATAGCCGACGCGGGTCTTCGCATTGACGGCCATGACAATAAAACGCGACGTTTTTGAATCGGCCAAGTCGATCGTCATGTCGAGACCGAGCCGGCGCAGCTTGCGCAACACCCGGTAGAGCGCCAGGCCGCGCTCCACGATGGAGCCGCGCGTGCTGGCACGCTGGAAGGTGACCGTCTCGGCTGCAATACCGTGCGCGGTCAGAAAGCTTCCCAGACGGGCCTCGCAAAGGAAGACGATCTTAACACCCGGATAGGCGAGCTGCAGGTTCTTTGTCAGTGCCGATGCGAGGACGACATCGCCGATGAACTTCGTCTGCAGGACCAGGATCGAGCGGACACCGCCTGGCGGAACCTGCACCATCCTTGTCTGGTCATCGGACGGATCGGGCTCCACGAAAGCCGGTTGAGACGAAGTCGACATAGGGAACCGTCACGCGCAGGTTTATGCGACCTCATATACAAACTGCGCGGACGTGGCCATAGCGACCCTTGCACGGCGCCGAAGGGCTCGGCGCGCGCAACCAAATGATGAAATGTCAAACCGCGCGTTCCAAGGCCACCTCGGTGCGCGCCAGCAATTCGAGCGCCGCGTCGACGACCGGATCGACGTCGAGGCGCCAGACGCAGCATGCCTTGCTCGGATCCGTCCGGTGGCACAGATCGCCGCCGACGCAATCGCAAGGCATCGATGGCCGCAACGAAATGGCGGGCACGCCGACCGGCGCCCAACGGATCGGGTTGGTCAGGCCAAACAGCCCGACGACCGGCGTGCCGGCGGCGGCCGCCATGTGCATCGGACCGCTCTCGTTGCCAAGGAACAGCCTCGCCTCCGCCAGCAGCGCCAGCAGCGTTTCCAACCGCAAGATGCCTGCCAGGTTGACGACAGGCGTCTTCGCCTCCGCCATGATCCTGTCCGTCGCTTCGTTCTCGTCCGGACCGCCGACCAGGACAATGCCGAGGCCGGTTTGCCCGGCTATCCTGTCGATGGCGGTGGCAAAGCGCTCCGGCTGCCAGCGACGCCCGATGAAGCTTGCCCCGGCATGCACGGCGATGAAGCCGTTCGGCTGGATACCGTGCCTGGCCAGCAAGGCGAGCGCGCGCGTCGTCTCGAAAGGCAGCGGCCGGATATCCGGCGCCTTGACGCGCAGCTCGACGCCGAGCGCCTCCAGCGGCGAAAGATAGCGGTAGAGAAAGTGCCGCTCGCCAAATCCGAACGGCTTCATGGCGACATTGGCGGGCTGACGTTCATACCAGCGCAGCGGCTTTTCCGTCGGAACATAACCGAGCCGGATCGGGGCATTGACCAGCTCGGAAATGACCCGCGAGGTCTTCGAGCAGGTGATGTCGATCGTCATATCGAAGCGGTGCCGCCGCAATTCGCGCAGCGTGCGGAAGAATTCGCGTCCACGCTGGATTACCGAGCCGCGTATCTTGGCGCGGCTGAAGGGAACGACCTCGGAGGCGATGCCATGGCCGGTCAGAAAACCTGCGAAGCGCGCCTCGCACAGAAACACGATCCTGACGCCGGGATATTGAAGCTGCAGGTTCTTTGCCAACGTCGAGGCAAGCACGATATCGCCGATGAACTTGGTCTGCAGGATCAGGATCGACCGGAAAGTGGTGGGGGAAATCTGCAACATGGTCTCTGGCACCGACGAATTCGGGCCAGAAACTGGTGTCAAACGGTGTCGATATTTAGGGCCGAAACACGCACGTTCGTGTGACATTCCATACAAAATCGTAAGCCGCGCCGCTCAGGCGCGCTTTGCGCCATCTTTCCTGGCCGCCACCGCCGCCTGTGCCGCGGCCAGCCTTGCGATCGGCACGCGGTAGGGCGAGCACGACACGTAGTCGAGGCCGACCTCCTCGCAGAAGCGGATCGAGGCCGGGTCACCGCCATGCTCGCCGCAGATGCCGAGCTTGATGTCGGGTCGCGTCGCCTTGCCCTTTTCGGCGGCCATCCGCACCAGCTCGCCGACGCCGTCGATATCGAGCGACACGAACGGATCCTGTTCGATGATGCCCTTCTGCCGATAGGTTTCGAGGAAGGACGCGGCATCATCGCGCGAGATACCAAAAGTGGTCTGCGTCAGGTCGTTGGTGCCGAAGGAGAAGAATTCGGCCGCCTCCGCGATGACATGCGCCCGGATCGCCGCG
This sequence comes from Mesorhizobium sp. RCC_202, assembly GCF_041355295.1. Classification (NCBI taxonomy): domain Bacteria; kingdom Pseudomonadati; phylum Pseudomonadota; class Alphaproteobacteria; order Hyphomicrobiales; family Phyllobacteriaceae; genus Mesorhizobium; species Mesorhizobium sp. RCC_202. The sequence continues at coordinate 3,938 of NZ_JBFUPO010000008.1, forward strand.
CGCGGCAGTTCGATCATCGTGCCCGTCAAATAGTCGATCTTGGTGCCGGTTTCCTGCATGACGCTTTGCGCGACCGCATCGATGCGCGCCCTGACGTATTCCAGCTCCTTTACCAGGCCGACCAGCGGCACCATGATTTCCGGCACCACCAGCGCGCCGGCCTTGCGGCCGGCTTCGACCGCGGCCTCGAAGATGGCGCGCGCCTGCATCTCGGCGATCTCCGGATAGGAGACGGCAAGGCGGCAGCCGCGATGTCCAAGCATCGGGTTGAACTCATGCAGCGCCTCGGTCCGCTGTCTAAGCTTGTCGGCCGAGACGTTCATGGCGGCGGCGACCTCGGCAAGCTCGGCTTCGGTCTTGGGCAGGAACTCGTGCAGCGGCGGGTCGAGCAGGCGGATCGTCACTGGCAAGCCTGCCATGATCTCGAACAGCTCGAGGAAGTCCGAGCGCTGCATCGGCAGCAGCTTGTCGAGCGCGGCGCGGCGGTCCTTTTCCGTGTCGGCCAGGATCATCTCGCGCATGGCGACGATGCGGGCGCCGTCGAAGAACATGTGTTCGGTGCGGCAAAGGCCGATGCCTTCGGCGCCGAAGGAGCGCGCCATGCGCGCGTCGAGCGGGGTTTCGGCGTTGGTGCGCACCTTCATGCGGCGCGTGGCATCGGCCCATTCCATGATGGCGGCAAAGTCGCCGGAGAGCTCGGGCTGCAGCATGGCGACCGCGCCTTTGAGCACCTGGCCGTTGCCGCCGTCGATGGTGATGATGTCGCCCTTGCGGAAGGTCTGGCCCATCGAGAGCAGCGTTCCGGCCTTGTAGTCGACGCGCAGTGAACCGGCGCCCGAAACGCAGGGCTTGCCCATGCCGCGCGCCACCACGGCGGCATGGCTGGTCATGCCGCCACGCGTGGTCAGGATGCCTTCGGCGGCATGCATGCCGTGGATATCCTCAGGGCTGGTCTCGATGCGCACCAGGATAACCTTGCGGCCTTGCGCCTTGGCGTCCTCGGCATCGCCTGAGGAAAAGACGATCTCGCCGGTGGCGGCTCCCGGAGAAGCCGGCAGGCCCATGCCGATCACATCGCGCGCGGCGCTCGGATCGATGGTCGGGTGCAGGAGCTGGTCGAGCGAGGCCGCGTCGATGCGGGCAACCGCCTCTTCCTTGGTGATCAACCCGTCCCTGGCCATCTCGACGGCGATCTTGAGCGCCGCCTTGGCGGTGCGCTTGCCCGAACGGGTCTGCAGCATCCACAATTTGCCGCGCTCGATCGTGAATTCGAGGTCCTGCATGTCGCGGTAGTGCTTTTCCAGCCGGTCGGAGATGTCGACGAAATGCTGGAAGGCATCCGGCATCAGCTTCTGCAGCGACGGCTTGTCGGAACCGGCGGCGATGCGCGCCGCCTCGGTGATGTTTTGCGGCGTGCGAATGCCGGCCACCACATCCTCGCCCTGGGCATTGACCAGGAATTCGCCATAGAGCTGCCTTTCACCGGTCGAGGGATTGCGGGTGAAGGCGACGCCGGTGGCGGACGTGTTGCCCATATTGCCGAACACCATGGCCTGGACGTTGACCGCCGTGCCCCAGCTTTCCGGAATGTCGTGCAGGCGGCGATAGGTGATGGCGCGGCTGTTCATCCAGCTTGAAAAGACGGCGCCGATCGCGCCCCAGAGCTGCTCGTGCGGGTCCTGCGGGAACGGCTTGTCGAGCTCTTCCTCGACCTTGGCCTTGTAGAGCGAAATCACGTGCTGCCACTCTTCGGCGCTGAGCTCGGTATCGAGCTCGTGGCCGAGGTTGGCCTTCTCGTCCTCGAGGATTTCCTCGAACACCTCGTGGTCGAGACCCATGACGACATCGGAATACATCTGGATGAACCGGCGATAGCTGTCATAGGCGAAGCGCGCGTCGCCGGAATCGGCGGCCAGGGCCTCGACCGTCTCGTCGTTGAGGCCGAGATTGAGCACGGTGTCCATCATGCCTGGCATGGAGGCGCGAGCGCCCGAGCGCACCGAAACCAAAAGCAGCTTCGACGGATCGCCAAAGCGCCGGGCGGTGAGCTTGCCGATATGGTCGAGCGCCGAGACAACATCGGCTTCGAGCGCCGCCGGGTAGGTGCGGCCGTCGGCGTAATAGGCGTTGCAGACTTCGGTGGTGATGGTGAAACCGGGCGGCACCGGCAGCCCGAGGCTGCACATCTCGGCCAGATTGGCGCCCTTGCCGCCGAGAAGATTGCGGTCGCCCGCACGGCCTTCGGCAGCGCCGTCGCCGAAGGTGTAAACCCACTTGGTCATGCTCGTCCTCCAGTGCGTGGAAGATAGACAACAGCCGGAGCAAGGCCCGGTTCCCCGCCTTCCGGTTCGAGCGATATGATGCTGCAGTGCGAAAGGCAAGGCATCGCCCCGGCGGGTCCAGCCTCTACAATCGATTAAGCAAAAGCTGCGTCAAAAAGACTTGCCGCGTGCCGGCATGGGATATAGAACATATCAAGAACATAGTGGAGTAGCGTCATGAAACTCAATGGAAAACTCGACTATCTGGAACTGCCGGCGACCGGCGGCACGCTGGACAGCGTGAAAGCATTCTACAGTGCGGCGTTCTCATGGTCGTTCACCGACTACGGGCCAACCTATTCGGCCTTTGGCGAGGGCCTCGACGGCGGCTTCCAGGCCGATGCCGGCGAGGCGCCCGCCAAGCCGTTGCCTGTGCTCTATTGCGACAATCTCGAAGAAACGCTGGAAGCGGTCGAGAATGCCGGCGGCACCATCGTCAAGCCGATCTTTGCCTTTCCCGGCGGCAGGCGCTTCCACTTCACCGATCCGGCCGGCAACGAGTTGGCTGTCTGGGGACATTAGTAAAGACGCAGATTACCCGCAGATTTTTACAGTTGACAGGTGGCCCTGCTCCAATAAGTAGCAGCCCAACCTTTCAACCACAAAAGCGGGCTGATGAAATTCGGGTCGAGCGGCGTTCGAGGTTTGGCTTCCGAATTGATCGGGAGGGCAAGCGGACTTTATACGGAAGGCTTTGCCCGGCGCCTGCGCGCCACCGGCTTTGAACAGGGCAAGGTCTTTGTCGGGCGTGATCTGCGCGACAGCAGCCCGGAAATTGCCGGGGATTGCATGGCGGCGCTCGCGGCAGCCGGCTTTGAGCCGATCGACTGCGGCCCGATCCCGACACCGGCCCTTGCTTTCTACGCCCGCCAGCACCGCAGCGCCGCGCTGATGGTGACCGGGTCGCACATCCCCGCCGACCGCAACGGCATCAAGTTCTATGGCCCGAACGGCGAGATCGACAAGGCGGACGAGGCAGCGATCACGCACGCTGTCGCCGAGTTGTCGGATCGCTATCCGTGGCCGCCGGCCCATGCCAAGCGGCAAGCCAGCCATGATCAGGCGCTCGCGGCCTTTCGGGACCGTGTCGGCGCAATCCTTGCGCCTCGCGCCCTTTCCGGATTGAAGCTCGGCGTCTATCAGCACAGCACCGTGGCGGCGGAACTTCTGGTCGAGGTGCTGCGCTCTTATGGCGCCGATGTCGTCCCGGTCGGGAAAACCGGGACCTTCGTGCCGGTCGACACCGAGGCCGTCAGCCCGGAAACGCTGGCGATGGCGAAGGACTGGGTGCGCGAATTCCGTTTCGACGCCGTGCTCTCGGCGGACGCCGATGCCGATCGTCCCCTCATCATCGACGAAAATGGCGCGTTATTCCGTGGCGACCTGATCGGGCTGGCCACGGCCCTGTTCGTGCGGGCCGACACCGTGGTGACGCCGGTGACCTCCAATTCGGGCATTTCCGACGCCTTCGGCTTCAAGGTGGTGAGAACGAAAGTCGGGTCGCCCTTCGTCATAGCCGGCATGGAGGCTGCACGGTCGGCCGGCGGCACGATTGTCGGCTTCGAGGCCAATGGCGGGGTTCTGCTCGGATCCGACTGCCTGTTGAACGGCAAGACATTGTCCGCGCTGCCGACCAGGGATTCGTTTTTGCCGATCCTGGCCGTGCTCGGCACGGTGGCCGCGACCGGAAAATCCTTGTCCGGCCTGCGCGCGCTCTGGCAGCTTCCGGTCTGCGCCAGCGAGCGGCTCGAGAATTTCCCGATCGAGAAATCGCGCGGCCTGATGCATCGTTTCGCCGACCGGGATGCATTGCAGGACTTTCTCGCTCCCTTCGGAACTGTCGCCGATGTCGATGAGACCGACGGCATCAGGGCGCGCATGACAAGCGGCGAGATCGTCCATCTGCGGCCTTCCGGCAACGCTCCGGAGTTTCGCTGCTATGCCGAAGCCGCAAGCGATGACAGAGCGGCAGCAATTGTGGCAATAGCGCTGCAACGGGCGCGGGACTGGCAGATGAGTGAAAGGCCCGTTTCATGACAGTGGTTCCCGTCATCATCAGCGGCGGCGCCGGGTCGCGGCTATGGCCGGCGTCCAGGCAATCGCACCCGAAGCCTTTCCTTAAGGTCGCGGACGGGCGCTCTCTGATCCAGCACACGGTGCTACGGGCAGTTTCGCTGAAGGACGTCGCGGAGCTTGTCGCGGTAACGTCCAGGGACCACCTTTTCCTGACGAAGGACGATTTCGACGAACTGTCGCCGGCCGTTCCGCCGCATACGTTCCTGCTCGAGCCCGAAGGGCGCGACACGGCCGCCGCGGTAGCCGCGGCTGTCGTGCACGCCAACGCGACACAGGGCCCGGACGCGATTTTGTGCATTTTCCCGGCCGACCACATGATCGGCGACTTGCCAGCGTTCAGCGACGTGATGGGGCGGGCGATCGAACATGCGCGCCAGGGCCTGATCGCGACACTCGGCATCAGGCCCAGCCGTCCGGACACCGCCTTCGGCTACATCGAAGCCGATGGCGAGAAGGTCATCCGCTTCGTCGAAAAGCCGGACCTCGCCACGGCCGAGGCTTACGTGGCAACCGGCCGCTTCTTCTGGAACGCCGGTATCTTCTGCTTCAAGGCGCGGACGATGCTCGAGGCGATGGCCGCGCACTGCCCTGCCGTTCTCGAGGCGGTTGCCGCAAGCTATGAGCATGGCCGCGTCGAAAATGGCGGCGACACTGGGAAAGTCGAACTCTCGGCCGAGCATTTCGCGCTCGCGCCGCGCATCTCGCTCGACCATGCCGTGATGGAGAAGACGCGCAATCTTGCCGTGGTTCCCTGCGAGATGGCGTGGAACGATATCGGCTCGTGGAACGCCATGGCGGAACTCACTCCGGCCGATGGCAGCGGCAACCGGATCCGCGGCGATGTTCACATGGTGGATACGGCGGGCAGCTATATCAGCTCGGACAAGCGCGTCATCGGCACCGTCGGCGTCAGCGACCTTATCATCGTGGATTCGCCGGATGCCTTGCTGGTCGCCTCGCGCGACCGCGTCCAGGACGTCAAGAAGCTGTTCGAGGGCCTCAAGGCGTCGGGGCATGAGGCGCATCTCTTGCACTCGACCGTGCACCGGCCGTGGGGGACCTATACGGTCCTGGAGGAAGGCGAGCGGTTCAAGATCAAGCGCATCGAAGTGAAGCCCGGGCGGCGGCTCAGCCTGCAGATGCACCATCATCGTTCGGAACACTGGGTGGTGGTCAGCGGCTCGGCGAAGGTGGTTAACGGCGACCAGGAGCTGCTCTTGGCGACCAACCAGTCGACCTATATTCCCTGCGGCCACAAGCACCGACTGGAGAACCCGGGCAAGATCGATCTGGTGATCATCGAAGTTCAGAGCGGCGATTATCTCGGCGAGGATGACATAGTGCGCTTCGACGACGTATACGGTCGCGCATAGCGATTCATTCGTCCGCAGGGCTGGGGCGGGCAAACAACGGATAAAGGGCTTGGGGGAGCAATTATCAGAACATTTTGAGAGCATTGATGAAAAAAACAGCATTGATTACCGGTATTACCGGGCAGGATGGCGCTTATCTGGCGGAGTTTTTGCTCTCAAAGGATTATGAGGTCCATGGACTTGCGCGGCGATCGAGCACCGCCGACGTCAACACCACGCGCCTGAAGTGGCTTGGCGTCGACAAGGACGTGCGGATCGTCGATGGCAACCTGACGGATCTGTCGGGCCTGGCGCGCACCATGCGCGATATTAGGCCGGACGAGGTCTACAATCTTGCCGCCCAGTCTTTCGTCAAATCCTCATGGCAGCAGCCTATTTTGACGGGCAATGTCACCGGCATCGGCGTCACCAATGTGCTCGAGGCGCTGCGTCTCGAAATCCCCACGGCGCGTTTCTACCAGGCTTCGTCGTCGGAGATGTATGGCCTTATCCAGGAGCCGATGCAGTCGGAAACCACACCTTTCTACCCACGCTCGCCTTATGCCGTGGCGAAGCTCTACGGCCACTGGATCACCGTCAACTATCGCGAAAGCTTCGGCCTGCATGCCTCGAGCGGCATCCTGTTCAATCACGAATCGCCGCTTCGCGGCATCGAGTTCGTGACCCGCAAGGTCACCGACGCGGTCGCGCGCATCAAGAAGGGCATGATCAAGGAGTTGCGCCTGGGCAATATCGACGCCAAGCGCGACTGGGGCCACTCGAAGGACTATGTCCGCGCCATGTGGCTGATGCTGCAGCAGGACCAACCAGACGACTATGTCGTGGCCACAGGCAGGACGACGACGGTGCGCGACATGTGCCGGATCGCCTTCGAGCATGTCGGGCTGAACATGGACGACCACCTGGTCATCGATCCTGACCTGTTCAGGCCGGCTGAAGTCGAAATCCTGCTTGGCAATCCGGCCAAGGCAAAGGCCAAGCTCGGATGGGAGGCGACGATCTCGCTGGAGGAAATGATCCGCGAAATGGTGGATGCCGATCTCCAGCGTCACTCGGCCGGTCGGATGTAGATTTGGGAAGAAGCGTCAGCATCATGATGGTCGATAATCTGACGCGTCGTGTCTCGCCATGCATCCGACGGCACGCGCGTGTACTTAACCCGTCATGGTCAGCGAGGTCGGCATGCGGGTTTTGATCACCGGGGCCAAGGGGTTCGTCGGCCCGTATGTCTGCGAGGCGCTGCGCACCGTTTGCGGCCATGACATTGTCGTTGCGGCAACCTCCAAGGATGGCGGTCCGCATCCGGTGTTCGGTGAGGTCGAAGCGCTGGACGTGACCGACAAGGCCGCCGTCGATCGCGCCATTGCCCGGCATCGGCCGACCCATGTCATCAATCTGGCCGCCGTTGCCGCCACCAGCGCTGCCCAGGCCGACCCCCAAAACACATGGCGCATCCATGTGGCGGGCGCGCTCAACGTGGCCCATGCCATCCTCGACGAGGCTCCGGATTGTTGGCTGATCCATGTCGGATCCGGCCTGGTCTATGGCGAAAGCGCAAAAACCGGTCGACCTCTTGACGAGAGCACCTTGCTTGCTCCGATCGACGACTACGCCGTGACCAAGGCCGCGGCCGACCTCGCGCTGGGCGCGCTTTCGCGCCACGGGTTGAAATGTGTTCGCATGCGTCCCTTCAATCACACCGGACCCGGCCAGACGGAGGCATTCGCCGTGCCGGCCTTCGCCATGCAGATTGCGCGGATCGAGGCAGGCCTGGCGCCGCCGGTCATTCTTGTCGGCAATCTCGATGCGCAGCGCGATTTCCTGGACGCGCGCGACATCGCCAATGCCTATGCGCGCGCGGCCTTGAACACCGATGATCTCGCGCCGAACACTATCTTCAACATCGCGTCCGGCGTCTCCTGGCGGATGGGCGATGTTCTGGATCTGCTGTTGGCGCAAAGCAGCGTCAAGATCGCCACGGAACAAGACCCGTCGCGGATGCGACCGAGCGACCTGCCGTCGATTGCGGGCGATGCAACGCGCGCCCGGACACGACTTGGCTGGGCGCCTGAACATCCCTTCGAGGAAACGCTTGCCGCTGTCTTGAACGACTGTCGCCAACGCGTGGCCCGGACGTAACCAGGCATGCAGCCTCGACGCGTTGAAGCAGGCATATGTTGCCCTCGCGTCAACCGGAAGAACGCAGCAGCCGAGCGGCCAATGAGGGCTTGCGATACACCGCGGCGGCGATCAATGACTGGGCGCGCAGGGTGTCCGGGTCGTCCGTCACGCGATAGAATACGGCGTCGGCCCAGAGGAGCCTATCCTGAGCGTTTCCATCGTCTTGCGTGTCGTAGTGATAGCGGGCCGGGCCTACCAAATCTATCAGCTCGAATCCATGTGTGTTGAGAAATTGCTGAATTTCCGGGTAAAGCGGTTGGCCCGCGTAAATCGGCGCGAACTCGACTTCGCAATGCACTACGGCTGTGCGCTCCAAGGTCTGTTGTGCTGATTTCAAGGCCATCAGTTCCGCGCCCTGTATATCAAGTTTAAGGAAATCCACCGGCCCGTGCGGAAGGACGTCGTCAAGGCGGTGCGTTTCCACAATTTGCATGTCGACCGTGTGCAGTTCGCGCAGGTGATTGAAGGAGGCGTTCATCACCGCGTTCAGCGGATATAGCGATGAGGTGGCATCGTCATTGTTGATGTAAAGGGTATGCCTGTCGCCGTCGCCGATGGCGTAGGGAAGCAATGTTATACCTTGCTTTCCCTCAGCTTCGGCGCGCTCGGCAAGACGCTCATCGAGAGGATCGAAGCCGATTATCTCGAGAGGCGGATAAGACGCTAGAGGATCATATGGATTGGATCCGTGGCCGAGCAGCTGGGCGCCGACATCCACAATCCGCAAGGGTCTGCCAAGAGCGCGGTGCGCATCGCTGGCAATCGCAATGCACCGCGCCCTGGCGTCGCTGTCGGTTGCCGACTTAAGACGGTATTCTTTGCTCGCCAATATGCCTGCGAGCACCGCAGTCGGATCACCGTGCAGGCCGATTTGGTCTGACCAGGCTGCCAGTCCATCCGGATCGGGTTCTCTACCGAGGCAACATCGGTACAAGGCTGAGACGAATTCTTCTGGTGTAAGGGCGCTCATGTGTTCTCTCTAACCGGAAATCGAACTGGTGGCCGACCTAATCCAGCCGCAAATGCGGCAGCCTCGCCACGAACAGGAAACAGCGGCGGACCGCGCAACGCATCTCAGACTTCATAGCAAATCCCTTCACAGATGCTACGTGCGTCCCGCGACGATAGCATCCCTGTAAAACCGACGCAGAGACGGCTCATCAAACTTGATGTCCCCAGGGCAATAATGTATCGCACAGTCGCGCACAGTCGGGCCTGGGCAGAAACACGAACGGGATTTATGCTGCCGACCAGAACAGGCTTTCTTGCAGAGGCATTCGCCGATGTCGGCGCTGCGATCGAGAAACATCACCTTGCGACGACCTTCAGCTGGCAGGACGTGGCCCAGCGCTATCGGCGCTCGCGGGTCGGCGCGTTTTGGCTGACGATCAATATGGGCGTGCTGATCGGCGCGCTGGGCTTCGTCTTCGGCACGCTTTTCCGTTCGCCGATGCAGGAGTTTCTTCCGTATATCTGCGTCAGCCTGATCATCTGGAATTTCATTTCGACCGCGATCAACGAGGGCTGCACCGCCTTCATAGGCGCAGAAGGGATCATCCTTCAGGTGCGCATGCCGCTGTTCACGCATGTGTTGCGCACGCTCTACCGCAACCTGATCATTCTTGGACATAACATCCTTATCTACCCCGTGGTCCTCCTGGCTGTCGGACGCATGCCGACCTGGGACGTGTTCCTGGCTGTGCCCGGTCTTGTCATCTTGGTGCTCAACCTACTCTGGATCATGCTCATTCTAGGCGTGCTGTGCGCCCGCTATCGCGACATGACGCAGGTGATGCAGAACCTCCTGCAGGTGATCATGTATCTGACACCGGTGATGTGGATGCCGCGGACATTGCCCGACGGCATTTCGCGGTTGGTGCTGGACCTCAACCCCTTCTATCATTTGATCAGCGTCGTACGGGATCCGCTTCTGGGCGTGCCGCCGTCCTCGTTCAGCTGGATGGCGTGCGTTGTGTATGCGATCGTGGGCTGGATAGTCGCGTTGCTGCTGTTCGACCGCTATCGTCATCGTATCCCCTACTGGCTTTGAACATGGCTTCCATCACATTGACCGGCGTCTCGGTCGAATTTCCGGTGTTCAACGCGGCAAGCCGTTCGCTCAAGAACCGGGTTCTCAGTGTCGCGACCGGCGGCGCGATCGACCGCCGCGGCGACGGCCATGTCATCGTGCGCGGCCTTGAGGATGTGAGTTTTTCCGTCAAGGAGGGCGACCGGATCGGCCTTGTCGGTCACAACGGCTCGGGCAAGACGACGCTGCTGCGCGTGCTGTCGGGCATCTACAGGCCAACCAGCGGATCTGCGGTGATCGACGGCGAGTGCGTGTCGCTGATCAACATCGCGCTGGGCATCGATCCCGAGGCGACGGGGCGCGAGAACATCAGGCTCCGCGCGGCCATGATGGGTATGCGGCGGGACGAGTTGCGCGAGCAATTCGACGACATCGCCGAATTCACCGGTCTGGGCGATTTCCTCGACATGCCGTTCCGGACCTACTCATCCGGCATGCAGCTTCGCCTGGCTTTCTCGACATCAACGGCGATCCGGCCGGAGATACTCGTCATGGACGAGTGGTTGTCGACCGGAGACGAGGATTTCAAGCACAAGGCCGACAAGAGGCTGCACGAGATCGTCAACACGACCAAGATACTTGTCCTTGCCAGCCACTCGCGCGAGCTCTTGCAGAAGAATTGCAATCGCATCCTGTGGATGGATCATGGCCGCGTGCGGCTGGACGGACCTGTTGACGAGGTTCTGCCGGCGTATTTTGGCTAATTGGAATGCGGCCTGGCGGGACATGGAGCCAGAGCCGATCGATATTCGAGATTAGATTTTTTGCTTCCAAGCATTTCATTATGCGTTCGGAGGTCATTCATGGCCAGCAGAGAGCAAGATTGGTGGCGTGGCCAAAGGGCGGCGCTCATCGTTGCCCATCCAGGGCATGAATTGCGGGTCCACCATTGGATGGAAAGTACCAGCGCGCTGGTACTGGTGCTGACCGACGGTTCGGGCCATCTTGGCGCAGGCCGGCTCGACCGCACGCTCGCGGTCCTGGCCGGCGCCGGCGCGCGCGCCTCGGCGACGTTCTTCGGCAAGATGTCGGACCGGGAGCTTTATCAAGCCATTTTGGCGGGTGATGCGAGAACACTCAGCGGATTCGCGGACGAAATCGCCACGATCCTTGCCGACGAGGACATCGACTATGTCGCCGCCGATGCGGTCGAGGGGTTCAATCCCGGACACGATGTCTGCCGGCTGCTCGTCAACGCCGCGCTCCGACGACTGCGCGACCGGAACGGCCGCGAGCTGCGCAATTTCGAGTTTCCGCTTGAGGCCGCCGCGCTTGAGCGCGGGACGCGAGGGGAAATAGAACTCCACCTCGACGCTGGCGCGTTCGCGCGCAAGCTCAAGGCCGTCGACAATTATTCCGAACTGACCGAGGAGGCCGACCGGCTGCGCGCGGCGCATGGCCAGGCGAGCTTTGGGGTGGAGCGCCTTAGCCCGGTCAATTATCTTCTGGATATTTCAGGCTGTTGCGAGCAGCCGCCCGCCTATGAGCGCTGGGGCGAGTTGCGGGTGAAAAGCGGCTATTACAAGACGGTGCTGCGTTTCAAGGACCACGTCGAGCCGATCGCCAGGCAACTGGCTTAGTAATATCTCATGGTTTGAGCTCGATCTGGCACAACCCCAGCCCAAGCCGCCGGTCATCGTTCGACAGGCCAAGCTGCAGCGGGCTTGCCGGGTTCTCGATCCGAAACCCGATGCTGAGGCTCGCGCCCGGCATAATTTCGGTCGGTAGTGTTACCAGCCAGTCGCGCGGCGTAAAAAGCGGTTCACCACGAACAGTCGGCCGGAAAACCCGCCGCTCGATCTTCCTGCCGTTGATGAAAAGCTCGACGGCGAGTTTCGCGTGACGCCTGTGCAGAAGAAATGGCACCACGCTCAGCCTCAGCGCCGTCGCAGCCGCGGTGGAGGACAACGTGCATTCGACCGTTGCCAGCTCGCCGTCCGTCCAGACTCCCCAATGCTCGACTGCGGAGAACCCCGTCAGCCGCACGACGCTTTCGGGATCGTCCGCCTGCGCCAGCGACAGCGGCTCGTCCAGCTTCACCGGCTTGAGCTCGATCGGCACAGGGTCGATCGGCTGCGCCAGCCGCGACAGAAGCTCCGCACGCTCCGTCATCCAGGGCCATATAGGGCTCTCCTTGGGCAGCCAGGTCTGCATATGGCGCGCCAGCGCCAGGTTAAGCTCGTGAGCGCCAGGAGGCGCCGCCCGGTGCCGCTCGATAGCTTCGCCATACAGCGACAGACAAGCGTCCAGCCATTGCGACATGCCTGCCTCCCGGCGGGCCCGCCTGGTAACTTCCGCGGCGTCGACGGCATCGTAGCGGTCGATCTCGGCCGAGATGGCGTCCGGCGACAGGGGCTGTTGCAGCACTCCCAATCCGAAATTGCGACGGCGCCAGCTCTCCCAATTGTCGGAGCGGGCCATGCCGGCAAGGCCACGACCGTCGCAGACGATCACGGCGCGCCCGCATGCCATCGCTTCAAGGGCACTGAGGGCGGATGTGAAGAGCAGGTCGTATTGCGGCAGCAGAATTTCGGGCTCGGTCACGAGACTGCCCGTGATACCGCCCGCCACGTCCAGCGCTATGTCGTGCCGCTCGCAAGCTGTTCGCACGGCATGGAGATGCTGAACGTTCTTGGCGAAAGCCAGCGCCCGCCGGGGACGCTCCGGCAGCGGCGGCCCAGGCACAAAACGATCGGTATCCACGGCATTGAGTAGCGTCGCGATGCGATCAGCCGGGATACCCGCTTCGAACCGCAGCCGCCCGGCAACGGTGTCGTCGACGGCAACATATTTCGAGATGTTGGCTAGAAGCGGCGGGCCGCTATGCCAAGCGATGAAATCATGTGCGAAATACAGCGCCGGAGTGTTCGGGAAGCGCGCGGCGGCAATTGCCGTGACCTGATTGTGGTTGCCATGAATGATGTCGACATCCGCGGCGATCGTCGAGATATCGTCGGTGACCGGAATGCCGCGTGCCTGTATCTCCTGCGCAATCGGCCCCAGCCCGGCGGCATAGACAATCGGCATGTGCCCGGCGCGCCGAAGGGCAAAAGCAACGTCGCGGGTGATGATCTCGGTTCCTGAACGACCGGTCAGGTAGATGTTGGCGATCAGGACCGTCAGCGGTCGTTCGAAGGTCATGGATCGGCAGGCTCCCGCTAAAGTGTTTCACCGGAACGGCTAACCGCTTTATCTCTTTGTTTTTAACGCAATTCCGGAAGGAAGGCCTACGGCGGCGCCGTGGCCAACCCTATAGCCTATCGACGCTGCTTGGATCGCCGAAATTGCTACCCGAGCGTGGCGCCGTGCAGATCGCGAAACCGCGCATGAGGGCCTTTTCATTCATGTGCAGGTTCTTAGCCGATGCGCCGCATTCGGCAAGCCGGTATTCAACCTCTTGGCCGGAGCCGCAGAGGGTTTGTTTCAACACAAAAATGGAAGGCCCGTCCGTTGTCGTCGCGGTCGTCAGGGGGTTGCAGGCCTATTTTCGTCGAACTTGTGGATTGAAACGGGTGCGTGTGCGAAGAGATTGCTTGCGATGCACCGCTGGAAGCCCAGCCAAGACGTGCGGCGGAATGAGACGGGTATGATGGACGAAGAATCTGATTCGCTTGGCCAGCCTTTTTTCGGTCCCTAATTTAGGCTCCGAGGATAGCGTCTGATCACACGCCGGTCTCATCATCAACAATTGAGATACTCTCTTTGGCCTTCATTTCATACGCACAGAACTTCGAAGACGTCATATTGTGGCGTGCCCTCAAGTCTGTCGAGCGCGGCTTCTACATCGACATCGGCGCCCAGGACCCGGTCGTAGATTCGGTCAGCCTGGCGTTTTATGAACATGGCTGGCGGGGCGTCCATGTTGAGCCGATATCGTCAAACGTTGCAAGGCTCCGTGCCGCGCGACCCGACGAGGAAGTGCTGGAAGCCGCAATCGCGCGACATGAGGGAACCGCGACTTTCCATGAAATTCCCCAAACCGGTCTCAGCACAGGCAGTGATGAGATCGCGGCAATGCACGCCAATATGGGTTTCGCATCGAATCCCATCGAGGTCACGACCTTGCCCCTGTCGATACTGCTCGATCGCTACTCCGACCGGGAAATCCACTGGCTGAAGATCGACGTGGAAGGCATGGAAGCCGAGACCGTCGCGAGTTGGCGGCCATCGCATGTCAGGCCATGGATTCTCGTTATCGAAAGCACCGTTCCATTGTCGCGGGACGAGAGCTATTTCGAGTGGGAACCGACTGTGCTCGCCATGGGCTATGCGTTCGTCTATTTCGATGGGCTCAACCGCTTCTATCTTCATGAAGCGCATTCCGATCTGAAGCCGGCTTTCGGCGCCCCGCCCAACATCTTCGACGATTTCACGCTGAGCGGACTCTCGAACTCGCCTTTCACACATCGATTGAATGGCGAGATCGCCAGTCTGAAAGAACGCAGCCAAGGCGCTGCTCGCGATGCCGCCGAGATTCAGCGGCTTCATCACCATATCGCCGAGACCGAGAAAAGCCACGCCGCCCAGCGGACCGCTTATGCCGAACTCACTGCCGCGGTCGAGAAACTCGGCCAGGAAAAGGACGCCGAAATCCGTCGGCTCCATCATCATATCGCCGAGACCGAGAAAAACCACACCGCCGAACGGACCGCCTACGCCGCGCTTGCTGCCACGATCGAAAAGCTCGGCCGGGAGAAGGAAGGCGAAATCCACAGGCTTCATCGTCATATCACCGAGACCGACAAGAGCCACACCGCCGAGCGGGCCGCCTTCGCCGAGCGGGCCGCCGCGATCGAGGAAAAAGACATCGAAATCGGCCGGCTGCATCATCATATCGTCGCGACCGAGACCAGCCATGCCGCCGTCCAAGCCGCCTTGGTCGAGCAGGCTGCGGCGATCGCGGAAAAGGATTTCGAAATCGGCCGGCTGCATCATCATATCGTCGCGACCGAGACCAGCCATGCCGCGACGCTCGAAACGCTCGGCCAACGAACCGCCGAACTGGCGGCCGTCACCCGCACGAGCTCATGGAAAATGACGGCGCCGCTGCGCTCGGTGAAGGCCGGCGTCATGCGAATGATCCGCGCGCCCGGTCAACGGCTGACGCTCGTTATGGATCACGGCTTGTTGTGGATGCGACGCAGACCAAGGGTTTTGAGTCTCGCAAGAGGGGCTGTACGGCTGGCGCCAGCGCTGGAGCGACGGCTTGTTGTCTATGCCCACGCACGTATAAATCCCGTAGACCCGGCACGGCCGTTCTGGTCCCTGGAGCCGGATCCGACCACATTGCAGGAATGGCGCCGTCTGCTCGGTCTGCCGCGTCGATAGGAGCCACCATGCGTCTTTGGATCGACGGTCAGTGCCTGCAAACGGCGAGCCGCCTGCGCGGGATCGGGCGCTATGTAAGCGAGCTCATCGGCGCCATCGCCAGGCAGCACCCGGAGGTCGAGCTATCGATTTCATTCAATGCGGCGATGCCCGACGAGGCCCTGCTTGCCAGGGAAGCCGTGAGAGAATGGATAGCCCACGACAATATTCATGTCTGGCATGGGGCAGCCAGAGCCGGAGAAGCCATCGAAGGCTATACGACCGAACGCCGCCACAGCGAATTCGCCCTGGCCCATCATGTCAACTGCCTGGCACCCGACGTCGCGCTTTCCGCAAGCCCATTCGAGGGGTCGCGTGATCGAAGCGTGCCTCTGCTCCCGGATCGCCTTTGCGCCGCGCCAATTGCTTCTATCTTTTATGACGCCATACCGTATCGCTTTGGCGATATATATCTCAATACCAATCTGGATAAAGAATACTACGAGCGCAGACTTAGATCTCATAGCGGATATGATATGAATCTATGTATTTCTGCTTTTTCGGAGTCTGAAATTCAAAATATTTTAGAAAACTCTAAATCGATGAATATTTCAGCGGGGATCTCATCTGACTTTGTTAAATTTCTTGGCAAAAATAATTCCAATTTGACCCTACCAGATCGTTTCGTACTTTATATCGGAGCATTCGACTGGAGAAAGAATGTAAAAACTCTGATTGACGCCTTTCAGCTTCTCGACAAACGATGGGCTGATAGTCGCCTAAGTCTGGTGCTCGCGGGAGACCAGCCACCCCATCTCCTTGACGGGCTGGTATCTCACTGGCTCGAATTGGGCCTGCCGCCTGAGCGCCTGGTGCCACTGGGCCATGTATCCAACGAAGACCTCGTTTCCCTCTATGAGAAGGCCGAGTTGCTTGTCCAGCCATCACTCATGGAAGGATTTGGACTGACAGCGCTCGAAGCCATGTATTGCGGAACCCCTGTGGTCGCTGCTCGAGCCGGCGCATTGCCGGAAGTTGTTGGACAGGAAGAGCTGCTCTTTGATCCTGCCTCAGCCGATCAGTTGGCCAACGCAATGATATTTGCCGTGAAGGAAAAGGCTCACGCGAAGCTTATCCTCAAGGAGCAGGCCCTTAATTTTACCTGGGAAAAGACGGCAGCAACGGCGACCGAAAGCCTCGCACGTCTTAAGCGTACGGCTCTGGACACTGCGGATGCATCCAGAAAGCGGATTGCCAAGCGGTTGATTCAAGAAGGAAGCCTGGACTCCACAACCGCAACTGTCTTCAGCCTTGCGGAGCCATGGGCTTCGCGGGAAAGACGTCTTTTGGTCGATGCCACGGCGACGTCAGTCGTCGACCATCGAACCGGTATCCAGCGCGTCGTAACGAATATCTGCCGAGAGCTGGCCGCAGCGCCTCCGACACAGCACAAAGTCGGCTTTGTATTTTGCGATGATGAATCTGGTTTTTACAAAGTCGACGGCCGAAATCTTCGCGTCCCACAGAAATTAGAGGGCAATCGAGTCTATCTCGCCGGCGATACTCTGCTGATGCTCGACAGCTCCTGGGATCTCTACTCAACTCACGAGCATCAATGGCAAGCCTGCAGGCTGCGCGGCGGCAATATCGTCACCTGCCTCTATGATACGGTCCCGCTCTTTGCCCCAGGGATGTGCGACCCCGGCATGCCTCCCATCTTCACCCGATGGTTCTCGGCCGCCCTGTCCAGTTCCTCCGCTTTCGTGTGCATCTCGCGCTCTGTCGCGGACGAATTGCTGGCGCTTTTGGAGGCACTCGATTTCCCGCGCCGCATGAAGGTCGGGTATTGGCAACTCGGAGCCGATTTCGGCGGCGCACCGCTGGCTGGCCCGGCGCCGCGAGGACAGGACGCGGCTTCATTCCTGATGGTGGGCACTCTCGAGCCTCGTAAGGGACACGCTGTCGCTCTAGCCGCCTTCGAAAAGCTCTGGTCGGAGGGGAGGCAAGACCGATTGGTGATCGTCGGCAAGCTGGGCTGGGGCGTCACTTACCTTGCCAAACGCATCCGCTCGCACAGCGAATTCGGCCGCCGTCTGGTCTGGCAGGAAAAGGCCGATGATGGCCAACTGCAACGGCTCTATACCGAGTGCGACGCGCTGGTCGCGGCTTCATTCGCCGAAGGCTTCGGCCTGCCCATCGTGGAGGCGGGGCATTTTGGCAAACCCGTGATCGCCAGCGACATAGCGGTCTTCCGCGAGGTCGGCGAAGGCGCTGCGAAAGCCTATTTCTTCGAAGCCGGCAATTCCGACGCGATGGCCGACCAACTACGGCAGTTTACACCCGGCAAACTCCCGAAGCGAAAGGTTGGCGCCGCCACATGGCCGACTTGGGCCGAAAGCGCGGAGCAATTGCGGAACGTGATCGTGGCCGACAAATGGTACAAGATCTACGAGCCGCGCTCCCCCAAGCCGTTCGCGCCGCCTTCCGATCTCGGCCGTACGAGAATGACCAAGCCGCTGCCACCAGAAGCAAGACAGTATCGTTTGCGGCTGGTCGAAGGCCCCTACCCTACCGATGACGAGACCGCCTTGAAGGCGGTCGTCGCCGTATCCAACCTCAGCGAGGATGCCTGGTCGAGCGCCGGCAAGGACGACGGCACCTTGGCGATCGGCTTGGGCTATCATCTGCTCGACGCGGAAGGCGGGGATTTGCTTTACGACAATCCGCGCACGGCAATCCCGCTCGTGCTGCCGCCGGGGGGGACGATTTACCTTCCGGTTCTGGTGCCGATGGAATGGAAAGCGCGCGGCGCGGAATTCATGGACATCGAACTTGTGCAGGAGGGCGTGGCCTGGCTCGGCAACCCGCTACGCGTCGGTTTGCAAATCTGAAGAACCGCCTATTTGCGGCGGCAATGGCGATCCCAACCAACGTCGAGATATAGCCTTCGAACAATGATCCTAAATGGGATCGTGCCCATCCGGCGGCGCATCAATGTGGTGATCCACGGCGAAGCGGGAGCGGTATCCTCGAACGGATGATTGACGGCAGTTGCAGCGGATGCA
Source organism: Mesorhizobium sp. RCC_202 (assembly GCF_041355295.1). Taxonomy (NCBI): domain Bacteria; kingdom Pseudomonadati; phylum Pseudomonadota; class Alphaproteobacteria; order Hyphomicrobiales; family Phyllobacteriaceae; genus Mesorhizobium; species Mesorhizobium sp. RCC_202. Next base: position 22,350 of record NZ_JBFUPO010000008.1, read on the forward strand.
AATCGTGCCCGCTACTGTCATCGAATTTCGCGTATGCAAAAAAGGAAGATGGCTCGAATGTTGTTAAGGCGACTCCAAGCTCGGTTCATGACGCCGCTGGAACGGCAGAAGCCGGAACCCGCGATGCAACGCGCCGATATCGTTGCCGGGTACAACGAAGTGCTCGGTCGTTCCCCCGAGTCCGACGCCATCGTGACAGCGCATTTGGCCGCCCATGGAAATGTCGAGGCGTTTCGAGCGAGCCTGCGACAATCACCCGAATATCAGAAAAGAAATGCCGATTCGAACGGAACTCCGGCAGCGCTGCGGGATTGGCGGCAAGATAAGACAATTACGCGGAGCGATCTCGATACGTTCGTGGCCAGTTCCGATAATATTGGGCCACCGGGATCCCCTCAAACAGACGAGTTCTGGCGCGGAACTCAATACGTTCCCGATACCCAGGTAAATCAGGAGCTGGATCCGTTCAGCGAGGAGTACGTCGCGCAACAGATTGCGGTTTACAAGGAAATCTCCGCACGCGATTTGGACCAGGATGCCAATGAGTTGACCGAGTTCGTCCTGGCCGACCACATTGCCGGAGCGAATCCGTACACGTTTTTTCCACCGACTTCGGTAGCGTTGCACACAGTACGAGTTGCGCGTGCTGTTGAACACTCCGGACTGGTGGCTGGCAACCACATTCTAGACATGGGCTGTGGTTGGGGTACGAGCTGCGAGCTGATGGCCTTCTTTGGGCTTGAGGTTACCGGTCTCGACATCAATCCGCGCTTCGTCGAACTGGTGAACCGCAGGGCGAAGCGCATCGGCCACAAGGTCGGGGCGGTGCAAGGCAGCTTCGAGAACATTCCCGGCGACAAATTATATGACGCCGCACTTTACTATGAGAGCCTCCACCATGCGGTCAGACCTTGGGAGACGCTCTCGCTCGTTCACAGCAGGCTGAAACCCGGCGGCAAGCTGATGCTGGCAGGCGAGCCGATCAACGATATGTGGAAACATTGGGGCATTCGCACCGATCCTTTGTCCGTCTATTGCATTCGCAAGTTCGGCTGGTTCGAAAGTGGCTGGAGCGCCGATTTCATCTCAAGATGCGTGAAGCGGTGCGGCTTCGAGATCGAGCATTTCGAGGCTGAACCGGGCTCGACTGGTTGGATCATGATCGCCCGCAAGGCAGGCTGATCGTGGTGGTGATGATCCGGCGCCATTCAGAACGCTGAAGGTCAACGAAGTGGTGGAGAACGCGGCTGTGCGTGAACGCGGCTTCGATGCAATCGCTGACGGGCGTCGACTTCGTTTGCCGCATCAAAACGTACAAGCCGGTCATCACCAAGACGCCAACGAAGGCCGCAGCCAACACCGAATTTCGAATAGTTTAGACATCCCGCTACCCTCGACGATCACGCTTTTCGGGCGATGTGTCCAAATGCGGGGCCAGCATTGCGCCAACCCTGGACGCCGTCCACCCGGATTTGCGGTTGCCCGTCGGCCAAGTTGATAATTGCGGGACGTTCCATCTCAAGCTTCCATCCCTGGCTCAACAGAGTGCTCATGATCCGTCCCTCGATCTGGCGTGAATGCGTGCCGATAACGATGTAGCGGACAAATCTGTTGAGGTCGGCGATGGCGGCGTCGATGAAATCCGCCTCACCACCCTGGATATCGATATGCAGAAGGTCGACCGGCTTGTTCTCAACGATTTCAGACAGCGGGAAAGCTTCGAGTTGCTGATAGTGGCCGGATGCGGAAGCCTCCTTGATCTGTATCGACGTCGCATTCAGGATCGGTTCCGACCCCCATGATGCACCGGCATTTTCAACCACGGGAAAGAGTGCCACTCCTTTTTCGGGCGCTGCGACACCATGGATGATGCGGGACTTTTCGCGGGAAAAGCCGTTGGCCGCCATCGCCTCATAGGCGTAGGCGACATGTTCGCTGTCGCCCTCGATGCCGATCAGTTCGACTGCAAGTCCCTTTTGGCGTGCGGCGGCGCCGGTGTTGTTCAACCAGCACCCCCAGCCGCATCCAAGCTCGACCACGCGAAATCGTTCCGAAGCGAGGTCGACGGCTCTGAGCGCGGCTGCCCACTCCGCAATGTCGGCATGCCAATTGGCGGGAATTGGCAGGGGTTCGATCGTCCCAGCCTTTCCATCGAGAATGCTCGGAAAGAACCGAGGTGAGACTTTGACACCGAGAAAATTTGTCACAAAGGACGGATCCGGACGCAAGTCGTTCCGCGCATGCCTGTTGATCGTGCCTAGTGCATCGAAACTACAGTTGTAGTGAAAGAATACACTGCCCTGCTCTGCTCCCCTGGATCGCAACTGGGCATTCTCCTGGAAAAGAAGATCGCGTTGCGCCAAAAGATCGGTACGGTCCTGCCACAATCTCCTGATCTGCGGGATTTTGAGCGCAGCTGCCTTAAGCATTGTAGTCGCCTCTCGTGATCTACTTTCAATGTCCAGCGTAATCTAACGATCTGCTGCACGCTTTTCAGCCTCATTCATCGCCTGCTTCGTAAAACGCCCGGCAAGCTGGCCGCCAGCAAAAAAGAGAAAATCGCCCAGGACGGTGATCATCCGGCCGATCACCACCGCCATGAGAACGGTTGGACTAGAACTTATTCCGCCAAGCAGGAACAGCAGCACTGCCTCCCTGACACCGATACCGGCTGGGGCGCCTGGGGTCAAAAGTCCCGCCAGCCATGCCAAGACATAGGCGCCTGCGATTGTAGGGGCGCTGGAAATCTCAATCGAGCCCCCGGCAATTCGGAAACCTGCAACGAACACCAAGCCAGACAGAACCAGATAGAAAACATGGAAGACAGCAGCTTCCAAAAGCGCTCGCCCAAATCGCCCGATGAGATAGAGCGCAATCGCTACAACCGAAATGAATGCCACCGGTGCTGGAAAGGAACCGAGGCCGGGCCAGACCAGTGGCAAAATCAACGGGAAGAACAAGCCACCCGCACCAGCTACGAGGGCAAGCTCAAGCATGGTGGACTTGGCCAGTTGAACGTTGGAGATACCTGCGGACACCCCGAGTGCTTGCCGCCCAAAAAACTGAAACACATTGCCGGGCACATATTTTGCCAGCTGAGACGTGGCATAGGCCCAGACGACCCATCGCAATCGTGGTTGCACGCCCAGGAAATTCAACAGCCTGCCCCAGCCCAGAGCGAGAAACATGTTCCCCGCCCCGTACAGCGCCGCCAAAAGCAAAATGATCGCATATTGAGCGCCGCCTATCCGGGCGACGTCCAGCTCGCTTTTGTAGGCGTAGAGGCGATACGCGACGAAAAGCAGGCCGAGCGCGCCGAGGAAGACGCCAAAACGATTCAGGAAAAGCTCAAGCCTGGCCTTTGTCGCTTCATTGAGCATCTTGTGCAAACGCAATCACCTGATTGGCGCCAGCCAGAAATCGTCGATAGTTGGCTTCCCGCAAACCGGCTCGACGGCCTGTTTCGACGAGACGCTCGCGGTTCAACAGATCTTCGTGCTCGTCATTTGCGCTCCGACTGAATAGACCGATTCGAGAGCCCGCCCAATGAATCCAATCCATTGCCGGGTGCGGCGTCGTGCACACGATCCGTGCTGACGGTGTCTTCACCAGATTTGCCTTCAGGCTGACCAGGAAAGCAACGGGATCTGGCACATGCTCTATGACTGCCAGCGCCGCGACCGTATCGAAGGCACTATCCTTGAGGCTCTGCTGCTGGATGAAAGTATATCCGGGATAGCGATTGCGGGCGGCGGCAATGGATATGGGATCCGGATCGATGCCGACATAGTCGGCTCGGTCTACATAAGCCGCAAGCGCGCCGCTTCCGCAGCCGACATCCAGGACCCGCCCCCGCAGAAACGGCCGTACGGCCGATATCCGCTGCCGTCGCAGGAATGGGGAGAGCAGTCCTTCAGCGCCTTGATCTGCCATGAATTAGACCTTGTCACGTGTTCCGGACGCGGAACTGGAGCCGGCGGACAATTGGGCCGCCCGCTGCGTGTAGCGAATATCCTCGAGGAGTTTGCGGTTTGCCGCGATGACGTCGGCCAGAAACGCGACCAGAAGAGCCTGAAAGCCCATCGACATCAGCACGCCCGCCAGGACCACCGACTGGATGTGGCCGCTGCCGGTCCCGGTCAGGTAGAGGTAGAGGAAGCGCAGACCGAGCAAAAAGCCAAGGCCGAACAAGGCAGCCGCCACGGCACCGAAGAACCGCGCCGGCTGGTAGATGACGAAGATGCGCACGATGGTGAAGATCGAGCGCTTGATGTACGAAGGAATGCTTTTCACCAACCGCGACGGTCGAAGGTCTTCGTTGACACGGATCGGCACAGAAACCACGCGCATGTTCTTGCGGCCGGCCTGGATTATGGTTTCCAGGGTATAGGTGTAGCTGCTGAACACGATCAGTCGCTGCGCGGCGTTTCTCGATATGGCGCGAAAGCCGCTTGGGGCGTCCTGAACGTCGGTGCTGCTGGACACCCGCACGACCCAACTGCCAAGCTTCTGCAGCAGCTTTTTGAGCGGCGAGAAATGCTCTATCTCCGATATTGGCCGTGCGCCGATGACCATCTCCGCACGCCCGTCGAGAACCGGTCCGGTCAACGCCGGAATATCCTCGCCGCAATATTGGTTGTCCGCGTCCGTATTGACGATAACGTCAGCGCCGCGCGCAAGGCAGGCTTCGATACCGGTCATAAAAGCGTAAGCCAGGCCCTGGTTGCTTGTATGGCGTATGATGTGATCCACGCCATTCTGCTCGGCGACCTTGACGGTATCGTCGACGCTCCCATCGTCGATAATCAACCACTCGACACTGTCGAAACCAGCCACCGTGCGCGGCAGGTGGCCTAGCGTCGTCGCCAGCGTCTCGGCCTCATTGTAGCAAGGTATCTGGATGATCAGTTTGGGCAGGGCGAGTGCTCTTCATTTTGGGGTGCCACTCCCGTGCATCTATCATCCCAAGAGCAACGCGCAAGAAATTTTCCCAGAAATGGAACAGCATTTTCTCGTTTAGGATTTGCTGAATTGACGAGAAGCATGGAATGATTTCACAACGAACCGGACAGCGTCCACATCGTTGCCTTCGACCCGCAACGACAATATGCGGAATCCTTTGCTTGCCTCATGTCCGGAGAACCTATTGAAAATCGGCATCGACGGCAGGAACCTGAGATCAGCCACGGACGGAATAGGCCGGTTCGTCCACCAGTCGATCAAGGCGCTGTCAGAGCTCGGCGCCGAGATTTGCGTCTACGCCCCCGCCCCGATCAATGCCGGCTACGACCTGCCGGCCGGCGCAAAGTTGCGAGCCGGCGGGTTCGAAAGCCTTCCGGCGCGGGCGTTGTGGGGGCAAGCCGTGCTGCCCGCACGGGCCGCGCGGGATGAAGTGGAGGTTCTGTGGGGCCCAGCGCACCGCCTGCCGCCCATTCTGGACAAACGCATCGCGCGGGTGGTGACCATCCACGATATCGTCTGGGTGCACGCACCGGAAACAATGCGCGCCAGGACCCTGGTCGGCGAACGCCTGTTGATGAAGCCGGCGCTGCGCAGGGCCGATGTTGTGGTGACGGATTCGGACGCCACGGCAAGCGCGCTGCGCACAGAATTCGCGTGGCTGAAAGCGCCAATCAGGACGATCGCGCCGGGAACGCCCCCGCTTCCCGCGCCGGATGGTTTTTCCAGCCTCGAAACGCTCGGCATCATCAGGCCCTATGCGCTTTTCGTCGGCACGCTCGAGCCGAGAAAGAATCTCGGCAAGCTGATCCAGGCCTATGGGATGCTGCCTGAAAGCACCCGCTCAGACTGCGATCTGGTGATCGTCGGCGGCAGCGGCTGGAAACAGACGAGCCTGGCCGACGACGTGCGCCGCGGCGGGCTGGAGCGCAACGTCATCTTCACCGGTTTCGTCGACGACGCGATGCTGGCGAGCCTCTACGCGCACTGCCTCTTTCTCGCCATGCCGTCGCTTTACGAGGGCTTCGGCTTCCCGATCGTCGAGGCGCAGTCGTTCGGCAAACCGGTGCTGACGTCGAACATTTCGTCAATGCCTGAAGTCGCCGGCGGCAGCGCCATTCTCGTCGACCCGCAAAGCGCCAATTCGATCGCCGATGCCTTCGGGCAGCTTTGCCTCGACGCGCAATTGCGCCAGAAGCTTTCCGCCGGAGCCCGCCGGAATGCGGAGCGTTTCACCTGGGAGAATCATGCCAAAGGCATGCTAGAGATATTTGGGCAGGCCATCCGGTCAAGACGAAAGACGCCTATTTGAAAGTCCTGCATTTCTTCAAGACATACTGGCCGGACAGCTTCGGCGGGGTTGAGCGGACCATCCATGCCATCGCTGAAAGCACGGCCCGCCATGGCATCGAAACCCAAGTCCTGTCGCTGAGCCCCACTCCGGTGGAAAACACCAGGCGCCTGGACGGCCACACGGCCGTGAAAGCCAGGCTGGATTTCGAGCTGGCCTCTACCGGCTTTTCGCGCGCGGTGTTTGCCAAGTTCGACACGCTCGCCCGGCAATCCGACCTAGTGCACTACCATTTTCCGTGGCCGGTCATGGACATCGCGCATTTCCGCTCCCGCCACGGCAAGCCGGCGGTCGTCACCTACCATTCCGACATCGTCAGGCAACGGCTGCTCTTGTCGCTCTACAGGCCGCTGATGATGCGCTTCCTGAGCAATGTCGACGCCATTGTCGCGACCTCGCCCGACTATCTGCGCTCGAGCGCCGTGCTGAGGCGGTTCGAGGCCAAATCGAGCGTCATTCCGATCGGCCTGGACGAATGCGCCTATCCAGCGCCGACTATAGCCGACATCGACTGGTGCCGGTCGATGGTGTCGGGTCCATTCGTGCTCTTCGTCGGCGTCCTTCGCTACTACAAGGGGCTTGATGTCCTTGTCGATGCGGCTGACCGGGCGCGATGCAGAATCGTCATTGCCGGATCGGGACCGATCGAGCAGCTGCTGAAACGCCAGGCCGAAAGGCTCGGCCGAGACAATGTCATCTTCCCCGGCGAGGTGTCGGAAGGACAGAAGATGGCGCTGCTTCACGCCTGCAACGGGTTCGTCTTTCCCTCGAACCAGCGCTCGGAGGCCTATGGGGTTTCGCTTGCGGAAGCGGCCATGTGCGGCAAGCCGATGATCTCGTGCGATATCGGAACCGGGACGTCCTATGTGAACAAGGCCGGCGCCACCGGTCTGGTCGTCCCGCCGTCCGACCCGGAGCGCCTGGCCGAAGCCATCAACCGCCTGATCGATTCGCCCGCTGAAGCGCAACGATGGGGACAGGCGGCGCGCGAGCGGTTTTGCGAGCTCTTCACCGCCGAGAAAATGGGGCAGGCCTATGCCGATCTCTATTTCCGGCTGCAAAAGCGGAGCGCGTAGCCGGCTGCGACGAGATTGCCATGGCGTTCGTGCACAGCCGGCATTGAGCTTTGTCGCGCCTCGTCCTATAAGGCCGCGCGCAGCGGGCCTGCCCGCCTGCTGGGGCGTCGCCAAGTGGTAAGGCATCGGTTTTTGGTACCGACATTCCCAGGTTCGAATCCTGGCGCCCCAGCCAAACTGGACTCCTTTTCGAAAAAGCTGTCTGCTGTGCATCCATTGCTGCGCCGGCTACGACCGTTTCCGCAAGTAAATCAAACGGTTGCCTGAAGACCGGATGAACCTCGCCTTGACTCCATTGGCAGTTCGACAGCACAAGATTCAAGAGCCGCTTTTTCTCGTGCGCAGGCTGTTTCGCAAACAGTCGGCTGGCGTTGCGTGCCAGTTCCAACAGCCGGATGCCGTCATCCATGTATGATTCCTCGGCGCTACCATGGCGCTCTATCTCGCGAAGCAGCCGCGTCTGTTCCGTCCGCCACTGTGCTGACATCCGATCGTAGAAGGCGTTGTCGATGCGGCCATCGAGCTTGTCGAGATACATGGCATGCAGCCGATCCTCGAGCCGCTTGTACTCGACCTGGCATCGATGGATCGCCTGTTCATGCTCGCGGCGCTCGTCGGTATGGCTGGCCAACAGTGCTGCCTTTACCCATTCCAGTATCTCTTCGTCGAAATGCAACCGGTCAAGCAGGTTGGTGAATGTTTGGTCGAGCACTTCCTCGCGGACATATTTGCGGCGGCAATCACCGTATCCACCCCGACCTTTGTTGGTATGCCCCGTGCAGTGATAGTAGACGTATTTGCCCTTTTTTAACTCCGCGACGATGGCGCACCCGCATTCGGTGCAGGTCATAAGCCCGGTGAAGGCGAACTCGTTTCCCATCGGGTGGGTCGGCACCGAATTGCGGCCCGTCAGGACGCCCTGAACCCGCTCCCATAGTTCGATCGATACGAGAGGTTCGTGCTTGCCATGGTGCAATTTGCCGTTCCATTTGAATAGTCCGGTATAGAGGCGGTTGCGGAGGATCATATGCACGGTGCTGACCGGAACCGGGTTGCCGCTCTTGGGATAGATCAGCCCATCGCCATGGGCTGCCTTAGCAAGGGTTTTGAGCGAATACTGACCGGTTGCGTAGCGCTCGAACAGCTGTGTTACGACTGGAGCGAGTTCAGGATGCGGCTCAATAACCTTTCTGCCATCCTTCCCCATGGTGTTCAGATAGCCCAGCGGAGCCTTAGTCGGCCATATGCCCTGCTCCGCCTTCTCCATCTGCCCCTTGCGGGCTTCTTCCGATAGATTGTCGATATAGTTCTTGGCCATCAAGACCTTGATGCCGTGCATGAATTTTTCAGACGAGCGCGAGTCTCGCGACAGCGTCACACCTTCTTTCGCAAGGTGGATTTCCACATCCAGTTCATCGAGAGTCACCCAGTCCTTCAGGTTGCGATAAAGGCGGTCGGTCTTCTCGACCAGGACGCTTCGAATGCCGGGGTGCCTTCGCAGATACTTTACCATTTCGGTGAAGTTGGTCCGGCCAGTGGTCTTAGCCGTCTCGACGTCGATAAACTCCTGCACGACGTCGAACCGCTGTTGCAGGGCGTAGTCGCGCAGCAGCTTGCATTGCGCCGGGATGGAAAAGCCTTCCTTCTCCTGCTCCTTGGAGGAGACGCGCGCGTAAAGCAGCGCCTTTACAATGCCTGCTGGCTTGGCGGTCCGTCCATGTCGCTGGTTCATGTGGGGTCCCCCTCGTTCATCGCACGGTCCCACAACGAAGGCTATCACCTGAGCATCAAGTGTCAGCTATTTGCCCCGGTCAATCCGTTCCCATTCGGCAAGGATGCGGAAGAAGCCGCCGATGTTGTCAACGATTTGCCGTGCGTCCTCCGTTGATTGCGATCGCCCCATGCGAGCCTCAAACAGGCGAGCCGTTTGTTCCAGGAATGCTTCGTCGACGGTGCGATGGCATGAAAATGGGTTGGCCTCGGCTTTGTGCTCAACACGTTTGGTGACGCGCCGCTTCGCCTTCACCATTTCCGTGGCGACAATATCTGCATCGGGATAGGGTCGCCGAAATCGGCTCAGCGCCAAATAGCCGTATTTTACGCCTGAGTTTCTTTTTCTACTCCCCCTTGATGCCGAGGACAGGCCGCCGCGCCAAATCCAGGCTACCCACCCGCTTTTTCACACCGACCAGGTGGGCTGCTATCTCTTGATAACGCCGACAGTCCGCATGAATCACGGATCGTTCAGGGCGTTCTGAAGGCAGGCTCCCGGCTATTTCCTTCAGGTCATCAAGGACGGAAGCAATATGCGGCCATGGAAAGTCTGTCGGGTCGTCGATATCCCGATCTGCGCCTGCGATGATTTCGAGCTTGGCGACGATACCAAGAAGCGACCGCGCCCGTATGGTGGGTAGCTTGTCCTGAAGCTTCAAGGCCACAGTCGAGGACTCGACCTCGGCTTGGCAGGCGATCGAATAGGCGACCCGCTTGTCCATCGCCTCTGAGTCTCTAGCGTCGAGATAACGCCTCTCTAGCCGTTGTTGAAGACGGCAAAGGATCTCAGAAACATGCTGCGCCCGTAACCAATCTCGCAGCAGTTGGATTGGAGGGTCTGAATCCGGCAACCGGTTCGGCGCTGCATTCCTGCCATTCGTGACGACAGGTATAGTCGTGCTATGGTCGGAATCAGCCATGATCCGAGCTCCGCAAAGCGTGGGCGTGGTTAGACTGTCGAAAGCGGGGAACCACTTCCTACGGTCTCTTCCTAAAACAAGCATATTTGCACTTTTTGTGCAACAGGGCATTTGAACAATGAAGGTAAGTGCGGCCCAAGTTCGCGCGGCCCGTGGGCTTCTCGACATTTCTCAACAGGAACTGGCGGATATATCCAAGGTAAGTTTAAGGACGATCGTGCAGTTCGAACGTGGTTCGAAACCAGCATCTGAATCGATCCTGCAAGTGCTGAAGCTATCGCTCGAAGCGGCCGGAATAGAATTCATTCCAGAGAATGGCGGCGGCCCTGGTGTGCGCTTGTCACGAGGTACCGCCAACACTTAGCTGAAGGCGGCACCTGCGGGCGGCATTACGATGCGGGCACACGACGCTCAAGACATTTAGGCCGGGATATGGTCACGGCGCCTAACCGCAACGGTCATCCGGCCTGCTTCAAATGCATCTGCATTTCATTATGCTCGTCAACCGCGCATATCCGCTTCGCATCCCGATTGATAGGCAGCCGAGCGATTATTGCCCGAAGCTGCCGTTAACAATTTGGTCGAACACTAGAAATGAGCCAAGGCTTGCTATTTTCTGAAACTCTTTCGATTTTTTGCCATCTCCGTAGTCAGCGACTCCCTTAATGCATATCGCCTCGACTGCATCACCAGGCGCAAGATACACTGATTGGTATACCGCATGGCATTCCATCTCGAGCGCAACTGCATGCGAGAACCGTCCCAATATCTCCGCTGTCTGTTGTCGAGCAGCGACTACGCTCGATCCGGATACATTCAGACCAATGCGAACTTTAGGCGAGGCCGGCACAAGGCGACCGGCGCTAACAATCCCGACGGCGCTGTCGTGGCGTCTGTAAGCATCTGCCAACAAATGGCGCATTTCCAAGGCGCCTGTTTCGACCAAATTTTCTGCAATTTTACGCAACCGTGGTGCGACGTTGGCCGAGGATGGTCGAGCTTCAAAAAACGCAACGTCATCGACATCTATTACCGCCGACCCGACTTTCTTCTCCGAGTAGCGGCCCTCGTCCCAACAATATGTATCCGACATGACAACGACATCGCCAAGTTCTACCTTGTCACTAGCGTCATCGCCGGTCAGGCCGCAACACATCCCCAGCATTGCGATCATTCGTGGCCGGAAACGAGCGATCATGAAGCTCGCCACACTCGCAGCCGACGCCAGTCCGGTTCGCTCAATACACACCAACGCCGTGCGAAGCTCTAGACCGCCGGTTGTAATCCAAGATCCTGTCTTTACTGTAAAAGCGCTAAAAGCCCGGTCGTGCAAAATTGAGCTACTGCCCCATTTAATGGCGGCATCAATCGGTTTAAACTCATTTTCTGAGCGCGCTGTAAGAATCACTACATCGAAGTGATACGATCTGAAATGATAGTTGACGCTCGCTTCCTTAGAGCGCCAGATAAATTCGATATGACGGCATACTTTCTGCGCCCAGTGATTCTCGCTCGAAGAGTAACCTTCTATGATCATATACTCTATGGGGTAAATCTCCGCTCTAGCAATCTCATCCGTGTATTCAGTTAGCCCGATAATATAACTTGGTATCACTGCCTGACCACGCGTAATGAACTGGACTATATCGTTCGACGCCTGCGCAGTTGGCGACCCGCCTCCTTTCAGATAGGGAAGCCTGATATCGAGTATCACCAGGTCGAAATGACTACGACCAAGTATCTCAATCGCCCGCGTATAATCTTCTGCTCTTTCAGAATACTCGATAATTTCTGCATTCTCTGCCAATACATTTAACGCAATGTTGTCAAACTTTTGGTCGCTGTCCTCGATCACCAAAATCCTAAGACCAGACATTAACTCGCCTCACAAAAGTGCACATTACCGCCCCCCAACAATCTCTGCTATTCGTCTACGCATCTCAATTCTCCAAGGCTCCGAACCCAGCCTAACCCTTACTGTACCGCGATAGTTGAAAGGGAATGCTTCCTGGAGCGCGGTGTCCAAAGCATCGACATCGGGGAAATAAAGAAAGTCTTGCTCAAAAACATCGTGCTGCGTAGCGACGATAACCGGCGTTGTGTCTCCACGGGCCTGGAGAGCCTGTAGCACCTCAATTCCGGCGAGACTCTCCTTGCTGCTAGCCGAGAATGCCCCCTCAGCTGCGTGCAATGTCATATCTAGGATTATCAGGCGCCACCCGCCTCGTTGTATCGCCGGATATGCTGCCCTCAGTCCCCTGACAGAAATGATGTCGGCCTTCGCGACCCCCGTACCTTCAACAATCTCAACTATTTGCCTTGCCTTCTCCTCATTATCCTCAACAAGAAGGACTCTCACCTAGATTTCCTTTAAGAACGGACCATTCAGAGCAACCTCCACAACGAACCTTCGCCTACGTCCGATGCTCGGGATATTGATACGACAAACTCCGAAATCTCGAATGCACATTCGTTGGACCTTCTTCAAACCCGTTCCTCCCTCTCGAAAAGTATCCTTCTTGAAGTCTCCTCGTGCCCGATCATTAGCCTTTTTGTGAAGGGCGTCTAGCTCTTCATCCGAAATCGTGTCTGCAATATCGTTTTCTACATGAAAAACCACACTTTGTTCAGAAATTCTGCATTTAAGCATTACCGCCGTTCGGCGGCCAAGGCCGCTGTATTTAACGGCGTTTGCAACAAGATTATGTATAATTGATGCTACCGCCTCGAAGTACATGCCCGGTATCTGAACGTCGTTAACGACTCGACGTCTCGACTCTCTATCGAACTGCACCTGGATGTCAGCTCGATCTATTGGCGTACTCGGCCTCAATAGCTTGAGCTCAAACTCTGCTAGATCGCGGAGAGAAAACGATTCAATGGTGCCTCTCAAATTGGGTATGCCGATCCAACTTTTTACCTCTTCGAATGAGTTGGTAAGCTCTGCGGATATCCTCTCGGCAAGGGAGACCGAAATGCCTTGACCATTTGCGAATACACCGCATGACTTCTCAATCTCAGCGACGAGTTGGCTATCAAAGGCTACCAATGCGTTTTCCACCACGCTTCTCGAAAGCGATCTAATCTCCTCAAGAGCTGCCTCACACAATGCTCCAGTCTCTATTTCAGAGGCTCTCTCCAACAATTTGTCAAACTTTCGGATCAGATCATCGCGGAGCCGTTTAACGGTAGGTCCGTCGGCAACTATTTTTAGCCATTCGTTCATGTAACGTTGAACCGCGTGCTCGATTTCGGCGCGGAGCGGCGATATCAGATCGTACTCATCAGAGGACCTGCAGGCCATATCAATAGCATTGGTTATGCGGGGCTCGATTACTCCATGCCGTAAGTTGTTGCTAAGCACCGAGTTCAATGAGAAATCGGACCGAAACAATCCATGTTGCACAATACTGTCTGCCATCGCCTCAACGAGATGCCTCCTGAGGATCGGGTCACGGCGCCCCTTGCGCGCCGCAATACGGAACTCACTTTCAAATATCATTTCAAAATCAAAAAGAAGTTCAATCTCATTCACCTGGACGCGACCAAGACCGAGGATCTCCTTAAAATGCAAGCTGCGGAGGACCGACCGCTCTTCTTCAAGGGCTTTGATTAACGGAGCCCGCCCCTCCCGTGTATGATTTACTAAATATGTTATGAGCTCAATGCGTGTCTGAGCTACGTTTTTTTCATCACTTGAACGACTGAGTTGCTCTGATGTGTTTGTAAAGTCTGAGGTCAGGTGAAATATTGAATATAGTCGATCGGATACGCTTCTTTCGGAAAGGTACGAGAAGACGACGCGCCTCGCCCGACCTTTACCTCAAGGAACCTTCGCAAAAATCCGCTTATGCGCCTGGCGGCGCCACGCTTCAGTAGGTCGGATGCGAGCTCAAAAATCTGATTGTTCGGGCGGCCATTCCCATGAGCGAGGCCGACCTTGAGCGGAAAGCGTCGTGCAATTGCAATATCCGTCATCAATATCGAGATGAAAATAGAGCGAGGAGTGATCTCTGCTGGAAATTGCCTCATATAATCTGCAATTCGTCCCCAGTTCAGAAATTTTGCCGCAAGAGGATCAATGCCGTGTATTGCTTCTATTTCTCGATATATCGACTCACGTTCCCGTCGAGTGTTTATGTCGCAATATATATTTATCGTATGTGAAACAATACGGGCATATGGATCGCTCCCGGATACACGAATGGCTCTAGCCTGCCTCCATTCTTCCTTCGAAAAACAATCTACCTTCTTATATATACTAGATTTTGAGCTAAATAGCTCTTTTGCCAATGGAACTAACGGTAAATGATTTATATTCCGATACCCGTTCAGACGTCGGATTAGCAGAATGGATGCTAGGGTTTTGTCAAGAAGTAGGATTGTTGCTTCGGATCGCAAAACGGAATCGTTAGTGTATTCAATATTATCTTCTGGATCACAAAGACGCATTAACGTATGCGGTACAAACCCTCCGGTAATCGGCCATAGTGAACGTACAATTATCTGCAGCGAGCGCCGAAGTGCGGTTATGGGGTCGTTCTTCCGTAAATCTATGTTCTCTACTTTATCCAGATTTTTTGCTAGATGAATTATATGCAAATAGGACGATATGACCTGGCTACTTGTCGCGAACGGTAATTTGTGGCGCCGAAATAGGTCAATCATACAGGTTCGGAGGCGCGTTATGGCCTCGTCAGGAAGTGGCGTTTGGTAAATTCTTCTAAATAGCGAATAATCAGATGGCGAAAGAGAATCCTCATTGGACTCGCTATAGTAGTCAAATACATCGCCTACGGCCAAATTGCGGAAGATGTGGTATGTTTTCTGACCTTGTAATATCTCGGAGAAACTTGCTTTTAAGGAGTAGCTTCTATAGGTGTGAGAGAAGGTTAGATATCGTTCAAGGTATGAAAATTCTCGTGCAAAGAAATCGTTTTCTGCGGTCTGTATCGGGGGGTGGAGGGCAGTCAGAGATATCGAATTGCGTTTTCGTTGGACGACTCTTTTTGTTCGGCTTTTCAAAAGCGCTTCAAGGACAATGATCCGCTGGCGCATGCCGGCTTTCAAGCGCGATATGCTTATGTCTGGCATCACTCGCATCCCGTTGGTGCTGCTCGTGTTAACAGCATTCCGCGTCGTTTGATTAGACCAGATTAGCGCTCGGTCGCCAAGGGCCAAGAGCCGCGGTTAGCGTCATGTGGCCTGCGCCTCGCACGCTTGAGCTCTAGTGGATTGATCGGGACAGACGAGTCCGATTGGGGATTCCCGGTGTTGCGTGCCTGTGCGACGATGCGGGATGCGTACCGGTATCAGCATCGTCGTCACGGCATCGGATAGGGCCCGGCTTGAGGCGCTCGTCGCGGCGCGCGGTTCACCGCAAAAGCACGTTTGGCGGGCGCGGATCATCCTGTTGACCGACGATGGCTTGGGCACCGTCGCGATCATGGCGGCAACGGCCAAGTCGAAGACCTGCGTGTGGCGCTGGCAGGAGCGGTTCATGGCCGAGGGCGTGGATGGCCTGCTGCGCGATAAGACCCGTCCTCCGGGCATCGCGCCGCTCAAGACCGCGCTGGTCGACAAGGTTGTGGCGCTGACGCTGGGGCAGCCCGACAACGAGGCGACGCACTGGACAGTCCGCGCAATGGCAAGAGCGGTTGGCATTGCTGCGTCCTCGGTGGTGAAGATCTGGCACGACCACGGCCTTGCGCCCCACCGCTGGCGCAGCTTCAAGCTGTCCAACGACAAAGCCTTTGCCGAGAAGCTTCACGATGTGGTCGGGCTCTACGTCTCGCCGCCTGCGCATGCCATCGTGCTGTCGGTTGACGAAAAAAGCCAGATACAGGCGCTTGATCGCACTCAGCCGGGGTTGCCGCTAAAGCGCGGTCGTGGGGCGACCATGACGCACGACTACAAGCGCAACGGAACCACTACCCTGTTCGCCGCACTCAACATCCTCGATGGCTCGGTGATCGGCCGCAACATGCAGCGCCATCGGCATCAGGAGTTCATCCGCTTCCTCAATACCATCGAGGCTGAAATGCCCGCCGATAAAACCGTCCACGTCATCCTCGACAACTATGCCACCCACAAACAGCCGAAAGTCCGCGCCTGGCTAGAGCGCCATCCGCGCTGGACATTCCACTTCGTGCCAACATCATGCTCGTGGCTCAACGCCGTCGAAGGCTTCTTCGCCACATTGACCCGACGGCGCCTGAAGCACGGCGTCTTCCATTCGGTTGTCGACCTCCAGGCCGCCATCAACCGCTTCATCAACGAGCACAATCAGCAAAACCGACCCTTCGTCTGGCGCGCCGATCCAGACGAAATCATCGCCGCCGTCAGGCGTGGGCACCAAACGTTGGAATCAATCCACTAGGCCTATGAGGCAGATTTCTTTATAGTTGCAAAGTGGCGCGTTATTGTATTCGAGCACACCAGCCGGTGGGACTTTCAACCCATCGATTGACATCGGATTCCCGCCAGCCCGCCCCGTTGACGCTGATCTTGATCTGAGCCGGGAACGTGCCGTCGGCAATCTTGCGATAGAGGGTTGAGCGGGACAGGCCGGTCCGGGCAAGGACGGTTTTGAGGCGAATTATACGATCGGGCTCGGACATGGCTTGCCTGCACCTCACTGGTTCTTGCTGATTGCTGCTGCGACAGACAGGATGAACCTACCCCGGAGGCAATCAGGTTTGTCGCCTCAGCCGGCTGCGGCGCGGAAATGGCGGCAAATCGGCATGCCTTAGATCCCAATGCCCCGCCCCTTGCCGATGCCATGGCTGAAGGCGAGTTCCGCCCCGAGACGACGACCCGACTCCACGTTGATGCCAAGCTCGCGCTTACGGTTTGCCAGTAGGGATTCAAGTTGAGGGTCGCGTTCAAGGCTCTTGGCCATATCGGACATTGCCGAACGCGTTGACTTGTAGCCGGACATGTCGCCGGCCTGATATTGCTCCCGTCCGGTACGGTCGAGCTTTTGCCAACGTTCCACGAACCGGTCGGCGCGGCGACCCGGATCGATGTCCAGTCCGGCGCGGATTTCCGTCTCAAGCTGGAGAGCAAGAACGATTCGATTGACCCGGCCGGCCCCCGCTTCGCGAACCAACTCGGGATTCTTCACATAGGCCGCTTCGGCATCGCGCCAGCCATGAGGCCGAACCTTCTCGAAAGCGCTACGGGCATCCCTCAATTCGCGCATCTGCTCGCGACTGCCCTGCCCGTCCGCATTTCCAGTACTGAGGATCGCGTCGATTGCGCGCGCGTGACGAACAAGCGCTTTCGTACGAGCGCTGCGCAAGGCCGCTTCCGCGTCCACCGGCACATTCGTTTCGCGTGACACGCCGGTGGCGAGATTTCCTCTGCCAGGCGTCGGGCCTGGATCTCCGATCCGCGCCGCACCACTCTCCCTTCCCGGCCCAGGTCCACGTTCCTGCACGGACTCGCCCTCTCCGGGCGAGCGCAACCCGTCCAGCAGTCCGCCGATCCTGTCGCGCAGCTTCTCCGGAACGACCCGGCGCACGATCTCGACCGCGCGCTCGCGGAACGTGATGCCGCGCTGCTCGGCATAGCTTTGCGCCGGGTCGATCTGCTCGTAATCCGACGCCATGTCCTTGGCGCGGTCCCGTGACAGCGTCCGGACGAGGCGATCGCGGGTCGCGAAGTCATCGCTGCCGTAATGCAGGTCCATGCTGTCTCGATGCCGCGACAGCGCGACGTAGCTGCCATGCGCATCCATGCCCGCCGTGGCGAGCACATGGGTGCGGTCAACGGTCATGCCCTGCGCCTTGTGAATGGTCGCGGCATAGCCGTGGTCGATGTGCGCGTAGTCTTTCAGGTCGAAGCGAACCGATCTGTCGTCATCGGTGCGCACGGTCATGCTTCGTGTGCTGACTTCCTCCACGCTGCCCAGCGTGCCGTTCTTGACGTCAAGCCCGCGCTCGTTATGCAGGAACATGACTCGGTCGCCGCTGGCGAAGTTTCTTGCACCGCGTTCGACATTCACCTGAACCTCGTCGCCGAGATCGCCGGCAGCGCGCATGCGCTCGCGTGCTGCCTTGTTGAGCGCGCGCACCTCGTCGTTTGTGTGAGTCAGAATGATCCGGCTTGCCTCTGGATGCGCCTGCCTGTCGCGATCCCAGCGCTCGACGAGTTCACCTCGCGCCTCATTGCGCGTTGCAGCCTGATGTACCATGCCTTGCGCGTCGTAGGCGCTGATCGCAGCGCCGATCCTGCCGGTTGCCAGATCGCGCGTGGCATCGCGCTGCCAGTCCTCACGCTGTCGCCGCACCTGGCCGATTTCGACGCCGCCGTGTCGCTCGTGAATCGATCGGAATGCAGCGCCGGCTTCGATTGCCTGCAGCTGCTGCGGATCGCCGACGAGGACTACTTTTGCGCCAACATCCGCCGCATGGGAGAGCACGCGCTCCAACTGGCGCGTGCCGACCATGCCAGCCTCATCGATCACCAGGACATCGCGCGTGGTGAGCAGATCCCTGCCCTGTCCCCAGCTATGCTCCATACTGGCGATGGTTCGAGACGAAATGCCTGAACCGCCTTCCAGATTCTCGGCGGCAATGCCGGACAGTGCGGCGCCTCGGACCTCGAAGCCAGCCGCTGCCCATGCCTGACGCGCAACGCCCAGCATGGCGCTCTTGCCCGTTCCGGCAAAGCCGACAACGACACCAAGACCGCGGCTATTCGTGATGTGATCCAGTGCACCGCTCTGCTCGCCCGAAAGGATAAGCCCGCGTTGCACAGCCCGCGCTAGCGCTGCCTCGCGATGTGCGCTGCTCACCGCGTGTCGCTCGTCCAGATCGATACGCTCTGCCGCGTGATGAAGGCGCTGTTCGGTGTCGATCATCTGCCGCGTGCTGAACCGGTCTTCGCCACGCCTGTCCTTGCCGAGTTCAATCAGATCGGGTGCATTGCTGATGGCCGCCACCACCGCGTTGAACTGCTCCATTCCATCGCTGTGCCGATGCGAGAACTTTGCAATGTCCTTTCGGGTGAAGGTCGATTGCTGATGCGTGATGGCATCGAGCGCCACGGATGGATCGGCAATGATGCGCGCGCCATTGTTGCGCGCGATCTCGCGATGCAGTTCGGCGCGATCTGCTTCGGTGTCGCCAGCGTCAAGGCCACTGCCCTCGATGCGTTGGGCCGGTGCACCAATCTGCGTTTGCGGCTCCAATGCAATGCCCTGCGCTTCCAGACTGCGATGATCGATGCGGGCGTCGATGTCGAGTTCGGCCAGGCGCTCATTGGCAAGTTCCGCCCATCGCTCGCGCCAGCGCTCGACCAGTTCGGTGCGGTTCCAGTCGCGAACCTTTGACCCGAAACCGTTCTCATCGACTGACCGCATGGTCAGCATGACATGGGCATGCGGCTTGGGGCTGCCATCCTCCGCCCTGTCCCAATGCACATTGAGATCGGCTACCATGCCCTTGCTGACAAACTCGACTTGTACAAAGTCGCGCGCCAGTTCGATGCCTTGCGCCTGGCTGAGTTCATGCGGGAGCGCAAACTCGACCTCGCGGGCCAGCTGGGCATCCCTGCGCACCTCGAAGGCTTCGACGTCGTTCCACAGCCGTTCGCGGTCGCGCCAGGCCTCCGGTGCATCCTCAGGCAACATCACCTCGGAATGGACGACACCGCGTTTGGCCGAAAAATCATGGCTGCGTTCGATGCGCTCGTCGCGCAGCCGCGAAGCCGAGCGGTAGGCCGCCGACGCCACAGCGCTTGAGCCTGCCTTGCGGCCAATGACCTTGACGTGAAGATGATAGATCGCCATCGCGACCAGATCATTTGCACGGCAAAGCGCACGTCGGCACGACGTATAAGCGCGCCCTCCCTCGAAAAAATCTCGGGATGGACCAGCCCGTCCCGGGCTGTCTCGCCAACCCTGAAGCCTTCCGGCGGACGCTCAACTATCATCGCCGCATCGACAATCAATGGAGGACAGCCATGCGCAAACCACGGGACTTCGACGCCGAACTGAAGGCGCTGGAAAACAAAGCGCGAGAGCTCAAAACGCGAAAGGTGCAGCAGCTTGGCGAGCTGGTGATCGCCACCGGCGCCGATCAACTGAGCACCGACGAACTGGCCGGCGCACTCGTCGCAATCACTGAGACGAAAGACACGGCAAAGCGCGAGGCATGGGCCAAGCGTGGAGTGATGTTTTTCGAGAGCCGGCCCCGGCGAGCTGCTCCGGCATCTCAGCGCAACCTTCGCGGCGCTCCAGCGCAACCGGGCGGCACACAATCGCCGGCAGGCGGCACAGGCTCGCAATGACATGCGCGCCTGGCAGGTCGAGCGACGCCAGCGCACCCGACATCTGATCGAACTGGGCGGGCTCGTCGTCAAGGCAGGCATCGTCGACATCACCAATGACGATCGCGCCACGATATACGGCGCTCTGCTTTGGATCGCCGCCAAGCTGCAAAGTCTTGAAGGCGGGCATGCGCGGAACCTGTGGGCCGGGAAGGGAAAGGAGGCGTTCGATTCGGAACGGCATGAAGACCAAAAGAGGGAGCGAACGTAGCGGTGGTCGGCAAGCGGCGTGCAATGCAAAGCCGTCCATTTGATCACACACGGTCACAACCGCCTCAGTACGAAATGGGTATTTACACCGACGCGCAAACACCGAACCTGATTAGCGAACCAGCGTTGGCCGCCTCAACCTGAACTCGCGGCGGCGTTGGCCGTTGACTGATCCAATGCCAGCCGCAATCGCTCCATTTCCGGGCGACTGTGTTCGCGGGCGGCAAGGATCTGGGCTCTTGTCTGCTTGAGCTGCTCAAGACCGAGAACCAAGGCGCCTTGCAGCCGCTTGCGGTCGCCGAGAATGTCCTGGTCGATCTGCGCGATATCGCGTGGATCGATCGCTCGTGAGGGATCGAAGACGAAGCGGGCTTCGACGGACTTTCGCCAATTCAACAACTTCTGCGCGGTTTTAGGTCCGAATCCGGGCACGCTGTAAAGCTTGTTTCTCTCGACATCGAGCGCTGTTTCGATGCCATACGACTCCAGGACCTGTTTCTTGCCCGGTCCTATGCTCTCGATCTTTGCCGATGAGATTTCAAAGTTGTCTAGGAACCGGTGCAGTTGCGCCTGACGGCGGTTGCGCTCGAGCTCCGAGATCCTGGCTACCCGTTTGGAAGGCAAGATGTCCCATTCGCCCCTGAGCCCGGCGAGCACCGTTTTTTGCCTGTCGAAAGCATCCGGCCCGGCCCTCTGCATCCACGTTGTTTGCGCGTTTTTCCACTGGGCGGCGGCCTCGGCGGCGACGCGCCGGTATCCCGCAGCCTCACTGTCCCTGTTCAGCAGACCTCTCAGTCCCAGAAAGACTCCCAAGGCGATGCCCAGCACCCAGGCCTGCGCCATCATCAAGCCGGCGACGCCGACCACTGCGGCCGCTATTCCTGCCCGGAAGTTGGTGCGGCGCGCGTGCCCCCGGAGCTTCAGGGCGTTGGGATCTGGTGTTACATTCTTTTCGGGGACGGTCGGCACCGGCCCGGGATGCGGGATGGCGTCCACCTGCCGCTGGAATCCGGCGATATCGAAAAGCGTAGCCCCGCCGGCGGGAACAACGGTTGAGAACAGCGGGACGCCGGTGGCGCCTTCCATTTTGCACCACGGGCATGGCGATGAGCCAAGTGACCAGTGGCTGGAATTGGAGGAGCACTGCTTGAGGTTCGCTTCTAATTCCGCCAGGGAAGCCACCCATTCCCGGGCCACCGGCCTGCCAGCCGACGTTCCCCTTTGCGAGAAGGCATCCTCAAACATTTTTGCAAGTCGTGGGCCGACGATGGCGAGTTCGGGGGAACTCGGAGGCCTCGCCATTCCGACCGCGGCGGCGTTCGCCCCGTAGGGAAAGCGGTACTCCTCGATCGCCTTCGAAATCGGCATGTCGCCCGTTCCCGCGTAGCGGCCGGCAAAGGGGTGTTTTCCCATGAACAGCAACAGGAACACCATCACGGCCAAACCGAAATTGTCGTGATTGGGCGTCCTCACGATTCCCGAAAAAGATCTGCCCTGCAGCTCCGGCGGTGTGAAAGTCTCGATTCCCACCTCGCAAAGATATTGCTGCCCCAGATAGGAGACCTGGAAACTGTCGCAGTCGATCAGGCGCACGGTAGCGTCCTGCGCCACGAGCACACCGCCGTGATTCACATCGCCGATGACGCAGGCGTTGTCGTGAACAGCCGCAAATGCCCGGGCGGTGTTTGCCGCCACACGTGTCAGAAATCGCCAATCAACCCGCTGAAAGTCCGTTCTGCGGCTTTTGGGGCTGTAGAGCTGATGGATGCTCTTGCGACCGCTGATCTTTGGCATGATCAGCCCGATGGGCTTGCTGTCCTTGGAGCAGACCAGCCCCGTCGGCCAGGCCGTCAGCTTTTCGAGTGAATCGGTCTTGATCTTGCCCATCGCACGGATCTTGTCGATCCGCTGCTGCTCGAGCGGCCGGTGGTAGATTTTGGCGACATGGTTCTTGTGTGCAGCTAGGTCGTAGACGGCGCCCTCGCCGCCTTGGCCGACGATCTCGCCAAGTTTGAGGGCTTCCCCTCGCAGGGTGAACACCTCGCGGACCTTAGCGTTCATTTTGCGGCCACCATCGGTTCAGCATGCGATCTCGTAGCCAGGATCAACGACTTGTCATCATCGGTCCTCTCGCAGATCTGCGGCGACAACAGATAAGCCTTCAGTCCATCCGAAAGTGTAGAGTCCTCGCCCGCCACTGCCGATCGTCTGACTGCCGGGAACATCGCATCGAAGAAAGGCTGATGGACGCTGCGCGAGGCCTGGTGCAAGACAAGGTTCTCGATACCGTCCGAGAACAACGCGACCTCGTCAATGCGCCGGGGCGCGAACTCGAATTCGAGGACATCCGCGACATTTGACGATGTGACAAAGTTGGTCGTGTTGGCAAACTCGCCGTGCTGCGGCCAGAACACGTAGGACCATCCGTCTTCACTGCCGTGCGAAACAACCATTGCGCCGTCGCCTACCTGGAAGAACACGGTGCTTGTAGGACCGAGGACGGCAACCAGCAGCGTGCATGCATACTCACGCATCTCATGCCCGAGTGCGCGCGCATGAGCGGCGATGCGCTCGGCAATTTCGGTCACCCAGCCCAACGCTTTTGGCCGGTCGATCTGATCGAGCGCACCGTTCTCTGCGAAATGCACGAAAATGAGCTCCAGCAGGTTCTGCCCGGCCAGCCAAGACCCAACCTCCGAGTGCGCCGCACTGCCAGCGCCGTCGCAGACAGCGGCCGCGAGGATTGGACCTTCCCTGCCCTCGATCAGGGCATGGACCGAATTATCCTGACAGGGCTTGCCGGCCGTGACATGCGAAGTGCCGATGGCGCTAGCCGACGCTATGCGCCAAGACATCACACCTCAGCCCAACCTGCGGGAGATTGGAGCGCCACGGTCTGTCCGACCTGCGACTGCGAGACGCCTGACAGCGATGCGGAGAGCCATGAGAACAGCTCGCGGAATTTGAGGCCACTTAGCTTCAGCGGCTGGCGTGTGGAGAGCTTGGCAAGGATGTCCATGTTGGCACCCTCGACGCCAACGGCGAAGAACGAAAATGCCTTTGCCGCCTCGCCGGATTTGATCGCGTGTTCGGCAGCAACGACGCTGTCCGTGGGGGCACCGTCCGTCATAAGAAAGACCCATGGGCGATAATAGGAGATGCCGTTCGCGCGGTACTCATCTTTGCGACGTCGCAACATCTCAAGGCCTTGCTCGATCGCCGCACCCATTGGGGTGTCGCCGCTGGTTACCAGAGTACTAGGCGTAAACAGGTCAGCGGTCTGGAACGGTGCGACGATGTTGACCGGTCCGAAGGTGACGATGGCGACCTCGACGCGTTTCATCGCCAGGCTGTCCGCCGCGAGCTCGTCCTTAAAGGCAACAAGTCCCTGGTTCAGCGCGTCGATCGGCGCTCCGTTCATCGAATAGGACGTGTCGAGCAGAAGGAGGCATGGACAGCGAGGTTCGGGGTTATCCGCGAACTCTGCAGCTCCAAACGGTATCTGATCAAACTGGTTGGACATTTTACTCGCCTTTTCGCTGAAATATCGCTTCCCGCAAGCCCGGGTCTTCCGGCATTCGGCAGGTAGCGTCCAAAAATTATTGAAACCGGAATTCCAAAGCGTCGATGCGCTTGCCCGCCCCCAATCTTTAATCCCCTTCCCTATCTACAGACGCTCGGTTTCTGCTGTCAATTGACTTGAGATTTAGCCACCCAAAAGTCGATTCGACTTTCGCGGACTGCTCTGTTTTGTATTGTGCAGGGAGGGTGAAATGGTCAGCCAACAACGGATCGGCTGGGGCATCGCGGTTTTCTGCGTTATCGGGTGGGCCATGTCGAGCATCGACGCCCGATCGCCACCCCCCGCCCCGCCCGCGGTCCCCGGGGCAACCACCACCGCGGCGCCTCAGGCACAGCCGAACAACAGCTCGATTGCCTATGCAAAGCCCGACGCGGTGGCTGCCCAGAAGCCCAACCCCACCACGTTGGTTCGCTGGCTGTACACCACCAAAAACGTCCGTGTCAGGGTCGCGCCGGACACCGGGGCGCGTATCATCACCACGCTTCCGCTGGGCGACCTGGTCCAGACCAATGGTCAACAAGGTGACTGGTACAATGTGACGGTCTCCGCACGGATCGGATGGATCCATGGCGACTACCTCAGCGAGGCGAAGCCGGTCGAGCTGACTTCGACCATACCGGTCGCGCCAGGGGCTGTATCAGATGACGGCACCGTTTCGGAGCATGCTTCGGGCGATCCTGTCAGAAACCCCGTGGTCGGCAGATGCGACTGCCCATACGACCTGATGCGCAATGGGCGTTTGTGCGGTGGCCGGAGCGCTTACAGCAGGCCAGGCGGCAGAAGCCCGGTGTGCTACTGGTAGGAGGGCTGCGCCGCCAGCAGCGAGCGGTTGATCCACCCGAATGTGACTTCGTCCTTGCTGACCCGGGCCCAGCGACCATTGATTTCGACCACCGTCAGAGCGGTGCCGGCCGGCACCTGCCTCACCACGGTGCCGCCCATGGAAGGATCCGAACGGATATTCGCGGTCCTAGTCACGACTGCCGTTGGGAATTGCTCGCTCTGCGGCTGCTCGACCGCTGCCGAGGAACCCAGATCGGTTCCCGATGAAGTGCTTGGCGGTTTCTGATCACCAGCGGAGGTGGGCCAGCTATCGCCAACGGGAGTGTCCTGCTGAACCGGCGCTTTGGCTGCTTCCACAAATGGCGGCAGATTCGAAGGGCTGATGTCGCGTCTTACCGGCCGCAGCGGTTGGGTCTGTCCTGGTTCCTGGCGGACGGTTCGGGGTGCCAATGTCAGGCTTGGCGCAGCGCCGGATTTTGTGTCGGAATTCTGGGCCAGCAAGGCCGCCCCCACACCGACGACGCCTATAGCAAGCAAGGACACTTGCGCCACCCTGCTTCCCTTGGCGGCGTGGTAGATCAGGGCCACGAGTGCTGCGATCAATAAACCCAGAAAAAGAGCTGATTTACCGCTGCGCTTGGAAGAATAGGACATGCCCGAACCGGGCAGACCGACCGTGCTCTGAATGCCGCCTCGGCCCATGTTCAACGTGGAGCCGGGCTTGCCAAAGGAGGCACTACTGAGCCCTTTCCCGGTGACGTTTAGGCGAACGCCGGGAATGAGCCTCAATGACTTTCTGTATCTAAACCCCACTGCGCCCCCGCCAGTGCTGTGCAGGCTGCACGTTTAACTTTGCTATTCTCGCGAAGCAACTTCCGTCTGCACCGGAGTCGGCGCTGTGCGTAGTGTGATCGTTGCAGGTCTCTCCTTCGGAGACCACGGCTAGTTGCCGGCGCTTTTAATTCCGGACGCGACAGCCGAATTGTCTGATGATTGCGTTACGCTGCTTAGTAGCGTGCACATAATCTCCTTGCTCCGGAAATTGAATCCTAAACACGACTTTTCATTCACGCATTGTAAAATGCAGTCGGGATACCTGAGTTGTCCCGTCCAATAGCTGGTTCCAGAAACTTCAGTGTTCTTTGCAAACACAAGGTTTGAATAATGGAGATTGCTCTCAACAACCTTCTTCGCAGCCATCAGCGAATCTTCGCTCTTTACAAGAATGGACGCGTCACCCTTCATGAAACACGCTTGGTATTTGGTATTATACGTCACTGCCAAACACGTAAAATCGCGATCGCAAGCGCTCTGGCATTGTTCGGCAGTAACGCCACGGATGGGCATGTTGGGTAGGTCATTTCCAATCGCGTCCCATCCCGAAACGACGACAAAGCCGGTATCAGGATCGGTCCCTGTCATCATGACCGGGGGCTGGGGGGATAAGTCGCCCACTTCTCGACGAGGATCGGTTGTAAAATCCGAGGCTGCAAAAGTACGACCATCGAGCCACGCACAATTCGTTGCCAGCTGGATTGCCGTAGAATCTGTTAAACCGACCTGTGCCAAGGTCTCGCGTGCAGATATGGGTGAGACAGGCTGCGTTTCTGGACCCACCCTATTTGCCAGTTGAACGTTTACGTCAACGCCATTGACCATCCGATGCGAGTAGCACCACGCCGTGTCCCAAGAGCTGTCTTTCTCATCCTTGAAATGATGGCCTGAAATCAACTCCCATTTGTCTCCCTGGAAGTCGATCGTCTTCGTGGCGAACTTTGTGAAGTCCACGGTGACGACGTCAGGATCCTTTGGAGGCACTGGCGGGGTCGGCACTTGCGTGGGCCGTGGAGTAGGCAGTGGGATGGAAGGCTTATCTGCTCTGGTATCTGCGGGCTTGGCAGGCACTTCTACGCGCGGAATGTTCGGTTCTGGGATTGTGGGGCTCTTCTGCCAAAGTCCAAGCTTCAAGCCCAAGCCGATCCCAATTGCTGCAACAGCAATTGCACCTCCGGTCGCAATCCGACGCAATGCAGCCGCTTTGGAGATTTTCTCCTGAGCTGCGGCCTCGGCCTGTAGCATCGGTATGGCAGAGCGCTTTACGACTAGGCCAACCGCCTGCTCGAGAAGGGCGGTGTTATGCCGGACGAGCATTGCCCTGCCCCTTCATAGATAAACTCACCAGATCGGCAACATCTGGCGGCAGCTCCTTTTTTAGAGCCGTCCGAAGCACCTCCGGATCATCGGTAAACAGCGGAACATAGAGTATCTCTTTGACGACCTTTTCAATCTCGACGGGGACCTCGACGCGCTTCTCGACTTCCGTCTCGACGACCTTCTCGACCGGCACCTCGATCGTGCGAATGCGGCGCCACCGCCAACTCAAGAGCATGCGGCGAATGAGTGACGACAGCCGGCTATGGGACTGAACTTCGCCGCGAGCGGCTATTCGTTGAAGAGCGAGCGCCACCATCGCGGTGATCGGCCCGGCCAGCGCCGCGATCACTGCAAGCGAACTAAACCAAATGACTGAGATCACGCCTGCCTGTTCCGGAGTCACCTGCTCTGGCTTTGCACCGTACCATCTTGCCGCGATGCGCCTGACCTGGTCGGTGCGCGCCATTGGAATCCGCTCCTTCTCGAGGGCCGCGAGTTCCTTGGCTATTTGATCCTGCCTAACCTGATTTTGCGCGGCCAAGGTCGCCTTGTTGGCTTCAGCGCCTTGGGCATCGGCTAGCCTTTTGCCCGCCTCGTCAAGTCGTTTCTGCCAACTGGCGGCGTCTGCATCGCGTATCTGCTCCAGATTCGATCGCCGATCTGTAAGCTTTTGCCGCTGGTCGGCAGTCATCGGCGGACTGCTTGCGCGTTGTCGATCAAAATCCGATCGAAGTGCAGCTATTTCCTGATCCATTGGATCTATTTGAGCGTCGAATTTGGCGCCGATTTTGGACCTTGGATTTGCCAGCTTGGCGACCTCATCCTCCAACTTACGAGCTGAATCGCTGTCGCCTGAGTCTCGCGCCATCTTGATGCGCTGGACGAAGCTGTCACGCTGGCCTTCAAATTGGGTTACAGCGTCTCTTATCTCGGCATCGCGCTGCTCAATCAGGGAAGATCGAACCGTGTTCTTTTCTTCGATCTGGTCTCGAACACGGGATGCCTCCGGAGTAAGAGCTGTTGCCCCCTGCAGTTCAGCGTCAACCTCCGCAATTTGTGTCTGGAAGCCAGCACGGGACTTCTCGGCAAGGGCGGTCATCTCCTCAAATTCGGCGCGAGCCTGGTCAACCTGATCGGCTTTTCTGCCGAGTTCATCTACCGAGGCAAGTTTCGAAGCTTCCTGCTCGAGCGCGTCAATCTTGTTCACCAAATCTTCGTAGCGAAGCTGACGAAGGGCGCCTGCACGCTCCATCCCCATAAAAACGGTCTCGAACGTGATACCTGCGAGGATTAATAGGAAGACGAGCACTATCGGCTTCCAAACCCAAGACACGCTGAAAAGCAGAGTTGCAATTGGGATTTTGGTGAGTTCCGCAATGGCGACCATCAGAAATGGTGCACTTGCAAGAGTTAGGTCCATCGCAGTGACAGACTCGCTCGCTGCGAAAGCTTGATAGCCAAGAGCCACACCGGTCATAAGACCGATAGTCGCCGCTGCGAGCTCAAGCGCCCATGCCCCTCTATAGGTCCATTGCCCATAGGTCGCGAGCTTTTGGCTCATCGTTGTTTGCATATTACGCCCCCGATCCGCCAAACCCACACGCACGGATCTGATGGCATTACACCGAAAAGTAACTATGTCCGCAACTGTTCTGAGCCGGTAATCGGCAAATATCCCGGGGCGTAGTTAAGGCCGGGGCGATTTTCATTCCGACTATACCAAGACCAGATGACTCATCGCCGATTCCGCCGTCTGTGTCGGATCAGTATTGATTGGGCAGATCGGCTCGCACGCAGCAAAACCAAATATGTTGCCTCCCTATCGGAGCGTGAAACAAAATTAGCACCGCCGCGCTCGTACGCTCCTAGAAGAACCGCCTCGCGCACATATTTCTGCAAACGCAATCCACGTCGACCACCTCACGCTCACAGATTTTTCAATCCTCAATTAACAGAGCCGCGAGTTACCGTATGGGCTTGGCGATGACTGCGCGGTTGAAGGAAACGCCTGAGAGTGATGTCTCAGATCGAAATTGAAGTGCTCGCCAACCGGCGATAAATCCTGAGTCGCACAATTATTGTTGTTCGGCAGATTCGACAACAAAATGCAAAACGTGCATGATCTGGCTTGGTGTCGGGGGATACCTTCATGCATTGGCGTTGGATTTCGGGCGCAATATTTGCGGCATTTATCTCAGGCTGCACTACTGACTATTTGAATAATTATGACACCGTGACGCTCGCAGCCGGCGATTCGAACCACGCCAACCAGCTTTTGCAGGCCGTCGATCCGTTCAATCCGAATAGCCAAAACACGCACATTCAAAGTGACGGGCAACGCGTGGCGGGTGTCGTCCAACGCTTTCGCGGAACAACCTTAGTGCCCCCGGCGCGGAACGGCATTGTTGTCAACGTCGGGAACGACGGTGACCATCCGTGCGATCTAAGGACGCAAGTCGATAGCATAGGGAGAAGTTGCGGCGAACGTTCCGCCGAAGCGAAAGATGGCGGTCGAACCGGACACGAAGCGGGCAACTAGCCGTATGGCGAAGTCAACTCAATACAAGATGAAGCAGTCGCGCCCGCCTCGCGGTCAACGGCTCTTCCGTGTTCCTATTTCGATAGCCGCAATTTTCGTCGGTCTTGCAGCCGCTGCTAGCTTCGTCAGCGCTGACCGCTTGAATTTGGATAGGGTTCCAATACTCGGCACCATGAACGACCCCGGCCCGATAGCCGGAACCGCATCGGTTGTTGACGGCGACACGATCGAAGTGCACGGCCAACGCATCCGCTTCAACGGGATCGACGCCCCGGAGAGCCGCCAGAATTGCGACGACGCAAAGGGTTTCGAATATCCCTGCGGGCGGCGTTCTGCCGAGGCGCTCGACGGGTTTCTAGCGGCCTCTAGGCCCGTCAAGTGCTCATTTGTTACATGGGATCGCTATGGGCGTTATGTCGGCGACTGCCGACGTGCGGACGGAGCAAGCGTAGCCGCCTGGATGGTCGAACACGGCGAAGCGCTCGATTGGCCAAAATACAGCAATGGTGCTTTTTCATCGCAACAGGCGAAGGCAAAGGCGTCGAAAGTCGGCTTGTGGGTAGGATCATTTCAAACACCTTGGGACTGGCGAGTACAGCAAATTGGCGATGGGCAAACAACGTCCGCACCGGTCTTCGCGTTCGGCAGCGGCAACGCCGGCTGCAACATCAAGGGCAACATTTCGGTGGACGGCAACCGTATTTATCACGTTCCGGGACAAAAATATTACAGCGTAACCATCATCAACCAAGCCAAAGGCGAACGGTGGTTCTGCTCAGAAGCGGACGCCGTGGCGGCCGGCTGGCGACGGTCGAAACGATAACCAAGGAACATTTATGGTTCATACAACCGGAGCCAAGTCGACTGCGACGGCAACCCTTTGTAGATTGATGTTGAACGCTTCGCAGAGACCTAGGCTGTGAACTCATAAATGCGGAGTGGCCGAGAAGGGTGGAATTCGGACGGTGCTTGTCAACCCGTAGCGAATTCAAGGAATTCAGGTTCTACGTAGATCGTGTGCATATACGACGGTTCACCTAATATCTCTCCGACATCCAAAGCAGCCATGCCGTCTAACATTTCCCTGATTGGGAACGTCTTTCCGAGGCATAAGCGGAAGAGAGTTGCGGTTTGAAGATCGTCTGCATCGACAAGATTTGGCGGCGTTCCAATCAAACGAACAAGTGTTCCGACGCTGAAGGATCTTTGCATACATGGAGTTATATCGCTGCAGCCATTGTCCGCAATGGGGTCGTTCGCCTATTGGCGGCTTTCAAATTGCAGTGGAATCTGATTCAGCCTCTGCATGAGCCGATATGACCTGACTGATTCCGAATGGCGTGTGATCGAGCCGCTGTTGCCCAATAAACCGCGAGGGGTGCCGCGCGTAGACGATCGCCGCGTGCTGAACGGCATCTTCTGGGTGCTGCGATCCGGTGCGCCATGGCGCGATCTGCCAGAGCGATACGGCCCCCGCACCACCTGCTACAATCGCTTTGTCCGATGGCGTAAAGCAGGTGTGTGGGACCGCCTCATGGACGCCGTCACCAAAGGCCATGACGGCAAGGTGCAGATGATCGACACCTCCATTGTTCGCGTCCATCAGCAGGGGGCGACGGCAAAAAGGGGGGTCGAGATCATTGTCTCGGTCGTTCCCGAGGCGGCCTGACAACCAAAATCCATGCTCTTGTCGATGCCCAAGGCAGGCCTATCAAGCTGACGCTCACGGCAGGTCAAATGAGTGACATCGCCTCCGCAGCGGACTTGATCAAGGATTTGCCCGAGGGTGCCATGCTGCTCGCCGACAGGGGTTATGATGCCAACGCCTTGCGCAATGCCGTCACCGAGCAAAAGGCATGGGCCAACATCCCGCCCAAGGCCAACCGCAAAGACCCGATGTGCTTCAGCCCCTTCCTCTACAAGGCCCGCAACCTCGTCGAACGCTTCTTCAACAGGGCCAAGCAGTTCCGTCGCATCGCAACTCGGTATGACAAGCTGGCAGAAAACTACCTCGCCGCCCTCAAACTCGTCTCCGTCCGCATCTGGCTACGCGGTAATGAGTCTACGTCCTAGCTTTGTGGAGAAGGGGTTACACGTTGAGCTCCTCGTCCAACGTCGTATTGGTCACCGTACTGCCTCTTGTGTAAAAGAAACATTGCAACCGTCGTTCCACGGAAACTCCGCGCGATCCCGACAACGTCAGTATGAAATTGGTCTTACACCCTAACGTTCTTTAGGCCGCCTGCCAGACTTGGTTCAATATCCGCGCAGCAAGTGCAGCTTTGTCTTGCGGCAAAAAACGACCGTAGTGGTGCGCCACCATATCGGGCGTGTCCTGGATCGCGTAGCTTGCCTGCTCATATGAGCCAGTCTGTTTCAGTATGTGCGTCGCCAGCACGTCACGAACATTGTGCGGGCCATGAGGGAGGAGACCGGGGATCGCGCCGCGCTTAGTATATGGATTGTAAATGCCATATCGCTGGATGGTCAGGCGCCACGCCTCATAAAATGTGTTTCGATCGTATGCGGCGTCCTTGCTGGTCGCTTTCACGGTTTTGATAAAGAAGGTGCCGGGGTCTTCCGACCCTCCAAGCAGCACTTTGCGATGGCGATCAATATACGCCTCAATCTTCTCATACAGACCGCCCAAGTTCGGCAGGACGAGCCGAAACGGCTTGCTTCCGAAAAAGGATGAGTTCGCGTTCTTGAAAGCGACTGAAGGAATAAGCACCTCCCAGCCCTTTTCACGTTCGCTCCAGCGGAGTTCACCGCGCTTCATGTCGGCAAGCTGACGCTCAGACCTGGGCAGTCTGCCGCGTTCACTGACCATCAGCTGGCGCAGGTTCTTCTGCCGCAACCCAAGATGCAGCCCGAACCGAAGCATCAGGAACGAGCGCACTGCTTCGGCGGCAGGACGGCGATGGATGCGCTCATCAGGCAT
This sequence comes from Mesorhizobium sp. RCC_202, assembly GCF_041355295.1. Taxonomy (NCBI): domain Bacteria; kingdom Pseudomonadati; phylum Pseudomonadota; class Alphaproteobacteria; order Hyphomicrobiales; family Phyllobacteriaceae; genus Mesorhizobium; species Mesorhizobium sp. RCC_202. The sequence goes on from NZ_JBFUPO010000008.1 coordinate 54,974, forward strand.
GAGCCGAAGAATCTCTTCAGTGATCTTTCGATACTCGCCGACTGGGCTATCGGCCTCTAGCACGGGCATGATTGGTTCAAAAGGATCGCGATGTACACGCGCGACGCGTTGAATCTCTTTCACACGGGAGGTGGCATGCTTGAAGTAGACATCGCAGGCGTCCTCCCAGTCCCCGCTCGCGCGATCAATGTCGGTCTGTGAAACCAGTCCATTGATGGGACGGATCCGCAACGCCAGATGAGGTTGCTGCCTGAGCCAGCCCGTGTCCTTGCGAGTGAGCGCGAGCGAAATTCGCAGCATGTCCACCTCCCAGGCGGTGTAGAACCCGCGACGTCTCTCGCGCCATTGCACATACCAGTCCCACACCGACGGGAAGACGAGCAGGCCAAAAGTCACATGCTGGGTTGGAACGCCATAGCCACGTACAGGTCCGCGCGGATGCGCGACCAACGCACCGAACATCAAACCGAGATGCTCGACTTTCTGCGATGCGGTCTCCTCGCCCCAAACACCGTTGCGCTGTAGACCGAACGCAGTAAGCGTCGCTGTCTTGAAGCGGATCAGATCCGCCATTTCCATCGCAAGCGCAGGTGGAGCGTCGATGACGCCGGACATCAGGTCGGGGTCCGTGAACTGGACGCTACCCGCGTGCTGTTGCTCGCGCTGAACTCGATAGCCATCATTTGCAGCATCCGACTGACCATAGGTGATACCCGGGAAACGGATGGCGTAACGCTGTTTCAACGCGGCCGCCTGGAATTTCCGGTAATCAGTTGACCCGCTGATAATCACGCGCCGAACCCATTCCAGGATCTCTTCCTGCTCCTCGGAACGACGCGTGTTGAAGTCGTCAGGCAGGTGCCACGCAAGCCGACGGCGTTCAGCCGGGCCGATATCATCGAGAATGTGGCCGAAGGCGGAGCGCGTCTGAAGCGGGAGTCTCGCTTTAAAATACCCTGTTGGAAGACGATAACGACGCTCGATCCGCGCTAGCACTTCCATGCTCGCCACGCTGCGCGGCGATTTTGACCCCTGGAGCCAGTGACGAATTGTCGAGCGGTCGAGACTCTCGTCGTCTCGGACAACAGCACGATGTAGATGCCAATAGCTGTCGCCATGGCGGCGCATCTGGAATTCCAGCGCCGCCTGGAAGCTTGGGTGATCAAACGCTTCCTCGAAAAGAGGTTGTGGGAACTCCTCGATAGCGCGCGGTTTTATGCCGGTCTTTTGCCGGTCTACTCCAGCCTCCCGCTCCGACCGGTCGAGCTTTTTTATACGACTTGGAACTGGCGCCTTCCCTGCCGGCGGCTGCGGACCTTCCGGCGCATGACGCTGCGGTTTCGCGTTGCGACGGCACGCGATGGTCACCCGCTTTGGCGCGTTTTTCATATTTCGAGCGATCGCATCCAATGCTGGTTCGATTGCGGTCCGGGCAGATCGAAGTGTCTCACCGTCGAGATCGCAAAGAATGCCGATTTCTTGCCAATCATAGCCGCGCAGTTTTCGTGGCGGTGTTTCAGCACAGGAGATCAGGTTGAGCAGAAACGCTCTGATGCGCGCGCTTTCGTGAGGGGGGAACAGCGGGTCGATACGGATACGGCAGTAATCAGCGATTTTGCGAGAAAGCAGTCGGGTATGCGAAGTTTCAGTCATGCGAGCAAGCGATGGGGTTCGTCAGAGACGGTGGGTTGAGGGAGTGCGCGCACATACGCGATTCTTGTCGCTTGGGAGGACCAAAGCGCATGTATCTGACAGAAATGTCGCAAAAGGCTTATATGAGCACGAGCTGGAACTTAAGGGCGCCGCGCGGGACCCTCTTCCGAACTAAACCCGCAGTGGAAGGCGTGATCAGATTCCGTCGTGGCAGCTATTCATGTTCCGGCCTCGCTCGCGAGCACGCGCAATTCGGTTGGTGCAGTATGGCAGAAAGTTCGAAAAGCTTCCAAGAACCCCAGCCAATCTCTAATTGTAGAACCGTACACGACGCTTTTGGGCCGGAAGCGGCCGTCTGCCTCAAATCCTTGGCCACCGCCGTTTGGCCTTACCATCACTACGCGCATTTAGAAAATGCTAAGCTATGCCTTACGGGCTCCGAGTATCTGCGCCATCAGCCTGCGGCTGTCGTCAGGATGGCATCTGTCCTTGCCATAAGGGCAATCCAGTTTCCGCAGCAAAGTCTCTATCCTCCGCGTAGATTGGCTCTCCTCTTCTCGCCAACCGTCGAAGCAAATCTGCATCTTCGTCGGCATGATATCGAAAGGCATTCCGGGTGTCGTATCCATGCCCGGCTTGGGATAGGGAAAACCCACTGACCACAACAGGAGAGAAACCGGCGAAACGCGTCAGCATGATCGCGAAGGCTCCGGTGGAGATTTTCCGATGCCAGCCGCGGGACACATGATATTTGCCGCTAAGTCGCCAGACGATGTTGGCAAGCTGCCATTTGGTAAGCGCCTGCAAGATGTCATAACGATAGTTGCAGTTGCGACAGCCGGCTTTCAGTTTTTCCTCGGCGTCCGACCAAACTGGGATTATCAGATGCTTTGCCTGCCGTCCTTTTAACAAATCACGCTTGTAAAAATCCTGCTCGCTCGCGCCGACAAAAATGCCGCGGCGGATCAGGGCGATATCAGGAACGGCAAGGCCAAAGGTTTCCGCCAAAAGCTGGGAAGCGTTGACGGTCACAAGTGCCCAACCGGCATGATGTCCCTCCGGGAGGCGAAAATTCGGCGCCGACCCCATCACCAAAGCGGGACCCGTGACGCTGGGCAAGCGAAGAATTGGCTTTGAGAAGGTCGACAAGAGATCCGAAAGCGGAGTTTTCATGTAGGAATCTGAACCGAATGTTCCTCAAACGCGCGCAGAATGCTCTCTTCTCGGCTCCACAACTGGTCCCATTGCGTGGTGCCGGGCTTCGGGTGGATCGTACCCGATGTAGGTTGGTATCATATGGCGACTCTATAGTTTGATGTGAATTTACTCGAATTATGCGTGGCGGCGCAGCAAGCGGAAGACCGAAGCAAGCCGATCACTTCGTCGCGGTGACGACCGCGTAAGACTGAAACTTCGCGGTCGGAATATTGTTGCCGCGCGTGTTCCACCCCATGGGCAAGGAATGACGGATTCCGGCCCGCGCACAGCCCCTCGGGCTTTGTCGCTTCAGTATGCGCGTGAACCCACACAACAGTAGGCGACGTCACGATTTGCCCGACGATCCGGTCCGCCGCAACGCGGGGCCGGCGGTCGCGGAGGAGTACGGGTAGCGCGACGGGCGAGATGCCGCGATCACCACGGAGCAGAGCGTCGTCGTAAACCTTTTTCGCCGACAGGCGTTGTTGTTCGCCGGGCGAGCTCTTCCGGCAGGACGACATGGCAACCAGCGGAGAAGCTCAACCCGATGTATTTCATGGCATTGGCCACCGACTATGACGGCACGCTGGCGCATGACGGGCTGGTCAGCGCAAGCATGATCAAGGCATTGGAGAAGCTGAAGAAATCCGGCCGCAAGCTCATCCTGGTCACCGGCCGCGAGCTGCCCGACCTGAAAGAGGTGTTTCCCGAACTTTCCCTGTTCGACAAGGTCGTCGCGGAAAATGGTGCGCTGATCTATACACCGGCCAGCGAAGAGGAGCGCACGATCTCGCCCGCCCCTTCGTCCGAGTTCATCGACAGGCTGAAAAAGCGCGGCGTCAAGCCGCTTTCCGTCGGCCGCTCGATCGTCGCCACCTGGGAACCGCACCAGGCGACCGTGCTCGATGTCATCAAGAAGCTCGGGCTGGATCTGGACATCATCTTCAACAAGGGCGCGGTGATGATCCTGCCCTCGGGCATCAACAAGGCAACCGGGCTGGCGGCGGCGCTGGAAGACCTGAAATTGTCGCCGCACAATGTCGTTGCCGTCGGCGATGCCGAGAACGACCATGCTTTCATGAGGGCCTCGGGCTGCAGCGTGGCCGTCGCCAATGCCTTGCCCGCCGTCAAGGAAACCGCCGACCTGGTCACCAGGGAAGAGCGCGGCAAGGGCGTCGAAGAGCTGATCCGCAAGCTGATCAAGCGCGATCACCTGATTGTCAAAAAGCGCTCGCGCGGCGTGCTGCTTGGAACCTCGCGCGGCAAGGAGATCTATCTGTCGCCGACCGAGACAGTCCTGGTCGCCGGCAGTTCGGGCATCGGCAAGTCCACCCTGGCCACCGCGCTCACCGAGCGGCTTGTCGAAAAGGGCCTGCAGTTCTGCATCTTCGACCCCGAGGGTGACTATGACGGGCTGAAAGGCGCGGTGCCGCTCGGCAACGGCTCGACGGCACCGAACAAGGAACAATTGCTGGAACTCATCGAAAAGCCCGGCAACAATATCGTCGTCAACGGCCTGGCGCTGAAGGTTGACGAGCGGCCCGATTTCTTCGCCGAATTGCTGCCCGGCCTCGGCAATACCCGCTACCGCACGGCAAGGCCACACTGGCTGATCATCGACGAGGCGCACCACCTGATGCCGAAGCGGCGCAGGGACACGCGGGCGGCGCTTTCGATAGAGCTGCCCGGCACGGTGCTGATCACTGTACATCCGGAATCGGTCTCGACCGACGCCTTGCGCCTGGTGACGACGGTGATCGCGCTCGGTCCGAAAGCGAAGGGCGTCATCAAGAGCTTTTGCAAGGAAACCGGCTTGCAGGCGCCGAAGAACATGCCGACGCCCAAGGGCGACCGGGTGCTGTTCTGGCGGCCGCATGAGGACAAGACGGCGTTCACCGTCAAGGCAAACGAACCCCGCCAATCGCTGAAGCGGCACAGCCGCAAATATGCCGAGGGCGAGCTCGACGAAGCCGGCAGCTTCTATTTCACCGGGCCGAAGAAGGCGATGAACCTTCGGGCCCACAATCTCATCATCTTCGCTCAAATGGCGGAAGGCATCGACGACAAGACCTGGGACTATCACCTGCGCGCCGGCGATTATTCCAAATGGTTCCGTCATCAGATCAAGGACAAGGACCTCGCCCGCGAAACAGACGAAGCCGAGAAGGACAAGACATTGTCCGCCGACGAAAGCCGCAAGCTGGTGATCGACGCCGTACGCCGGCGGTATACGGCGCCGGCGACTGCGCCCGACAAATAGGGACCGGTTCGGGTCGACCAGCGACAACCGAAGCGAAACTGCCTCAGCTCGCCTCGCGCATCGCCTCTGCGGCCTGCAGGTCGACCGAGACCAGCTGGCTGACGCCCTGCTCGGCCATGGTGACGCCGAACAGGCGATCCATGCGGGCCATGGTGATCGGGTTGTGGGTGATGATGACGAAGCGCGTCTCGGTGGTCTTCGACATCTCGTCCATCAGATTGCAGAAGCGCTCGACATTGTGGTCGTCGAGCGGCGCGTCGACTTCGTCGAGCACGCAGATCGGCGCCGGGTTGGTGAGGAACACGGCAAAGATCAGCGACATAGCCGTCAGCGCCTGCTCGCCGCCGGAGAGAAGCGTCATGGTCTGCGGCTTCTTGCCGGGCGGCCGGGCGAGGATTTCGAGGCCGGCTTCCAGCGGGTCTTCCGACTCGATCAGCTGCAATTCGGCGGTGCCGCCACCGAACAGATGCGAGAACAGACGCTGGAAATGGCCGTTGACGACCTCGAAGGCGGCCAGCAGGCGCTCGCGGCCCTCACGGTTCAAGCTTTGGATCGCCTGACGCAGCTTGCGGATCGCCTCGATGATGTCCTCGCGCTCGGAAACGATGGTTTCCAGCCGCTCGGAAAGCTCTTTCTGCTCTTCCTCGGCGCGCAGATTGACCGCACCCAGTCGCTCGCGCTCGATCTTCAGCCGGTCGAGCTGGCGCTCGATCTCGGCCATGTCGGGCATCGGATCGTCGGCTTCGAGGCCGGTGTGCTTGATGACCAGATGCGGCGGCGTGTTGAGCGCTTCCTGGATGCGCGCCTCGACCTCGGCGCGGCGCTCGTCGGCGGCGGTCAGCCGCTCCTCGGCGCGGACACGGGTTTCGCGCGAGTCGGCGAGCGACTGGATCGCGGCGGTGGCAGCCTTGTCGAGCTCGGCTTGCTTGTTCTCCGCCTCCTGCAGACGGTCGCCCGCGGCCTTGCGTAGCGCTTCGGCTTCGGACAGCTGGGTCAGCAACGCACGCCGTTTGGCGTCGATCTCGTCCGGCGCGTCGGCCAGGCGCTCACGTTCGGCCTCGGCTTCGGCCTTGCGCTCGCCAAGGGCGGCGATCTGCGTCGAGGCGTTCTCGGCGCGCTCCAGCCAGTTCGTGCGTTCGGCGCCAATGGCGTCGAGCCGGCGGATGCGCGCCTCGGCCTCGCGCCGCAAGCCTTCATGAACGGCGCGCGCATCGGCAAGCGTGGCGCGATCGCGCGAAACATTGGCGGAAGCCTGTTCGAGCTGCAGCTGCAGGTCGCCGAGATCGGGAGCGTCCTGCAGCATTGCCTCGGCTTCGAGGAACGCGGCCTGCGTTTCCTCATGACTGTCGACGATGCGCGCGCGGGCTTCGTCCAGGGCGGCGCGGCGGCTCACCAGCTCGCCGCCGGCTCGTTCGGCTTCGGCCAGCGCATTGCGCGCGGCATCCAGCCCATGCTGGGCGTCACGGCCGGCCTGGCGGGCATTGCGCTCGGCCTCGCTTGCCTGGCGCATCGCCTGCTCGGCGCGCGCCAGCGCTTCCTCGGCCTCGCGCACGACCAGTGTCGCCTGCACGGCCTCGGCATCGAGCTCGGCCAAACGGTTCTTCTGCGCCAGCCGCTGCGCGGCCGCTGTCGGCGCGTCGGCGCTTGCCGTCAAACCGTCCCAGCGCCAGAGCGCGCCGTCGCGGCTGACCAGCCGCTGTCCGGGCGCAAGCAATGCCTGCAGCCCGCGGCCATCGGCGGCATCGACGATGCCAATCTGCGCCAGGCGCCGCGCAAGCTGAGCCGGCGCGCGCACCACGCTGGCCAGGCTCTTCACGCCTTCGGGCAATGCAGCATCGCCCGGTTGTACAGTGCTCTCGCCCCAATGCACCGGGGCGCTGCGGTCGAGCGGAACTTCGAGGTCCTCACCAAGCGCGGCACCGAGTGCCGTCTCGTAGCCGCGCTCGACGCTGATCTGCTCCAGCACCGAGGGGAAAAGATCGCCGCTTGCCGCGTTGAGGATTTTCGCCAGCGTGCGAGCTTCGGTCTCGATGCGCGCCAGCTCGGCCCTGGCGTCCTGCAGCGGCGGACGTGCAGCACTCTCAGTGGTGCGGGCCTCGGCGACCGCCTGCTCGGCGGCAATGGCGCCGGCCTCGCTCTCTTCCAGGCGGGCAAGCGCGTCCTCGACCAGAAGCCGCTTCTCGGCGGGATCGGGCAGGCCCGAAATGCGCGAGACGATGTCGGAGAGTTCGCGGTCGACGTCGGCGAGCTGGCGGGCAAAGCGGTCGCGGCGCTCGGCGGTCTCGCGCAAAGTGCGCTCGATCTGGTTGCGCGAGGCGGAGGCCTCGGCGCGTTCGGCAGTCAGCGCGGCCAGCCGGGCTTCGCTCTGCGCCAGTGTTGCGCCTGCCTGCTCGAAAGCGGCGCGCGTGGTGGCCTCGCGCTCGGCGGCGCCCGCATTGTCCGAATTGAGCCCGGCTTCCTCGGCGCGCAGGCGCTCTAATATGTCGGCATTGTCGCGCACCATCCGCTCCTCGCGGGCGATGTCGGCGTCGAGCTGCTGCAGGCGGCGTTCAAGCTCGGTCTGGCGGGCGCGGATGCGGCCGGCCTCTTCCTCGATCTGCGTCTTGGCGATCGACAGGCGCTGGAAGGCGGCAGCCGCCGCGGCTTCGGCGTCGCGCAAATCCGGCAGCCGATGCGCGGCAATGCCCTGCTCCCTGGCGGCAGCCATCTGGGCCGCGGCGCGGTCGCCGACCAGCGCGGTGGCGACGGCAAGAGCAGAGCGCGCCTCGCCTTCCTGAGTCTTGGCCAGCGTCCAGCGCAGATGCAGCAGCGTCGCTTCGGCCTTGCGGATATCGGCCGACAGGTTCTTGAAGCGCGAAGCCTGGCGCGCCTGGCGCTTCAGGCTTTCGATCTGGCCTTCCAGCTCGCCGACGACATCGTCCAGCCGCTCCAGGTTCTGTTCGGCGGCCTTCAGCCTGAGTTCCGCCTCGTGGCGGCGCGTGTGCAGGCCGGAAATGCCGGCGGCTTCTTCAAGCAGCGCGCGGCGGGCCTGGGGCTTGGCCTGGATCAGCTCGCCGATACGGCCCTGCCCGACCATTGAGGGCGAGCGCGCGCCCGTCGACTGGTCGGCGAACAGCAATTGCACGTCCTTGGCGCGGGCTTCCTTGCCGTTGATGCGATAAAGCGAGCCCGCCTCGCGCTCGATGCGGCGCGACACCTGCAATTCATCGGCATCGTTGAAGGCGGACGGTGCGGTGCGGTCGCTGTTGTCGAGGAAAAGCGTGACTTCGGCGGTGTTGCGCGCCGGCCGCGCGCCGGAGCCGGAGAAGATGACGTCGTCCATGCCGGACGCGCGCATGTTCTTGTAGGAGCTTTCGCCCATCACCCAGCGCAAAGCTTCGACGAGGTTCGACTTGCCGCAGCCATTCGGCCCGACAATGCCGGTCAGCCCGCGTTCGATAACGAACTCGCCGGGCTCGACGAAGGATTTGAAGCCGAGGAGGCGAAGGCGCGAAAATTTCATTCGCGCCGCCCTACACTACAAGCCGGTGCGCCGAGGCCGGACCGCTTCGGCGCGGCCTGGATGTCAGAGCAGAGGGTCGATGATGGCCGACATTTCCTCAATCGACATCGCCCCTTTGTAGGTCTTTCCGTTTATGAAGAATGTCGGCGTCGAGTCGACCTTGAACTCGTCCGCTCCGCGTTTCTGGACTGATCTCACATCGTCCAGAAGCTTCTGGTCCGTCAAGCAGGACTCAAAGGACTCCTGTGTAAAACCGGCCAGCTTGGAGATCTGCAGCAGCGCTTCCTTGGTGTTGTTGACGCCAACCCAGCTCGGCTGCTGCTTGAACAGCACGTCGACCATGGCGAAATAATTGTCCTTCGAGCAGCGCGCCAGCATGAAGCCGGCCTCGGCGCTCGGATCGAAGGGGAATTCGCGCAGGATGTAACGCGCCTTGCCGGTGTCGATGTACTTGGTCTTCAACTCAGGGAAGGTGGTTTCGGCGAAATGCGCGCAATGCGGGCAGGTCATCGAGGCGTATTCGACGATGGTGACCTTGGCGTCGTCCTTGCCGAGCTGCTTCTCGGGCAACGCGCCGGGCTTGAGCAGTGCCGCCATGTCGACCGCGCCGCTCGATTCCGGCACCTGAGCCGCCGCAGGCGTGGCCGTGGGCTTGGCGGGCGTCGACGGATCGGCGGGCTTCACGGCAGCCGCCTTCGCCTCGTCGCCGGAGTCGCTGCATGCGGCAAGCAGCGCCACTGCGGGAACGGCGGCCAGCGTGGTCAAGACGTTTCTGCGGGACAAGCTTTTGCCAAACGGGGCACGGTTCATGCGAATCACCTGATATTGGTTGGATTTTGCAACGCAAGGGCTAGAAAAGGCGAGAGTTGGCGCGAATTAAGGCATGGCGATCCCCAATCCAATCGCCAAACTTGATAGAGAGCATCACGAATGCGCGAGATTGGCGACGCATTCATGACGCTACTTACGACCCTTTGGGCTTCCTTTCACCCATAATTGTGGCGCCAAGCCGCTCCAGCGAAGCGCGCAGGCCGTCATCCTCGATCTCGCCGACCATACGCGAAAGTTTCGACTTTTCATCCGCGCTCAAGGGTCGCGGCGCGGGCTTCGGCCGGGCCTTTTGCGACAGCACCGGCTTCTGCAATATCTTGATGCGGCCGATGGCGTTGAAACCCAGGAAGGCGTTGGCCCGGCTGATGACCTCGCCGGCCTCATGCTGGAGATGGAGCGCTGCCATGCCTTCGCAGGCGATGATCAGCGTTGCCGGCTCGAACGGATCGTCCTCATGCAGGCGGCGCGGCCACTGGATCTTTTCCGGGCGCGAATGGCTGGCCAGCCGCGGCCCGGCGATCTCTTCCCATGACTGCACCAGCCCGATCGAGATGCCGGCGCGCTTCCTCAGCACCGGGTCGAGGATCTCGGTGGCGAGATCGCTCACCGGAACGGGATTGCCGAAGCGCATTTTCCCTGCCATGTGCGTTCTCCAGTCCGGACCGATCAATGGCACCGCAAGACCAGACCCGCAAGACCGCCAGATCCAGCAGCGCCGAAGATACCAGCAAAGCTGGATCGGTGGATATCAGCAAAGCTGAATCCTTGGATATCGCATCCCGCCTGCTCGCCTGGTACGACGCCCATCACCGCGACCTGCCCTGGCGCGTTGCGCCCGGCGCCTTGGCGCGCGGGGTGAGACCTGACCCCTATCGGGTCTGGATGTCGGAGGTCATGCTGCAGCAGACCACGGTCGAAGCGGTAAAAGCCTATTTCCGCAATTTCGTCGAGACATGGCCGACGGTGGAGGCGCTGGCGGCAGCGCCGACCGAGGACGTGATGAAAGCCTGGGCCGGGCTCGGCTATTATTCCAGGGCGCGCAATCTGAAAGCCTGCGCCGATCTGGTGGCACTGCGAGGCGGCAGCTTTCCCGACACCGAGGCCGGTCTGCGCGAACTGCCCGGCATCGGCGCCTACACTGCCGCCGCGATCGCCGCGATCGCCTTTGACCGGCCGGCGGCGGTTGTCGACGGCAATGTCGAGCGGGTCATGACCCGGCTCTATTCGATCGAAACGCCGCTCAGCGAGGCCAAGCCGCAAATCCGCGCGCTGGTCGAGAAACTGGTGCCGCAGGCGCGGCCCGGCGACTTCGCCCAGGCGACGATGGACCTCGGCGCCACGATTTGCACGCCGAAGCGGCCGCGCTGCATACTTTGCCCGGTGCGTCAGGATTGCAGCGCAATCCTCACCGGCGACCCCGAACGTTTTCCGGTCCGGCTGCCGAAGGACGACAAGCCGCTGAGACTCGGCGCCGCTTTCGTCGCCGAGCGCGGCGACGGCGCCATCCTGTTGCGCAAGCGGCCGGAAAAAGGCCTGCTCGGCGGCATGACGGAGGTGCCGACGACAGGCTGGACGGCAAGGGTCGATGGTGCCACGACGACCGAAGCGGCGCCCTTCCCGGCGAATTGGCGGCATGCCGGGCAGATCGCGCATGTCTTCACCCATTTCGCGCTCGAACTCGAAGTCTTCCATGCCCACACCAAAGGTGATGCCCCGGAAGGGCATTTCTGGTCGCTGGCCCATGAAATTTCCGGGGAAGCGCTGCCCACCGTCATGAAAAAGGTAATCGAAGCGGCGATACCGGGCGCGACCAAGAAACCGAAAGGCCAGCAATGACCGAAATCCGCCACATCGTGTTCGACATCGGCAAGGTGCTGATCCACTACGATCCGAATATCCCGTTCAGCCACCTCATTCCGGACGCCGAGGAGCGCAAGTGGTTCTTCGACAATGTCTGCACGCATGACTGGAACATCGAGCAGGACCGTGGCCGGACATGGCAGGAGGCGGAAGCGCTACTGATCGCCGAGCACCCCAACCATGCTGAGAACATCCGCAATTTCCGCCGCCATTGGCACGAAATGGTGCCGCATGCTTATGAGGACAGCGTCGCCATCATGCTCGGCCTGATCGAGAGCGGCCACGATGTGACCATGCTGACCAATTTCGCCGCCGACACGTTGGCCGAAGCCCGGCAGCGTTTCGACTTTCTCAGCCGCCCACGCGGCGTGACGGTGTCGGCCGACATCCGCCAGATCAAGCCCGACCGCGCCATCTACGATCACCACGTCGCTGCGTTCGGTCTCGAGCCGTCGGCCACATTGTTCATCGACGACAGCCAGAAGAATGTCGACGGCGCCAAGGCCGCCGGCTGGCAGTCGGTGCTGTTCACCGACGCCAAAACGCTTAAAGCTGACCTTGAACGGTTTGGAATTGCGGCTTGACGTCAAGAAATGGGAAAACTCGCCCTAACCTTTGATCCGGACTGGCCGATCCTCGACGTCGATGTCGAGCAGGATCATTTTCGAGGACATGGTTGCGCGAATTTTCCCGCGAGCGGCGTCAGCGAATTTATTGACGCGCTGCGGACCTATCCACTTCAGCGCGTCGACCTGGTGCTGAAGTCTCCCGGCCTCGTCAACATTTCAGTCTTTCCAGCCGATGGCGTCGGTCACCTGTTTGTGCAGGCCGAGGTCGCGGAGACCATCGATGCCCGCAACTTCACGCGCGTTCGGATCGAGATGGACTATTCGCGCCTGTCCCGCTTCGCCATTCAGCTTGCGCTGATGGCGAAGGGCGAGATGACCGAAATCATCATCGAGGAAGACAAAGTCTGATCGCCGATCAGGCCCCTGCCCGCTCCATGCCCAACCGGGCGATGCGGCGCAGTTCGTCGATCGGGGTCAGCCCGCCGCTGCGCTCATAGTGCCAGAAGGTCCAACCGTTGCAGGCGTCCAGACCCTGCACCTCGGCGCCGACCTTGTGGATCGAGCCGGCGCTGTCGCCGATGGCCAGCGTGCCGTCGGCGCGCACTTTGGCTGCCCAGCGCTTCTTGGCGTCATAGAGTGTGGCGCCCGGTGTCATCAGGCCGGTGTCGATCAGGCTGATGAAGGCGACGCGCGGTTCGGCGCGCTTGCCCGACAGCACGGTGAGATCGGCGCTTTCAAGTGGGCGCACCGCGGCGATGCGCTCATTGGCGGCGTCGATATAGGCCTGTTCGCGCTCGATGCCGACGAAGTGGCGGCCGAGACGCTTGGCGACGGCCCCCGTTGTGCCGGAACCGAAGAACGGATCGAGCACGACGTCGCCCGGCTTGGTCGACGCCATCATGATGCGGGCAAGCAAGGCTTCCGGCTTCTGCGTCGGATGCACCTTGTTGCCGTTCTCGTCCTTCAGCCGTTCGCCGCCGGTGCAGATCGGGAACAGCCAATCGGAACGCATCTGCAGATCGTCGTTCGAGGCCTTCAGCGCCTCGTAGTTGAAGGTATAGCCCTTGCCCTTCTGGTCGCGCGTCGCCCAGATCATGGTCTCATGGGCGTTCTGGAAGCGGCGGCCACGAAAATTCGGCATCGGGTTGGTCTTGCGCCAGACGACGTCGTTGAGGATCCAGAAGCCGAGGTCCTGCATCTTGGCGCCGACGCGGAAGATGTTGTGGTAGGAGCCTATGACCCAGATGGTGCCGTTCGGCTTCAGCACGCGGCGCGCGGCAAGCAGCCAGGCGCGGGTGAAAGCGTCATAGGCTTCGAAGCTCTCGAACTGGTCCCAGTCGTCGTCGACGGCGTTGACCTTCGACTGGTCGGGCCGATGCAGGTCGCCATCGAGCTGCAGATTGTAGGGCGGATCGGCAAAGATGACGTCGATCGACTTTTCCGGCAGCCGATCAAGGGCAGCTATGCAGTCGCCTTTGAGGATCGTGTCCAGCCATTCGGATTGCTGGGGGGCGTGGGAAAGCTCGTCGAGGAGACGCACGGCAGACATCAAAACACCCAAAGGAACGCGTTACAGTTTACTGTGCGTTATGGTTACCGATCAGCGTAAATATTCGGTGAAGGGATTGCGGCGCTCGACCGATGTTTGCGCCAAACGGCCCATTGGTGTATGCCGCGCCGCTTGAGCCGTCAGGCCCCTCCCCAACCATCCGGATTGCCATGCCCCAGCCAGATCTTGTCATTTTCGATTGCGACGGCGTGCTCGTCGATTCCGAAATCGTCGCCGCGCGCATCGAGGCGGAGCTGCTGACCTCGGCCGGTTTCGAGATTTCGGCCGAGGAGTTGAGCGAGACCTATGCCGGGCTGACCTTCAAGGACATCATGATGCGGGTCGAGGAGAAATCGCAGATCCCGTTCCAGGCCTCGCTGATCGACCGCGCCGAGCAACTCGTCGACCGCAAGCTGCGCACCGACGTGCGCATCGTCGACGGCGCCCGCGAGGCGGTCGCCGCCGTCACCGCGCCGCGCGCCGTCTGCTCCAATTCGCGCACCGAACGGGTCGAATTCATGCTGGAGAAGGTGCGGCTTCTGCCGTTCTTCGCCGGCCGTATTTTTTCCGGCCTCGATATCCCGAGCAAGAAGCCGAAGCCGGCGCCGGACGTGTTCCTCTATGCCGCCGAGAAGCTCGGCGCGAACCCGAAGAACACCTTCGTCATCGAGGATTCCGTGCACGGCATCGCCGGAGCCAGGGCAGCCGGCATGCGGGTCATCGGCTTCACCGGGGCCAGTCACAGCTATCCCGGCCATGCCGATGCCTTGACCGAAGCCGGCGCCGAGACGGTCATCCGGCGCTGGGCCGAGCTCAACAGCACGATCGCAGCGCTGTCGGAGTGGTCCGAGGACGCTTGAAGGCCGAGGACGACGCCTAGGCGCGCGTCGTCAGGGTCGACAGTTGGTCGGTGTCGTAGCGGTTTCGCAGATCGGCGAGCGCTTTTGGATCCGGCGCACCGTGCGCCGCCAGGTCGGCCAGCTCTTCGAAATAATGCTCGTGGCCAGGCGGAGAGACGGTCATCAGCACACGCGCTGGTTTCTCGGTGACATTGGTGATGTTGTGCGGCACTCCCGGCGGGATGAACAGAAAGGTTCCGGGTGTTGCGCGGACCGTCTTCTCGCCGACATGCCATTCACACTCGCCCTCGAGCAGATAAAAGGTCTCCTCCTGCACCCGGTGAACATGCCGGCCGGTGGCGAACGCCGGCGGGATTGTCCAGTCGAACATGCTCGTATGCCTGGTATTTTCATCGGTGACGAGGAAAGCCATGGGGTGGCCACGCAGCATGACGCCCTTCTTCTCATGGGGCATATGGATGACGGCATCGGCGCTCATATGATCCTCCTTCGACCGTGGCGCCTGTTTCCGGCAAGCGCTCGCACAACATCGGCCGCCCACGCCGGAAAGTCGTGAATTGGTTGCCAAAAATTTGCTAAAAGACTCGAATGACCGTCAGGGGGGACCTCTACCAGTTCGGCCCGTTCCGCCTCGATCCCGAGGCGGGCATTCTCTTCTACGGGGCCGAGCCGACCATGCTCGGGCGGCGCGCCGTCACGCTGCTGCGGCTGCTGATCCAGAACGCGGGCCAACCCGTATCCAAGGACGCGCTGATCGACGCCGGCTGGCGCGGATCAGCGGTTGCCGATAACAATCTGACGGTCCAGATCGCAGCCTTGCGCCGGACACTCGCCGACGCGGCGAATGTCGCGAACTGGATCGAAACATTGCCGCGCCGCGGCTATCGCTATGTCGGGCCGGCCGTCGCCACCAATGCTCCCGATACCTCGGCCGCCACCCGCGCTGTGTCGGCGCCGAGCTTGCCTGAGAAGCCCTCCGTCGCGGTCCTGCCATTCTCGAATTTGAGCGGCGATCCGCAGCAGGAGTATTTTGCCGATGGGATGGTGGACGACATCATCACGGGCCTGGCGCGTATCAAATGGCTGTTCGTCATCGCGCGAAACTCGACCCTCACCTACAAGGGTCGCTCCGTCGACGTGAAGCAGGTCGGCCGCGAGCTTGGCGTTCGCTATGTGCTCGAAGGCAGTGTGCGCAAGGCCGGAGGCAGCGTGCGTGTCACCACGCAGATGATCGACGCGTCGACCGGCGCCCATGTCTGGGCCGAGCGCTACGATCGCAGCTCCGAAGACATCTTTGCGCTCCAGGACGAGATCGCGCTGGCAGCAGTGGGCGCGATTGCGCCGAGCGTGCGGAAAGCGGAAATCGAACGTGTCAGGCGCAAGCGCCCCGACAGTCTCGATGCCTATGATCTCGTGCTGCAGGCCCAGCCTGACGTGGATTCAGGCATGCCGGAGCAAGTGACCAGGGCGCTGGTGCTTCTCGAGCGCGCGATCGCGCTCGAACCGGCCTACGCGCTGGCGCATGGCAATGCCGCGATGTGCCACCATTGCCTGTTCCTTCGCGCCGGCCTCCAAGAGATCAACCGTGCGTCTTCGATCCGCCACGCGCGGTCGGCCATCGTTCATGGACAAGATGATGCGCTGGCCCTGACATGGGCGGGCTTTTCCATCGGAATGGATGCGCATGATCGGGCTGCTGCATTCGCGGCACTGGAAGCCGCCCTTGCCATTAGCCCGTCATCGGCGCTGACCTACATCCTTGGCAGCGTCATGCTCGGATGGAGCGGCGCAGCGGAACGCGCCATAGAATGGAGCGAGCAAGGTATCCGGCTGAGCCCCTTCGATTCCTGGGCCTGGGCCGCATTCGACGCCCAGGCGATGAGCCATTTGCTGCGCGGCCGTTACGAAGAAGCCTGCCGGGCGGCCTACAAGTCCGTCCAAGCCAATCCGGCGCATAGCATCACTTATGTGCAGTTATCCGCCGCGCTGGCCAAGCTTGGCCGATTGGACGAAGCGAGGGCGGCAGCCGCTCGCGTGATCGAGCTTCAGCCTGGCTTTCGCTACAGCCGCCAGTTTGCCGGCGTGAGTTGCGCGCCCGCGCTCGCGCAGGCTCTTGGCAGCGCGCTACAGGAAGCCGGATTGCCGGAATAGCCGACCATCAGGCCAGGATCGACGTCGATGGGCCAAACACTAGTTCGTCGCCGGAGCGCGCTTCTTCCGCTTGCCCTTCGACTTGTCCGCCGAGGCGACCGGCGTGCTCTCGTCGTAGCCGGCATAGGCCTGGTAGTCGCGCGCGCTTGGCTCCGGCACCACGACATTGGCGTCGGTGAAGACGAACTGGGTGGCGGCGCTCGGATCGGTGACCTGCACCTGATATTGATGAAGCTGCGAATAGAGCACATCGTTGCCGTGCTGGACGGCGATACGGATCGGCATCGTGACGGTTCCGGGTGCGAACATCGGACCCGGCACGACCTTGCCGGCAACGGCGATCTTCATCGACAGCTGGCCGTTGGCGCGGCTGCAATCGCGCGTCACGTCGGTAACCGAAGCCTGGTAGATGATCTTGGTCGGATCGTGATCGGGATCGACCGGTTGGCCGTTAGGCCCGGTCTGCGCGGCCGCGGCGGCAGCTGCCTCGGCTTCGGCATCCGCCGCGGTCTCGCCTTTCTTTTTCTTGGGCTTCGGCTTCGCCGTCGTGCCCTTGGCATAGGTGTTGAAGTAAGCCGTGCCGTCGCGCAGCGTCACTCTCGGGCAATAAGCCTGCAACTGGCTGGCGAGCACCTTGGGATCCTGCGGCGGCGGCGGCGCGGTCGGGTCGGTCTTCTTGCCGATGCCCAGGTTCAGGATACCATTGTCGCCTGATTGGCAGCCGGCGGCGGCGAGCATAAAGCCGGTAAGCGCCAGACCCGCGACAAGACGACGGTTGACCGAATAAAACGCCATGAAACTGCACTTCCCTCTCACAAAGTCGGTGACGTATAGCAACCGCGCGGCAAAAATGCGACTGAGCCGGCTCGGAAAATTAACCAATTGCCGTGGATGACGCGACCGGCAGCAATGGGCCCTTTACGATGCAATATGTGAGTACCCGCGGGGACGCACCCGTGCTTGGATTTTCCGATGCGGTGCTGGCCGGGCTGGCGCGCGACGGCGGCCTCTATGTGCCGCGCCAATGGCCGCAATTTTCTGCCGCCGACATCCGCGCCATGCGTGGCCTTGCCTATCCTGACCTGGCGATACGCGTGCTGACGCCGTTCCTCGGCGAGGAGATCGCGGCGCCTGTCTTCGAGCGGCTGGTGCGCGAGGCCTATGCCACGTTCCGGCATGAGGCCGTCTGCCCGCTGGTGCAGGCGGGCGCCAACAGCTTCGTGCTGGAACTCTTCCACGGCCCGACGCTTGCCTTCAAGGACGTGGCCATGCAGTTGCTTGCCCGGCTGATGGACCATGTGCTTGCCGAGCGCGGCCAGCGCGCGACCATCGTCGGCGCCACCTCCGGCGACACCGGGGGCGCTGCGATCGATGCCTTCGCCGGGCGCGACCGCACCGACATCTTCATCCTCTTCCCGCACGGCAAGGTCTCGCCGGTGCAGCAGCGGCAGATGACGACGTCGCAAGCGCCAAATGTCCATGCGCTGTCGCTCGAAGGCAATTTCGACGATTGCCAGAGCCTGGTGAAGGATATGTTCAACGATCACGGTTTTCGCGACCGGGTCTCGCTGTCGGGCGTCAATTCGATCAACTGGGCCCGCATCATGGCCCAGATCGTCTATTATTTCTCCTCCGCGCTGTCGCTCGGCGCGCCGGATCGCCCTGTCTCCTTCACCGTGCCGACGGGCAATTTCGGCGATATTTTCGCCGGCTATGCCGCCAAGCGCATGGGATTGCCGATCGAGCGGCTGATCATCGCCACCAACGACAACGACATTCTGGCGCGCACGCTTGCCAGCGGCGAATACCGCACCAAGGGCGTGTTCGCCACCACCTCGCCGTCGATGGATATCCAGGTGTCGTCGAATTTCGAACGCCTGCTGTTCGAAGCGGCGGATCGTAACGCCGAGACCGTGCGGCGCTATATGAACGGGCTGAAACAGTCGGGCGCCTTCACCGTCGAGGCAGGCGAGCTTGCCCGCATCCGCGCCGAGTTCGATGCCGGCCGCGCCAGCGTCGACGAGGTCGCCGCCACGATCCGCGCGACGCTCGAAAAAAGCGGCTATCTGCTTGATCCGCATACGGCCGCCGCCATGCATGTCGCGGCCGCCCGGGCCAGCGGCGCGGTGCCGATGGTGGTGCTCGGCACCGCGCATCCGGCAAAATTCCCGGCCGCGGTCGAGGCCGCCAGCGGCATTGCCCCGGTGCTTCCGGCATGGCTCGACGGCTTGATGACAGCCGACGAAAAATACACGACACTTCCCTCCGACTTGAAAATGGTGGAAGATTACGTGAGCGGCCACACGCGGGCGTCGCGTTAGGGAGTATTTGCCATATGGGTGTTGAGGTAAGCCGTCTGTCGAACGGCCTGACAGTCGCCACCGAAACCCTTCCAAGCATCGAATCCGTTGCCCTTGGCGCCTGGGTGAAGTCGGGCGCCCGCAATGAACGCGACGAAGAGCATGGCATGGCCCATCTGCTCGAGCACATGGCGTTCAAGGGCACCAAGCGGCGCACTGCTTTCGAGATCGCTTCGGAAATCGAGAATGTCGGCGGCGAGATCAACGCCGCCACCAGCGTCGAGACCACGTCCTACTATGCCAGGGTGCTTTCCGACGACGTGCCGCTGGCGGTCGATATCCTCTCCGATATCCTGCAGGAATCGGAGTTCGATCCGGAAGAGCTGGAGCGCGAGCAGCATGTGATCCTGCAGGAGATCGGCGCCGCGCACGACACGCCCGACGACATCGTCTTCGACCGTTTCACCGAAACCGCCTTCCGCCACCAGACCATCGGCCGCTCGATCCTCGGCACGCCGGAGACGGTCAAATCCTTCACTTCCAAGCAGTTGCACGACTTCATCGAGCGGCAATACAGCGCCGAGCGCATGGTGGTGGTGGCCGCCGGCGACGTCAAACACGACGCTTTCGTTCGCGAGGTGGAAAAGCGGCTCGGCGGCTTCCGCGCCAAGGCAACGGGCAACATTCCGCAATACGCGCAATATGTCGGCGGCGACTTCCGTGAGGACCGCGACCTGATGGACGCGCAGATCGTGCTTGGTTTCGAGGGCCGCGCCTACCATGTGCGCGACTTCTACGCCTCGCAGGTGCTGTCGATGATCCTGGGCGGCGGCATGTCGTCGAGATTGTTCCAGGAAGTGCGCGAGAAACGGGGCCTTTGCTACTCCGTCTATGCCTTCCACTGGGGCTTTTCCGACACCGGCATCTTCGGCGTGCATGCCGCGACCGGGCAGAGCGATATTGCCAAGCTGGTTCCGGTGATCATCGACGAATTGCAAAAAGCCGGCGAAAACATCCTTCAGGAAGAGCTCGAACGGGCGCGCGCGCAATACCGGGCCGGCCTGATCATGTCGGCCGAGAGCCCGGCCAGCCGCGCTTCGCAGATTGCCCGGCAGTTGCTGCTGTTCGGCCGGCCCATCGCCAAGGAGGAATTGATGGAGCGGCTTTCGGCGCTGACCGTCGAACGGCTGACCGATCTCTCGGCGCGGCTGTTCTCGACCAAGCCGACGCTCACCGCCGTCGGCCCCGTGGGTACGCTTGCGCCCTACGAGGCAATCCTCGAATCGCTAGCGGGTCCGACGCCGACGGCCCGCCGGCTCGCAGTCTGACCTCAGTTCTAAGAGCCGTGTTCGCGCTCCCTTTCTTTCGCCGCGACCTGCCGGCGCTGAAGGGCGACAAGGTCACGCTGCGCGTGCCCTTCACCAACGACTATCGCGAATGGTCGACGGTGCGCGGCGAAAGCCGCGCCTTCCTGGAACCCTGGGAGCCGCGCTGGCAGCCGGACGAGCTCGACCGCGCCGCATGGCGGCTGCGCATCAGCCGCTATCGCGAGGACTACGCGCAAGGCACCGCCATTGCCTTCTTCATCTTCGAGAAATCGAGCGGCAAGCTGGCCGGCGGCATCACGCTCGGCAACATCCGTCACGGCGTCGCCCAGAGCGGTCATGTCGGCTACTGGATCGGCGAGCGCTTCGGCGGCCGCGGCCTGATGACCGACGCCGTCAAGCTGGTGTCGCGCTTTGCCTTCGATACGCTCAGGTTGCACCGGATCGAAGCTGCCTGTATTCCCGACAACGCCCGATCGATCCGCGTGCTTGAAAAAGCCGGATTTCGGCGCGAAGGACTGCTGCGATCCTACCTCAGGATCAACGGTATCTGGCAGGATCACTACCTCTACGCCCGGATCGCGGACGATCCGCCGGGCGATGGAACGAAGGGCTGATTGTGACGAATTTTGCGCGATTCGCGTCGCTGTTCGCCCTTATCCTGGCGGTCTTCACCCTGTTTTCGGCTGCCGTGCCGGCTTTTGCCGTCGAGCCGATCAAGATCGCGCGCGACGACAAGGCGCTCGACCTCTCCCGCGCCGTCGAGATCTACCGGAATCAGGGCGAGAATTTCCAGGTTTCGACAGCACCTGGGCCTGACGGCATCGTGCGGCGCATCGAGGTCGAGGCCAATGATGCGCGCTCGAGCGGCGACTGGGCCGTGTTCGCGCTTGCCAACACCACCGACCAGCAGCTCGACCGGCTGATCGTGGCGCCGCATTTCCGCCTGGTGAATTCCGGCATCTTCTGGCCCGATCTCGGCTCGACGCGCATCGCCGCGATCACGCCCAGCGAAGGTTTCGCGCTCGACCGCCAGACCAGCCCGGACGCCGATGTGTTCCGCGTGACGCTGAACCCCGGCACGGTCGTGACCTTCATTGCCGAGCTCGCCTCGCCGAAGCTGCCGCAGGTCTATCTGTGGGAACCGGATTCCTACAAGGACTCGGTCAATTCCTACACGCTGTTCCGCGGCATCGTCATCGGCATCGCCGGGCTGCTGGCGCTGTTCCTGACCATCCTGTTCGTGGTCAAGGGAACCTCGATGTTCCCGGCGACGGCAGCACTTGCCTGGGCGGTGCTTGCCTATATCTGCGTCGATTTCGGCTTCCTCAACAAGGTCATCGAGATATCGCCCGGCAACGAGCAGATATGGCGGGCCGGCACCGAGGTGGCGCTCGCCGGCACCTTCGTGGTGTTCCTGTTCGCCTATCTCAACCTCAACCGATGGCACGGCCATTTCAGTTATGGCGCGCTGGTCTGGATCCTCGGCCTGCTGTTGATTGCCGGCGTGGCAATCGTCGACCCGGCGGTCGCCGCCGGCATTGCCCGCATCTCCTTTGCCGCTACGGCGCTGACCGGCCTTGGCCTGATCATCTTCCTCGGTATCCGCGGTTATGACCGCGCCATCATGCTGGTGCCGAGTTGGGTCATGGTGCTTTTATGGCTATGCGGGTCGTGGATGGCGATCACCGGCATGCTGGACAACGACATCGCCCAGCCGGCGCTGGGCGGCGGGCTGATCCTGATCATCCTGCTCATCGGCTTCACCGTCATGCAACACGCCTTTGCCGGCGGCGCGCTGCATCAGGGCCTGTTCTCCGATCTCGAACGGCAGGCGCTCGCCGTCGCCGGCTCCGGCGATACAGTCTGGGACTGGGACGTGCTGCGCGACCGCGTGGTGACCAAGCCCGACATCAGCCTGCAGCTCGGCCTGGCGCCGAACAGCCTGGGAGGCGCCGCCCGCAACTGGCTGCCGGTGCTGCATTCCGACGACCGCGACACCTTCCGCACCACGCTCGACGTGGTGCTGGAGCACCGGCGTGGCAAGGTCTCGCAGAATTTCCGCCTGCGTGGTGCCGACGGCCACTATCATTGGTTCTCGCTGCGCGCCCGCCCGGTGATCGGCTCGGACGGCGAGGTGATTCGCTGTGTCGGCACCATGGTCGACGTCACCGAGCAGAAAAAATCCGAGGAAAGGCTGCTGCACGACGCCGTGCACGATAATTTGACCGGCCTGCCCAACCGCGAATTGTACATGAACCGGCTGGAGGCGATCATCTCGATCGCCCGCACCGAGGAGAAGGTGCGCCCGACCGTCTTCATCATCGACATCGACCGTTTCAAGCAGGTCAATGACGGCCTCGGCATCTCCGCCGGCGACACGATTCTTCTGACCGTCGCGCGCCGGTTGCACCGGCTCTTGAAGCCGAAAGATTCGCTGTCGCGCTTTGCCGGCGACCAGTTCGCGCTGATGCTGCTGTCGGAGCAGGACCCGGCCCGCATCGCGGCAATCGCCGATGCCATCAAGCACGCCATCAACAACCCGATCACCTTCGCCAAGCGCGAGATCGTGCTGACCGCCTCGATCGGCCTGATCACCTGGACGACGGCGCAGAGCTCGGCCGAGGACATGGTCAAGGATGCCGAGCTTGCCATGCACCAGGCCAAGCGCTTCGGCGGTGACCGCATCGAGCCGTTCCGGCCGGCCTTCCGCACTGTCGGCACCGACCGGTTGCAGTTCGAATCCGATCTTCGCCGCGCCATCGAGCGGCGCGAATTCACCCTCGCCTACCAGCCGATCGTACGGCTGGAAGACGGCACCGTGGCCGGCTTCGAGGCCCTGCTGCGCTGGGATCATCCGCGCCGCGGCATGATCCCTCCTGGCGATTTCATTCCGGTAGCCGAAAGCTGCGGGCTGATCGTGCAGCTCGGCTTGTTTGCCATGCAGCAGGCGGCCGAGGACCTCGCGAGCTGGCAAAAGCAGATCGGCGATGCGCCGCTGTCGGTCTCGGTAAACCTCTCAAGCCGCCAGCTCATCCGCCGCGATCTGGTCAGCGACGTTCGCTCGGTCATCGCGCGCGCCAATCTCAAGCCGCGCTGCTTCCGGCTAGAACTCACCGAATCGCTGGTGATGGACAATCCCGAGCAGACCGCGCATGTGCTGACCAAGCTGAAGCAGCTCGGCATCGGACTGTCGCTCGACGATTTCGGCACCGGCTATTCCTCGCTTTCCTACCTGACCCGCTTCCCCTTCGACACGATCAAGATCGACAAGAGCTTCGTCGACGATTCGTCGCCGAAGCGCGCGGTGCTGATCAAATCCATGGTCAACATGGCGCATGAGCTTGGACTTTCGGTCGTCGCTGAAGGCATTTCCGACGAGAGCGATGCGCTGGAACTGCGCCAGATGGGCTGCGAATACGTCCAGAGCTTCATGTTCGGCGCGCCGATGCCCGGCGACCAGGTGCTGAAGACGCTGAGGGAGCAGTATCCGCTGACGCAGGCTTAGAGGCCATTTGGAAACTCTACTCCTGCGGCCATCTGGAGGCGCTTTCTGCGCTTCCGGTGCTCACGTACTTTAAGTACGCTCCGCTCCGGTTCTCGAAAGCACCACCATATGGCTCGCATGAGCGAGTTTCGAAACGGCCTCTGGGTCAGCGATCGGTTAAGCGTGCCCCGCGGCGGCGCTGAGATGCGCGAGGTCGATGCCGATCGAGGCGAGGATGCGGTCGTATTTACGCTCGATGTCGGTGTCGAACAGGAGCTCGGGCGTGGCCGGACAGGTCAGCCAGCCATTCTCGGCAATCTCGGTTTCGAGCTGTCCGGCGCCCCAGCCGGAATAGCCGAGCGCCATCAGCGCGCGGCGCGGCCCGCGGCCGGTCGAGATGGCGCGCAGGATGTCGACCGTGGCGGTCAGGCAAATGTCGTCGGAGACGTTGAGCGAGGATTCCACCCGGTAGTCGCCCGAATGCAGCACGAAGCCGCGGCTGCGGTCGACCGGGCCGCCATTGCGCACGACGAAATCGCGGGTATGCGCCGGCAGGCGGATCGCTTCCTGCTCGTTCATGATGCCAAGCTGCACCAGGAGATCGGGAAACAGCATCTGCTGGGTCTGGTTGATGATAAGACCCATGGCGCCCTCGTCGCTGTGGGCGCAGATATAGATAACGGAGCGCGCGAAGCGGTCGTCCTTCATGCCGGGCATGGCAATCAGGAACTGGTCGTCCAGGAAGCCGCATCCGGCGGCCGCCTTCTTGTTACGCAGCAAGTCCATGAGGCTGAGCGTAACCCGTTTCCGCAGCGCGGAAAAGATGCCGCCTTTGCCCGATGTCACGCAAATATGATACCGGCAGCGCGATGAAGACATTGCGCCGACAAGAACGGACGATCAAATCACCGCCATGCGATACTTGAAAACACTGGTTCTCGGCGCCGTGTTCGGTTGGGCAACGGGGCTCCCGGCCGAAGCTTCCTCCTCGGCGTGGTACAATAGCGAAGGCGGCAAGGTGCGGCTGGTGACCACCGGCAAGCCCGACGAAGCCGGCAAGATCCATGGCGTGCTCGACATCGCGCTGAAGCCCGGCTGGAAGACTTATTGGCGCGATCCGGGCGACGCCGGCGTGCCGCCACAGCTCGACATAGCCGGCAGCACCAATGTCGCCGACGTCCAATTGCTGTTCCCGCCGCCGCAGCGGCATGATGACGGCTACGGCAAATGGGCGGGCTACGATCGGCCGGTCTCGCTTCCCGTCACCTTCACGCTTGCCGCGCCCGGACAGCCGGCGACCATCGACGCCAACATTTTCCTCGGCATTTGCGAGACGATCTGCATTCCGGTGCAGACGCGGCTCAGCGTCGACCCCGCATCCGACCCGGACAATTCGGAAGACGCGGCCGTGGTCAAGACGGCGCTTGCCGCGCTGCCGACGCCATCGCGGCCGGATTTCAGCGTCAACGTGCTGCCGGGCGACCACGAGACGCTTGTCGTCCAGGCGCAGTCGCCGGGCGATCCGGCTTCCGTCGACTTCTTCATCGCCGGCGAGCGCGACTACATGTTCGGCGCGCCGGTGCGCAGCGAAAAGGACGGCAAGCTCGTCTTCACCGTGCCGATCCTCGACCGGCCGTCGGCGACGCCTACGGATGGCGGCCTGTATTACACGCTGACCAGCGCCGAGGGTTCGGTGGACGGGCTCCTGCCTTTCCCTTGATCCAGCTCTTT
Source organism: Mesorhizobium sp. RCC_202 (assembly GCF_041355295.1). Classification (NCBI taxonomy): domain Bacteria; kingdom Pseudomonadati; phylum Pseudomonadota; class Alphaproteobacteria; order Hyphomicrobiales; family Phyllobacteriaceae; genus Mesorhizobium; species Mesorhizobium sp. RCC_202. The sequence continues at coordinate 80,249 of NZ_JBFUPO010000008.1, forward strand.
TGAAGAGTTGCCGGAGCCCGCCCGGTCCGGTATCGAAGGCGTCGATCCTTCCCATCCCCAGCGAGGCTCCCCATGACCATTTCGGTAGGCGAAAAACTGCCCGACGCAACCTTCAAGACGATGACCGCGGACGGCGCAAAAGAGGTTACGGGCAAAGAGATCTTCGCCGGCAAGAAGGTCGTGCTGTTCGGCGTCCCCGGCGCCTTCACGCCGACCTGCTCCAACAACCACCTGCCGGGTTATCTCGAAAACCACGACGCCATCCTGGCACGCGGCGTCGACACGATCGCCGTCGTTTCGGTCAATGACGTGCATGTCATGGGCGCCTGGGCGCGCTTCACCGGCGGCGAAGGCAAAATCCTCTACCTCGCCGACGGCAATGGCGATTTCGCCAGGGCGGTCGGCCTCGACGCCGATTACTCCAGTGGCGGCATGGGCCACCGCTCGAAGCGGTTTTCGATGATCGTCGACGACGGCAAGCTCACCGCGCTCAATGTCGAGACCAAGCCCGGCGTCAACGAGAGCGGCGCCGCCACGATCCTCGAGCAGCTTTAGATCACGATGAGGAGCATGATCTTGTCCGAAAACCGGTTCCCACTTTTCGGGATCATGCTGTGATGCTGGACACCGTCTGGCGCGCGGTGGCGATCGGCATCGGCGCCACGGTGTTCATGGATGTCTGGGCGTTCATCCTCAACAAGGCGATCGGCCAGCCTTTGCCCAATTGGGGCATGGTCGGACGCTGGGTCTGGCATCTGCCCGAAAAAGTCTTCCACGACGATATCGGCAAGGCCGCGCCCTACACGCATGAAAAGGCGCTGGGCTGGGTTTTCCACTACCTGGTCGGGATACTTTACGGTGTGGTCCTGGTCGCGCTTGCCGGCGCCGGCTGGCTTGCCAACCCGACCTTCCTGCCGGCCTTCATCCTCGGCATCGTCACGGTCGGCGCCGGCTGGTTCCTGCTGGCGCCGGGTCTGGGCGCCGGCTGGGCGGCGTCAAAGACCCCTGACCCGATGAAAGTGCGCGCGCTCAATCTCATTGCGCATACTGTGTTTGCGCTCGGGATGTTCTCGACGGCGCTGCTGATCCGGTGATTAGTCAGATGCCCTGATGGGGCGCCGGATGGTCGATCGGTAGCCATTCGTGCACGACACGCCGCGCGCTCATATCCCAAGCGAAGTAGTTGCCGCCGCCGGCAGGCTGATCCGCCACGCGGCTGATGTCGCGGCCAGCGAGGGCGAGCAGCAACAGCGTTCCGACACCGCCATGGCCGACGAAGGCGATGTCGGCTTCATTGGTCGCAAGCGCGGCCTCGACCTCACTCACAATACGGTTCTGCGCGTCGATGGCGCGTTCCCAGCCGCGGATGCTCTCATGCGGCCTGGCAAAGAACTGGTCCGCGACCGCCTCGAATTCCGGCGGCGGCAGAAAGCCGGTTGCCGAGCGGTCGTTCTCATGCATCCGCTCCCTCACCTCGACCGTCAGATGAAGATGCTCAGCCAGAATTTCCGCAGTTTCAATCGCCTTGCGTTCCGCGGACGAGACGATGCGCCTGATTGAGCCTACCCAGGGCTGGCCGAGCATGGCAACGGCCCTGGCACGGCCGATGTCCGATAGCCCCCATTCCGGCACCGATACGGTGGCATCGATACGGACCTGAGGATGCGTGACGTAGTAGGCGGTCGGCACGATGAGGTCTTCCTACCGGGGGAGCCCGCACGTTAAGTCAATAGCTCTGGGTCGAGCGCCGTGCCCTCGGGGCCACTGACTGCTTCGTCGGCGCTGCGGGCTTCGGCGCTGCGGCGGGCTTGAGCGCTGCAGATACGGCCGAGCCCTTCTTGAAGGGCGCCATGCCTTCGCGCGCGAGCTCGTCGGCGCGTTCGTTTTCGGCATGGCCGGCATGGCCCTTGACCCAGTTCCAGGTGACCTTGTGGCGGCGGTTGGCTTCGTCCAGCGCCTGCCACAGCTCACCGTTCTTCACCGGCTTCCTGTCGGCGGTCCTCCAGCCGTTCTTCTTCCAGCCATGGATCCATTTGGAGATGCCGTCCATGACATATTTGCTGTCGGTATGCAGCTCGACGGCACAGGGTTCCTTGAGCGCGTTCAAGGCCGAGATCGCGGCCAGCAGTTCCATACGGTTGTTGGTCGTCTCGGCCTCGCCGCCCGACAGCTCCTTGGTCTTGCCGTTGAAGCGCAGGATGGCGCCCCAGCCGCCAGGCCCGGGATTGCCCGAGCAGGCGCCGTCGGTGAAGATCTCGACTTGCTTGTTCATGTCAGTCCGTATTCCGATGGTGACCTGATGGCGCGGTGGAAGCGCATGCGGCGGATATATTCGGTCGGATCGCGCTTCATCACCAGCCCGCCGTCGGGAACGGTCAGCCAGTCATAGAGCCTGGTCAGCATGAAGCGCAGCGCCGAGCCGCGCGCCAACATCGGCAGCGCTGCTTTCTCATCGTCCCTCAGCGGCCGCACCGACTGATAGCCGGCAAGCAGCGCGGTGCCCTTGGTCAGATTGAAGGAAAAGTCCTTCTCGAAACACCAGGCGTTGAGGCAGGTGGCGACGTCATAGGCGTAGAGGTCGTCGCAGGCGAAATAGAAATCGATCAGTCCCGACAGTTTCTCGCCGAGGAAGAAGACATTGTCCGGGAACAGATCGGCATGGATGATGCCGCGCGGCAACCCGTTCGGCCAATTGCGCTCGAAATCGGCGAAATCGGCATCGACCTCGGCCGCCAAGCCCGGCTCGACCTCGTCGGCGCGGTCGCGGGCAGCATCCCAGAGCTTGCGCCAGCCATCGATGGCCAATGCGTTCGCCCTTTTCATCTGAAAATCCTGCCCGGCAAGGTGCAGCTCGGCCAGCGCCTTGCCGACTTCACCGCAATGCGCCGCCGTCGGGCGCCTCAGCGAGAGGCCTTCGAGAAAGGTGATGATGACGGCAGGACGCCCGGCAAGCGTGCCGATGACGGCGCCGTCATGCGCGGTGACCGGCAGCGGGCAGGAAATGCCCTTTCGCGCCAGATGGCCCATCAGGCCGAGGAAAAACGGCAAATCGGCCTTGTCGACCCGCTTCTCGTAGAGCGTGAGGATGTAGGAGCCGGTCGAGGTGTGGAGAAGGAAATTGGAATTCTCGGTGCCTTCGGCGATACCCTTGTAGGACAACAGGTCACCAACCGGGTAGGCCTTGAGAAACGCGCCGAGCTCGCCTTCGTTGACGTCGGTGTAGACGGCCATCTGGCTTCACGCGGCTCCGTTGACGAAAGCCATGTCGGCCGCCGTCAGTTCGACATCGCGCAAAACCCGCATCACCGGAAAGTCCTCCGTTTCGGTGGCCGTGATGGCCAGATCGATGGTGACGTCGAAGCGCTGCCGGAACGCGTCGATGATTTCATCGACGATGATCTCCGGCGCCGAGGCGCCGGCCGACAGGCCAAGCGTCGAAATCCCGCCGATCTCATCCCACGGAATTTCGGCCGCGCGCTGCACGAGAAGCGACATCGTGGCACCAGCGCGCTCCGCCACTTCGACAAGGCGGCGCGAATTGGACGAATTGGGCGCTCCGACGATGAGGAAAAGGTCAGCACCCGCCGCCGTCTCCTTCACCGCCTCCTGGCGATTGGTGGTGGCGTAGCAGATCGATTCGGCCGCCGCCGCATGCAATTCGGGAAAGCGATCCTGCAGCGCGCGGATGATGCCTGCGGTGTCTTCCACCGAGAGCGTGGTCTGGGTGACGAAGCCGAGTGCCTTGGGATCGGCCGGCTCGAGCTTTGCCGCATCCGCCTCGGTCTCGATCAGGGTGACAGCGCCTTCCGGCAACTGGCCCATGGTGCCGATCACCTCCGGATGACCGGCATGGCCGATCAGAAGCACGTGGCGGCCAAGCCGTTGGTGGCGCATGGCCTGTTTGTGCACTTTCGACACCAGCGGGCAGGTGGCGTCGAGATAAAAGAGCTCGCGCGCCTGAGCATCCGCCGGCACCGATTTCGGCACGCCATGCGCGGAAAAGACGACGGGGCTTTGCCGATGCTCGGGCGGGATTTCCGAGAGCTCCTCGATGAACACGGCGCCCAGGCTTTGCAGGCCTTCGACGACATAGCGGTTGTGCACGATCTCATGGCGGACATAGACCGGCGCGCCGTATTTCTTCAGGGCCAGCACGACGATCTGGATGGCGCGATCGACGCCGGCGCAGAAGCCACGCGGCTGGCAGAGCCTGATCGTCAGCGGGGGCTTTTTCTGGGTCATCAAATGCAAGCCGATTCAGTCGGATTATGTCTGTTGGTTTTTACGCAATTCCGGACGGAGGGTTACGGCGAAGCCGAACTTAACCGCCCACACTTTTCCTGGAATTGCTCAAGGCGAAATGAGGTGCGCACCCCTACCCTGTCAAGAGCGGCGCGCTTCATGCTTGTTTGGCCGGACGGCGCAGCCTCAGGATGAGCACGGCGGCGAGAGCCGCGGCCAGCCCGTACCAGGTCAGCGCATATTGCAGGTGGTTGTTGGGCAGATCGATGATGGTGACGCCGCCGACCGGCAGGCCGCCGGGATTGGGCGTCTTGTCGGCATCGACGAAGAACGGCACCAGCACGAACCCTGCCGGCAGGCCGGCGCTCGCCGCCATGACGTCGCGGTCCTTCCAGAAGAAGATGTTCTTGGCGACGTCGTTGTCGGGCAGCATCATCGATGGCTTGGCAGGCAGCGGATTGCGGGCGAGCCCCGTCACCGTCACCTTGCCGTTGACCTCGCCCTGCGGACGCTTGGCCGGATCCTTGAGATCGTACGGAACGAAACCGCGATTGACGAGCACGAAGCGGCCGTCCTCGAGCCGCAGCGGCGTGTAGACGTTGAAGCCGCTGTCGCCTTCCCAGGTGGAAAAGAAATGCCGTTCGCCCTGGTGCAGGAACGTGCCTGTCACTGTGACCGGCGTGTATTCGACATCGTGCGAGGCGGCGAATTCCTTCTCGACATCGGCCAGCGGCAGCGGGGCCGCGTGGGTTCGCTTGTCGATGGTGGCAAGCAGGTCTTCCTTCCAGTGCAGGCGCTGGACCTGCCAGGTGCCGAGCCCGAGCAGAATGGCGAGCAGGACCAGGCCAAGACCAAGCAGCAACGCCGAGCGCGGCCGCGAACGGCCGGCAACCGAAGCGATGGTTTGGCTCATTGGCCGGAGTCCAGCTTGCCCTCGGCGGCTTTCTTCGAATACTGCAAGGTGATCAGCACACCCTTGATCAGGCGAAGCGCCGTCAGGCACAGCACCAGGGCCAGCGGCAGCCAGATCAGGAAATGCAGCCAGAGCGGCGGGCTGAACGTCACTTCCATCCATAGCGCCAGGCCGACGACGATGAAGCCGATGATCAGGATGACGAACACCGCCGGGCCATCGCCGGCATCGGCGAAGGAATAATCGAGGCCGCAATTGTAGCAGCGCTGCCCGACGGTGAGGAAACCGGAAAACAACTTGCCTTCGCCGCAGCGTGGACAGCGGCCATGCAGGCCGGCCGAGATCGGATCGATGGGCGGCCAGATCGCCCTATCTGCGCTCATTTGGGGATCTTCGCTCATCTCATGATCTCGATGGGTGTGCCGTCGGCCACCATTGTCCAGATTTCATCCATGTCTGAGTCCGTAACCGCAATACAGCCGTCGGTCCAGTCGACCATTTGAAGCAGCCCGCCTATCCAGCCCAAACCGTTCGGCTGGCCATGGATCATGATGAAGCCGCCGGGATCGACGCCGCGGGCCCTTGCCGCCGCCAGATCCTCGGCATTGGGATAAGAGATATGGATCGACTTGTGAGCGACACTGTTGGGATTGCGCCAGTCAAGAACGTAGCGCCCTTCCGGCGTCCGCTCGTCGCCTTCTTGGTGCTTGTGGCCGACAGGATCACCGCCGAGCGCGATGCTGTAGCTGCGTAAGACTTTGCCGCCGCCGACCAGTTGCAGCTGGCGTTGCGCCTTCTCGACCCGCACCAGATCGACTTTTTGGACCAGCGGTACATCGCGTTCCTGCACAGAGGATGTCGCGATCATATACGCGCAGATGACAAGAGGAATTCTCACCCACATCGCTTAAGGCGTTTCGCCGTTTCACGGCGAAACGCTCTATCTCCTTGTTTTGACGCAATTCCGGACGGAAAACCGTTTCACACTTTTCCTGGAATTGCTTAGCGATGGCTGGCCATTACGCCGAAAAGAAGAAAGGCGACCGCATCGCTGCGGTCGCCTGCAAAACTCCTGAAAAACTGCTGGAAGCAAATTCCGAAAAATCGCTACGCACTTTTCCTGGAATTGCTCAATGCCCTTCGATCAGCGCGCCGGTCGAGCCCCAGACATAGATGGCGCTGAACAGGAACAGCCAGACCACGTCGACGAAGTGCCAGTACCAGGCGGCCGCTTCGAAGCCGAAATGCTGCTTCGGGGTGAAGTCGCCACGCATCGCGCGCACCAGGCAGACCAACAGGAAGATGGTGCCGATGATGACATGGAAACCGTGGAAGCCGGTCGCCATGAAGAAGGTGGCGCCATAGATGGAATCCTTGAACGCGAAGGGCGCGTGCATGTACTCGTAAGCCTGTACCATGGTGAAGAGCATGCCGAGGCCGACGGTCAGCACCAGGCCGTTGATCAGGCCCTTGCGGTCGCCGTGCAGCAGCGCATGGTGCGCCCAGGTCACCGTCGTGCCGGACAGCAAAAGGATGATGGTGTTGTAGAGCGGCAGGTGGAAGGGATCGAGAACCTCCAGGCCCTTAGGCGGCCAGACGCCGCCGGTGAAGGCGGTGCGGGCATACTGGTTTGCCTCGCTCGGAAACAGGCTGGCATCGAAATAGGCCCAGAACCAGGCGACGAAGAACATCACCTCCGAGGCGATGAACATGATCATGCCGTAGCGCAGGTGCAACGACACGACGCGCGTGTGGTGGCCCTCATGCGCTTCCTTGATGGTGTCCGACCACCAGGCGAACATCGTGTAGAGCACGATGATCAGGCCGATGAAGAACAGCCACGGATTGGCGATGTTGTGGCCGAAGACCGGGAATTCACCAAGTCTGGGATTGAGATACCGCATCAGGCAGACGCCGCCGATGGCCATGATCAGCGCGCCGATGGAGCCCAGGAATGGCCAGGGGCTCGGGTTGACGAGATGGTAGTCGTGTTGTGGTTTTGCGTGCGCGTCTGCCATATCAACCCCCGAGGCTTGCTTCGGTATCGGAAACTTTGTTGGTGCTGCCGCCGGCGGCCGGCGCGGACGAGGCGACCGGCTGTTTCTTTTCGACCGGGAACATCGTGTAGGACAGCGTGATGGTCTTCAAGTCCTTGAGTTCCGGCACGTTGACGATGTCCGGATCGACATAGAACACGACCGGCATGTCGAGCGTCTCGCCGGGCTTCAGCGTCGTATCGGTGAAGCAGAAACACTCCACCTTGTTGAAATAGGCGCCAGCCATTTCCGGCTGCACGTTGAAGGAAGCGCGACCGGTGATGGGTCGGTCGAACTTGTTGGTGGCGCTGTAATGCGCCTGCGCCGTCGCGCCGATTTTGATCGTCACCGAGCGGGCTACCGGCTCGAACTGCCACGGAATGCCGTTGGTGTTGGCGTCGAAGCGGATGGTGAGCTCGCGGTCGAGCACGCGACCGGCATATTGTTTTTCGGCACGCTGCGTGGTGCCGCCATAGCCAGTCACCTGGCAGAACATCTTGTAGAGCGGCACCGCCGCATAGGCCATGCCGACCATGCCGGTGAAGAAGGCAAGGCAAACGACCGCGACGATGGCGTTGCTGTCGACCTTGCGGGGTTTGCCCAAATCGCCCATCAGCCGCCTCCCAACAGACCCGACGATGTCAGGCTGGCGCCGTGATGGCCGAAGCGCACGATGGTGACGGCATAGAAGATGACGACAAGCGCCGCCAGCGCGATGCCGATGGCGATGGAGCGGTTGCGGCGCGCCTTCTTCTGACGTTCCGTCAGCGTTACCAGTTCGAGTTTCTTGTCGGCCACGATCATACACCCCCCATCATCAGGGCGCGCCCGACCACGCAGTCGACGAGATAGACGGCAAAGATGGCGAAGAGATAGAGCAGCGAATAGGCAAACAGCGCCTTGGCCGGCTTCATCGCGCGGTCATCGTCGCGCATGCGCAGCACCTTCCAGGCGTACCAGACGAAGCCTAGGCCGAGCACGGCGGAAACCACGCCATAGCCGGCGGTGGTGTAGCCGAGCGCCCAAGGCAGCACGCCGACCGGCGCCAGGATCAGCGCATAGGCGAAGATCTGCCGGCGCGTCGAGGCCTGGCCGGCGACATTCGGCATCATCGGGATGCCGGCGCGGGCGTAATCATCGGACTTGAACAAAGCGAGCGCCCAGAAATGCGGTGGCGTCCACAGGAAGATGATCAGGAAGAGGATCACGCTTTCAAGGCTGACGGAGCCGGTCACCGCCGCCCAGCCGATCACCGGCGGGATGGCGCCGGCAGCGCCGCCGATGACGATGTTCTGCGGTGTCCAGCGCTTCAGCCACATAGTGTAGACGACGGCGTAGAAGAAGATGGTGAAGGCAAGCAGCGATGCCGACAGCCAGTTGACCAGCACGCCGAGCGTCATCACCGACAACGCCGACAGCACCAGGCCGAAGCCCAGCGCCTCGCCCGGCGAGACGCGGCCGGCCGGCACGGGACGGTTGGCCGTCCTGGTCATTACCGCGTCGATGTCGGCGTCGTACCACATGTTGAGCGCGCCCGAGGCGCCGGCGCCGATGGCGATGGCCAGGATGGCGACCATCGCGATCAGCGGGTTGACGGAAACGGGCGCCGCGACCAGGCCGACAAAGGCGGTGAAGACGACCAGCGACATGACGCGCGGCTTCAGCAGAGCGAAGAAATCGCCCGCGGTCGCTTCCGATATGCGAAAGCCCGCGTCCTCCATCAATCTGTCGTCAGCAAGGGCCATGCGTACTTAAGTCCATTATTCCGTTGGCCAAGACCGCCGGCGAGCCGGCGGTCTCGTATTTCAGGCAGCAGCCTACTTGATCTTCGGCAGCTGTTCCCACTGGTGGAACGGCGGCGGCGAAGGCAGCTGCCATTCGAGCGTGGTCGCACCCTCGCCCCACGGATTGGCGCCGGCCACCCGCTTCTTCTGGAACGCCTCGAAGACGCAGTAGAGGAAGATCAGGACGCCTACCGCCGAGATGTAAGAGCCGATGGACGAGACATAGTTCCAACCGGCAAACGCGTCGGGATAGTCGATCGTGCGGCGCGGCATGCCGGCAAGGCCGAGGAAATGCTGCGGGAAGAAGATCAGGTTGACGCCGACGAAAGTGACCCAGAAGTGGGTGTTGGCGATGACCGGCGAATACATGTAGCCGGTCATTTTCGGGAACCAGTAGTACCAGCCGGCGAAGATCGCGAACACGGCGCCCAGCGACAGCACATAGTGGAAGTGGGCGATGACGAAATAGGTGTCGTGCAGCGAGCGGTCGAGACCGGCATTGGCGAGCTGAACGCCGGTGACGCCACCGATGGTGAACAGGAAGATGAAGCCCAGCGCCCACAGCATCGGCGGCTTGAAGGAGATCGAGCCGCCCCACATGGTGGCGATCCAGGAGAAGATCTTCACGCCGGTCGGCACCGCGATGACCATGGTGGCGAACACGAAGTAGCGCTGCGTGTCGAGCGACAGGCCGGTCGTGTACATGTGGTGCGCCCAGACGATGAAGCCGACGGCGCCGATCGCGACCATGGCATAGGCCATGCCGAGATAGCCGAAGACGGGCTTCTTCGAGAAGGTCGAGACGATGTGGCTGATGATGCCGAAGCCCGGCAGGATCAGGATGTAAACTTCGGGATGGCCGAAGAACCAGAACAGGTGCTGGAAGAGGATCGGGTCACCGCCATTGTCGGGCACGAAGAAGGAGGTGCCGAAATTGCGGTCGGTGAGCAGCATGGTGATGGCGCCGGCCAGCACCGGCAGCGACAGCAAGAGCAGGAAGGCGGTGACCAGCACCGACCAGGCGAACAGCGGCATCTTGTGCAGCGTCATGCCCGGAGCGCGCATGTTGAAGATGGTGGTGATGAAGTTGATGGCGCCGAGGATCGACGAAGCGCCGGCGATGTGGATCGACAGGATCGCCAGATCCATCGCCGGGCCTGGCTGGCCCGATGTCGAGAGCGGCGGATAGAGCGTCCAGCCGCCGCCGACGCCGAAGGCGCCGGGCGCGCTCGGCATGAACAATGAGGTCAGCAGCAGGATGAAGGCCGGCGGCAACAGCCAGAAGGAGATGTTGTTCATGCGCGGGAAGGCCATGTCCGGCGCGCCGATCATGATCGGCACCATCCAGTTGGCGAAGCCGCCGATGAGCGCCGGCATGACCATGAAGAAGATCATGATCAGCGCGTGCGCGGTGCCGAAGGCATTGTACATGCTCTTGCCGCCGTCGACGGCGGCGTCGCCGTTCATGCCGTAGACCATCTGCGCCAGACCGGTGAAGATCTGGATGCCCGGCTCCTGCAACTCCATGCGGATGACGACCGAGAGCGCGCCGCCGATGATGCCGGCGCAGATCGCGAAGATCAGGTAGAGCGTGCCGATATCCTTGTGGTTGGTGGAGTACACCCACCGGACCCAGCCATGATAGGGCTTGTGGTCGTGATCGTCGTGAGCTGCAGCCTCTGCCATGTTCCGCTCCGTTCCCTAATTCTTGCTAACCCGCGACATCAGTTGCCGGCGGCCGCTACCTTATTGGTACCATCGATCTCAGCCATCAGCGCCTTGTTGGCGCCGGGCACGTCGGTCTTGGCCGTCTGCAGCCAGGTGTTGAACTGCGCCTCGGAGACGACGCGGATCGCGATCGGCATGAAGGCATGGTCCTTGCCGCAGAGCTGCGAGCACTGGCCATAATAGAGGCCTTCCTTCTCGGCCTTGAACCAGGTCTCGTTGGTGCGGCCGGGCACGGCGTCCATCTTGATGCCGAAGGACGGCATGGCGAAGGAATGGATGACGTCGGTGGCGGTGATCAGCACGCGCGTCATGGTGTTGACCGGCACGACCAGCTCATTGTCGACCGCCAGCAGGCGCGGATAGCGGGCGCGATCTTCCTTGCCGGCCTTGGCGCGGTCGGCATCCTGGAGGATAGCCGAGTTGAAGGAGAAGGTCTTGTCGACCTGGTATTCGTAGTCCCAGTTCCACTGGTTGCCGGTCGCCTTGACTGTGAGCTTGGCCTCTTCCGGCGGCGTGTACTGCGCGGTGAGCAGTTGGAAGGAGGGAATGGCGATCAAGAGCAGCACGAGCACCGGCCCGACGGTCCAGATCACTTCGATCAGCGTGTTGTGGCTGGTCTTGGACGGAACCGGGTTGACGCTGGCGCGGAAGCGCAGGATGCAAACCAGGAGAAGCACCAGCACCAGGATGGTGATCGGCACGATGAACCACATGGTGTAGTTCCCGAACCGCTCGATCTGCCGCATCATGTCGGTCGCCGGCGCCTGGAAGGTCATCTCCCATTCGCGCGGCTGGTCGGCACGGGCCGCGGCACTGGAGAAGAGCACGGCCGAAGCGGCCGTACCTGCCAAGAATTCAGCGCTTGCCAGGAATTTCCTCATCGCCCTCTCGTCTCCCACTTCCCGCGATCTGATCGCACCAATAAAGGACGATGCCGGGATTGGGAATCCCGGTCTGTCCCTAGGCTGGTTCAAACCATACTCTAATTCCCTCCGCAAGGAAGGAGCGGACGAAACCGTGCGGCATTTTTGCGCGCAGCCGCAAGGGTATGGCGGGCCGTGATGAAGTGATCCGGCAGACGGTCGCAATTCGGGCGAATTTGCTATGGAAAAGCGCTGAATTGCCGGGTATCGGGGCGGACCGGCGATGGTCTCGTCCTTTACTTGGCCCCGGCGCGGCTTAAAGTGCCGTGATTCGCAATGGAGCCGTCATGACTTCCTGGCTTTCGAGAACCCTGGCGAAGGTCACCCTTGCCATCGCCTTGCTCGGCGGCAGCATATCCGTCGGCACCGCCGCCTCGCCGAACAACGCCACGCCGCCCAGCGGCACGGTCAAGTCGACGCATGGCGCGTGGTCGATCATTTGCGACACGCCGGCGGGTGCTACCTCCGAACAATGCGTGATGATGCAGAATGTCGTCGCCGAGGACCGCCCGGAAATGGGGCTCTCGGTGGTGGTGCTGCGCACGGCGGACAACAAGGCCGAGATCCTGCGGGTGCTGGCGCCGCTCGGCGTGCTGTTGCCCAACGGCCTCGGGCTCAATGTCGACGGCAAGGATATCGGCCGCGCCTATTTCGTGCGCTGCTTCCAGGACGGCTGCTATGCCGAAGTTATCCTCGAAAAGCCGCTGCTCGACACGCTGAAGACCGGCACGTCGGCCACCTTCATCGTCTTCCAGACGCCCGAGGAAGGCATCGGCATCCCCGTCGACCTCAAGGGCTTCGCCGACGGCTTCGCCGCCCTGCCCTGAGCAGAACGCTCCGCCACAATCGCTTTGCGCGGCGAACGCCGATTGTCTTGGCGTGCCTTCGCCCCTACATCGGGGGAAGCCAGAGAAATTACCCAGTGGACAGCCCGCCATGAACAGCCTGATCGGCCAATTCGACATTTCCGACGATCGCGTCAAAGAGATCGTCGCCGACACCATCAAGGGTGCCGACGACGGCGAGCTGTTTATCGAATACAGCGAGAGCGAAGCGCTGATGTTCGACAATGGCCGGCTGAAGACAGCGAATTTCAGCACCGACCAGGGTTTTGGCTTGCGCGCCGTGGCCGGCGAAGCAAGCGGCTACGCGCATTCGAGCGATCTTTCTGAGGCTTCGCTGCTGCGCGCGGCCGATGCAGTGTCGACCGTCAAGAGCGGCTATTCCGGCACGCTCGCCGCCGCACCCGCGCGCACCAACCGGCATCTTTACGGGGACGAAAATCCCATACCGTCGCCCTCCTTCGAGGCCAAGGCGAAGCTGTTGCAGGAGATCGATGGCTGGGTGCGCGCGAGCGACCCGCGCGTGCGCCAGGTGACGGCCTCGCTCGCCGCCTCCTGGCAGCATGTCGAGATCGTGCGCGGCGATGGCCAGATCGTGCGCGACATCCGCCCGCTGGTCCGCATCAACGTGTCGGTGGTGGTCGGCGACGGCGACCGGCAGGAGAGCGGCTCCTACGGCATGGGTGGCCGCAAGAGCTTTGGCGATTTCGTCGGCGAGGAAACCTGGAAGCATGCCGCCAGCGAGGCGCTGCGGCAGGCGCTGGTCAATCTCGAAGCGGTCCCCGCACCCGCCGGCACCTTCGATATCGTGCTGTCCAGCGGCTGGCCGGGCGTGATGCTGCATGAGGCGGTCGGCCACGGGCTGGAAGGCGATTTCAACCGCAAGAAGACATCCGCCTTCGCCGGCCTTCTGGGCCAGCAGGTGGCGGCAAAGGGCGTCACCGTCGTCGATGACGGCACCATCCCCGAGCGGCGCGGTTCGCTTACCGTCGACGACGAAGGCACGCCCTCGGCGCGCAACGTGCTGATCGAGGCCGGCAAGCTCGTCGGCTACATGCAGGACCGCCAGAACGCTCGGCTGATGGGCATGCAGGCGACCGGCAACGGAAGGCGCGAGGGCTATGCGCACCAGCCGATGCCGCGCATGACCAACACCTATATGACGTCGGGCGACATGGAGCCGGACGAGATCATCGCCTCGGTCAAGAACGGCATCTACGCCGTCTCCTTCGGCGGCGGACAGGTCGATATCACCTCGGGCAAATTCGTGTTCGGCTGCACCGAAGCCTACATGATCGAGAACGGCAAGGTGACGCAGCCGATCAAGGGCGCGATGCTGATCGGCAATGGGCCGGACGCCATGCATCGGGTTTCGATGATCGGCAACGACATGAAGCTCGACAACGGCATCGGCATGTGCGGCAAGGCCGGACAGGGCGTGCCGGTCGGCGTCGGCCAGCCGCATCTGCGGATGGACCAGATGACGGTCGGCGGCACAAGGGTTTGAGGATTCGCAATCCGACCGGCTTGAATAGCCAATCTTGCAAGATTATCTTACCTTTGTCTTACACTAAGGTAAGCCACGATGGCCACCACCGAAAAGCTCATCACGACCGTCTCGACCAAGGGACAAGTCATCCTGCCCAGCGCGATCCGGAAAAGGAAGGATTGGGGCGCCGGGACGCGTCTGCAGGTCGAAGACACGCCTGAGGGCGTTCTTTTGAAGCTGGCGCCGGCTTTCGCACCGACGCGGCCGCAGGATGTCTTTGGTGTGCTGCCGCATACCGGCAAGCCGAAAACGTTGGAGGAAATGGACGCGGGCGTCCTTGCCGAAGCGCGCCGGCGCCATGCTCGCGATTGATACCAACGTTGTCGTCAGATACCTGACGAACGACCATCCCGAGCAATCCGCAAGAGCCCGGCGGCTGATCGACAGTCAGCCCATCTTTGTCGCCATCACGGTCATTCTGGAGGTCGAATGGGTGCTGCGCAGCGCCTATGGTTATGAGCAGCCCGCTATCGTCAATGCATTGCGGGTGTTTGGCGGCCTTCCTACCGTCGAAATGGAGGACGCAGCGATCCTCTCTTCAGCGCTCGATTTCTCCGAGGCGGGGATGGACTTCGCGGATGCGCTGCATCTCGCCCGATCCGCGCATTGCGAGCGATACGCCACGTTCGACCGTAAACTGGTCAGGGCCGCGCGGCTTGCAGGCCGTGCCGGCGTGCAAGAAGCCTAGCCGCCGCTCGTTCGGCGCAACGCAATTTGTGTTAGGACATTATTAATTATTTAATTGCGAGGCTTGCCGTTTCCGCATTAACTCGTCGTCAGTCTCCTCGTTGCGGTGGTGTTGGCAGTGCTACGTTCCCCTCACGTCCTGACGTCTTCGTTCCTCATTGGCCTTGTTTCGTTGATTGGTGCGACCTCGCTGCAAGTCAGTCCAGCGGCGGCACAGTCGAGCTTCTTCAAGCGGACATCGACGCTATCCACGACCGGTGGGTCGAGTGCCGCCGCCGTTGGCGGAACCACCAGCGTCCCCTATGGCTGGCTCGATTTCTGCCATCGCCGGCCAAAGGAGTGCAAAGTGCCTGCGCTGCCGGCAACGAATGTGAAGTTGACCAGCCAGAACATGCAGACCCTCAAGCGGGTAAACCTGAAGGCGAACCGCTCCATCAAGCCCGTCAGCAACTACGACCACTGGGGCACGATGGTCGACCACTGGGACTATCCGACGGACGGCAAGGGCGACTGCAAGATCTATGCGCTTTACAAGCGCAAGCTGCTCCTTGCAGCGGGATTCCCCCGGCAGGCGCTGCTGATGACCGTGGTGCGCGACCTCAACAATGAAGGCCACACCATCCTGACGGTGAAGACCGACAAGGGCGATCTCGTCCTGGACAATCTGGTCGACGAGGTCAGGCCCTGGAACGCCACCGGCTATTATTTCATGAAACGCCAGTCGCAGCAGAACCCGAACAATTGGGTGTCGATCAACCAGCGCGGCGGCACGGCGAAGCGTCTCTCGCCAAGCTGACACGCGGCAGGTTCAGCATGTCTAGAGCAATTCCAGGAAAAGTGTGAGCGGTTTTCCGTCCGGAATTGCCTAAAAACAAAGAGTTAGAGCGGTTCGCCGTTTCCGTGAAACGGTGAAACGCTCTAGCGCTGCTGGACCGATCGGCTGACTCGCGGGCGGACGGGCTCTGAACCTGTCCACCAACAACCAACCTCACGCCCTATCGCTTACACGTCGGCTCGCCCGGGTGCCCGCAGACCGGCTTCTTGCCAGGCTGCTGCTGCGGCAGATGTCGCTCCTGCGTCTGGACCTGGAGCCTCGGCTGGGCATGGAACTGCGGCTTCGGCTGGGCATGGAATTGCGGCCTGTCCTGGCTGGACAGGACCTGCGCGTTCGGCTTGCCGGCCTTGAAGGTGTGCTGGACATTGACGTCACCGCCGGTCGATCCGCCGCCTGTTCCCGCCAGCTTGCGGAGCTTCCTGCCCCTGTCGTTGTCCAGGCCCGCGCCCTGCCCGTCAGGACTGACGGTCCCGCCGGCGGCCAGGTCCTTGTGCGTGAATTTCTTCGGCTTGCCGCCGTTTTGATCCGACAGGACCTTCGGAATATTCTTTCCATGCTTGTCCTCAGCCGTCTGCCCATTGGCGACCGGCAGGCCATTGGCGAACGGCAGTTTGCGGATCTTGTCCTTGCCTTTCTGGTCGCCTTGTCCGGTGACGATCTCGCCCTGCTTGCCAAATGTCTTCAGGTGGGTGTCGGCCACGGCCGGCTTGCCGTTGACCAGTGGCAACGTCTTGCCGTTGACCAGCGGCAACGTCTTGCCGTTGACCAGCGGCAAACTCTTGCCGTTGATCAGCGGCAGCGTCTTGCCGTTGGCGCCGGGCAAGGCATGCTCGGTCGCAAGCGTCTTCGACAGCGGCGTCACCAGGCCAGGCTGCTTGCCCTGCTGGAGTGCTGCGCGCTTCTGCAGCAATGGCGGCAGCGCCACCTTGGTGGCTAGAGCGGCGGCGCCCAGCCCGACGGCGCCGGCGGTCAGCTTCTGGCCGGTTGTAAGGCCCTGCCCGGCCTGGTTGTTCTCGTTGATGACCGTGTTGTTGATGACGGTCGTGTTGTGGATGTTGTTGAAGATGATGTTGTTGGGCGGCGGCACGATGTCATGCGGCGGGTTGATCCAGCGCGCCATCGGTACGAAGACCGGCTCCGGCAGCACGAAGATGCCTGCTGGTGGAGCTGGTGGCGCCAGCACGATGAACTCCGGCGGTGGCGGTGGCAGGAACACCACGGCGATCGGCGGCGGCGGTTCGAAATCATAGTCGGGATCGTCGAAATAGAGCACGGGGCGATCGACATAGACGATTTCCTCCGGTGGCGGCGGTGGCACGTCATAGGCGATGACGGTGAAACTCGGCGGCGGCTCCAGCGCCGCCTCGAGATGCTCGAGCTGGCGACGGGCGTCCCATGCATGCGGTCCGTGAGGATAGCGATCGAGATAGGACCAATAGGCCTCGGGCGTGTCGCGCATCCAGGTCTGGCGCCAGGTGATCGCCTCGCGCCGCGCCGCGATGATGGCGCGCACCCGCTTGGCCATCGCATCACGCGGATAGGCAACGAGGAAATCCTCATAGCCGCGCAGTGTGTCGCGGTCGAGCGCGGCGACGTAGGCGTCATGCGCGTCGAAGTCGCGGATTTCCCTGGTGCGGTCGGCCTGGGATTGCGCCTCTGACACCTTCGGCGGCGGAGCGTCGGCAGCGCGGTCGAAGAAGACGAAAGGCGCCGTGATCTTCGAGGCGTCCCACGGCACTTCGGCGCCTTCAGTGACTTCGTTGACGCGCAGGCGTGTGCGATCGAACAGATCGTCGAGCGGCAGGCCGCCGTCGCGCATCATCTCGGCCAGCGCCTGGGCATAGGCGCCATAAGGACCCTTGCCCTCGGGCGCGGCGGTTCCAGGCGCGGCATTGAAGGCAATCAGCATGTTCGGATCGGGATCGACCAGCGCCAGGCCACCGGCCAGCGGCTGGCTCGATTGGGGAAAATCATTGGGCCGCGCGGCGTCGAGGACGACGATGTTGACCTTGGTCGGCAGCGCGGCGAGCGGCCTGGTCAGGTCGGACACCCGCACCGCCTGGATCGGCACGTCGGCCGGATTGGCGATCTTGGCGTCGACCGGCAGGAAGTAGTTGTCACCCTCGAACTGGACGCCATGGCCGGCGAGGTAGACGAAAACGACAGCGTCAGGACCGGCAGCCGAGACCTTGGCAAGGAAATCGCGGTAGGCGCCACGCAGCGACTCCTGATCGACGTCACGGGCGCCAACCACGTCGAAGCCGGCCGCCTGCAAGGTCTGCGCGATCAGCCCCGCGTCATTGGCGGGCGTCGCCAGTTCGCCCGACGGATAGGCGGCATTGCCGATGACAAAGGCAAGGCGCTTTTCGCCTTGCGCGAAAGCGCCCGTCGCCGAACCGGCCACGAGAACAATGACAACAAACAAGCCGAGGAACTTTTGCAACGTCCGCATCTCAATCCCCATCGGTCAAGGCAAACGACACTGGAAAAGCATTCTCCAGCGGGAGCGAGTACAGGCGTGCAAAGGGGCGGCTTTGCGGCGCGATTTCGGCGCGCCGCCGGTGAAAACCCGTGGAATCGGCGCTCTCAAGGAAAAGTGATCATGTCCGGCGGCTTATCGGGGCCGCAAAGGCCCCCATTCCTATCTGCGCCGCTTCGGCTTCTCCAGCAAGGCCACGGCCTCGACATGCGGCGACCACAGGAACTGGTCGATCGGCGTGACGCTCCTCAACGTATAGCCGCCGTCGACAAGGATGCGCAGGTCCCTGGCCAGCGTCACCGGATTGCAGGAGACGGCCGCGACCAGCGGCACGTCGGAACGGGCGATCTGCTTCGACTGGTCCTCGGCGCCGGCGCGCGGCGGATCGAAGACCAGTCCGTCGAAGGCGTTCAACTCCTTGAAAGTCAACGGCCGGCGGAAGAGGTCGCGGCGTTCGCTGGTCACGCGTTTCAGGCCGCTGGCGAAGCGGAAGGCGCGGTCGAGCGCGGCGAGCGCCGGCGCATCGCCCTCGACGGCGTGGACCTCGGACTTCGCCGCCAGCCGCAGCGCGAAGCTGCCGCAACCGGCGAACAGGTCGGCCACCTTCTTGGCGCGCGACAGATGCTGACCGACGAGGGCAGCCATGGTCTGCTCGGCGGCCTCGGTGGCCTGGAGGAAGGCGCCCGGCGGCACGGCGACGGCCACGGATCGGAACTGCACGGTCGGCTTTTTCGGTTCGACGACGATTTCGCCGTCAACGGAAAGCCTCGCCAGACCCTCGGCCATGACGAAATTGGAGGCGATGCGACGCTGGTGGTCGCCAAGCTTGCCGCTATCGTGGACGGCGACATCGAGACCCGACCCGGTCGCGGTCACCGTCATATGAAAGGCCTTCGGCGTCGCGCAGACCAGCTCGGCCAGGTCGCGCAAACGGCCAAGCGCCGCGACGATCGCCGGCAGCGAGATCGGGCATTCCTCGATCGGGATGATTTCGCCGGAAAGCGCGCGCACGAAGCCGAACTGCATGCCGGCATCGCCGCGCCTGGCGCTGAACGTGACGCGGCGGCGGCTGTGCGGTGCGCATGGCGCCAGCGCGCCGACCTCGCCAGCGACGCCCTTCAGCGCCTGCACGACTTTCTCGCGCTTCCACTGCTGGTAGGCCTCGGCCTCGAAATGCTGCAACGCGCAGCCGCCGCATTCCGTGAAATGGCGGCAGGCCGGTTCGATCCTGAGCGGCGAGGCCTCCAGTACCGACATCAAGGTGGCGCGGTCTTTCTGCCGCGCGGCGGTCACTGTCTCGCCCGGCAATGCAAAGGGGATATAGACCTCGCCGCCTTCGGCAGCGGCGATGCCGTCGCCCTGCGAGCCCAGCCTGGCGATGGTGAAGCGCGTGCTCATCGCCCCGCGTCCTTGATCGCGGCAAGCAGGAATTCGCGGTTGCCGTCGCCGCCGTCGATCGGCGATGGGCGCAGGCCCAGCGCGCGCCAGCCGGGAATGCCGGCCAGCCAGTCGCGCAGGCCCTCGGCGACGCGTTCCGCATCGGCCGGCTCCTTGAGCAGGCCGCCCTTACCGACTGCATCGCGCCCGGCCTCGAACTGCGGCTTGACGAGCAGGATTGCCTTGGCGCCTTCCTGCGCCAACTCCAACGCCGGCGGCAGCGCCAGCTTCAGCGAGATGAAGGAGACGTCGCAGACCAGGAAATCCGGGATACGGCCACCAAGATCGGCAGCGGCGAGCTCACGCGCATTCAGGCCTTCGATCACCGTCACACGCGGGTCGCCGGCAATGTCGGGATGCATCTGACCATGGCCGACATCGATCGCTGTGACGTGGGCTGCACGGCGATCGAGCAGCACCTGGGTGAAGCCGCCGGTCGAGGCGCCAATGTCGAGCGCTTCGCTGCCCGCGGGATCGAGCCCGAAATGGTCGAGCCCGGCGATCAGTTTCAGCGCCGCGCGCGACACATAGGCTCGCGCGGGATCGTCAATCGCGATCCGGCAGTTGCGCGCGACGGGCTGGCCGGGCTTGCGGGCGACTGCGCCGTCGATCGTCACCGTGCCGCGCTCGATGGCGTCGCGGGCGCGCGAGCGGCTGGCGAACAGGCCGCGCCCGACGAGCAGTTCGTCGAGCCGCTGGCGCTGGCTGGCTGGCAAAGGGGAACTCATCGGCCTTCATTGGCGAAAGCCGGCCCCGATAGCAAGGCGATAGATGACTTGCCGACCCTCCCTTACCTCCTGCACATTGCGGTGGCGAGCAGCAATCGAATGGAGGTCCGATGCTGAAGGGAACCTGCCATTGCGGCAAAACCCACTGGAAGCTGGAAGGCGATCCCGGTCCGATCACGGCCTGCAACTGCACGCTTTGCCGCCGCTACGGCGCGCTCTGGGCCTATGACTATGTCGATGAACGCATCCGCGTCGAAGGTCCGGTGCAGTCATACACGTGGGCTGAGGTGGCCGAGCCCGAACTCGAAATCCTGTTTTGCCCGCGCTGTGCTTGCGTGCTCGCCTGGCGTGGCCTGCGCACCGGCAAAAGCGGCCGGACGCGCATAGCCGTCAATGTCCGGCTGGCGCCGCCTGAGGCCGTGGCCGACCTGCCGATCGACCACTTTGACGGTCTCGACACTTTCGACGATCTGCCGCGCGATGGCCGCTGCGTACGCGATATGTGGTTTTGATCAGAAGACAATGCGCGAAACGCGGCGTTCGACAGCCGGCATCAGGCCGCCATCGTTGGCAGCCTGCCTGCGCGGCTCGACCGGAACGGGTGCTGCCGGCGGAACGTCGGGGACCACCACCAGCTGAGGAACCTGCTTGTAGGAAAAACCACCGCGGATGTTGCCCATCTTGGCAGCGACGATGTCCGTCACAGCCTTTTCAAGGTTGCGATCGTAGCGCATTTCGGCTGCCGCCGGCGCAACCGTGGCCGCCAGAAGGGCCATGCCGCACAGAAACGACTTCATTGTTTTTAGCTCCCTGCCTTGGCCGAGGTGTAGCAGGTTGCCGTTGAAAAACGGCCAAGGGACAGGGTAAGCAAACCCCCAAACGAAAGCGTTAACAAAAGCTTACCAGCAAGAGCCAGAAAATCAATTTAGCAACTTGAGAATCTGAATCAGGCGCGCTGTGCCTGGACGCCTCGGCCGAGCGTGGCAAAGACCGTGCGCACGATGCCGGCCGTATCGAGGCCTGCATCGGCATACATCTTCTCGGGCTTGGCGTGGTCGCTGAACACGTCCGGCAACACCAGCGGGCGCACCTTGAGGCCGCTTTCCAGCAGGCCTTCATGGGCAAGGAAATGCAGCACCTGGCTGGCGAAACCGCCGATGGCGCCCTCCTCGACCGTCACCAGCACCTCATGCGACTTGGCGAGGCGGCGGATCAGGTCGTGGTCGAGCGGCTTGGCGAAACGGGCGTCGGCGACAGTGGTCGAAAGACCCGATGCGCCGAGCTCCTCGGCCGCAGCCAGGCAGTCCTGCAGCCGCGTGCCGAAGGACAGCAGCGCCACCTTGGTGCCTTCCTTCAGCACACGGCCTTTGCCGATGTCGAGCACCGCGCCGCGCTCCGGCATGTCGACGCCGACGCCGTTGCCGCGCGGATAGCGGAAGGCGATCGGTCCGTCGTCATAGGACGCCGCGGTGCGCACCATGTGGCGCAGCTCCGCCTCATCCGCCGCGGCCATGACGACGAAACCCGGCAGCGAGGCGAGGAAGGTCGTGTCGAAGGCGCCGCAATGGGTAGCGCCGTCGGCGCCGACGAAGCCGGCGCGGTCGATCGGAAAGCGGACCGGCAGTTTCTGGATCGCCACGTCATGGACGACCTGGTCGTAGGCGCGCTGCAGGAAGGTCGAGTAGATGGCGGCGAACGGCTTGTAGCCTTCGGTGGCGAGCCCCGCGGCGAAGGTCACCGCGTGCTGTTCGGCGATGCCGACATCGAAGGTTCGCGCCGGAAACGCCTCGCCGAACAGATCGAGGCCGGTGCCGCTCGGCATGGCGGCGGTGACCGCGACGATGCGGTCGTCCTCACGCGCTTCCTGGATCAGGCTTTCGGCGAAGACCTTGGTATAGGCCGGCGCGTTGGCCGGCGCCTTGGTTTGCGCGCCGGTGATGACGTCGAACTTGTTGACGCCGTGATATTTGTCGGCGGCGGCTTCCGCCGGCGCATAGCCCTTGCCCTTCTGGGTCACGACATGGATCAGTACCGGGCCGTCGCCATTGTCGCGGACGTTCTTCAAGACCGGGATCAGGTGCTCCAGATTGTGCCCATCGATCGGGCCGATGTGATAGAAGCCGAGCTCCTCGAACAGCGTGCCGCCGGTGACGTAGCCGCGCGCATGCTCGACGGCGCGGGTGATGGCGCGGTCGGCGCGCTTGCCGAGATAAGAGGTAAGCTTCTTGCCGAAATCGCGCAGGCCGAGATAGGTCTTGCCCGACGCAAGCCTCGCCAGATAGGCGCTCATCGCGCCGGTCGGCGGTGCGATCGACATGTCGTTGTCGTTGAGGATAACGATCAGGCGAGCATCGAGCGCGCCGGCATTGTTGAGCGCCTCGAACGCCATACCGGCCGACATGGCGCCATCGCCGATAACCGAAATGACATTGTTGCGGCCGCCCGACAGGTCGCGCGCCATGGCCATGCCCAGCCCAGCCGAGATCGAGGTCGAGGAATGCGCCGCGCCGAACGGATCGTATTCGCTCTCGGCGCGCCGGGTGAAGCCGGAAAGGCCGCCTTCCTGGCGCAGCGTGCGGATGCGCTCGCGGCGGCCGGTCAGGATCTTGTGCGGATAGGCCTGGTGGCCGACATCCCAGATCAGCCGGTCCTGCGGCGTGTTGAAGACGTAGTGCAGCGCGACCGTCAGTTCGACGACGCCAAGGCCGGCGCCGAGATGGCCGCCGGTCTGCGACACGGCGTCGATCAGCTCGGCGCGCAGTTCCGAGGCGAGCTGCGGCAGCGCGCTTTCCTCAAGCGTTCGCAAGTCCGCTGGGATGCGGACCTTGTCGAGCAGCGGCGTGTCTGGCTTCACTCGGGCGCGTCCTGCTGAAACGATCGAACACGGCGCTACCAGTAAAATGCGCCATAATCATGCGCGGAAATAGGCCGGCTACAAGCGAATGTAAATGCGCGTCAGTGTCGCGTGTTATTGCCTGGCCTTAGCCTTCCGGCAGCGGAATGAACTCTTCCTCAAAGAACGTGAGCACCGGAAGCGCAGGGAGCCGGCATTTGCAGGCCGGCATCACCTGAATATCAACACACCTTAGCCTTCCGGCAGCGGGATAAACTCTTCCTCATCGCCGGGAACGATATCGAAGCGACCTATCTTCCACTCCTGCTTGGCCTGCTCGATGCGTTCCTTCGAGGAGGAAACGAAGTTCCACCAGATATAGCGATTGGAGCCCAGAGAAGCGCCGCCGAACAGCATGAAATGGGCGCCGCATTCGGACGAGACGACGATCTCCTCGCCCGGCTTGAACACCAGAAGCCGCTCGGCCGGGAAGCGGTCGCCGGCGATCGAGACCTCGCCTTCGAGCGTATAGATGGCGCGCTCCTCGGCATCCGCCGGGATTTTCACGCTGGCGCCGCCCGCCAGCATGAGATCGGCATAGAGCGTGTCCGATGCGGTCGCGACCGGTGAGCGCAGACCGGAGAATTCGCCGATCACCACGCGACCGCTGACGCCTTCGGCGTCGATTTCCGGCAAGCGGATCGCCGCGGTGTTCTCGAACAGCGGAGCAACCTCTTCCTTGCCGTCGGGCAGCGCCAGCCAGGTCTGCAGGCCGGAGATCGACATCGGCGCCCCGCGCAACTCGTCAGGCGTACGCTCGGAATGCACGATGCCACGCCCCGCGGTCATCAAATTCACGTCGCCCGGCGCGATCACCATTTCGGTGCCGAGCGAATCGCTATGCCTGATCTTGCCGTCGAACAGATAGGTGACGGTGGACAGCCCGATGTGCGGATGCGGGCGCACATCCAGCGCCTGGCCGGCGCGCAGGATGGCCGGACCCATGCGGTCGAAGAAGATGAACGGCCCGACCAGCCGGCGTCTTGCCGTCGGCAATGCGCGGCGCACCTCGAAGCCGCCAATGTCCTTGGCGTTGGGGATGACCATCAATTCGATCTGATCGCAGGCGAAGGCATCGCCGGGCTCGGGATCGTTTCCAGGAAAGAAGCTCATATCGACCTCTCAGGCGAAGCGCAGCGCCGACCTGGCTTTCGCCTTGGCCGCCTCTTCCTCGCGGTTGCGTGGTTCCTGGTTGGTCTCGAGCGAATCGAGCAATTCGCGAGCAACGGCCGCGATCGCCTCGACGGCATGATGGAAGGCGTGCTCGTTGCGTTTTGAGGGTTTGGTCGATCCGCTCAGCTTGCGCACGAACTGCAGTGCGGCGTCATGCACTTCGTCATTGGTCGCCGGCGGTTCGAAATTGGCCAGGGTCTTGATGTTGCGGCACATAGCTTGAACTCCTTACCTGCTTTCTCTGCCCGACCTGCTTCATTTACTCGGCGTCGAGCGGCTCCGTCCCCACCGGCTTGCCGTCGCGCGACAGCCTGATCTTCTCGACCTTGTCCTCGGCGGCCTTCAGCAACCGGTCGCAATGGGCCTTCAGCGCTTCACCGCGCTCATAGATCTTGATCGACTGGTCGAGCGGAACGTCGCCGCGCTCCAGATCATCGACGATCTTCTCCAGCGCGTCGAGCGCCTGTTCGAAGCTCATCGCCTTGACGTCCTCATTGCCTTCGACAGCCATACTTTATCCCTTCATCAGCCGCCCGACATGGGCAGCGACTGAAAATGCCAGTCCTTGCAGATCGTAGCCGCCTTCGAGCAGGCTGACGAGCCGGTTGCCGCTGTGGCGGCCGGCGCGTTCCATCAACTGGCCGGTCGCCCAGTCGAAATCGTCCTCTGTCAGGTTGATCTCGGCCAGCGGGTCACGATGGTGCGCATCGAAACCGGCGGAAATGATGATCAGATCCGGCGCAAAGGCGTCGATCGAGGGCAGCACGCGCGACAGGAAGGCGTCGCGGAACAAATCGCTGCCGGTGCGCGGCGCCAGCGGCGCGTTGACGATGTTGCCGGCGCCGGTCTCGCTCCTGGCGCCGGTGCCCGGATAAAGCGGCATCTGATGCGTCGAGCAATAGAGCACCGACGGATCGTCCCAGAAGATGTCCTGCGTGCCGTTGCCGTGGTGGACGTCCCAGTCGACGATGGCGACGCGCTCGGCCTGATGCTTCTTCTGCGCATAGCGCGCGGCGATGGCCGCCGTGTTGAACAGGCAAAAGCCCATCGCCGTGGCCTTTTCGGCATGGTGTCCAGGCGGGCGGGCGGCAACGAAGACGTTTGCCGCGCGGCCCTCGAAGACATCGTCGACAGCCGCGTTGGCGGCGCCGATCGCCGTCACCGCGGCCTGCCAGCTCTTCGGGCTGGCGCTGGTATCGGCGTCGATCGGGGCGATGCCGCTCTCGGGGATCGCGGCGCGGACACGCTCAACGTGATCCTCGGGATGCGCGTAAAGGATCGTCGCCTCGTCGCCTTCCGGCGCCTCGACGCGGTCGAGCGCCGAAAACGCCTCGTCGTCCAGCACGCGCTCGATGGCGCGCAGACGGTCGGGACGCTCGGGGTGGCCGGGCGGCGTGATGTGTTCGAGAAAGATCGGATGCGTGTAGAGACGTGTAGCCATGGCCTCTAATCTAGGGGCCCAAGGCCGCGATGGCCATGTTTGAATGCCGAATGGCTGGGGACAATCGCGCCTTGCCGTGTCGCTGACGGCATTGGCGCGGCGCTTGGTTCACGCTAAGGTCGCATCGCTGCCTGGTGCCCGCGACGCGGGAGAATCGGGAACACGGTTTCATTCCGTGGCGTGCCCAACGCTGTGAGGGGGACCGCGCCGGCAAACGCCACTGTCGTTGACGGGAAGGCGCCGGACGCGGGTCGATCCCGAGCCAGAAGACCGGCCTGGCAGACATGGTCACCCGCTTGGTCAGGCGGGGGCTGCTTATCGCAGGGGAAAAGCGATGCAAGCACTTGCGCCCGCCATCGGCGGCGATGACTTTGACCAATTGGCGCGCGACGCTGTCTACCGGGCGATGTTCACCAGGCGTGACGTGCGCAGCCATTTCGTTAGCGACGATCTCGACGATGGCGTGCTGGCGCGGCTGCTCACCGCCGCCCACCATGCGCCATCGGTAGGCTACATGCAGCCGTGGAATTTCATCGTCATCCGCGACGCGACCAGACGGCGACAGGTGTGCGATCTTTTCCTTGCCGCGCGCGAACAGGAACTGCCGGCGATCGAGGCGGAGCGGCAGGCGCTCTACCGCAAGCTGAAACTCGAAGGCATCTGCGAGAGCGCGCTCAATCTGTGCATCACCTGCGACCGGCAGCGTTCGAAGGACTCGCCGCTCGGGCGCTGGCACAATCCGGAGATGGACCTCTACAGTACCGTCTGCGCCGTGCAGAATTTCTGGCTGGCGGCGCGCGCGGAAGGTGTCGGCGTCGGCTGGGTCAGCATCATCGAGACGGAGGCGCTGAAGCAGCTTCTGTCGATCCCCGAACATGTCACGCCGATCGCTTATCTCTGCGTCGGCCGCGTCTCGGAATTCGCGCCGAAGCCGGATCTCGAAACGCATGGCTGGGGCAAGCGCCTGGCCTTGTCGGAACTGGTGATGAGCGAGACGTTTCGCGGCGCCGGCGAGGCGCCGCTCAAATCGGCGATTGCAAGACTTGGCGGCGCTCCAAAGAGCTGATCAAGCGGCCCGGGGCGTATCCCAGCGCGAGCCGCCGCCGAAAGAGCCGAGCGCCTTGTCGCGCAATTCCCGGAATTTCGACGATGCCTCTGCCAGGTGGCGGTCCCATTCCGGATTGGGGGTCTGGCCCTCGATGGCGTCGAAATAGACCTGCATCAGCGAGGCGATTGCGAACGGCTCGATGAAAGCCGCCTTGAAGGCCCAGGCAAAGACGATGGCCAGCACGAAGGCCCAGCCGGCGAGTTGTCCCGGCATCACCCAGAGGATCGCGGCGGCCGGCGCCAGCATCAACAGGAAGATAACGAAGGACAGGCCCCACATGATCACCGCCAGCCAGACTGCGTTCTTGACCATGTGCTTGCCGTTCTGCGCGTAAAGCACGACACCTTGCCGCGCCGTCTCGAAAGGCGAGTTCGAATTGATGCGAATGTTGTAGCCGAGGATGATCTCGTCGACATAGGTCAGCGACAGACGGATGACGGTGTTGATGAAGCTGACCAGGCCGCTCAAGCCCGGAATGGGCAGGAAGGCGGCGATGCCGCCGATCAGGCCGGTGATGGCGCGGATGGCGCCCTTGACCAGCTGGTCGACGACGAAAAGGATGTTGGCCTCGGCAAAACGCTGGGTCACCACTTCCTTGGCATAGGCGATCTGGCCCTGGCCGTCGGGCACATCGTGGCCGTCGATCAGGTGGACCATGACGGCGATGTGGCCGGCCTTGAGCACATAGAGGATGTATTCTCGGATCCAGTAGACGGCGATCGAGACGATGCCGAAGCCGACAACGCCGCCCCATAGCGCAAACGACGCCGGACCGTCAGGATCGGTGGAGATGTGGCCGACGCCATAGCCGACGCTGGCGCCCGTGCCGGTCGCCATGATGTAGGCAATCGTGATGCCGAAATAGACGATCATGCGGAAGACGATGAACGGCCATGTCCGCATCATGATGGACACCGACCGGCCGATGCTGAAATCCCACATGGCCCGACTCTCCACACCCTAAGAGATGGCGGGAGAACATGCGCCGGCGCCGGCGAAAGTCAATCGCCGGCAACCTTTATGCCAGTGAAACCGGTGCACAAGTCCACGGACCGCCTAAGATTTTTCGAGCAAGCCTTTAAGCAACTGCTGAAAAGCCGCAATTGCTTTCTTGGACGTCGCCTCCGGATCCTTCGAATTGGCGATGCGCTGCGCGGCCTGGCTGCTGGCGCCGTTGATCAGCCGCGCCGCCGTCTCCGGGTCGAGGTCGGCAACGACCACTCCCTCCGCCTGCAGCGCGGTCAGGTGATCGGTCATTGAAGCCGTGCAGGCATTGGCGTTCGGCCATTGCGCTGGGTCGCCAAGCACGGCCGGGCCGTCGCGGAACATGATGCGCTGGATTTCCGGCTCCAGCGCCATTTCGATATAGGTGGTGCATTCGTCGACGAAGCGCTGCCAGCGCGTCGGTGCCTTCGCGGCCACCTCGTTGACCCGCACAGCCATTTCGCCGTCGATCTCGGCGATGACCGCCTGCAGCAACCCTTTCTTGTCGCCAAAATGATGGTAGAGCGCGCCGCGCGTGAGACCGGCCGTCGCGGTGAAATCATCCATCGAGGCCTCGGCATAGCCGATCGTGCCGAAAGCGTGACGGGCGGCCGCGATGAGCTTGGCGCGTGTCTCGGCGATCATCTCCTTGCGCGGTCTGTGCATGCCCTGGCCCTACTCACATACGTTGCGTATGCCAATTGACATACGTGATGTATGAACTATCTGACATTCATACGCAGCGTATGTAATTGCGCTACGCACCCTTGTCGAGGAGCTGGACCATGCGAAACCCTTATGCGGACATCTTTCGGGCTCCCGGCACCAAAGGCTTTGCCGCGGCGGCGTTCGTGGCGCGGCTGCCGATCGCCATGGCGCCGATCGGCATCGTGGCGATGCTGTCGCAGACGCATGGCGAATACTGGCTGGCCGGCGCCGTCTCGGCGACGTTTGCGCTGGTCAACGCCTGCCTGTCGCCGCAGATATCGCGATGGGTGGACCGGCGCGGCCAGACCGCGATCGCCTTACCGACGACGTTTGTCTCGGTGCTTGCCTTCGCAACGCTGATCGTGGCGGCCAACCAGCATTGGCCGGTCTGGAGCTTGTTCCTTTCCTCACTGCTTGCCGCCGCCATGCCCAACATCCCGGCGCTGGTCAGGGCGCGCTGGACCGAGATCTTTCACGACCGGCCCGAGCTCAACACCGCCTTCGCCTTCGAATCAGCCGCGGACGAGTTGGTCTATGTCGCCGGCGCCTCGCTGTCGGTGGGCTTGAGCGCGGCATTGTTTCCCGAAGCCGGCATGGTCGTCAGCACATTGCTGCTGGCCTTGGGTTCGGCGGCGTTCCTGCTGCAGCGCTCGTCCGAGCCGCATGTCCGCCCGGCGGAGCATGGCGCGGCCGGCTCGGCGATCCGCCTGCGGCCGGTGCAGATCATCACCTTCGCGCTGATCTTCGTCGGCGCGACCTTCGCCACCACGGAAGTCACGACGGTGGCGATCACCAAAGAGCTCGGTCAGCCGGAAGCGGCAAGCCTTGTCATCGGCGTCTACGCGCTCGGATCCTTCGTGCTCGGCATCATCATCGGCGCGCTCAGCCTTAAGGCGCCGCTGCAGCGGCAACTGGCCGTCGCAGTCGGTGTCGTGGCGTTGACCACGCTGCCGCTGCTCTTTGCCGACACGGTGCCGGTCCTGGCGCTGGCGGTGTTCGTCAGCGGCATTGCGATCTCGCCGACCTTCATCACCGCTTTCGGCTTGATCGAGCGCCACGTGCCGGCGGCGATGCTCACCGAAGGCGTCACCTGGGTGACGACCGGGATCGGCATCGGCATGGCGCTGGGCTCCTTCGCCGCCGGCTGGATGGTCGACACTTTCGGTCCGCAGAGCGGCTTTTGGGTATCGGTGGCCGCGGGCGCAATTGCGCTGGCCACCGTGCTCGCCGGCCAATGCCGGCTTGCGACGGACGATTGCGATGTCGATAGGCGCGAGGCGGTGGTCCCCGCCGAGTGACGGCCAGCCAGGGCCAGCCATCCGTTGATCATCGCAAACGTTGGGGGTTGGCCGTAGCCTCGCGAGGGTTTCAGCGAAGCTACAATATCTCGGTCTTGGCGATGTGGATGCCAAACCCTTCGAGGCCGATATAGTGGCGCTCGCGCGAGGCGATCAGGTTGATCGAGGAAATGCCGAGATCCTTCAGGATCTGCGCGCCGAGGCCGATCTCGCGCCATTCGCTCTCGCGGCGGCGGGCCTCCTCGTGGTCCTCGCGGTCGCCGCTCTGCGGCCGCTTGCGCTCCTGGTGGGCAACGCCGACCGAGCCTTCGCGCAGATAGACGATGACGCCGCGCTTGCGCTCGCCCATCGCCTTCATGATGCCGTCGAGGCGATGGCTGGTGCCGAAGACGTCGGTCACCACATCCTCGGAATGCAGCCGCACCGGCACGTCCTCCCCGTCGCGGATGTCGCCGAAGACGACCGCGACATGGTGCATGGAATCCCAGGGCAGCGTGTAGGTGAAGACCTGCGCCTTGCCGCCCAGCGTGTCGATTTCGGAACAGGCGACGCGCTCGACCAGCGTTTCCTTGCGCTGCCGATAGGCGATGAGGTCGGCCACCGAGACCTGCTTCAGGCCATGTTCTTCGGCAAAGCTTGCGACCTGCGGGCCGCGCTTGACGGTGCCGTCGTCGTTGACCAGTTCGGAAATCACGCCGACCGGCGGCAGGCCGGCGAGCTTGCACAGATCGACCGCTGCCTCGGTATGGCCCGAGCGCATCAGCACGCCGCCTTCGCGCGCGATCAGCGGGAAGATATGGCCGGGCCGCACGAAATCAGAGCCGCCGACATTGCCGTTGGCAAGATTGCGCACGGTCAGCGTGCGGTCCTCGGCGGAAATGCCGGTTGTCGTGCCATGCTTGAAATCGACGCTGACGGTGAAGGCGGTGGTGTGGGCGGAATCATTGTCGGCGACCATCGGCTGCAAGTTCAGCCGCTTCGCCTCCTCGCGCGGCATCGGCGTGCAGACGATGCCGGAGGTGTGGCGGATGATGAAGGCCATCTTTTCGGGCGTGCAATGGACGGCGGCGACGATCAGGTCGCCCTCGTTCTCGCGCCCGTCATCGTCCATGACGACGACGATCTCGCCGCGCTCGAAGGCGCGGATCGCTTCGACGATCTTCTTCTGGTCGTAAGGCATAAGTGCTCGCTTCGCTCGCAGGGGGTAGTGAGTAGTGAGTAGTGAATGGTGAATGGTGAATGGTGGATGGTGAATGGTGAATGGTGAATGGTGAATGGAAGATGCCGGATGCATCGGCTTTCCTACTCACTATTCACTACTCACTACTCCCTTCCCGGTCTGTCCTCGATGCCGCAGATAATGATCGGCAATGGCGCAGGCAACCATGGCCTCGCCGATCGGCACGGCACGGATGCCGACGCATGGGTCGTGGCGGCCCTTGGTCATCACCTCGACATCGTGGCCGTCCTTGTCGATCGACTGGCGCGGGGTCAGGATCGAGGAGGTCGGCTTGACGGCGAAGCGGGCGACGATTTGCTGCCCTGTCGAGATGCCGCCCAATATGCCGCCGGCATTGTTCGACAGGAAAACCGGCTTGCCGTCATTGCCCATGCGCATCTCGTCGGCATTCTGCTCGCCCGTGATGCGGGCCGCTTCGAAGCCATTGCCGATCTCGACGCCCTTGACGGCATTGATCGACATCAGCCCCGACGCAATGTCCTGGTCGAGCTTGGCGTAGATCGGCGCGCCGAGGCCCGGCGGCACACCGTCGGCTACGATCTCGATCACCGCTCCGACCGAGGAGCCGGCCTTGCGGATGCCGTCGAGATAAGCGGTGAAGACCGGCACCGAAGCAGGATCGGGCGTGAAGAACGGGTTTTCGGCGTCGCCGATGAAATTCCAGTTCCAGTTGGCGCGGTCGATCGATTTTTCGCCCATCGAGACCAGCGCGCCGCGCACCACCACGCCTGGAACCACCTTGCGCGCGAGCGCGCCTGCCGCCACCCGCGCCGCCGTCTCGCGCGCCGAGGAGCGGCCGCCGCCGCGATGATCGCGCAGGCCGTATTTGACGTCATAGGTGTAGTCGGCATGGCCGGGACGGTACTGGCGGGCGATCTCGCCATAATCCTTGGAGCGCTGGTCGACATTCTCGATCAGCATCGAGACCGGCGTGCCGGTGGTGATCATCGTCTCGCCGTCCTCGTCGAGGATGAAGCCCGACAGGATCTTGACCTCGTCCGGCTCGCGCCGCTGGGTGACGAAACGCGACTGTCCGGGGCGGCGCTTGTCGAGTTCGGCCTGGATGTCCTCGCGCTTGAAGCGGATGCCCGGGGGGCAGCCGTCCACAACGCAGCCGAGTGCTGCGCCATGACTTTCACCCCAAGTGGTGACACGGAAGAGATGGCCGAAGGTGTTGTGAGACATGGAAAAGCGCCCTGCCCGGCGGCAAAGCCGGAAGTCCTTAAATGCCACAGCGTCCTTTGCGCGTCCAAAAGAGGATGCGCGGCGCAGTGGTGTGCCTTCTATTGGCGTTTTCCACAGTGGTCAAACTGCTATCGCTATCTGCGATGAACGGCCAGATGCCGTTTGACCCGGCCCACATTTGAAGGTGTCTGCCCCGATGATTGACGGCACGCCTGACTGGCTCATGATACCGAGCCAGGATGACCTTGGTGGACCGGATTTCGAAAGGCTTTCTTTGGATCCTAATCTTTCCTCGAAAACCGATAGCCTATTGCAGGCATCAAGCTTGAATTGACGTAGTGAAAAGTACGGTTCCGCGTTCGCGACTGTATATGCAGGTCTGCGCAGATAAAGACAGCTGCCTTCAGCATGAGGGCAATGGGTTTCCTTTTAGGATTGGCAAAAACATCAATCTCCGATAGCTAGCACGCGGGTAAATTCTGGGAGTGAACTTGGCTGTGGGACAACAGTACGGCGCCGACCACGGGATCGCGCATCCTGTCGACCTGCCACGGCGGAAGCAGGATGAAAGCCCGGGCAATGTGCCCGGCGATATCGAAGTCGCGG
The DNA here is from genome assembly GCF_041355295.1 of Mesorhizobium sp. RCC_202. Classification (NCBI taxonomy): domain Bacteria; kingdom Pseudomonadati; phylum Pseudomonadota; class Alphaproteobacteria; order Hyphomicrobiales; family Phyllobacteriaceae; genus Mesorhizobium; species Mesorhizobium sp. RCC_202. The sequence goes on from NZ_JBFUPO010000008.1 coordinate 113,068, forward strand.
TGCTCGTTCCCTGCTACAATGAGGCCACTACCGTTGCGAGCGTGATTTCCGAGTTTCGCCAGGCGCTGCCGCATGCCCACATTTATGTTTATGACAACAACTCTGTCGACGAAACTGCGGCTGTAGCCGCGTCGGCTGGCGCGATCGTGCGCACCGAACGCCGTCAAGGCAAGGGTAATGTCGTTCGGCGGATGTTTTCGGATATCGACGCCGACGTCTATCTCATCGTCGACGGCGACGCCACATACGACGCGACCGCGGCGCCAGCCATGGTGCGTGAGATTCTGTCAGGCCCGTATGACAAAGTGAACGGCGCGCGCGTCCATACCAGCGAGCAGGCGTACAGGCCAGGTCACGTCTTGGGAAATCGCCTGCTTACGTCGCTTGTTTCCGCCTTTTTTGGCGACCAAAGCCGGGACATGCTGTCCGGGTACAAGGCCCTGTCGCGCCGGTTCGTAAAGACGTTTCCTGCTGTAAGCGGGGGCTTCGAGATCGAGACGGAACTTCTCATACACGCACTGCAACTCGGCGTGCCCATGAGCGAGATCGAGACACAGTACAAAGAGCGGCCTGTAGGCTCGGTAAGCAAGCTGGCGACCTACGGGGACGGGTTGCGCATCCTGTGGCTGATTTTCCATCTTATCCGCGACCTGTTGCCGCTTCAGTTCTTCCTAGCCGTGGCTGCGGTTTTGGCCCTGGTGGCGATCGGGTTCGGAACGCCGGTTTTCCTGCAATACTTGTCCACGGGGCTGGTGCCTCGCTTCCCGACCCTGATTGCCGCATCGGCGGTGATGATCCTTGCCTTCCTGTCCGTGTTCGCGGGTCTGATCCTCGACAGCGTGGCGCGCGGCCGCAAGGAGGCAAAGCTGCTTGCCTACCTGGCTTACCAGCCGGTGCAACGGTGAGCACCACCGGCGCCAAGCTGGCGCGCTTCCTGGCCGTCGGCGGAATCGGTTTCGTTACTGACGCTGCCGTGTTCTTCGGCTTCGTCTACGGCTTTGGAGGCACCATCGTCGCCGCGCGCGTGCTGGCAAGCCTGATTGCGATGAGCGTGACCTGGGCCCTCAACCGAAGCGTCACCTTCAGTGACGGTCGCATGCAAAACAGAACTGCCGAGTACGGCAAGTATCTGGTCGCATCCTTCGTCGGAATGGGCGCGAACCTGGTCGTGCTCGCCGAAGCAAGCAAGGTCGATGCCGGCTTCTATCACCTGCCGGCATACCTGCTTGGCGCGCTGGCAGGCCTGTTGGTCAATTATGCGCTTTACGACCGGCTGGTCTTCAACGGTCATGGAAATCCGGGGAGATAGAAATGGCCACTCGTCCGGATCAGGCGCCTGGCGAACAAAACATCGACGCCGTCTTCTACCGCGACGGTGCGTCGAATTCCCTCGCCATGAACCTGCTGAAAACAGCCAGGCTCAATATGTTCAACCTTTTCGTCGAACAGATGCGCCCGTCGGCGGACACGACGGTTCTCGACATAGGCGTTTCGGATGACGAAAACGAGGGTGCGAATTTCCTCGAAAAGTCCTATCCTTGGCCAGAAAAGATTACATGTGCCGGTATTGGATCAGGTGAGCAAGTCAAGGCGCGCTATCCTTCCACGACCTTCCGCCAGATCGCTCCGAACGAACCGCTTCCTTTCGCGGACAAATCATTCGACATAGCAACTTCCAACGCGGTGCTCGAACATGTCGGCGGCGTGGAACAGCGCAAGCAGTTTATCCTGGAGCATCTGCGGGTTGCCAGGTCCGTCTTTATAACCGTTCCCAACCGCTGGTTTCCCGTCGAACACCATACGGGATTGCCTTTCCTGCATTATTGGCCGGCCGCGTTTCGCTTGTTGCTTGGCAGATCATCAATGCAATATTGGACCAAGCCCGAAAATGTGGACTTCCTCAGTAGCGGCCTGATTGGTCGGGAGTGGCCAGGACCAAAGCCTCCCCACATACGGATGGCAGGGATCAAACTTGGGCCTTTCAGCTCCAACATCGCTGTCGTGGCGAGCGACGACATGCACCCCTGATCCGGTATTTCCCATGTATGGATCTTCCGCCCTCAGACTGGTCAACAGATATGCCGCGCCTTTGGCCCTGCTGATCCTGTTCTGCTTCTACCAGTACAAATATTCGACCTATCCTTCGGTGCCGGGCAACAGCACACAGTATCCGCTGGGATGGTGGGGATGGACGGACCAGGGGCTTTACTTGAAATCCGCAAAGGCCTTCGCAGCCTTCGATCTCAAGCCGGGGTCGCATTTCTATCCGCCGCTTTATCCTGCGCTCGGCGCGCTGTTTGTGTGGATCTCGGCACTGCATCCCTTCTACCTGGTCGATCTTGGGCTGATGGTCGGTTTCTTCCTATTGGTCTTCAGCCTGTTTCGGCGCCATCTCGGGCCTGCCCCGGCGGCGATCGTGGTGCTCGCAGGGATGGTCGGCTACCGTATCATCGGGCTGCAGTGGGTCGTTCCCTGGACCAGTACTCTCAGCGCATTTCTCTTCGCGGCGGCGCTGGTGCTTCTTGACCGCTTCGACCAGCTTCGGCAGGCGAGACGCTCGACCTTGAGCTTCGCGTTCAACGCGTTCCTTTTCGGGATGGTTGTTGGCGCGCAGCTCGCCACCCGCCCGGCGGATATTGCCGCAACCGCCGCGGCCGCCCTCACCTATGCCGCGCTTGTCATCGCAATGGGCGTAGCCGGTGAAGCGGATACGCGCCGAAACGGAATCCTATCCATCGCCGCCGGGGCGGCGGGATTCGCCTTGCCAGTCTTGTTGTTCGCGGCCTTCAATGAGCTGAGCGCAGGAACGGTCGGCGGCACATATCTCCAAGTCGTCGCAGGGTCGATCGGGTTCGATATTTCTCAGGTTCCGGAGCGGCTCTTTTCGCTGCTTGTCGCCTCCCAGGTTTATTTCCTGGAGTTCAACGCCGATTGGATCAGCGTCATTCCAATCTTCTTCATCGTCGTTGTTCTTGCGATCGTATCGACGTTCTTCCCGGCGCCGCTGTTCATCCGGGTGGCCGGCTGCATGATGGCCGTGCATCTGATCGTCTATGCGAGCTATAGAGACAGCGTCCCCACCGGCATGTTCCGGTTTTTCAATGTCCATTATTACAAATGGATGTTCCCTGTCGCACTTGGGATTGTCGCGTATCGACTGAGGCCGACGGCCTTCCGGCAGAAAGGGGCAATCGCTCTTGCCGCAGGTGCGGCTGTTATCGTTCTGATCACGTGCGTCACGGCGCGGCGCATGGATGTGACTGTGCTTCAATCGGCGTCCGAGGGCGGAACAGTCAGGCTCCGCATCCAACAGCCGAACGCCGTACAGTTGATCGACCTGATAGGCGTCAACGGAAACCTGGAGAGCAGCGCTATAACCGTTGGCACATCCGTCACGATTGACGGCAAAGCGCTTTTTCCCGTCCGTGATTACCGGTTCGTCGCCAACGAAAAACTTGTCCGTCTCATGCTCGCCAACCCTCGCGATATCGGTTCGATCGAAATTCACCTGTCGAAAAATGTCCAGCCTCCCGCATCTGGCTGGGGCGCGCGGGCGTCGTCGATGCGTTGGAAACTGGGCATGCCGCTCGCGCAGCAACGGCTTGACACATCCGTCGGCCCAGCCCCGGCATCAGGAACCCCTGCCGGGTAACGGGCACTCGAGCGGTTGCGGTCCCATACGATTTTTTTCGGCTGTCAAACTGTGATCTGGCGGATTTAGTTTTGACACATTCGGTTGGTTTCTGCTCTCCTCCATCCGCCGTTGAGGATCCGCCGCTGACCGGCTGGCGCAATGACCTAAAGAGGACGACGATGCGTACCCTGATTGGCGCTGCCTGCGCCATGTTGCTGATTTCCACCGCCGCCGCGTTCGCCGGCCAGACCGAAGGCCTGATCAAGAAGGTCGACAAGGACACGCTCACGCTGACTCTTGATGACGGCAAGGCCTACAAGCTCAACGCCGAGACCGATATCGACTCGCTGAAGCCCGGCATGGACATCGTGATCGCCTTTGACGTGACCAATGGCGAGAATGTCGTCACGGACATGCAGTTGCCGGACAGCGACCAGAATTAAAACTGCGAGGCTGGAGCATCTATGCTTCGTCATTCTAGGGCGAAGCAAGGAGCGGAGCGACGCGCGCAGACCCTAGAATCCATGCCGTTACGTCTGAGCGCCGCTACGGTGTAGAACGACCTCCGTTCTGCACCGCTTTCGCCAATCGACGGAGGTCGCGGCATGGATCCTAGGGTCTCCGCGACGGAGCTTCGCTCCTGCTTCGCCCTAGGATGACGAAGCTAGGGTGCGCTCTTCAAAGCCACTCCAAACTTCGGCCCTCCAGCCGCAGCAGGCGATCCTGCGGGACCTCGAGGCCGGCGGCTTGCTGCTTGGACAGGCCGGCGACGAGGCGGAAGAAGCAGCGGATGACGCCGCCATGGGTGACGCAGACGGTCGGTCCACGAAGCGTGTCGAACCACGGCTTGATCCGCTCGAGCAGCATCTCGTAGCTTTCCGCGCCTTCGCCGGGCGGCTGGAAATCCCATTTGGCGGCGCGGCGGCCGTTGGTGCAGCCGGGGAACCGCGCCTCGAGCTCGGCGAAGGTGAAACCCTGCCAGTCACCGAAACTTATCTCGACCAGGCGCGGATCGGTGCGATAGGCGCTTGGGTCGAGGCCCATCGCGGCGCGCATCAATTCCATTGTTTCGCGCGTGCGGCGCATCGGGCTGGCGACAAAGTCGAAATCCGCCCCCTTGCCAATCAGCTCCGCAAGCCGCCGGCCGTTGAAGGTCGCCTGCTTGCGTCCTAACGCGTTGATGTCCGTATCGGCCTGGCCCTGCAGGCGGTGCTCGGCGTTCCACTCCGTCTGACCGTGGCGCGCGATGTAGACGAGCGGATACATCAAGGTCTTCCGGAGGTCGCGTGAGGGCCTGGACGGAGGATAGGTGAGGAGCGAACTAATCCTTCACGGTCGAGATATCCGGCGCGTCGACCGCCTTCATACCGACGACATGGTAGCCGGAATCGACGTGATGGATCTCGCCGGTGACGCCGCGCGACAGGTCCGACAGGAAGTAGACGCCGGAATCGCCAACCTCTTCCTGCGTCACCGTCTGCTTGAGCGGCGAATTGTATTCGTTCCACTTCAGGATGTAGCGGAAATCGCCGATGCCGGAGGCGGCGAGCGTCTTGATCGGGCCGGCGGAGATGGCGTTGACGCGGATCTTCTTGGCGCCGAGGTCGACGGCGAGGTAGCGCACGCTGGCCTCGAGAGCCGCCTTGGCGACGCCCATGACGTTGTAATGCGGCATCACTTTCTCGGCGCCGTAGTAGGTCAGCGTCAAAAGCGAGCCGCCATCGGTCATCAGCTGCTCGGCGCGCTTGGCGATGGTGGTGAAGGAATAGACCGAAATGTCCATGGTGCGCAGGAAATTGTCGCGCGTCGTCTCGACATAGCGGCCGGTCAGCTCGTCCTTGTCGGAAAAAGCGATGGCATGAACGAGGAAGTCGAGCTTGCCCCAATGCTTGGCGATGTCGGCAAAGACGGCATCGAGGCTTTCCGGATCGGTGACGTCGCAATGGCCGGCGACATGCGCGTTGAGTTCCGCCGCCAACGGCTCGACGCGCTTCTTGAAGGCCTCGCCCTGATAAGTCAGCGCGATCTCGGCGCCATGATCGACGCAAGACTTGGCGATGCCGTAAGCGATCGACCGATTGTTCGCGACGCCGAGGATGAGGCCGCGTTTACCGGCCATCAGGCCCTGTCCACCCGCCATGTGAATGCTCTCCGCAAGAGTATAGTGCTTCGTGGAAAGCCCTATCGCACAGGCACCAAGCCCCTTCAAGCGTTCAAAACAGACAGTCAGGGAGAGAAAACCGGCGCCATCAGCCTTTTTTGCGGCGCATCAAGGCCTCAAGCTCGCTATCCCCGCCTTCCGGCAGCATCAGCCGCACATGGGCGTAGAGATCGCCATGGCCGCCGGCTTTTTCCGGCAGGCCCCTGCCCTTCAGCCGCAGCACCTTGTCCGAGCTCGACCATGCCGGGACGTTGACGGCCAGCTTGCCGGTCGGCGTCTCGACCGCAACCTTGGCGCCTAGCACGGCGTCGGTGAGATCGACGGGCAGATCGACATGCAGGTCGCGGCCCTCCATGCGGTAGCGCGGATGACGGCGGATGTGGATCTTGACCAGCGCGTCGCCCGGCTGTCCCGGTCCCTGCTCGCCCTGACCCTTGAGCCGGATGGTCTGGCCGTCCTCGACATAGGCGGGCAGCTTGACCGCGACCTTGCGGCCGTCGGGGAACATCGCCGTCACCTTTTCGGCGGTGGCTGCCTCCTCGACGCTGACATCCAGCGTGACGTTCAAATCCGCGGCTTGCACCGGCTGACGGCGATCGCCGCCCCTGCCGCCGCCACGCGCGCCGGAGAAGGCGTCGCCAAAAATCTGGCTGAAAATGTCGCTGTTGCCGTCGAACGGATCGCCGCCCGGACGACCGCTGCGGAATTCGAAATGCGCGGCGCCAGGGCCCTGCTGGCGGCGGAAACCACCGAACGGGTCGCCGCCGGCCGCACCTTCGAAACCCTGGAATTTCGGCTTACCGTCGCCATCGATCTCGCCGCGATCATAGGCGGCGCGCGTCTTCTCGTCGCCGACGACCTCGTACGCCTGGTTGGCGGCGGCAAAACGGTCCTTCGCCTTGGGATCATTCGGGTTCTGGTCCGGATGATGCTTCTTGGCGAGCTTGCGGTAAGCCGATTTTATGTCCTTGGCCGATGCGTTCTTGGCAACGCCCAGCACCTCATAGGGGTCGCGCATGCTTCCTGCCTGCAAGAGAGAGTGAGTGTATGGTCGCCCCCTATATGCGCTCGCATAGGAAGAAATTCCAGTGGCGCAAGAGGGATTGACGACCGAAAATCAGAGTGCCCCTTAGAGAGCCTTGAATTCCTGCATGCGCCAGCCGCCGGCGCCGGCCAGGCAGAGCTGGCCCTTGTAGAGGGCCACGCCGTCGAAGCTCTCGCGCGTGGCGGTGAAGCGGCGGCAGGTCAGGCCGCTGTCCTTCAATTCCACCAGCTCGGTGATCGCGCCGCGCGAGCCGGTGCCGGCATTGGCCCATGGCACGGCCTGGCCGCCCAACTCCTTGATGTCGGCGGAAGAGACGGCATTGCCGATGGTGGTCTGGTCGGAATCCTTGTCGGCGGGCGCCGCAGGCGCGCTGGAGGTGATGATCGAGCGGTCGACCTCGGCCTTTTCCAGGCTGAAGCCGCCGGCGCCACAGGCGGTCAGCGGCAGCGCCAGCATCACGAACGCAGCCTTGACGCTGGCCGAAGCGATAACGCTCCGTTGCCTGCTGTCAAAAGCTTGCATGATGCGCGACAACAGGCAAACTCCTCCCGCAACGGTAAAAATTCGGAAAACTATGACCGAAACTGAGTTAACAAGCAGTGACTTCACCGAGGCCGCAGAGCCTTTCCGACTCTTTGCCGCATGGCTGGAGGACGCCACCAAGAGCGAGATCAACGATGCCAACGGCGTCGCCCTGGCGACCGTCGATGCCGACGGCATGCCGGATGTGCGGATGGTGCTGCTCAAGGGATTCGATGAACGAGGCTTTGTGTTCTACACGAATTTCGAAAGCGCCAAGGGCCGTGAAATTCTGGGCAGCATGAAGGCGGCGATGTGCTTCCACTGGAAATCGCTGCGCCGCCAGGTGCGCATACGCGGACCGGTGGAGGTGGTGACCGATGCCGAAGCCGACGCCTATTACGCGACCAGGCCGCGCGGCAGCCGCATCGGCGCCTGGGCCTCAAAACAGTCGCGGCCACTGGAAAGCCGCTTCGCGCTGGAAAAAGCGGTGGCCGAATACACGGCGCGCTACCCCATCGGCGAGATTCCGCGGCCGAAACACTGGTCGGGCTTCCGCATCCTGCCGCAGACGATCGAGTTCTGGCATGACCGGCCGTTCCGGCTGCATGACCGCCTGGTGTTTTCGAACGACGGCAAGGGCGGCTGGGACAAGACGCGGCTCTATCCCTAGACCGGTCCAGCGTTTCACTGAACCGCTGACCCGCTCCAATTCTTTGTTTTTACGCAACTCCGGACGGAAAACCGCTACGCACCTTTCCCAGAATTGCTCTAATCCTTCTCCATCTGGAACAGCAGGAAATGCGGGCGTTCGCTGGCAACGCCGACCGCCGGCCTGATCGACTTGGTCGCTTCCTTCGGTACCAAAAACGTCTCGCGCAGATTGAGCGTGTCGCCGGTCTTGGCACCGGAAAATATCGCCGAGACGCAGGTTTGCACGGTATCGGGGGTTTTCAGCGATACAAGCGTGGTCGGCGACCAGTGGCGGCCGTCCTTGTCGATCAGCACGATCTTGCAGCCGAGCCAGAGATTCTGCAGGTCGGGATTGCCGATCGTAACCTGGAAGTCGGCCAGCACCGGCACTGAATCCGGCGGCAGGTTCGCCATGCCGAAAGCGCCGCGCAGATCGGTCAGCTTCCAGTCGCTGCCGCCGAAATGCGCGCTCTGGCCCCAGGCGACGCGGCGCGAGAAGAGATCGTTGTCGGCAAGCAGCGCCTTGACGCTGTCATAGGCCTCGACCGCGATCGCCAGCGGAATGAGCAGGATGACCGACCACAGGCTGCGGCGGCGCCATTTGCGCTCGCCTGATCTATTCTCCTGAGCAAAAGCCTCTGCCGTCATTGGTACCTCAAAGCGGCTGCGTCATGTCGAATGTGTCGACGGTGCCGGCAGGCATGCCGTCAGCACCTACGGCAATTGGGCCGAGCGAAATCTCGGCCTGAGAATCCAGCGCCGCCAGCAGCTTCTCCGAAATCAGCAAGGTGGCGTTGCTCACCTGGTCCGGCCGCAGTTCGAAGACCAGCCGCGCTTTCCTCGGCAGCCCGGGATCGATGGGGACGGGAAGCAGGTCGTTGGCAAAGGACAGCCGCTCCGTCTGGTCGTAGGTCAGGCCGGTCGGGCCGCGCCAGGACGCGATCGAGACCACCGTGGACTGCGCGCGCGCCGCGAACTTGACCGTCACCACCGCCCAGACGCCGCCGGTGGTCAGGATTTCGGTCTCGCCGAAGCGATCCGTCCTGAGGTTGCGGGCGAACTCCACCTTTTCGGCACGCGCTTCGAAGCCGCGTCCTACAATCGTATCGCCGAGCTTACCGCGCGCCGGGATAGGCCCGATCAGGTCGCCGTAATGCGGCTTCGATAGCTGCAGCCCATAGCAAAACGCCACGGCGACCAGCAGCAGGAGGATGTTCGCCAGCCTGCGCATCATGGCTGCAGATCCGGGGCATCGGGGCCAGCGCCGACAGGCATGGTCAAGGTCCCGATCGGCGCCGGATTGAACCAGCCCGGAAGGCCATAGAGGTTGTCGCGCAGCTTGTAGGTCTTGCGAATGACTGTCAGGCCGAAATTTGCCGGGGGCGCCGCGCCATCCGGCAACTGCCAGATATAGGCCATGCGCTCCGGCATGCCGGGGTGCAATTCGGGTGACATCGTCGAATCGCGCGTGAGTACGATGAAGGGCTTTGTCGCGGGATCGACCGGCGTCGGCCCCGCCTGCAGAAGCTCGAAATAGTCCTTCGTGGATTTTGCCGTGCGGTTGGTCATTTCCAACTCCAGCACCAGCGCCTTGCCGCCGGGCTTGAGCAGTGTGCCGTAGACGTGTTTTTCCGCCGAAACATACGCCTTCAGCGGCCGCACCAGCCATTCGCCGGTGTCGACTTGACTGGAAGGCGCAAGGGCCGCCAACGCTTGATGCCTCGCCTCGAAGGCGCCGAGCAGACCGGCGACGGCAATTGCCGCCGCCGTGCCGATGCCGGCGATCGCCCATGCCTTGACCCGCGAGCGGGCGCTCTCAAGCATGCTGCGCCTCCGCTGTGTCCGAAGGATCGGATGGCTGCGTGCTCTCGCTCGCCTGGCGCTTCGGCAGCGCGAATGCGGTTTCGAGAACAGCGGCGAGGAACGAGATGCGCAGCGGCTCGACCAGGATGCCGGTGGAGGAATCCTGGAAAGCGCTGCCGAACAGCAGCGAGACGCCCTGCGAGAGCACCTGCCAGGTGTCGAGCTCATGCGGACCGATGAGCCGCGTCATGCCGAGCCAGCCCCACGCGGCAGCCCAGTCGATCAGCCGGTAACCGACGATCAGCGTGGCGATCAGCACCACGCCGGAACTCAGCGTGATGCGCACGCCGTTGGCGATCGGCAAATAACGCGAGCGGTAGCCGGAGATGAAATGCTCGGCGAAGTCGCGCAGGAATTTCGGAATGGCGCGGTAGCGCTCGCCCAGGCGCTCGACACGGCTGTGCACGCGCATCAGCTCCCTGTCGTCGCGCACGTCATAGCCGTAGATCAGCGCCGCGAGCACCAGCCAGATCACCGGCAACAGCATGTAGAAGAACAGGTTCACCAGTTTGGTCGTGGTGTCGATGGAGGTGACTTCGACCGGCACCATCGGAGCGGCGAAGGCGATGGCGATGGGATGGGCAACACCGTCAGCCGCGGCCTGCAGGATGGAGAAGATGTTGCGGCTCATGATCCAGCCGACAATCTGGTCCTTCCAGCGCGAGATCACGTAGAGACCGATGAAGATCCAGTTGGTCTCGCAGATCACAACCACGATCTGCCAGAAGGAACGCGAGCCGCCACGCTTCTGCATCGCGGTGGCGAAGCGCCTTATCAGCCAGGAGATGACCACCGACAGGATCAGCCAGCGCGAATCCAGCACGTCGAGCACATTGCCCGCACCTTCCCCGAAGGGCGCCATGTCGAGCGTGACGCGCGAATATTGCCGCACCGTGTCGCCCAAAAACCCCCAGGCGGCGTAATAGGCAAAGAAGGGCAAGAGCGCGACGGTGACCATGCGCGCCAACCTGGCGCTGCCGGTGCCAGGCTCAGCCTCGGTTTCGCCTTGAGCCGCCTGCTGGGCGGCGCGCACCGCAGGCAAGGCCGGCAGCAGCGTCTGGAACATGGCGACGGTAACGATGAGCTGCGTCAGCGCCACCAGCGTCAGCAAGGCGAGGCCAGCCATATGGTTGAAGAAGGCGGCGCGCGCGGCGATCTGCATGAACAGGTCGCCGAACACGATGCCCAACAGCACCAAGGCGACCAATTGCGGCCAGAAGCGCCACCAGAGTTTTAGGGTCAGCGCGAGCGGTTTTGCGGCATCGGCAAACATGTCGGACACTCAATCCGTCAATGCATGCCTCTGATCACTTCAGAAATTTGCTTCCTGGCAGCGACGTTGCGGGCCATGTCCTCTCCACCGACCAAAGTCTCGTTTGACGCAATTCCCGACGGAAAACCGCTACCCGCTTTTCCTGGAATTGCTCTGAGCCCCCGCCCCGTTGGATTTACGAGATAGGGTGCGGCAACGGCAGTGTACAGAGCAAAACTCGCGTCCGACGCGAGTTTTGCTCGAAGCTGCCACAACCTGCCAGTGTCGCCGGATCAGCCCACCTTCTTGCGCGTCATGAAGGCGGTGAGCGCGGCGCGCGCCTCGTCGGAGGTCAGCCGCTCGCGGAAATGCGCGCTTTCGACCTTGATGCGGGCGACAAGCGCCTCGCGCGGCTCGCGCATCAGGTCGCGCGCGATCTTCAGCGCCTGCGGCGGCTTCGCCGCGATCTCGTTGGCCGCCGCCAGCACCGCGCCTTCCAGCGCATCCTCGGCGACCACGTCGTAGATCAGCCCGGCAGCCTTGGCGCGCTCGGCCGAAAAGCTCTCGCCAAGGCCGAGCAGCGCGAAGGCGCCCTGCCGTCCCAGGAGCTGCGGTGCGATGAGGCTGGAGCCGGCCTCCGGCACCAGGCCGAGATCGACGAAGGGCGTGCGGAAGATGGTGCGCGGCGTGGCGAAGGTGAGGTCGCAATGCAGGTTGAGCGTCGTGCCGATGCCGACAGCAACGCCGTCGACGCCGGAGACCATCGGCTTCTCCGCCCTGGCCAGCGCCATCAGGAAATCCCAGACCTCGTTGCCGCCCTCGCCACCGGTGGCGATGACCAGGAAATCGGCGAGGTCATTGCCGGAAGAGAAGGCGCCGGGAACGCCTAGGAAGACATGGACGCGCACCGCCGGATCGGCGTCGCCTTCGGCGAGCGCCGCCGACATTTTCGCGTACATGGCGCGCGTCAGCGCGTTCTTCTTGTCGGGACGGTTCATGCGGATGATCTGCACGGCGCCCCGGCGCTCGATGAGGATATGGTCGGTCACTGTCGGTTCCTTCGTGTTCAGGCGGAGATCAGCGCCTTGCCGGCAGCAGCAAGGCTGTCGGCGCCGTCGATGACGCGTTCCTTGAGCGCGCGCGCCTCGCCAAGCAGGTTTTCGGCAAAGAAACGGCAAAGAGGAATGCGGCCGCGGTCAGCAAGCCCGCCTTGCGCCAGATAGGCGCCGCCGGCGGCGAGCGAGATCAGGCGCAGATAAGGCGTGGCGCCGGCCATCGCGGCGTCGGCATTGCCGTCGGCCAGTAGCGCCTGCAGGAAACGCGTCGCCTCGTCGAGGTCGGCAAGCGCCCGGTCGAGATTGTCGGCGGTGCGGCCGAACCCCTCGATGTTCGACATACGCACCGCGTCGGCAACCGCCTTCAGTTCGCCGATGTAACCATGCACATGCTCGCCGCCGTCGAGCGGCAGTTTGCGCGACACCAGGTCGATCGCCTGGATGCCGTTGGTGCCTTCATAGATCGGCGCGATGCGGGCGTCGCGGTAAAGCGCCGCGGCACCCGTCTCCTCGATGAAGCCCATGCCGCCATGCACCTGGACACCCAGCGAGGCGACCTCGACGCCGACATCGGTCGAGAACGCCTTGGCGAGCGGCGTCAGCAGGTTGGCGCGGTCGCGCCATCGGGCTGCCGCCTCGCCCTCACTGAGGCGCGCGCGGTCGATGGCATGCGCGCAGGCATAGCTGATCGAGCGTGCGATCTGCGTCAGCGCCTTCATGGTCAGCAGATTGCGCTGCACGTCCGGGTGATGGACGATCGGCGCCATGCCGGAGCCGGCATAATCGGACGCCTTGCCCTGGCGGCGCTCATTGGCATAGGCGATCGCCTTCTGCGTCGCGGCTTCAGCCACCGCCACGCCCTGCATGCCGACGCAAAGCCTGGCGTTGTTCATCATGGTGAACATGCAGGCCAGCCCCTTGTTCTCCTCGCCGATCAGCCAGCCGATGGCGCCGGGCGCAGCGCCCTGAAAGCCGTCGCCATAGATCATGGTGCAGGTCGGCGAGGCATGAATGCCGAGCTTGTGCTCGAGGCCCGAACAGAAGACGTCGTTGCGGGCGCCGAGCGAACCATCGTCATTGACGAAAAACTTCGGCACCAGGAACAACGAGATGCCGCGCGTGCCGGCCGGCGCGTCGGGCAGCCTGGCCAGCACCAGATGCACGATGTTGTCGGTGAAATCATGCTCGCCATAGGTGATGAAAATCTTCTGGCCGAAGATGCGGTAGGTGCCGTCGCCGACCGGCTCGGCTCGGCTGCGCAAGGCCGCGAGATCCGAGCCTGCCTGCGGCTCGGTCAAGTTCATCGTGCCCATCCACTCGCCGGAAACGAGCTTGGCCAGGTATTTTGCCTTGAGCGCGTCCGAGGCATGCTTGTCGAGCGCCTCGACGGCGCCCATGGTCAGCGTCGGGCCGATGCCGAAGGCCATGGCGGCGGAATTCCACATTTCGAGCGCGGCGACGCCGAGCATCGCCGGCAGGCCCTGGCCGCCGAATTCCTCCGGACCGGACAACGCGTTCCAGCCGCCTTCGGTCCAGCGCCGGTAAAGCTCCTTCCAGCCGGGCGGCGTGGTCACAGTCGCGTCTTTCAATACCGCGCCATGCTCGTCGCCGATCTTGTAGAGCGGTGCCACCTCTTCGCTGGCGAAACGTCCGGCTTCGGCCAGGATCGCATCGACCAGGTCCTCGCCAAGATCCCCGAAGGTTCCCGCATCAAGCGCCGGCTTCAGCCCAGCCACGTGCTTCAGCGTGAAGGCGATGTCGTCGACGGGTGCGCTATACATGATTTCCTCCTCCCGTTCCGGCCGAGCGTAGGCGCATGGCCGAAGCGAGGCCATCCACCTTTGGGCCGGCCCCGCACCTTCTTTTTACGTAAACGTCAAATTTTGTCACGCGGATTTTGTGGCTTGCCGACTTCGGAGATTAACCGAAGCGCCCGAACTTCGTCATCCACGGGCGGAGCGGGAGCGAAGCGGACGCGTAGATCCGAGGATCCATGCTGGGACTTTTAGCGAAGGGTGCAGCGGAGCGGAATCTGGCCCGTGGAGACCGTTTCAACGTCACGGCATGGATCCTCGGGTCTGCGCCGCGTCGCTTCGCTCCTTGCTCCGCCCGTGGATGACGAACCCGCGAACGGGCTTCAAGGTTGCTCTATGCTTTCGAAGCTACGACCCTCGCCTACCAAAATTCTATGACAGGGAATTTCACCCTGCGGTATGATCTCATCCCGTTAATCGTACAGACCGAACCGGAACATCCCATGCTTGCCAGACCCGACGCCTATCGTTGCATCGAATGCGGCCTGTCTTACCGGGCTCCTGCCTTTAACTACTACCACGGTGAGCTTGAGCAGGGTCCGGCTTACTGGACCGATCGCGGCATATTGTGCTCGCCACAATGCTCGCTAACCCACCACAAGAAGCGCCGGGACGAAGGCACGCTGCCGCAGGAACCGGCGCCCGATCCGTTCGAGGTGCAGTTCCGCCGCTGACGGGCGCCTCAGCGTATGCTGCGTCCCACCGCCTGAAGCGCCAGAAAGGCTTCGTAGCGCCGGTCGTGCCACGCTCGCATCGCACCAGTCGCCGGCTGGAAGATGTCGCCGAGCCGGGACATGGCAGGCATGGCGATCGAAAGGTCGGGGTAACGGCCGGCCGCGACCGCTCCGAGCATCGCGGCGCCGAGCAGCACCGGCTCTGGCGATTGCGAGGCGGCGACCGGCAGGCCTGTCGAGTCGGCAAGCAGCTGGCGCACAAGCGATGACTGCCCGGCGCCGCCGCTGATGACGATGGTGTCGACGGCGAGACCGGACGACGCCATCGCCGCCACGATCTGGCGCACGCCGTAGCCGAGGCCGCAAAGCCCGGCCACGTAGAGGCCGACGAGGCTGTCCATCGAACGATCGGTGTCCAGCCCCGCAATCAGGCCGCGAGCATCCGGGTCGGCGAATGGCGCACGGTTGCCGAGGAACTCGGGCACGACATGGATGCTTCCGGCGAGGCTGGCGGCCGCCGAAAGGTCGGGCGAGCTTGCCGCCGCGGTCGCGGCCAGCCAATCGACCAGCGATTTGCGTTGCGCAGCGGCGCGCTCCGAGGCCTCGACCGCGGCCGGGTGGAAGCGCACCAGGAGATCGATGGCGGCGCCGGCGGCCGACTGGCCGCCCTCGCTCAGCCAGAACCCCGGCACCATGGCGGAAAAGTAAGGACCCCAGACGCCCGGAACGAAGGCCGGACCTTGGCTGCTGGCCATGGTGCAGGCCGACGTTCCAAGCACATAGGCCATGCGTGAAGAAAGCGTGCCGACATTGCCGGCTGCACCCACCGTGCCGACGCCACCGGCATGGGCATCGATCAGCCCGGCGGCGACGACGGTGCCGGCGGCCAGCCCCAGTTCGGCAGCAGCCACCGGCGTCAGGCCGGCGCCCACCGCCGTGCCCGGATCGACCACCTCGGTGCCGATGCGGGCAAAACCCTCGTCGGCCAGCTCGCCTAGCCCGATAGCGTGGAAATAGCTCTCGTCCCAGCGCCGCTCATGGCCGAGATAGGTCCACTTGCAGGCGAGCGTGCAGACAGATCGGGCGAGGCTGCCGGTGGCACGCCAGCTCAGGTAATCGGCCAGATCGAAGAAATGCCGCGCCCCGGCGAACGTCGCGGGCAGGTTCTCCTTCAGCCACAGAAGCTTCGGCGTTTCCATTTCCGGCGAAATGACGCCGCCGACATAATTGAGGACAGGATGCCGGCCGGCATTGATGCGCCTGGTCTGGTCAAGGGCGCGGTGGTCCATCCAGACGATGATGTTTCTGTCATTGTCGCTTGAATGGCCGACCGGCAGGGCCTCGCCTTCGTCACCGACCACCACGAGGGAACAGGTCGCGTCGAAGCCGATGCCTTTGATCTCCCGAGGTTCGACGCCCGACTTTGCGACCGCCTCGCGCACGCTGGCGCATACCGCCTGCCAGATGTCGCGGCTGGATTGCTCGGCGATCTCGCCGGGTTCCATGAACAGAGCGATATCGCGCTTGGCGGAAGCCACGAGCTGTCCGCGCTCATCAAAGACGCCGGCTCGCGCGCTGCCCGTGCCGACATCGACGCCGAGGAAATGGGAAGGCATGGAGGGACCTCAAGATGGAAGCAGTGAATAGTGAGTAGTAATTAGTAAGCGGGATATTTTTCTACTCGCTACTCACTACTCACTCACAAATCATTGCTCTGCGGCAAGATCACCAGATCGCGAATGGTGACGTTCCTCGGGCGCGTGAGCATGAACAGGACGGCTTCCGCGACCTCCACGGGTTGCATCAGCCCACCGGCGGCCAGCTCGTCTTCGAGCTTCTGCTTCGGCCAATCGCTGATCAGCGCCGTCACCACCGGGCCAGGCGCCACGGCGCCGACGCGCAGGCCGTGCTTGGCCACCTGCCTGCGCAGCGTATGGACGAAGGCCTGTATGGCATGCTTGGAGGCCGTGTAGACCGGCTCCCAGACGACAGGGACGAGGCCGGCGATGGAACTGGTTACGATGATGTCGCCGGTCTTGCGTTCGACCATGTGCGGCAGCACCGCATGCACCGAGCGGAAGACCGAGTTGATGTTGAGGTTCAGCATGCGGTCCCAGGCGTCCGGATCGCCGTTGAGGATCTCGCCGCCGACATAGGAGCCGGCATTGGCGTGGAAGATGTCGAGCTGGCCGGCCTTCTCAAGGATTCCAGGCAGCATGGTCGCCACGCTGGCCGGGCTGGTCAGGTCGACCACCAGCGGGATCGCGCCTGCGCCGAGTTCGGCGATGACCTCCTTCAGCCTGTCTTCGGCCCTGTCGACCAGCACGACGCGGGCGCCGGCGGCCAGCATCGCCCTGGCGCATTCGAGGCCGATGCCAGATGCCGCGCCGGTCACCGCGGCCACCTTGCCTGTTAGATCCTGAGCCATGTTTGGTCCTCGCTCAATTTGTCTTGCTGTTGTCGAGCACGATCTTTCCCGACCTTTGGTTGGGATCATGCTCGGGATTGATGGGCGTCAGGCGCGGCCGTGGGAAACCCGCGAACGGCGTGCCAGGGAATCGACGATGACTGCGATCGCCAGGACGGCGCCGGTGATCATGTAGCGAAGCGACGACGACAGATCGAGCAAGGTCAGCCCGCTGGCGATCGACTGGATGACGATGATGCCGAGCAGCGCGGAATAGGCGCTGCCGCGGCCACCGAACAGGCTGGTGCCGCCGATGACGGCCGCCGCGATGGCGTTGAGGTTGACGTCGCCTGTGCCGGCCTGCTGGCTTGCCGAGGCAAGACGGGCGGCCGACAGCACGCCGCCAAGCGCCGCGAACATCGAGCAGGCGGCGAAGGCGCTGAGATAGATCAGCCGGACCTTGATGCCGGCGCGCCGCGCGGCCTCGCGATTGCCGCCGACGGCGGTCATCGAGCGGCCCCATTTGGTGCGGGTCAGCGCGTAGTTCATCGCCACGACAAGACCGACGAACAGGCCGAACATCCATGGAATGCCGCGCGCCTGGTTGAGGTAGCCGACGATGAGTTCGAGCACCAGCGTGATGGCGACGACGCGCACGATGAGGCCGCCGAGCGACGGCGCCGACAGGTTGACGGCACGGCGGCGACTGATGGTGCGCAGGCCGGTGACGAGCATGACGATGCCGGGCAGAGCCGCCAGCCCATAGGAGACCCAGTGCGGCATGACCATGAGCTGGCCGAAATTCACCAGGTTCGAGCCATAGGGCAGGTTGATCGAGCCGGTGGAGCCGAGGATGTAGAGCTGCATGCCGAGCACCGCCAACAGGCCGGCCAGCGTCGAAACGAAGCTCGGCATGCCGAGCCGGTTGAACAGCATGGCATAGAGGCAGCCGATGGCCGCGCCAAAAGCGAGGGCGGCGAGGATGGCGAGCGCCACTGGCCAGCCCTGGTTGACCCACAGCGTGCCGACGAGAGCCGAGGCAAAGCCGCTGATCGAGCCGACCGACAGGTCGATCTCGCCGACCATCAGCACGCAGACGATGCCGAGCGCGATGACGCCGACCGTCGAGCAGTCGAATAGCAGGTTGACGAGGTTGCTGGAGGAGACGAACACCGGGTTGAGGCTGGTGAACACGGTCCAGATGATGACGAGGCCGACGACGACCGGCAGCGAGCCGAGATCGCCGGAGCGGACGCGGTCGAGGAAGGCGCGCAGCGCGCCACCGACGCCGGCCTCATGCTTGACGCGCACGTCGCTGCGGTCGAGCGCCGTCGAGGCCGAGGTGTCGTGCTTCATCTCCGCGCTCATGGCCGTTGCTCCTGGTTTTGCTGGGCCTGATTTTGCTGAGCTTGCCGGCGCTCGGCGCGGCGCGAGACCGCATTGTTCGAGGCGCCGGTGATGGCACTGACCAGTTCCTGGTTGGAGGCGTCGGGCGCGAAGACGCCGTTGTTGCGGCCAAGCCGCAGCACGACGATCCGATCCGCGACGGCGCGCACGTCCTCCATATTGTGGCTGATCATCAAGACGCCGAGGCCGCGCTCGCGCACCCGGTCGATCAGGTTCAGCACTTCCGCCGTCTGGGCGACGCCCAGCGCCGCGGTCGGCTCGTCGAGCAGGATCAGCTTTGGTTCGAGCAGCAGCGAGCGGGCGATGGCGACCGTCTGGCGCTGGCCGCCCGACAGCGAGGCGACCGCTTCGCGAACGCTGGGAATACGCGCCGACAATTCATTGAGCAGCGTCCAGGCGCGGATTTCCATCGCCACCTCGTCCAGCCGCAGCGGGTTGAGCTCCTTGCCGAGGAAGATGTTGGCGACGACGTCGAGGTTCTCGCACAGCGCCAGGTCCTGGAAGACGGTGGCGATGCCCAGCGTCAGCGCCGCGCTCGGGTCAGGCATGGTGACCGGCTTGCCGCGAAAATCGATCGTGCCCGAGCTTGGCTGATGGACGCCGGCCAGGATCTTGACCAGCGTCGACTTGCCGGCGCCATTGTCACCGACCAGCGCCACGACTTCGCCGGCATGAACATCGAGATCGATGTCGGTGAGTGCCGAGACCGCGCCGAAATTTTTCGAGATGCCGCGCAGGCTGAGCACCAGTTCGCCGGTCGAAACCGGTCTGTCGGCGATGTCGGTCATTGGGGGCAAACCTTTCCGGAGAGCCGGTCAAGAGTGGCGTCCGGCCGCCTCGAGCGGCCGAACAGTTTTTGTTGGACGATGACCTTGCCCGAAAACCGGATTCCACTTTTCGGGATCATGGTCGGTTCCCTTAGTTGACGATGCCGAGCTTCTTGCAGCCCTCGACATAGCGGTCGACGCAGAGTTCGGCGGCCGTGTTGATCTTCTTGTCGATGATCTCGGCCTTGAGGTTTTCCTGCGTCACGACAGCCGGCGTGAACAGCTGCGAGGGCGTGTCGTACAAGGTCATCTCGGCCTTTGGCGTTTCGCCAGACAGGAGCTTGATTGCGACGTTGGCGGCGGCGGCCGCGACGATCTCGCTCGGCTTGGAGATGGTGTTGTACTGGTCGCCGGCGATGATCAGCTGGAGTGCGGCGATCGTGGCGTCATTGCCGGTCACCGGCGGCACCGGATCGACGCCGGCTGCCTTGAAGGCGGCGATCGCGCCACCGCCGGTGCCGTCATTGGCAGCGACGACGCCGAGGATCTTGGTCGAGAAGCGGGTGATCTGGCCGCTCGCCCATTGCTGGGCTTTCGGCGGCGCCCATTCCGGCGTGTCGAATTCGGCCAGGATCGGATAGCCGCTGTTGTCGAGGCCTTCGTGAATGCCCTTCTTGATCAGGCCGGCGGCCGCGTCGGTCGGCGAACCGTTGATCTGCAGCAGGCCGCCGCCGGCCGGATCGACTTTCAGCGCCTTGAGGTGCTCGACCAGCGAATCCGCAATGGCCTTGCCGATGCCTTCGTTGTTGAAGGAGACGTAGAAATCGGCGGGCGCGGTCGGGATCGGCCGGTCATAGGCGATGACCTTGACGCCCTGGCTCTGCGCCAGCTTGACCAGTGAGGCGGCGGCGGTCGAATCGACGGGGTCGAGCACGATCGCCTTGGCGCCCTGAGAGATCACCGAGTTGAACTGCTGCTGCTGGCGCGAGGCGTCCGCATCGGCGTTCTGGTAGAGCACCTTGCAGCCCGGGCAGAGCTTTTTCATCTCGGCGGCAAAGCCCGGATAGTCGTGCTGCTCATAGCGGGTCGATGCCTGGTCGGGCATCAGGAAGGCAACCGTGGCGTCGGTGACATCAGCGGCAAAGGCGGCGGTGCCGCTGAGCAGGGAGAGTGCGAGCGCCGCCGCACCGATGGCTTTGCGGGCGGGTGGCGATTTCCAAGCAAATCTGGTCATTCGAATATCTCCGTTTGAAGAAAATGGTTTCACGAAACCTGAGCACCACATGGCGCGCCAGGTCTTGACTGCATGTCGAACTGTTGCGAGGACTATCATCAGCGGCATGGGGATGATCGTCCTTGACCATCTCTCTGCGAGCATCCGCATCCTCTTGATGTTGCTGGATTTCAGGACAAGCGATCTCCAGCGCGGGGCGCCTCCAACGCACCCGCGTCATTCCTTCCAGACGATGTTCAGGCTCCTCCCGGTCCTCCCTGTTAGGCGGCAATCTCCGCGTTTATGTTTTCCGCCAGCAGCGCCCTGAAGCGCGAGGGCGACATGCCTTTCTGCGCCAGGAACTGGCGGTTGAAATTCGAGATGTTGTTGTAGCCGGCTGCGTAGCAGATCTCGGTGATCGAGGTCTGCGCGTCGCTCATCAGCAACTGGCAGGCAAGGTTGATGCGCAGCCGATTGACATACTGCACCAGCGCCATCCCGGTATGCCGGCGAAAGCTGCGCGAGAAGGCGCTGGGACTGCGCCCGGCGATTTCCGCAAGGTCGCTTTCGCTGAACGGCTCGGTCAGGTGGCAATTGATGTAGGCGAGCGCCTGGTTGATGCCGGCCGACATGAAGCCGGAGGGATCGGGAAGGTAGCCGGCGCTGGTCAGCGTGCGGACATCGCCGGCGCGGCTCAGGATGTCGAGCACCGCCATGAACAGCGACAGGCGGCGCACGCCTTGCGCTTCGACCAGTTCGGCAAGCAGCGGCGCGGCGAGCTCGGCCGTCGCCGGCGAGAACAGCGCGCCGCGGCGGCTGGTTTCGAGGATGCCGGCGCAGGCGGCAAGCTCGGGAAGTGCGGCGGTCGAGTCGGCGATGAATTCTTCGGAGAATTGGACGACGCGGCCGCGCAGCGGCACAGTCTCGCCCGGCGGCACGTCGCTGATCCAATTGTGCGGCAGGTTGGGACCGGTGAGCACCAGATTGCCGGGCTCGAACTCGCCGATGAAGTCGCCGACGAAATAGCGACCGGTGGTGGCCACGACGAGGTGCAGCTCATATTCGGGATGGAAGTGCCAGCGCACGGTGCGGAAAGGGTAGCCGTGGGCCCAGGCCTTGAACGACTCACCTTGTCTGATCTGGACGACTTCCAGGTCCGGGTTCATGTTCATTCCTCCCGCGCGGGTCCGGTCTGGTGACCGGTTACTGCGCTTTTCTTTCTGCAGGCCGTGTATTCCCACTGGCCGCCGTGATTGGAAGCTTAGGCGGCAATTGAAGCGCCTGCCACCACGGCTTGTCCACCCGACCGATACTTTTTTGTCGTTTCCGCGTCGCCCGAAAACAGCTCGTGAGCACAAGCGGCGGCGACAGGCCGAAGCCATGACCATTGCGATCACCTGGTTCAGGGCCCCGAAGCACTTCCTTAACCATAAGCGTCCAGGATCGTCCCCTGGTCAGTGGGGACACCCTGATTGAAAAAGCCGGCGCGCCCTCTTCGCCGCCTGGCGCTTCTCGCAGCAGCGATGGTGCTGGGCACGGCGGCACAGGCCTCGGATTTCTCCGAGCCGTGGAAGAATGCCGACCGCGCGCTGATCATCGACGCCTATGAATACAATTCCATCGACTGGGGGCAGCTTGTCACCGACAAGCGCGTCGTCGGCTTCATCAACAAGGCGTCCGACGGCCTGCCGCCGCCCTATTTCTGCTTCGGCGGCGAGACCGACGTAAAGCTCTGCAAGGCGCTGTGGAAGCGCTATGCGGTGACGCGCGAATTGTTCCAGACGCGCAAGGTGGTGGCCAAGGCGCTCGGCCTGAAATGGGGCGCTTATCACCTGGCACGTCCCGGCAATCCGGTCGAGCAGGCCAACAATTTCATCGATTTCGCCGAGCCGGCGGCGGACGATCTGCTGGCGCTGGACATCGAAGGCATCGACCCCGCGCAATGGATGTCGCTGGAGGACGCCGAAGAATTCGTGCGCCAGGTGCATCGCCGCCTCGGCCGCTTCCCGGTGCTCTACACCAATGGCAGGACGGCGCAGTATATCGCCGATAACCGCTACACCTATCGGCTGCTGTCGCGACTGCCGCTCTGGTATGCGCGCTACAAGCCGACCATCGACGTGCATTTCCCGATGGGCAACTGGCAAGGCTACGCGCTCTGGCAGTTCGCCGCGCAAGCCAATTGCGGGCATTTCTCCTGCCCCTACCGCGTGCCGGGCACACCCAACGATATCGACGTCAGCGTGGCGCCGATGAACGCGAGCGAATTGCGCCAGCAATGGGCGTTCGGCGGGCTGATCGACGTACCGTCCGATTACCTCGCCTCGATCCCGGTGCCGCTGTCGCGCGCAGCCGCGATCGCCGGCAAGACCACGATCACCTATGCCGATGTGGCGACGCCGCCGACCGTCGAGGAACTGGTCGCGGTGCTCGGCGCGCGCTGGGGCAAGTTCCGCAGCGGCTTCCACATGCCGGTGGTGAAGACGGTGCCGCAACGCGCCAGTTTCGGCATCGTTCAGTATATCGCCTGGAAGCGCTCGGTGCAGCGCACGCCCGAGCAGATCGATGCCGCCTTTGCCGCCGCCGCCGATCCGGTGAGCACCGCCTCGACGGCGCTCGACAGCGCCAAGCGCTGAAGTCAACCCCGACCAATTTTCAGCGATGGCTGCCGAGGCTGGCATACATGCCGGTGGTGCGGAATTGCGTCGGCGTGATGCCGTAGAAACGGCGAAAGACCTTGGAGAAATAGTTCGCATCCTCGAAGCCGCACAGGACGGCGACTTCCTTGACCGGCAGGAAATCAGCCTTGGTCAAAAGCTTGGCCGCGCGCTGCAGCCGTTGCTGCAGGACGAATTCGGCCGGCGGCAGCCCTTCGCTCTCGGCAAAGCAGCGCGAGAAATGCGCCCGGCTGAGGCCGCTGATCTCGACAAGGTCCGACACCGGCAGAGCCTTGTCGAGATTGGCGTTGATGTGATCGATGACCGGCTGCATGGCGCTCTGCTTTTCGGCGAAAGCGTGCGAGCCAAAGACATCGTCGTAGAGTGCCATCGCAGCCTCGTAGGCGATCGCCGAAGCCCTGCCGGGCGACGCCGCGCCCTTGATGAGGCGCAGGCTGCAATCGGCAAGATGATCCACGGTCGCCGGCTGCAGCCGCAAGACCGGGCCAAAGACGTCGAGGATCGATTTATGGATGCGCAGCGCCTCCTCGCCGTTCATCGAGATCCAGAAATACTCCCAGCGGTCGCCCTGCCCCAGCCAGTAGCGATGGTTGTGCGGCACCAGCACCAGCAGCGTGTCGTTGGCCTGCAGGCGGTAGTTGCGGTTTTCGTAGCGCAACTGTCCTGCGCCGCTGATGGTGTGCTGCAGCACGGTGAACGGCGTCTGGCCGCGCTTGCGCCCATCCCAGTCATAGGTCACGTCCTGGCGGACTTCATAGCCCGTGCTGGTCGGCATCGCGTGCAGGCGCTGGCGGCCGCGCGGCAGCGATACCGTCCGCATCACTTGTCCGTTGGCGATCAGCTCGCGCAGCACAAAATTACCCTCGAAAGCATAATCGTTCTCTGGCCGCGCCCGCGAATAACGGCATAATCCAAAACTCAAGAACGCGAAAGACCCGCGGTCGAGGAGCGGGCGGGAGGAGAAAGAGCCGGAATTCCGGCTCGAATGGCATGTGCGCCACGGCGCGCCGCCATATCCTCCCTTGCTGCTCCTTGCCTGGCATTCGGTTGGATCAAGGTGAAGGTAATGAGCTTCAAAATCGCTATTATCGGCGCCGGCAGCGTCGGGTTCACCAAGAAGCTGTTCACCGACATTCTGTGCGTGCCGGAATTCAAGGACATCGAATTCGCGCTCACCGACATCAGCGAGCACAATCTGGCAATGATCAAGGCGATCCTCGACCGGGTCGTCGAGGCCAACAAGCTGCCGACAAAAGTCACCGCGACCACCGACCGCCGCAAGGCGCTGGACGGCGCGCGCTACATCATCAGCTGCGTGCGCGTCGGCGGCCTCGAAGCCTATGCCGACGACATCCGCATTCCGCTGAAATACGGCATCGACCAATGCGTCGGCGATACGATCTGCGCCGGCGGCATCCTCTACGGCCAGCGCAACATCCCGGTCATCCTCGATTTCTGCAAAGACATACGCGAAGTCGCCGCGACGGGCGCCAAATTCCTCAACTATGCCAACCCGATGGCGATGAACACCTGGGCGGCAATCGAATATGGCAAGGTCGATACGGTCGGTCTCTGCCACGGCGTCCAGCATGGCGCCGAGCAGATCGCCGAGGTGCTCGGCGCGAAATCGCCGAGGGAGCTCGACTATGTCTGCTCCGGCATCAACCACCAGACCTGGTTCATCGATCTGCGGCTGGACGGACGCAAGGTCGGCAAGGATGAGCTGGTCGCCGCTTTCGAGGCGCACCCGGTCTATTCGCAGCAGGAAAAGCTGCGCATCGATGTCTTGAAGCGGTTCGGCGTCTATTCGACCGAGAGCAACGGGCATCTGTCGGAATATCTGCCCTGGTACCGCAAGCGGCCCGACGAGATCACGCGCTGGATCGACATGTCCGACTGGATCCATGGCGAGACCGGCGGCTATCTGCGCTACTCGACCGAGACCCGCAACTGGTTCGAGACGGAGTACCCGCAATTCCTCGAAGCGGCGTCGAAGCAGATCGATCCGGCCAAGCGCTCCAACGAGCACGCCAGCCACATCCTCGAGGCGCTGGAGACCAACCGTGTCTATCGCGGCCATTTCAACGTCCGGAATGACGGCGTGATCAGCAATCTGCCGCAGGACGCCATCATCGAGTCGCCCGGCTTCGTCGACCGGTTCGGCATCAACATGGCTGCCGGCATCACCCTGCCCGAAGCGTGTGCCGCAACCTGCATGGCCTCGATCAATGTGCAGCGCATGTCGGTGCATGCGGCGATATCAGGCGATATCGACCTGTTGAAGCTCGCCGTGCTGCACGACCCGCTGGTCGGTGCGGTGTCGACGCCCGAAGAGGTCTGGCAGATGGTGGACGAGATGGTCGTCGCCCAGGCTCAATGGCTGCCGCAATATGCGCATGCGGTTCCGGCCGCCAAGGAGCGGCTGTCGAAATCCGCGATCAAGACCCGCGACTGGGCAGGTGCGGCGCGGCGAAATGTGCGCTCGATCGAGGAATTGCGCGCCGAAAAAGCGGCGCTCAAGCAGACCGGCTGAAACCCGGGCGGAGCGATGGACCTTGGGAGGCAGGTCCACCGCAATCAGCCGTCCAGGCAGAAGACGGGTAGCAGCCAAATCTGAACACGAGGGAGGAGATTATGAGGAACCTACGCAGCATTGGCCTTGCCGCCGGACTGGCGCTGAGCGTCTCCGTTCCGGCACTCAACGCTTTCGCTTCCGAGCCGACGGTCCCGCCGACGCCGGCGACTTTTCCGGCCGAGGGCAAGATCAAATACGTGGCGCGCGACTCCATCCTGGAGTTCAAGGCGCTGCCCGAATATCACGAGCCCGACTGGGTGACGGAAAAATACGTCAAGACCGGCAAGCTGCCGCCGGTGAAGGACCGGTTGCCGAAGGAGCCATTGGTCTTCAAGACAGCCAACATGCCGGACGGCATCGGCGTCTATGGCGATACCATGCGCCATGTCATCGGCGGCCGGCCGGAAGGCTGGAACTACGGCGCCGGCCAGACGCAAGGCTGGGGCGGCATCGATATCGGCCTCTCCGAATGCCTGACGCGCACCGCGCCGCTGTTCCAGGTCGAGGCCAAGGACACCGAGCCGTTGCCGAACCTCGCCAAAAGCTGGGACTGGTCGAAGGACGGCCACAAGCTGACCATGCATCTGATCGAGGGCGCCAAATGGTCCGATGGCGTGGCCTTCAACGCAGACGACGTCATGTTCTACTGGGATGACGAGGTGGTCGACCCGAACGTCTCGCCGCTCAATGGCGCGACCGAGGAGACCTTCGGCGTCGGCACGACGCTGAAGAAGATCGACGACTACACGGTCGAGTGGACCTTCAAGGACGCCTTCCCGAAGCAGTACCTCTACGCCATGGCCTACGGCACGTTTTGCCCCGGCCCCGCGCACATATTGAAGCCGCAGCATCCGAAATATTCGAAGAACACCTACGACCAGTTCAAGAACGCCTTCCCGCCGGAATATATGAACATGCCGGTGATGGGCGCGTGGGTGCCTGTGGAATACCGCGCGGACGACATCATCGTCATGCGCCGCAACCCTTATTATTGGAAGGTCGACGAGAAGGGCAACCAGCTGCCTTACCTCAACGAGCTGCAATACAAGCTGTCGACCTGGGCCGACCGCGACGTCCAGGCGGTGGCGGGATCCGGCGACTTCTCCAACCTCGAGCAGCCGGAGAATTTCGTCGCCTCGCTGAAGCGCGCGGCCGACAAAAACGCGCCGGCCCGCCTCGCCTTCGGCCCGCGCCTGATCGGCTACAATCTGCGCATGAATTTTTCCGCCAATGGCTGGGGTAACCCGGACGAACGCGGCCAGGCGATCCGCGAGCTGAACCGCAACGAGGACTTCCGCAAGGCCGTCACCATGGCGCTCGACCGCAAGGCGCTGGGCGACTCGCTGGTCAAGGGCCCGTTCACCGCCATCTATCCGGGCGGCTTCTCGTCGGGCACCAGCTTCTATGACCGCAGGTCGACCGTCTATTATCCCTTCGACCTCGCGGGCGCAAAGGCCTTGCTCGCCAAGGCAGGTCTCAAGGACACCGACGGCGACGGCATCGTGAATTTCCCGGCCGGCACCGCCGGCGGTAAGAATGTCGAGATCGTCATGCTGGTCAACAACGACTACGGCACCGACAAGAGCCTTGCCGAAGGCGTGGTCGCCCAGATGGAGAAGCTCGGCCTCAGAGTCGTGCTCAACGGGCTTAACGGCACGCAGCGCGATGCCACACAATATTCCGGCCGCTTCGACTGGCTGATCCGGCGAAACGAAACCGAGCTTACCTCCGTCGTTCAAAACACCGAGCAGTTGGCGCCGGTCGGGCCGAAGACCAGTTGGAACCATCGCGCGCCGGAAAGCGGCCAGGTCGACCTGATGCCGTTCGAGAAGGACCTTGTCGACATCGTCAACAAGTTCGTCTCGACGCAGGACAACGACCAACGCGCCGACCTGATGCGGAACTTCCAGAAAATCTCGACCGAGCACGTCTACAATGTCGGCCTGACGGAATATCCGGGCGCGCTCATCATCAACAAGCGCTTCTCCAACATCCCGCAGGGAACGCCGATCTTCATGTTCAACTGGGCCGAGGATTCGATCATCCGCGAACGCGTGTTCGTCAAGGCGGACAAGCAGGCCAAGTTTGAATTATTCCCGCAAGAGCTTCCGGGCAAACCTGGCGATAAGGGACCGATGGATTAGACTTTACCTCCCTGACTGAGAGACGTCCGGCCGCGCCGCGGTGCGGCCGGACAAAGGAAACCTCCGAACGCACCCGAGGGAGCGGCGGCCAGACAAGAAAGCGGATGATCCGATGCTGCGATTCCTGCTCATGCGCATAGCGTCGGCGATACCGGTCCTGGCCATCCTGAGCCTGGTCACCTTTGCCATCATCCAGGCGCCGCCCGGCGACTATGCCGACTACATCCGCTCGCAGCTGATCAACCAGGGCGGCGCTTCCTATGAGGAGGCCGATGCACAGGCGCAGGCCTACCGCGTCGAGCACGGCCTCGATAAGCCGCTGCCCGTCCAGTATCTCAATTGGATCGGCGGCATCGTCACGCGCGGCGATTTCGGCTACAGCCTCTACTACAACAAGCCGGTGGCCGATGTGGTCGGCGAGCGCCTGCCGCGCACGCTGCTCTTGGCGCTGGTCTGCCATCTGCTCGCCTCGGTGCTCGGCATCACCTTCGGCATATGGGCGGCGACGAGGCAGTACACCTGGATCGACACGACGCTGTCGGCCATCTCCTTCCTCGGCATGACGGTGCCGCGCTTCCTGATGGCGCTGATCATCGTCTATCTCCTGGTTTTCCAGTTCAACGTCTCGGAGATCGGCTCATTCTTCTCGCCGCAATATGGCGGCGCGCCATGGTCGTGGGCGAAATTCGTCGACCTCGTCAAGCATGTCTGGCCGGTCGTCGCGATCGCCACCTTCGGCGGGCTCGCCTACAACATGCGCGTCATGCGCGGCAATCTGCTGGATACGCTCAATGCGCAATATGTCGAGACGGCGAGAGCCAAGGGCCTGACCGGCAGCGCCGTCGTCATGCGCCATGCCGTGCCCAACGCGCTGCATCCGCTGATCATGTATCAGGGCGTGGTGCTGCCCTACATGCTGACCGGCGAGATCGAGACAGCGATCATCTTTGCCTTGCCGACCGTCGGTCCGGCGATCGTCGGCTCGATGGCGGTCGGCGACGTCTATGTGACGGCAACCTTCATGATGGTGCTGTCGGCGACGCTGATCGTCGGCAACATCATCGCCGACATGCTCTTGGTGCTGCTCGACCCGCGCGTGCGCCAGTTCGGGGAGCGCTAGATGCTGGCGCGCGACCCCTCCCCGCCGCCACCGCCGGCCGAAGTGCCCATCGTCGCCAAACCGGCGCGCGGCAATGAAAGCTACATCGCGCTGGTCTGGCGACGGCTTAAGCGCTCCTGGACCGGCATGGCCGGGCTTTGGCTCGTCGTGCTCTTGCTGGTGATGGCGGTGTTCGCCGAGTTCCTGGCGCCGATGGACCCGAAGGCGACCGATGTCGGTTTCGCGCCACCGCAGCTGCCCTCCTTCCATGACAAGGACGGCAATTTCACCTTCCGTCCCAGGGTCTACGCGCTGGCCGATTCGGCCGACCTCGATCCGGTCACCTTCCAGCCGATCGTCGGCCCTGACTACGACCATCCGCGCCTGCTCGGCTTCTTCGCCGAGGGCGCGCCCTACAAGCTCTTCGGCCTGATCCCGGCGGACCGGCATTTCTTCGCTTCGATGGATGGCCAGCCGGTGCATTTCCTCGGCACCGACAAGTTCGGCCGCGACGTGCTGTCGCGCGCCATCCACGGCTCGCGGGTGTCGCTGATGATTGCGCTGACGGTGGTCTTCATCATCACCGTCGTCGGCACCACCGTCGGCATGGTCTCCGGCTATTTCGGCGGCCGCTTCGATGTCTGGGTACAGCGCTTCGTCGAGCTGGTGCTCGCCTTCCCGCAATTGCCGCTCTATCTGGCGCTGACGACGCTGATCCCGGTGACGGCGCCGACAAACGTCTTCCTTGCCTTCGTCATCATCGTCATGTCGGCGCTCGGCTGGGCGCAGATGTCGCGCGAAGTGCGCGGCAAGACGCTGGCGCTGGCGCGGATCGATTATGTGCGCGCCGCCATGGCCGTCGGCGCCACCGACCGGCGCATCATCATGCAGCACATCTTCCCCAATGTGATGAGCCACGTGATCGTCGCCGTGACGATCGCGATCCCGACGGTGGTGCTGCTCGAATCCTTCCTCGGTTTCCTCGGCTTCGCGGTGAAGCCGCCGCTGATCTCATGGGGCCTGATGCTGCAGGACACCGCGACCTATTCGGTCATCGGCACCTATCCCTGGATCCTGTCGCCGGTCGGCTTCGTGCTGGTCACCGTCTTTGCCTTCAACGCGCTGGGCGACGGCCTGCGCGATGCCGTCGATCCGTACTGAGGTGGCTGGGATGACGACGATCACGCTCGCAGACAATTTCGCCCCGGCCGTCCGGCTCGACCATGATTTGCGCCACGAGCAACCCATCATCGACGCGCGCAACATCGAAGTCGCCTTCAAGGTCGAGCACGGCACCGTCGAGGCGGTGAAGGACATCTCGTTCCAGCTCTATCGCGGCGAGACGATCGCCATCGTCGGCGAATCCGGCTCCGGCAAGTCGGTGACGGCGCGCACCGTGATGGGGCTGTTGTCGCGGCGGGCGACGGTGTCGCCGCACTCCAGCGTCGACTATTGCGGTCAGAACATCCTGAAGTATCCGGAGAGCGCCCGTCGCAAATTACGCGGCAACCGCATCTCGATGATCTTCCAAGAGCCTATGAGCTCGCTCAACCCGATCTACACGGTGGGCAGCCAGATCGTCGAGGCGATCAGGGTGCATCGCAAGGTCGGCCGCAGGGAGGCATGGGCCCGCGCGCTCGAGCTTTTGCGCCATGTGCAGATCCCCGAGCCCGAGGCGCGGCTCAAGCAGTATCCGCACCAGCTCTCTGGCGGGCAGCGCCAGCGCGTGATGATCGCCATGGCTTTAGCCAACGATCCCGATGTGCTGATCGCCGACGAGCCGACCACGGCGCTCGATGTCACTGTGCAGGCGCAGATCCTCAACCTGATCCGCAACCTGCAGAAGGAATTGCGGATGGCGGTGATCCTGATCACCCACGACCTCACCATGGTGCGCAAATTCTCCGACTACGTCTATGTCATGCAGCATGGCGAGATGCGCGAGCATAACGTGACCGAGCGCCTGTTCGCAAACCCGCAGGATGCCTACACAAAGCGCTTGCTTGCCGCCGAGCCGCGCGGCCGGCCGCAACCATTGCCCGAGGGCAGCGGCACGATCCTCGAGGCGAGCGGGGTGCGCGTGTCCTACATGCTGCGCCACGGTTCGTTCCTGAAGCCGGACTGGCGCGAGTTGGTGGCGGTCGACGACCTCGACCTGAAACTCTGCCGCCATGAGACGTTGGGGCTGGTCGGCGAGTCGGGCTCCGGCAAGACCAGTTTCGGTCAGGCGCTGATCCGGCTGACCGACACCAAGCGCGGCGAAATAAGTTTCGACGGCCAGCCGATCCAGGGCCTGTCACGCGCCGAGATGCGGCCGCTGCGCTCGCGCATGCAGGTCGTCTTCCAGGACCCGTTCTCCTCGCTCAACCCGCGCATGACGATCGGCCAGATCATCGAGGAAGGGCTGGTCGTCAACCGGATCGGCGCGACGCGGCGCGAACGGGTCGAGCGGGTGCGCGAGGCGCTGGTCAGCGCCGGCATGCCCGGCGACATTCTTTCGCGCTTTCCGCATGAGTTTTCCGGCGGCCAGCGGCAGCGCGTCGCCATCGCGCGGGCGATTGCGCTGGAACCCGAATTCATCCTGCTCGACGAGCCGACATCGGCGCTCGACCTCTCGGTGCAAGCGCAGATCATCGACCTTTTGCGCAAGCTGCAGGACGAGCGGGGCCTGAGCTACCTGTTCATCTCGCATGACCTCAAGGTGGTGCGCGCGCTCTGCCACCGCGTCATCGTCATGCAGAACGGCAAGATCGTCGAGCAGGGACCCGTCGACGAGGTCCTCACCCATCCCAAGACCGCCTACACCGAACGGCTCGTCAGGGCCGCTTTCGACGTGGCGTAGACAAGTGCCGGAGGTTTCAAAAATGGTAAAAAATCCCAGGATCACATTCATCGGCGCCGGCTCGACGGTGTTCATGAAGAACATTGTCGGCGACGTGCTGCAGCGGCCAGCACTTTCGGGCGCGACGATCGCGCTGATGGACATCAATCCGCAGCGGCTGGAGGAGAGCGCCATCGTCGTCAACAAGCTGATCGCGACGCTCGGCGTCAAGGCGAAGGCCGAGACCTATTCCGACCAGAAGAAGGCGCTCACCGGCGCCGACTTCGTCGTCGTCGCCTTCCAGATCGGCGGCTACGAGCCCTGCACCGTCACCGATTTCGAGGTGCCGAAGAAATACGGCCTGCGCCAGACGATCGCCGACACACTCGGCGTCGGCGGCATCATGCGCGGCTTGAGGACCGTGCCGCATCTGTGGAGCATCTGCGAGGACATGCTCGCCGTCTGCCCCGAAGCGATCATGCTGCAATATGTCAACCCGATGGCGATCAACACCTGGGCGATCGCAGAGAAATATCCGACGATCAAGCAGGTCGGTCTATGCCATTCGGTGCAAGGCACGGCGATGGAACTGGCGCACGACCTCGACCTTCCCTATGAGGAAATCCGCTATCGCTCGGCCGGCATCAACCATATGGCCTTCTATCTCAAATTCGAGCATCGCCAGCCGGACGGTTCCTACCGCGATCTCTATCCCGACCTCGTGCGCGCCTATCGCGAAGGCCGCGCGCCAAAGCCCGGCTGGAACCCGCGCTGCCCGAACAAGGTGCGCTACGAGATGCTGACACGGCTGGGCTTCTTCGTCACCGAAAGCTCGGAGCATTTCGCCGAATACACGCCCTATTTCATCAAGGACGGCCGGCCCGACTTGATCGAGAAATTCGGCATCCCGCTCGATGAATATCCCAAGCGCTGCATCGAGCAGATCGAGCGCTGGAAAGACCAGGCGCAGGCCTATCGCTCGGCACAGCGCATCGAGGTCGAGGAGTCCCGGGAGTATGCTTCCTCGATCATGAACTCTGTCTGGACCGGCGAGCCGTCGGTGATCTACGGCAATGTGCGCAACAATGGCTGCATCACCTCGCTGCCATCCGACTGCGCGGCCGAAGTGCCGTGCCTGGTCGACGCCTCCGGCATTCAGCCGACCTACATCGGCGACCTGCCGCCGCAGCTGACGGCGCTGATCCGCACCAACATCAATGTCCAGGAACTGACGGTGCGGGCGCTGATCAGCGAGAACCGCGAGCACATCTACCATGCGGCGATGATGGACCCGCATACGGCGGCCGAGCTCGACCTCGACCAGATCTGGTCGCTGGTCGACGATCTGCTTGCAGCGCATGGCGACTGGCTGCCGGCCTGGGCGCGTGGAAGGCGCAAGAGCGCGGCCGCCTGATCAGGCCTTCTCGCGTTCGACGGCGCGCCAGCCGATGTCGTGCCGGTAAAAGCCCTGCGGCCAGTCGATATGCTCGATCGCGGCATAGGCCTTTTTCTGCGCCTCGCCGACGGTCTTGCCGGTTGCCGTGACGTTGAGCACGCGGCCGCCATTGGCGACCAGCGCGCCGCCATTGATGGCGGTGCCGGCATGGAATATCTGGACGCCCTCGCCCTCCACCTCGTCGAGGCCACGGATGACTGAGCCCTTTTCCGGCGCGCCGGGATAGCCGCGCGCCGCCATCACCACGGTCAAGGCCGCCTCGTCGCTCCAGCGCACCGACATATGCGCCAGCTGGCCATCGACGGCGGCGTTGAGCAGGACAAGCAGGTCGTCCTTCAGCCGCATCATCAGCACCTGGCATTCGGGATCGCCGAAGCGGGTGTTGTATTCGATGAGCTTCGGGCCCTGTTCGGTGATCATCAGGCCGGCAAACAGGGTGCCGGCGAAAGGCGCGTCGAGTTCGGCCATGCCGCGCATGGTCGGCTCGATGATCTCGCGCATGGTGCGCTCGGTCATTTCGGGCGTCATCACCGGCGCCGGCGAGTAGGCGCCCATGCCGCCGGTGTTGGGACCGACATCGCCGTCGCCGACACGCTTATGATCCTGCGCGGTGCCGAAGGGCAGCGCGGTCGTGCCGTCGCACAGGCAAAAGACGCTCGCCTCCTCGCCGGTCATATATTCCTCGACCACCACTTCGGCGCCGGCCGTACCGAAAGCGCCTTCGAAGCAGGCGTCGAGCGCGGCATTCGCCTCGTCCAAAGTCATGGCGATGGTGACGCCCTTGCCGGCGGCGAGCCCATCGGCCTTGATGACGATCGGCGCGCCGACTTTCCCGACATAGGCCTTGGCCGAGGCGAGATCGCCGAAGCGGCCATAGGCGGCGGTCGGAATGTTGAATTTCGCGCAAAGGTCCTTGGTGAAGCCCTTCGAGCCTTCGAGCCGCGCCGCGGCCTTGGACGGGCCGAAGACACGGAGGCCCCAGGCGCGCAGATCGTCGGCAATGCCGGCGACCAGCGGACCTTCCGGTCCGACGACGACGAGATCGATTTTTTTATCCTGGCAGAAGGCGGCGACGGCGGCGTGGTCGGCGACGTCGAGCTTGACCAGCTCGGCGACGCTGGCAATGCCCGGATTGCCGGGCGACGCGTAGAGCTTGGTCAAAAGCGGCGAAGCGGCGATCTTCCAGGCCAGCGCATGTTCGCGGCCGCCCGAGCCGAGAAGAAGAACGTTCATGGCCACCTCTTGCTGCTGCGAACCGGTCTGCGCCTGAACCCGCTATTGCCCCACGGGCAGCGGGTCAAGGCACATTGGCATTTTGGCGGCAGTTGCGCACGGGAACATGGCCCTCATCAAGATGTGATGAGACAGGCCCGTGCGCAACGGAGGTGGTCAGGTCGGTCCGGAGAGGCTTCAGCTCTGGTAGACGACGGGAAACCAGTCCTCGCGCAGTTTCTGGCCGGGCTTCATGTTATGCCCCGGATAGGGCGGCGAAGTGCGGCCGGGGCGCTCGACATAATGCGCGTCGTCGCCGACCCAGCGCAGCGACAGCGCCCGGCGCCTGGCCGAAGTGAGGTTGCCGCGCGCGCCATGCGCGGTGCGGAAATCGAACAGGATGGCGTCGCCCGGCTCCATCTCCCATTCCAGCACCTTCAGCGATGGGTCGTTGTCGGGATCGGGCACCGGCCGGTAGTCGCCCTCGCCGGCATAGAAATTGGCGTCGTTGAGCCAGCGCACCGGCAGCACCATCTTTTCCCATTTGTGCGAGCCGGCGATCAGCCTGAGCGTCGCCTCCTTGACCGGATCGATCGGGATCCAGAAGCTCACCGTCTGGCTGCCGTCGACGAAGTAATAGGGAATGTCCTGGTGCCAGGGCGTCGGCTTTTGGGTGCCCGGCTCCTTGACCAGCACATGGTCGTGGAAGAACTGCGCCGTGCGCGACTGCATGACCGAGGCGGCGAGCTCGGCGGCCGGCGATTCGCGCACGATCCTGGCGAATTCGGGGATGCGCTCCCAGTTGCAGTAGTCGTCGAAGAAGCTGCCCTTGCCGTCGGCGATGTCGGAAGCGGTGGCGCTGCGGTTGCGGATGTTGCGTTCGATGCCGTCGGCGATGACGTCGACCCAGTCCTTGAAAGCGCCTCGGACACAGACAGCGCCATCGCGCTGGTAGTCGGCAATCGTCGCGGCATCGATTTTCGGGTTGGTCATGGCGTTCGGTCTCTTTGTTTGACGCAATTCCGGACGGAAAACCGTTACACACTTTTCCTGGAATTGCTCGTGGTTGGCTGACCGACTATCGCCGCGACCCCATATCAAGTAAAATAATAACTTCTCATCTCTCTTATAGTTTTTACCTATGAAGCCAACTCTCGTGCAATTGCGCTATGTCGTCGCCGTCGCCCGCTATGGCAGCGTTACGGCGGCGGCCGCGATCCTCAACGTGTCGCAGCCTTCGATTTCGGTGGCGATCGACAATGTCGAGGACGCGCTCGGCCAGAAACTGTTCGTGCGCCAGCGTGGCAGCGGCGTCGCGCTGACGTCCTTCGGCCGCCAGGCCGTCGCCAAGGCAAGGCAGGTGCTGGGCGAGGCGGACGAACTGGTCGCGCTCGGATCGTGCGAGGCCAATGTCGGCGGCGAGCTGGTGCTCGGCTGCTTCGAGGATCTCGCCCCCTACTTCGCGCCGGCGCTGATGCGCGCCTTTGCCGAGCGCTGCCCGGCCGTTACCGTCGTTATTCGCGACGAGACCTTCGAGACACTGGGGCGGCGACTGGCCGACAGCGCCGTCGATCTTGGCCTGACCTACGACCTCGGCCTTCCAGTGCATTTCAAACGCGTGCTTCTGCACGAACTCAGGCCGCACGCGCTGCTGCCCGCCGGCCATGTGCTGGCCGACAAGCACGCCGTCAGCCTGGCGGAGCTCGCTTCCTATCCGCTAATCACCACCGATCAGCCACACAGCTGGCAGCACATGCTGGATCTGTTCCTGAGCCGGGGCCTGTCGCCGATAGCCCAGTCGTCGACAAGCTCGTTCGAGCTGCAGCGCAGCATGGTCGCCAATGGCTTCGGCGTCGCCGTCAGCTACACCAGGCCTCACGGCGACCGCAGCTATGACGGCCTGCCGCTGGTCTGCAAGCCGCTCTCCGACCCGCTGCCGATGCAGCGGATCATCCTGACCTTCGACACGCGCCAGCGCCTGTCCAAGGCCGCGCAGGCCTTTATCGATGTCGCAAAGACATGGTTTGCGAGCCACGATGTTTTCACCGCTTGAGCGGCAATGCGGCCGCTTGACGGCGCTCGCCGCTGCTGCCACTCCATGGCGATGGAAACCATCCAGTCGAAAGCAGCACAGGGCCGTGTCGCCGACGCGCCGAGCGGCCATTGGGCCTACCGCATGCTGCCGCGCTGGCTCTGGCCCTATGCACAGCTTGCCCGCTGGGACCGGCCGATCGGCTGGCAATTGCTGTTATGGCCTTGCTGGTGGTCGGCGGCACTTGCCGCGGGCGCCTATCCGCGCCCGACCGACCCGCTGCTGACGCTGCTGCCGGCGCCCTGGTATCTGTTCTTGTTTTTCATCGGCGCCGTCGCCATGCGCGGCGCCGGCTGCACCTATAACGACATCGTCGACGTCGACATCGACAACCAGGTCGAGCGCACCCGTTCGCGGCCGCTGCCGGCCGGCAAGGTGACGCGCCGCCAGGCCTGGATTTTCCTGATCCTGCAGGCGCTGGTCGGCCTGGTCGTGCTGTTGCAGTTCAACAGCTTCGCCATCCCGCTCGGCATCGCCTCGCTGGCGATCGTGGCCGTCTACCCGTTCATGAAGCGCTTCACCAACTGGCCGCAGTTCGTGCTTGGCCTGGCCTTCTCCTGGGGCGCGCTGATGGGCTGGGCGGTCGAGTTCGGCGACATCGATGATCCGGCCATCATGCTCTATATCGGCTCGATCCTGTGGGTGATCGGCTACGACACAATCTATGCGCATCAGGACAAGGAAGACGACGCCATCGTCGGCGTGCGCTCGACGGCGCGGCTCTTCGGCGACAACACCAAGATGTGGCTCACCGGCCTCTATGGCGGCACGCTGATCTGCTTCGCCATCGCTTTCGCCTCGGCGCAAGTGCCGGTGGTGGCGCTGGCCGGGCTGATCGCCGCCGGCGCGCACATGGCGCGCCAGATCGTGCGGCTCGACATCAACGATCCTGAGCAATGCCTGAAACTGTTCAAGTCGAACAACCAGGTCGGCTGGCTGATCTTCCTCGGCCTGATCGGCGGCTCGCTCTGGATATGGCTGAAGCCGCTGGTGTAGCGGCGCTTCCCCTTCTCCCCTTGTGGGAGAAGGAGGAAGAGCTGCCGCACTATTCCCTGGCGATAATCTCCTGGCCGTCGATGACGAGCCTCAGGCCGAGATTGCCGGCCTTGCGGCGGGCGAGGAAGCGCGGGCGGCGCATGTTGGAGACGCGGCCCTTGCGGCGCTGCTGCGGCGGCAGCGCCTTGATGGCGACGCCGAGCGATTCTTCCAGCGTGCGGGCAACGCCGTCGGCCTCGATCAGAAGCATCGGCAGGCGGTAGGCATCGGCCCAGGCGCGCCAGTCGGCGGCGACGTCCTCGAGGTCGTCGGCGACCAAGAGCGGCACCGACAGCATCGGGTCGTTATGGAGAAGCTCCAGCGTCACCGTGACGTTGCCTTCCGGATCTTCCATGGCACGCGCGGCGACGCCGCGAAACGCGTTGGCGGGCAGCGCGATGATCGCCGGCACGCCGCTCATCTCCAGCAGACGGCGGATGACCGCGCCGCGGTGGTCGATGGTGAAGGTGACATCGCCATAGTCGTCGCGGGTGGCATAGCTCACCATCTGCGGCAGGCGAAATGGGTCGAGCCGCATGTTGCGTCCGGCCCATACTGGCTTCAGTCCAGTGTTCATCGAATGTCTTCCCTGTTTCTTCCTGAGGGCCGTTTTCCGGTTCTCTCCGGGCCGGTTTTCCGGCCTCGTTTATGGGAAGAAACATTAGCGCTGGCTCCTTACCGCCGCGCTTAAGAAAGTCGGTTAAATTTTGCTGATCTCAGGGATGGTTATCGGAATGCGACCGACCACCAGATATGGGAACGATCAGATAACCTTACCGGGATTCATGATGCCGGCCGGATCGAAGGCCGCCTTCACCCGGCGCATCAGGTCGATGGCCATCGGCGGCGCCGTGGCGATCAGCTCGTCGCGCTTCAGCTGGCCGATGCCGTGCTCGGCCGAGATCGAACCATGGAAGGAGCGCACGACATCGTGCACGGCGTGGTTCATGGGATGGTAGAGGGCAAGGAACGCCTCGTCCTGCCAATCCACGGGACGCGAGATGTTGTAGTGCAGATTGCCGTCGCCCATATGGCCGAAGCAGACCACGCGCGCGCCGGGGCAGACCCCTTCCACCACGCCGGCCGCTTTGTCGATGAAGTCGGGAATGGCGGCCGTCGGCACCGAGATGTCGTGCTTGATCGAGGCGCCCTCGGGCTTCTGGCACTCGGGCAGCGTCTCACGAAAATTCCAGAAGGCATCGCCCTGGGCAAGGCTTGCCGAGACGACCGCGTCGCCGATGATGCCCTGCTCGAGCGCCTCGCCCAGGATCTCCTCGATCAACGCCCGGCCATCTTCCTCGGAACGTCCCGAGGAGACCTGCATCAGCACATACCACGGCCAATCGTCGGCCAGCGGCCGTGTGATGCCCTGCCCGTGCTTAAGCGTGAAATCATAGGGCCGCTTGCCGATCAGCTCGAAAGCGGTGAGCGAGGCACCGGCCCGGTCCATCGCCAAGGTAAAGAGCGACAGCGCCGCCTTGGGCGAAGACATGCCGGCAAAGGCGACCTCCCTGCCCTTCGGCTTCGGGAAGAGTTTCAAGACTGCGGCGGTGATGATGCCGAGCGTGCCTTCGGCGCCGACGAAGAGGTTCTTCAAATCGTAGCCGGTGTTGTCCTTCTTCAATTTGCGCAAATCGTCGAACACCTCGCCAGTCGGCAGCACCACCTCGACGCCGAGGCAAAGCTCGCGCGCATTGCCATAGGAAAGCACGCCGGTGCCGCCGGCGTTGGAGGACAGGTTGCCGCCGATCTGGCAGGAACCTTGCGCGGCGAGCGACAGCGGAAACAGCCGGTCGGCGGCGTCGGCCGCTTCCTGAAGCGTCTGCAGGATGACGCCGGCCTCGACGGTCACCGTGTTCGACAGCACGTCGATCTCGCGGATGCGGTTCAGCCGCGACAGCGATAGCACGATGTCGCGGCCGGACGTGTCCGGCACCTGGGCGCCGACCAGCCCGGTGTTGCCGCTCTGCGGTACGATCGGCGTGCCGGTTTCGGTCGCCAGCCGCATGATGCGGCTTACTTCCTCGACGGTACCTGGTCTGAGCACCAGCGCCGTCCTGCCATGCCAGAGACCGCGCCGCTCGGTGATGTAAGGCGCGATGTCGGCCTGGTCGCGCAACGCATACTTGTCGCCGACGATTTGTGCAAAGCGGTCGATGACGGTGGGGTCGAGGTCGAAAGGCTGATCGTTCATGACGGTAAGACTAGAGCAATTCCAGGAAAAGTGCGAAGCGGTTTTCCGTCCGGAATTGCGTCAAAACAAAGAGATAGGCCGCTCAGGCGATCTTGTCACGCGGCGCGGCCGCGCGGGCCAGCCGGTCGTTGATCGCCTCGCCCAACCCGTCGAACGGGATCGGCTCGACGGCGATGGTCTTAGCACCGCTGCGATCGAGCGCCTGCATGGCGGCGAAGAGGTTGGCCGCCGCTTCGCGCAAATCGCCGGTTTCAGAGAGATTGCGGATGGCCACCGCATCCCGCCAGTTCTCGGCGCGGTTGCGACCGAAGGCCAGCAACGCCTCCCCCCTAACAATGTGTTGAGCATTAAGCCGCATCGAGGCGCCCGGCGCGTAATGCGAGGCGAGCATGCCTGGCGCCTCGATCCCCTTGGCGCCGCGCAGCAGTTTGGCGCCGGCCACTTGCTCGATCTCTTCGGCGGCGATGCCGCCTGGCCGGAGCAGCCGCAGCTTGCCGTCTTCGACCTTGAGAATGGTCGATTCCACCCCGACGGGCGTCGCGCCGCCATCCACA
This sequence comes from Mesorhizobium sp. RCC_202, assembly GCF_041355295.1. Taxonomy (NCBI): domain Bacteria; kingdom Pseudomonadati; phylum Pseudomonadota; class Alphaproteobacteria; order Hyphomicrobiales; family Phyllobacteriaceae; genus Mesorhizobium; species Mesorhizobium sp. RCC_202. The sequence continues at coordinate 153,432 of NZ_JBFUPO010000008.1, forward strand.
ACCAGCCTGATCCTGTCGCCGAGATCGGCGGCCACGGCCTGCGCGGTGGTACCGCTGATCCTGCCGGAGGAATTGGCGCTGGGGGCAGCGAGCGGCCGGCCGAGCCGCGCGATCAATTCGCCACCAAAACCCCTCGGCATGCGCAGCGCGACGGTATCCAGCCCGGCGGTGACCAGCGGGTGAATGCCGTTCTCCGGGCGCTGCGGCAGCACCAGGGTCAACGGTCCGGGCCAGAAGGCTTCGGCGAGCTTGGCCGAGAGCGGATCGAATTCGGCGATGCGGTACGCCATGCCGTGATCGGCGACATGGGCGATCAGCGGATTGAAGCGCGGCCGGCCCTTGGCCTCGAAGATGCGCGCCACCGCGACGCCATTGCTGGCATCGCCCGCCAGGCCATAGACAGTCTCGGTCGGGATGGCGACGACATCGCCGCCTTCGAGCAGCGCCAGTGCCCGCTCTATCGCCTCGCCAGCCGCCAGTATCTCAGCCAAAATCGCCACCAATCTTAGAGTGCAGGTCCGTAATACGGCGGGGAATGCGGGGCAAGTGCGGCTATTGGCGATTTATCAATCCCTAAAATGTTAAGTATCCGCGCAAGCCGGCTTCAATCTGCCGGCATTAAGGTGCGGGTTGTAGTTGCGGGCTTGGGAGTTTGTAATGCGTTTGCTCGGAGCGTTCGGTATCGGCCTTCTGGCGATGACCGGCGTGTCGCAGGCCTCGTCGATCGTCACGCTCGGGGTGTCGACGTCGACGCCGTCGGTCATCAGGGTGAAGGCAATCGAGCCCGTCAGGCTGTCGGCCGCCTCGACCCCGTCGGTGATCGCGCTTGGCGATCCAGTGCCCGCCGTTACCGACGAGAAGGTGGCGGCGATCCCGTCCGGGCATCAGCAGGCGCCGATGATCATCCGCGGCGGCATCGTCGGCGGCGCGTTCGCGTCGCCCGCGGCGACTGCGTCGGCCCCGCCGCAGACACCCGTGGCCGCCAAACCGGCCAACGGCGCAGCACCCGCGACGCCCGCCAACGGCACGACTGCTGCTTCGAACGACGCCGGCAAGACCGGCGGCCAGCCGGCTGCCACAGCGAGCGCCTCGGGCGGCGCCCAACCCCAGGCGCAGTCGCAAGCACAGCCGCAAAACGCCCCGTCCTTGCCGCGCGTCGGCAAGGCGATGTAAATCACATTCGACCCCGTCTCGACATGCTAGGCGTCTGGCCGGTCTTCTGTCCGATTTCCGTCATCGGGATCGGGCACAACAGGTTTGGCATTTCAAAAGGGGGGTTTGATGACTGTCTCGAAAGCAATCGCGGTTGCCGGGCTGCTGCTGGCAACGTCGCTGGGCACGGCGCGGGCCGACGATATGCTCGGCTCTTACACGGCGCGCATTTCCGATCGCGACCACCGCGCCAGCGACGGCTATCCGCTGAGCAGCGCGGCGCAGATGGTGCGGCAGGACCGCGCCAACTATCACAAATTCCACCGGCGCGACGGCGACGACCAGGGCGATCCGTGGTTCCGTACCGACGGTTCGCGCGCCGACCTGCAGCGCATGCTGGAGCGCGGCGGCGCCATGAGCGGCGCCACCCGGAGCGCCATCGTCAATGGGGAGCCGTTGATCGAGGTCGATGTCTACCCTGACAGCGTGCGGGTCAGCATCCTGGAAAACTAACAGTCCGACCGACGAAAAAGGGCGACGCCCTGGCGTCGCCCTTCGTTTTTCAGATGACCAGAAAGAACGGCTCAGGCCGCCTCTTCCTTCTCGTCATCGTCCTTTTCGTCTTCCTCGCCATCTTCGTCCTCGTCATCGGACTCATCGTCGCCAGAGGCGGTGGCTTCCTTGTCGTCAGAATCGTCTTCGTCTTCGTCGTCGGCGTCTTCATCCTCGTCGTCGGCCGAGGCAGTGGCTTCCTTATCGGCGTCGTCGCCGTCTTCCTCGTCGTCGTCCGACACATCGGCGGCTTCGACCGCCGCGGCGGCGGCATGGTCAAGCACGTTTTCGGAAGCGGGTTCGACACCCTCGGCGGCGGCCGGGGTTTCTTCAATCAGGTCGATTTCGTGATCGGAATTCATGGCATGCCTCCGTGGTTAAGAACGCCTCAGTTCTCCCACGTCGAGGTCATCGCCATATGACTGTAAGCCGGCTCCGGCGCATTAAATTCGCAGGCGCCGGATTGTCGAGGAATGCCCGTATCCTAGCGCGGCCCAGCATACGCTGAACCGCGATTTTTGAGCCGTCAGCCGGCGATTTTTGAAAAATCGGCGACCTGGTCCGTGGCCGCGCGAATGCGCGCGAGCAGCGCCAGGCGGTTGGCGCGCACGGCCTGGTCCTCATCATTGACGAGAACGCCTTCAAAGAATGAGTCAACCGGTTCACGCAGCACGCTAAGCGCCCGCATGGCGGCGGAAAAATCTTCGTTTTGAATTGCTTGGCCGGCTTCCCTCTCGGCCTGATTCACCGCCGCGAACAGTTTTTTTTCCGCTTCTTCGCGGAATAGTGCCGGCTCAACGGTTTCAGCGATCGCCGTTTTCTTCTTCTCCTCGGCGGCCAGGATGTTGGCGGCGCGCTTGGTGCCGGCAACCAAATTCTTGCCTTCGTCGGTGTCGAGCAAGGAGCCCAGCGCCTCGACGCGGCGCACGATCTGCAACAGGTCGTCCGACTGCGGCGTGATAACGGCATCGATGAGATCGTGCCGCGCGCCCTGGTCGCGCAGGTAGACCTTCAGACGGTCGTGGAAGAAAGCGAGGAGATCGGACTTCTGATCCGCGCCGCCGGCGAAATTCGCAAAAGCCTTGGCGAAGGTCGATGTCAGCGCGAGACGAATCCGGTTCTCGATCAGGATCCGAACGACGCCGAGCGCAGCGCGACGCAGCGCGAACGGATCCTTCGAGCCGGTCGGCTTTTCGTCGATGGCCCAGAACCCAGTCAGGGTATCCAGCTTGTCGGCGAGCGCGACTGCAATCGACACCGGATCGGTCGGCACACGGTCGGAGGGCCCTTGCGGCTTGTAGTGCTCCTCGGCGGCTGCCGCTACCGACGGATGCTCGCCCTGCAGCAGCGCATATTTGCGACCCATGGCGCCTTGCAGTTCCGGAAACTCGCCGACCACTTCGGTGGTGAGATCGGCCTTGGCGAGCACTGCGGCACGGGCGACGAGCGCGGCATCGGCGCCAACGGCCGGCGCCAGCTCCACGGCCAGCCGTCTGATCCGCGCCACGCGCGCACCTTGCGTGCCGAGCTTGGCGTGGAAGGTGACGTTGAGGTGGTCGAGGCGCGCCATGCGTTGGTCGAGCGGCTTCTTCAAATTCAGATCGAACGTCTTCGCCGAATCCTCGAGTTGGTCGAGATCCGGCAGATCGCTTTGATCGGTCTTCCAAAAATAGAGCGCGTCGGACAGACGCGACCGGACCACCTTGCCGTTGCCGTAAGCGATCTCCCTGCCGCCATCCGTGGCCTCGATGTTGGCGGTGAGGATGAAGCGGTTGGAGAGATCTTCGCTCGCGGCCTGCGGCCGGGTGACGAAGCATTTCTGGTTGGCGCGGATGGTGAGGCGGATGACCTCGCTCGGGATGGCGAGGAAATCCTGCTCGAATTCGCCCATCAGCACGACCGGCCATTCGACCAGACCCGAGACTTCCTCCAGCAGGCCTTCGTCCTCGACGAGGTCGAGCCCGTTGGCGAAGGCGATGTTGCGGGCGTCGGCCAGGATGATCTCCTTGCGCCGGTCGGCGTCGAGCACGACCCTGGCCGCTTCCAGCTTGCTCACGTAGTCGTCGAAGCGGCGCACGGTGATGGCGTCCGGCGCGAGGAAACGGTGGCCATAGGTGATGTTGCCGGAGCGGATGCCATCAATGTCGAAATCGACCACCACCGGCTCCTCGGTCTCCGGGCCGAAGGTGCAGACGATCGATTGCAGCGGCCGCACCCAGCGCAGCGCGCCCGGTTTTGCCGAAGCCGGCCCCCAGCGCATCGATTTCGGCCAAGGGAAGTTTTTGACGATGGCCGGCACCAGCTCGGCGATGACTTCTTCCGCCGCCCTGCCTGGCTTGGAGATGTGGGCGACGTAGAAATCACCCTTCTTCGGGTCGGAATGGACATGCGCCTCGGCGATCGACGACAGCCCGGCCTTGCGCAGGAAGCCTTGCACCGCCTGCTCGGGCGCCGTGGTCGACGGGCCCTTGATCTCGTCGCGAATGTCCTTCGAGCGTGCGGTCAGCCCACGCACATCGAGCGTCAGGCGCCGCGGCGTCCAGTATTCGCGTGCCGCCTCATAGGTCAGACCCGCCTCGACCAGACCGTCGGTCAGCATCTTCCTGAGGTCGCCGGCAGCCTTGCGCTGCATGCGGGCGGGGATTTCCTCGGAACGAAGTTCTAAGAGCAGGTCAGGCATATTCAGGCTCCTACCCTCCCCTCGATGGGGAGGGTCGGCGCGTTAGCGCCGGTGTGACGAATGGGCGGGGAATAGCAACTCGCCCGGCTGCTGTCACCCCGCAAGCTAAGGCGCGTCGGTCGCCTGTCTCTGGAAATTTTCAGCTCCCTGTCGGGATCGGTCGGCCCGGCCCGTCCTAGGAGCAGAACTTCCCATGAACCGAACGCGGCGCTGAAGCGACACACGCTCAGGCAGAGACCTATTGGCTGAACGACGATGAAAACGGTATCGAGAACCCTGCAGATCCTGGCGCTCAGCGCCTGCTTCGTCGCCCAGGCGCATGGCACGATCACCATGCCAGGGGTCAGGCAAGCGATGCGCACCATCGGTGGCGCAACGGAGCAGATCGCGTTGCCGGTCACCGCCAAGGCCACAAAGACCTTGATGGCTTAAGCCGCCAGCCCGCCGGCCCGTGTCTTCAGGAACGCTTCGCCGCAGGCCTTGGCCAAATTGCGCACGCGCAGGATGTAGCTCTGGCGCTCGGTGACGGAAATCACGCCGCGCGCGTCGAGCAGGTTGAAGACGTGGCTCGCCTTGATGCATTGGTCGTAGGCCGGGAAGACCATGCGGTGCATGGCCAGGTTGTCGCTGGGCTTCGGGCTGCCGGCATCGAGCAACGCCTTGCATTCGGTCTCGGCGTCCTCGAAGTGCCTGAGCAGCATCGACGTGTTGGCGAATTCGAAATTGTGACGCGAATATTCCTGCTCGGCCTGCAGGAAGACGTCGCCATAAGTCACCTTCTCGGCGCCCTCGCGGCCGTTGAAGTTCAGGTCGTAGACATTGTCGACGCCCTGCACATACATTGCCAGCCGCTCCAGCCCGTAGGTCAATTCGCCCGCCACCGGCGCGCATTCGATGCCGCAGACCTGCTGGAAATAGGTGAACTGGGAGACTTCCATACCGTCGCACCAGCATTCCCAGCCGAGGCCCCAGGCGCCCAACGTCGGGCTTTCCCAATCGTCCTCGACGAAGCGGATGTCGTGCAGCAAGGGATCGACGCCGATCGCCGCGAGCGAGCCGAGATAGAGCTCCTGCAGGTTCGGCGGGTTGGGCTTCAGGATCACCTGATATTGGTAATAATGCTGCAGCCGGTTCGGGTTTTCGCCGTAGCGGCCGTCTTTCGGCCGGCGCGACGGCTGCACGTACGCCGCGTTCCAGCGCAAAGGACCGAGCGCGCGCAACGTGGTGGCCGGATGGAACGTGCCGGCACCGACTTCCATGTCGTAGGGCTGCAGGATGAGGCAACCGTAGTCGGCCCAGTAATTGTGCAAGGTCAGGATCAGCCCCTGGAAGGAGCGGCTGGGATGCATGTGGGCAGGGATGTCGATGGTCACGGCGGCCTCGGAAAGCACGGAATGACGCTTCCCTAGTTGTCGGGCCGCCGAGCGTCAAGGCGACGCCCGCTTCGGCTGAGGTTGAACGCTTTGCGGGCGGCTGGCCCATTGCCGGCGAGCCGCGGTGACCTTCTGCTCCGCTAATGCATGTCGCCCAGAAGTGTGCAGCGGTTCTGAGACAACGACACGCATCAAAACAAAGGCTTAAAGCGCGTCGCGCTTTAAGCCTCAACAGAGAAGGTTCAGCCATGCCCGGTCAACTCACGATCCGCCCCGTCACCCGGCAGGATTACGAACAGTGGCTGCCGCTTTGGGACGGCTACAACGCCTTCTACGAGCGCTCCGGCCCGACGGCGCTGGCCGGCGAGATCACCCAGATGACCTGGTCGCGCTTCTTCGACGCCTATGAGCCGATGCATGCGCTGGTGGCCGAGCGCGACGGCAAGCTTCTGGGGCTCGTCCACTATCTCTATCATCGCACGACGACGGCGATTTCGCCGAACTGCTACCTGCAGGACTTATTCACCTCGAAGGACGCGCGCGGCCAGGGCGTCGGCCGCGCCTTGATCGAAGGCGTCTACGAGCGCGCAAAAGAGGCCGGCTCAGGCCGCGTCTATTGGCTGACGCACGAGACCAACCACACCGCCATGCAACTCTACGACAAAATCGGCGATCGCTCTGGCTTCGTCGTCTATCGAAAACTGTTCTAGCGCCTGTCGCGAAGCTGAAACGAAAACGGGGCTCTCAGAGCCCCGTTTCTTTGAACGTTGACGAAAGTCGCTCAGCCTTTCGGCGCGGGCGCCGGCACCGGCTTCACCTTCGGGGTTTCCTGCGCGGTGTTGGATTCGATCGGCGGCAGGCCCTTGAGCAGCTTCTGCTGCAAGGTGGCCAGCACATCCGGATCGGGCTTCAAGTCGCGCGCCTGCGTCCACTGATAGGTGGCTTCGAGCTTGCGGCCGACGCGCCAATAGGCATCGCCGAGATGGTCGTTGAGGACAGGGTCCTCGGGCTTCAGCGACACGGCCCGCTCCATTTCGCGCACGGAGTCGTCGAAGCGGCCCATGCGGAAATAAGCCCAGCCCAGCGAATCCACGATGTAGCCGTCGTTCGGCCGCAGATCGACGGCCTTCTGGATCATCGCCAGGCCTTCCTTGAGCTTCATGTTCATGTCGACCCAGGAATAACCGAGATAGTTCATGACCTGCGGCTGGTCGGGCTGCAATTCCAGCGCCTTGAGAAAATTGGGCTCGGCCTTCGGCCATTCCTTCAGCCGCTCATAGGCGATGCCGCGCTGGTAGAAGATGTTCCAGTTGGCCGCGGTCGGCGGCTTCAGCTGGTCGACGGCCTTGTCATAGAGGTTGGCCGCCGAGCGGAAATCCTCCTTCGAGCCATAGACGCCGCCAAGCGCCAGATAGGCGCGCATATCGTCGGGATGTTTGGCCAGATAGGCGTTGAGATGGGCGATCGCCTCGTCATGCTTGTCGAGATCGGCAAGGTTGAGGCCGAGCTGCAGGTCGGAGAGCTCCTTCAGCGGCGAAGAGTCCGGAATACGGCGGTAGAGGGCGATGGCGCCCTCGCCGTCCTTCAGCTGCTCGGCAACGCCGGCGAGCTGCACCAGTGCGGCATCGCTGTCCGGCTTCAGCGCCAGCGCATATTGCAGATAGAGCCGCACGAAGGGTTCGCCGCCGCCACGGTTCAGCGCCGTGGCGAGGTCGAGCAGGATTTCAGACGCGCCGTCGGCCGGCTTGGCGATGAACGGCTCGATCTTGTCGCCCTTGGCGATGCGGTCGCGCAGCGTGGTGATTTCCAGCTTGCCCGGCGCGAAGGCCTCGGCCTGGTTCAAAATCTCAAGCGCCTTCGACTTGTCGCCCTTGCGCACGAGGAACGAGGCATAGGCTTGCGCATTGCGCATCCAGGTCTCGGGCGCGGAACCGCCGGACGTGGTGTCGGCCATGGTGGCGGCATAGAGTTCGTCAGCCTTGTCGTTAAGACCGGCGGCGTCGGCGATCAGCGCGCGGTGGAAGGACTTGAACAGTCCGAACCAGTCCGGCCCGCGCAGCTTGTCGATGGAGTCCATCGCCTCGGAGGCATCGCCGGCGCCTTCCTTGGCCCAGCCGTCCATGACGCCGGACAAGAGCCGGTCGAGATCGGATTCGAGCGACAGCTTCAGCCAGTACTGGGCCTTGGCATAGTCCTTCTTGTGGAAGGAATCGACGGCCAGCCCCAGGCGCGAGAAGCGCTCGACATCGGGCACTTCCTTGAGCTTGTCGGCATAGACCAGCGATTCCTCGAAACGGCCCTGCGCGACAAGCGCAAGCATCAGGCTCTGCTGCAGATCCTGGTTATCCGGGGCAAAAGCCAGCGCCTGCTTGTAATAGGCGATGGCATTGTCGAGATCGTTGTCGCTTTCAGCGGTATGGGCGGCGAGATAAGCGCCCGAGAAGGACGAGATCTGGACCGGGTCTTCCTTGGCCTGGGCCGGCAGCGCCGAAAGCGCCACACCGGTCAAAAATGCCAGCCTTGTCAGCCAGCGCGCACGTCCTTGCCGCATCGTATCCCTTTCAGCCAGACGCGATTCCGCTCCCGGCGGACCGCCTGTAGACTCGAACTTCTCCGGACAAAGCATGGCCTTTTTGGGGTCAGGCTTCAATCCCGGCCTGATTTCACAATCAGGTCACCGACTTAACAAAGGGTGGCTGCCGACGAAAATGTTGTGATGACGCGCCAGCCAGCTTCGAATGCCGCTCCTGACGTGCCCTCAAAGGCGGGCGCCGGTGTATCCGGCGACCGCCACCGCACTGCACAGATCAGACCATTCGCAGCCACGGCATGCCTCGCGCGTGCGTCCAGTCGCAAAGGCCTGCCGCATCGCGGCAAGGCGCGCGGCATCGAGACTGAAACGAGCGCCGGCGGCGACCGGCTGGCGCAGGAGTTCGCCGACGTCGCGCGCCGCGAGCTGGTCCCTGGCTGCCGCGCTCTCGCCCAGGCAGTGCGGTTCCGGTTCATCGAGCAGCGGAACGCAGATGTCGTCCGGACCGTGGACGACAAGCACGTCCTCGCCGCCTGCGAGGCGCTTCACCATTTTGTCGTAGTTGGCGGTGAAGGCCGGCGAGTAGCCCTTGCCGACATAAGTCAGCAGGCAAAGCAGATGGTGGGCGCGCAGCCTGACGGTCATCGGGCCCCGGGCGAGCGATAGGTGGAAAAGAGCTTTAGCGTCGCCGCGCCCAGCGCCGACTTGAGCAAGCCGCCGACGATGAAGGGCAGGAAGCCGAAGGTGATCGCCTTGCTGGCGCCGATCATGGCGGCAAGCCAGGCCGTGCCAAGGACCAAACAGGCGAGATTGCCGAGCAGCATGGCCGCGAAGGCGAGCAGAACCCGATTGCCGTTCCAGCCGCGTTCGGCCAGCCAGCCGACAAGCGCGCCGACAAGCGGGAACGAGAACAGGTAGCCGCCGGTCGGGCCGACGAAATGCAGCACGCCCGCGTCGCCGCCCGCCAGAACGGGAAAGCCGACTGCTGCCTCAACCAGCCAGGCGGCGATGGTGAGCGCGCCGAGCCGCCAGCCATAGAGCGCGCCGATCAGAGTGACGGCAAAGGTCTGCATGGTCACCGGAACCGGCACCATCGGCACCTCGATATAGGACGACAGCGCCAGGAACAGCGAGCCGGCAATGACGGCGCCGACCTTCCAGGCGAGCGAACGGTGCTGGAGCCGGAGCGGGCTGAAAGAGGGCTGATGGGTCGAAACGGCGGCGTTGGTCACGGTGTCTTCCTTGGCTGGTTTGAATTATAGATAATTTCTTTGTTCGATCTATTATTGAATCCATATTCTTGGAGCGATGACAAGCGCCGACCTGGAACAGGCAACGGATTTCGTCATTCTAGGGCGGAGCATGGAGCGCAGCGACGCGCGCAGACCCTAGAATCCATGCCGTGACGCTAAGGCGTTGCACCGTTCAGGATTTTGCTCCGTTGCATCTCTGGCCAATGTCATGGCATGGATCCTCGGGTCTTCGCTCCGCTTCGCGTCGCTACGCCCAAGGATGACGAAGCTGAGAGGCTCGGCCAACCGCCGTCGCCATCCGATGACGAAGCCGACAGGCCGCGACCGATCGCCGTCACTTATCCGACGATGGCAAACGCCTCGCGCGTTATGCCCGAAGCAGTCTTGACCGGCTTCTGGCCGATCCATTGCACGTGGCGGCCAAGGGTGGCGGCGGCGGATTCGGTGTTGCCTTGCCGCAGCGCGGCAAGAATTGCCCGGTGGTCCTGATCGGTGCGGGTTTCCCATTCGGAGCGCCAGGCGGCGAACAGAAAACGCGCGCTTGCCGCGTGCAGATCGTCGATGGTCGAGAGGAGGCGCGGCATGCGGCACGGCTCGAGGATCAGCCGGTGGAAAGCGCGGTTGGCTTCTTCCCAGGATCGGACATCGCGCGATTTGTCGCCGGCCTTGGTCGCCTCCTCGGCCTGGTCGAGAATAGCCGCCGTCAGATGCGGCGCCGCGTGGCGCAGCGCCAGAACTTCAAGTGCTGCCCGCATCTCGGCGACTTCCTTGACCTCGGACAGATCGAAGGAAGCGACGCGCACGCCGCGCCTGGGCTCGCTGACCGCCAGGCCTTGCGCCTCGAGGCGGCGGAAGGCCTCGCGCACCGGCACGTGGCTGGTTTTGAATTCCTCGGCAATGTGATCCTGGCGCAGCCGCGATCCGGGCTCGATGGCGCCCGAGATGATACGGTCCGCCAGTTCCTTGCTGATGCGGACGGCGATGGTGTCTTCAGTGGCCATATTTTATAGATAATTTGCGGCGCGGCCATTTGTCGAGACGACAAAGACTCTACTCCCGGCTTTTTGCCAGAGAGGCGGGACAAGTTCGGCAGCTGGTCAGTTCACCCGGCTGATGCAGAAATCGATGACGTCGATCAGCGCCGATTTCTGCGGCGTCGCTTCCAGCGGCGCCAGCGCGTCGCGGGCGATCTCGCCGAAATGGCGGGCGCGCCCGATCGTGTCGGCGATGGCGCCATGGCGGGCCATCAGGCCGATCGCCTTTTCCAGCCCGGCATCGTCGGTGACGTTCTCCTCGATGGCGCGCTTCCAGAAGGTGCGTTCGGCCTTGGTGCCGCGCCGGTAGGCGAGGATCACCGGCAGCGTCACCTTGCCCTCGCGGAAATCGTCGCCGACATTCTTGCCGAGGTCCTTGCTGGAGCCGCCATAGTCCAGCGCATCGTCGATGAGCTGGAAAGCAAGGCCGAGATTCATGCCGTAGGAACGCAGCGCCGCGCGGTCGTTGCGCGAGGCGAGCGCAATCACCGGGCCGACTTCGGCCGCGGCCGAAAACAGCGCCGCGGTCTTGGCCTTGATGACGGCGAAATGCTCATCCTCGGTGGTTTCGAGGTTCTTGGCGGCGGCAAGCTGCATCACCTCGCCCTCGGCGATGATGGAGGCGGCGGCCGACAAAATGTCGAGGGCTTCCAGCGAGCCGACCTCGACCATCATGCGAAAGGCCTGGCCTAGCAGGAAATCGCCGACCAGCACGCTTGCCTGGTTGCCCCAGATCATGCGCGCGGTCTTCTTGCCGCGGCGCAGCGCGCTTTCGTCGACCACATCGTCATGCAGCAGGGTGGCGGTGTGCATGAACTCGACCGCGGTGGCGAGCTTGACGTGGCCTTCGCCGGCATAGCCGAACATCTGCGCGGCAGCGAGCGTGAGCATTGGCCGCAGCCGCTTGCCGCCGGACGAGATCAGGTGGTTGGCGACCTCCGGGATCATCTCGACGTCGGAACCAGCCTTGGACAGGATGAGCTCGTTGACGCGCGCCATGTCACCGGCCGTCAGATCGATGAGATCCTTGATGGAAGCGGGATCCCGCTTGCCTTCGATGTTCAGAACGACACCCACCACGACAACTCCCGTCTCAATTTCACGCGCACGACGGCACCCTGGAGCGTTTCGCCGTTTCATGGAAACGACGAACCCCTCCATATTCTCGTTTTAGTGCAATTCCGGACGGAAAACCGCTGACACTTTTCCTGGAATTGCCCTAAGTCCCAGCTCGACTCTAGGGCGGCACAACAGGGCACGGCAAGAGGCGAATTGGCGCGGGTTCGTGAAGCATCGATCTGGGCATCGATCCAGGCACGCGTTTACATCAACGTTCTAACCTGCGATTTTCATTCCATGATCGAGCTTGTCCGCACCAATGACGCCGTCATCATCTCCTTTGTCGAATCGCTGATGCGCGATGCCGGCATCGCCTGCTTCGTCGCCGACCAGAACATGAGCATTCTCGAAGGGTCGATCGGCCTTTTGGCCAGGCGCGTCATGGTCGATGCCGACAAGGCCGATGCCGCGCGCCGCATCCTGAAGGATGCCGGCATCGAGAACGAGATCCGCACCAAATAATGGCAGCGCCAGGCACGCTTACCCCGGACACGCCGGCTCACACGGTCGATGCCTTCCATCGCGGCCGGTTCTGGCTGGTGCAGCCGAGCCGGGGCGGCCACCGCGCCGGCATGGACGCCATGATGCTGGCCGCTGCCGTGCCGTCCGGCTTTTGTGGCCAAGTCGCCGATTTCGGCGCCGGCGCGGGTGCGGCAGCACTTGCCGTGCTGTCACGCTGCCCGGCGGCGCGGGCCGTTCTGGTCGAGCGTTCCGCCGAAATGGCGGCGTTCGCCGCAGCCACGCTTGCGCATCCGGGCAATGCGCATCTCGGCGACCGCGCCTCGGCGCTGACGGCCGACGTCACGCTCACCGGCCGGGCGCGGATCGCTGCCGGCCTTGCCGACAATTTTTTCGACTTCGTCATCATGAACCCGCCCTTCAACGCCGCCGAGGACCGATCGACGCCGGATGCGCTGCGCCGCGAAGCGCATGTGCTGGAAGACGGGCTTTTCGAGAGCTGGATCCGCAGCGCTGCCGCCATCGTCAAGCCGCGCGGTGGACTGGCGGTGATTGCCCGGCCCGAACAGCTCGTCGCCATCCTCGATGCGCTGGAAGGCCGCTTCGGCGATGCCGAGATGCTGTGCGTGCACCCGCGCCCGGACGAAGCCGCGATCCGCATCATCGTGCGCGCCAGGCTCGGCGCGCGCGGCAAGCTTTCGATCCGGCCACCGCATATCCTACACGGACCGTCGGGCAACGAGCCGACGGAACGCACCGAAATGATCAACAACGGGCTGGCATCGCTGTTCGGCGATTGATCCCGGGCCGGCAATGCGGCATTGCCGTCCTTCAGCGACTTCCTACATGCCTCGTGCACATTGTCAGGAGACAATCCTTCGTGAAACGCCTCTTCAACCGCCTGCTGCCGAAATCCTGGCGCTCGACAGTCGTCACCATCCCGGTCATCCGGCTGCACGGCACCATCATGGCCGGCGGCGGCCAGTTCCGACCGAGCCTGTCGCTGGCCTCTACAGCCGGGCTGATCGAGAAGGCGTTTGCCTTCGACGCGCCGGCGGTCGCCATCTCGATCAATTCGCCGGGCGGCTCGCCGGTGCAGTCGCGGCTGATCTTCAAGCGCATCCGCGACCTTGCTGTCGAAAAGAACAAACGCGTGCTGGTCTTCGTCGAGGATGTGGCGGCCTCGGGCGGCTACATGATCGCGGTTGCGGGCGATGAAATCTTCGCCGATCCGTCGTCGATCGTCGGCTCGATCGGCGTGGTCTCGGCCTCTTTCGGCTTCCCGGAGCTGATGAAGAAGATCGGCGTCGAGCGCCGCGTCCACACCGCCGGCCAGAACAAGGCCGTGCTGGACCCGTTCAAGCCGGAAAAGAAGGAAGATGTCGAGCGGCTGAAGGTGCTGCAGCTCGAAGTGCACGAGACCTTCATCGATCTGGTCAAGGAGCGGCGCGGCTCGAAGCTCAAGGACGATCCGGACCTGTTCACCGGCCTGTTCTGGACCGCCAAGAAAGGCCTGGAACTTGGTCTGGTCGATGCGCTTGGCGACATGCGCGGCGTGCTCAAGACGCGCTTCGGGGCAAAGACCCAGCTCCGGCTGATCATCGCGCCGCGCGGGTTTCTCAGCCGCTTCGGCCTGTTCGGCTCGCGCTCATCGGTGCCGGAAATCGCGGCCGCGGCGGCCGGCGGCGTCATCGATGCGGCGGAAGAGCGCGCATTGTGGGCGCGCTTCGGGCTTTGAAAAAGCCATGAAAGCGTCTAGCATACGTGTCTGACTGACCCATCCCAGCCGGCCTTGCCGTCTTTTGCGGGAGGAGTTTGACATGCCGCAGATCATTTTCTTCGCCGTCATCGGCGCCGCCGCCTACTTCGGCTACCGCGCTTTCGTGCGCGAGGCCGAGCGCGTGACCGCCAAGATCCGGCGCACCGAAAAGCAGAGCGCCAACGGCACGATGGGAACGCTGGTCAAGGACCCGAAGACCGGCGAGTACCGCCTGGCCAAGGACTGACGCCATCTCCCTGACAGCCGACATTCTCGAGGCCGGGACACAAGCTCGGACGTGGCTTGCGCCTGCCAAGATCAATCTGGCGCTGCATGTGACCGGACGGCGCGCCGACGGTTATCACCTGCTCGACAGCCTTGCCGTCTTCACCCGCTTCGGCGACCGGCTGGAGATCGCGCCAGCCGATGAGGACGCCTTCACGATCTCGGGCCGCTATGCCGACGGGCTGCCGCTCGACGACGGCAATCTGGTGGTGAAGGCACGCGATGCCCTGCGCCGCGAAGCCGGCGCGGTGCAGACGCCGCCCGTCGCCATCCGGCTGGAGAAGAACCTGCCGATTGCTTCCGGCATCGGCGGCGGCTCCAGCGACGCGGCAGCGGCGCTCAACGGATTGGCGCAGCTATGGAAGCTTGATCTGGACAGCGATGCGCTCGCCCGGATCGGCCTGTCGCTCGGCGCCGACCTGCCGATGTGCCTCAAGGCCAAATCGCTGCTCGCGCGCGGCATCGGCGATGATCTGTCGCCTGTGGCCGGGTTCCCAGCGCTCGGACTGGTTCTGGTCAACCCGGCCGTGGCCGTCCCGACACCGGACGTGTTCAAGGCGCTCGCCGGCCACGACAATGAGGCGCTGCCGCCGCTGCCGAAACGCCTCGACTTCCATTCGATCCGCAATTGGCTGGAGACGACGCGCAACGATCTCGAGGTTGCCGCCCGTTCCATCGAGCCGGCGATCGGCGAGGCGCTCAAGGCGCTCAAAAGAGCCGACGCGGCCTTCATGCGCATGTCCGGCTCCGGCGCCACCTGCTTCGGCCTGTTCGAGACCGGCAATGTCGCCAAGCGCGCGGCGGTCGAAATCCGTGCTCGTCATCCCGACTGGTTCGTGGCCGCGACGCGCAGCATGGAGGCCGAGTGATGGCAAAGCTCGACGAGAGCCGGCCCTTCATTCCGGTGCGCATCGCGGTGCTGACCGTTTCGGACACGCGCAGCCTCGCCGAGGACAAATCCGGCCAGACGCTGGCCGACCGCATCGCTGAGGCCGGCCATCTGCTTGCCGCGCGCGACATCGTCACCGACGACCAGGAGAAAATCCGCGACAAGGTGCTTGGCTGGTCGCGCGACAAAGGGATCGATGTCGTCATCACCACCGGCGGTACCGGGTTCACCGGGCGCGACGTGACGCCGGAGGCGCTGGAGCCGATCTTCGAAAAGCGCATGGACGGCTTTTCCGAAGTCTTCCACCGCATTTCCTACGACAAGATCGGCACCTCGACGATCCAGAGCCGGGCGACCGGCGGCGTCGTCAACGCCACCTTCGTCTTCGTGCTGCCGGGCTCGCCCGGCGCCTGCAAGGACGCCTGGGACGGCATCATCAAGGCGCAGCTCGACTACCGGCATATGCCCTGCAATTTTGTGGAGATCATGCCGCGGCTTGACGAGCATCTCAGGCGTGGCGGCAAGGCTTCCTCTTAAACAAAGGCAAAGCGCGGGGACGGTCGCCCATTTGCCAAGCAGAATGGAGCTTCCGCCTTGGAGACTCCATTCCGAAGCCCAAACTGGCAACGTATCCTGTGCGAACAAGCAAGGAACCCTGCCATGGCCTTTTACAACGGCGGATGCCATTGCGGCGCCATACGCCTCCGTTTCGAAACCGAACTCGATCCGACCCGAATTGAAATCCGCGCCTGCCAGTGCTCGTTCTGCATTCGGCACGGCTCGCGCGCGGCGGCCGACCCCAACGGCAAACTGGTGGTATCGGTCGAAGACAGGGAGCGCCTGCAGGTCTATCGCTTTGGCCTACGCACCGCCGACTATCTTCTATGCCGCGACTGCGGCGTCTATGTCGCCGCCATTGCAGGTGCGGATGAGGATGCGAGAGCGATCGTCATCGTCAACGCCCTCGACGATCGCGGGCAATTCTCCCGCGAGCCGGTCCCGGTCCGCTACGACACAGAGACGCGCGAGCAACGCCTGGCCAGGCGCCGTGGCGCCTGGATGCCCATTGAACTGTCGGGCATTTGACCCCGGCTCAGTGGATCACCGGCTCGCCGTGGAAGCGGCGGCGCGAGCGCCTCACTTCGGCGGCGCGACCCAGATCTGGGCGTTCAGCCTTCTGGTGGCGAGACCGCGCGCCAGCGCTTCGGCACCGCGTGCGCTTTTCGCAAGCGCGGCGGCCTGGCGCTTGCTGATGACAAGGCCCTCGGCCAACGCGCGGTTGCCTGAAAACACGCGCGCCAGAAATGGGGCTCGATTGCCCCTCGCGCGTGAAAAGCGCGCCGGCATGGTCTGCTTCGCCGTATGGGCCGCGACCTCCTCGATCCAGCCTTCGGCAAGGCGCGCGCCTGGTTCGAGCAGCAGCAGCCAGTCGCCCTTGGCCTGACCGATGCCGGCTGCGATACCGCCCGTGACATAGTGGCAGCCGGCGTGCTCGGCCACCCGATGCGTCTGGTCGGTCGAGCCGGCATCGCAGACGATGACGTCGCGCACGACGCCCTCGACCGCGCCGCCGACCAGCGAGGCGAGCGTGCGGGCAAGGCCCTCTTCGTCGTTCCTGGTTTCGATGAGAACGCTGAGCATGCTTAGCCGAATAGCGGAAAGCCACGCATCGCGCCAGTTCCGCATCGCAGCGCAAAAAGTTCTTGCTTTGTTCTCATCGACAAAATAGGAATAGTTTCATGAACAGATCGATTCGACAGCCTGCGGACAGTCCCTGGGAGAGGGCGAAAATGGAACAGATCGTGCGCGCCGACATTGCTGCTTTTGGAGCCGGCAGGGCCGAGATGGCAAATGCGATGATCGAACAGAGCGGCATGCGCGTGCGGCCTGACCGCAATCGCGGCCGCTCGGCCGGCATCAACCCGTCCGGCCGCTTCGAGCCGGTCAGCCGTCATGTGTTCGACGACGGCTGGAACTCGCTCGAGGAATTGCCGCCCTTCAAGACCGAGGTGCAGGTCGAGAAGCCGCGCACCATCATCACCCGCAACGAATCGCCCGACATTTCGTTCGACCGGTCGATCAACCCCTATCGCGGCTGCGAGCATGGCTGCGTCTATTGCTTCGCCAGGCCGACGCACGCCTTCATGGGCCTGTCGCCGGGGCTCGATTTCGAATCGAAGCTGTTCGCCAAGCCGGACGCGGCGCGTATGCTCGACAAGGAGTTGTCGAAGCCCGGCTACCAGCCGCGCACCATCGCCATCGGCACCAACACCGATCCCTACCAGCCGATCGAGAAGCAGTACCGGATCATGCGTGAGATCCTGGAGGTCCTGGAGGCGCGCGGCCATCCTGTCGGCATCGTCACCAAATCGGCGCTGGTGACGCGCGACATCGATATCCTGTCGCGCATGGCCGAGCGCGGCCTTGCCAAGGTGGCGCTGTCGGTGACGACGCTCGACCGCATGCTGGCGCGCACGATGGAGCCGCGCGCCTCGACGCCGACGAAGCGGCTGGAAGCGATCCGGCAGCTCTCCGACGCCGGCATCCCGGCCTCGGTGATGGTGGCGCCGATCATTCCCGGGCTGACCGATCCGGAGTTGGAACGCATCCTCGATTCGGCGCGCGCCGCCGGCACCAGGGAGGCAGGCTATGTCATCCTGCGCCTGCCGCTCGAAGTGGCGCCGATCTTCAAGGACTGGCTGCTGCGCCACTATCCGGACCGCTACCGGCACGTGATGTCGCTGATCCGCTCGATGCGCGAGGGCAAGGACTACGATTCGGAATGGGGCAAGCGCATGAAGGGCGCCGGTCCCTATGCCTGGCAGATCGGCCGGCGCTTCGAGATCGCCGCCAAGCGGCTCGGCCTCAATGCCGAGCGGCGCACGCTCAGGGTCGACCAGTTCGTTGCCGGCGCCAATGCGAGCGAGCAGCTGATGCTGCTTTGAACGTCATGCCGGGCGGCGAGGGCCCCCGGCGCAAAGATCCCGTCCGGCCTGTCCCCCGGCCGTGAGACGGTGCCTTCCTGGTCCGACGCCCCATCCGACCCGGAAGGACTTGCGGAGAATCGGAGCCGATGCGAACCTCGCCGCACCATGGCTCGCGCGCGTTCCGATTCTCCGCTTCTCTTCGAAATGCTCGAGAAGCCCGACTTCTCCATCGAAACCAAGGCGATGGCCGAGGGCCTGTGGCCGGTGGCCGGCATGGATGAAGCCGGCCGTGGACCGCTTGCCGGTCCCGTGGTGGCGGCGGCAGTGGTGCTCAACCCCGCCAACATTCCCGAAGGCCTCGACGATTCCAAGCGCCTCACCCATCTGCAGCGCGAGGCGCTGTTCCTGAAGATCCTCGGTTCCGCGCTCAGTGTCTCGATGGCGTCGATCAGTGCCGAAGGCATCGACAACAGCAATATTCTGAAGGCCAGCCTGGAAGCGATGCGCCGCGCCGCCGCCGGCCTGTCCTTGAGGCCTAAGTTGGCATTGGCCGACGGCCGCGACATTCCGCCCGGACTTACCTGCGAGGGCCGCGCGCTGATCAAGGGCGACCAGCGCTCGCAATCGATCGCCGCCGCCTCGATCGTCGCCAAGGTGATGCGCGACCGCATGATGTGCGGCTGCGGCGGCCACCATGAACGCTACGGCTTCGAGGTGCATATGGGCTATGCGACGGTGCGGCACCGCACGGCCATAGAGGCGCACGGACCTGTGGCAAGGCTGCACCGCGCGTCGTTCGCGCCGTTTCGGCTGGGCGGGGTTGAGGTGGCTGAGGAAGAGAGCTTCGCCGGATTGGAGTAGTTAGCTAATCTCCCCCATTGCGCCGCGGCATGCACACATCTTCTGTAATTGGCGTGACTGATCGACCTGAGGCTTGATTGCCACGTGGTTCCCCCAATCCGTCGCTGCTTCGCAGCGCCACCTTTCCCCCCTCCGGAGGGAAAGGAAGGGAGCGTTGCTGGATGAGCGTTGACGGCAAAAAGCTTGGCGCCTTCCTCTACCCCGTCGATCGGGGGGAGAGGTGGCTCGGCGAAGCCGAGACGGAGTGGGGGTCGACCAGCGCCAGATTAGACAATGCATGCGCCAAGCTGCCATGCACGCTATCGCCAAAGGCCAGCCGGTTGAAAATGTGTATGCCGTATCCCATTGTGGGGGAGATCGGCAGCGTCTTCGCCGCGCTCCCTCGCCAACAAAAAAGCCGCCGGGTTGCCCAGGCGGCTTTGATTTCGAAGCTTCGAAGTCAGCTCAGTTCAGCTTGGCCTTGACGTCCTGCAGCGCGGACTTGAACAGATCGGCGCCCGCCTTGGCGTCAACCTTGGCGGCAAGCAGCGCACGGGCGGCCTCGACGGCGATGTCGACGGCCGAGGCGCGCACTTCGCTGACGGCCTCGCGCTCGGCCTGGGCGATCTTCTGCTCGGCAAGTGCGGTGCGACGCGTGACGTAATCCTCGGTCTTCTGGTGGGCTTCGCTCGCCAGCATCTCGGCCTCGCGCTTGGCCGCGGCGACGATGTCGGCGGCCTCCTTCTCGGCTTCCTTGCGCTTCTGCTGATACTGGCCGAGCAGCTGCTGGGCCTCTTCACGAAGCTTGCGGGCTTCTTCGAGCTCGCTGCTGATCTTGGCCGCGCGGGCGTCGAGCGACTTGGCAAGCATGCCCGGCACCTTCAGGTAGATGATGACGCCGAGGAAGATGATCAGGGCGATGGTTGCCCAAAGTGCCGCGAGTGATGTGGCGTCCATGATCTTACTCCTCACCGGCTCGCGGATTTGACGGCGGCCGCGATCTCGGCCTTGTCGGTCTTGCCGCCGACAAGCGCATCGACGATGGCCGACGTGGTGTCCTCAGCGATCGTGCCGACTTCCTTCATCGCCTTGGCCTTGATCGAGGCGATGCTTGCCTCGGCCGCGCCGAGCTTCTTGTCCAGCTCGGCCTCGACCTTCTTGCGCGCGGTCTCCGCCTCGGCCTTGGCGGCGTCGCTGGCCTGCTGGCCGATCTTGTTGGCGTTGGCCTTGGCTTCCGCCAATGCCTGCTCATAGGCGGCAACAGCGGCGTCAGCCTCGCCCTTCAGCCTTGCGGCATGGTCAAGATCCTGGGTGATGCGATCGTTGCGGACATCGATGATGCCGCCGAGACGCGGCATCACCACGCGCTTCAGGAACAGATAGAAGAGCCCGAAGGTGATGACCAGCCACAGGATCTGCGATGGGAAGGTCTTGGGATCGAACGGCGGGAACGCCTCATGCTCCGCAGCAGGCACCGCGGTGCCCGCATGCGTATCGCCCTCGGCCGCGGCCGGCGCTGTTTCTTGCGCAAAGGCAGATGTCACGAACATCTCATTCCCCTGTCCATACGGGGCCGCACCATGCGGCCCCTTTGTCGGCGCGCGCTTCTTACTTGGTGAAGACCAGCAGCAGCGCGATGAGGAGCGAGAAGATGCCCAGAGCTTCGGTAACGGCAAAGCCGAAGATCAGGCGGCCGAACTGGCCGTCAGCAGCCGACGGGTTGCGGAGCGCACCCGAGAGGTAGCTGCCGAAGATGTTGCCGAGGCCGATGCCCGCGCCGCCCATGCCGATGCAGGCGATGCCAGCGCCGATAGCAGCTGCTGCAGTTGCGTCCATTTCAAAACTCCTGTGTTGCTCTAGTCGTTGCAGTTGGTACGTTGGGTATGCTGGCGCCGGGGCGCCGGTCGAAATCGATCAGTGGCTCGGGTGCAGAGCGTCGTTCAGATACATGCAGGTCAGCACCGCGAACACATAGGCCTGCAGGAAGGCGACCAGCAGTTCCAGCGCCGTCAGCGCGACCGCCATGGCGAGCGGCAGGACCGAGCCGGCGATGCCGACGGCGCCGAGCGCGCTGAGGCTGACGACGAAGCCCGAAAACACCTTCAGCGTGATGTGGCCGGCAAGCATGTTGGCGAAAAGACGAACCGAGAGGCTGACGGGACGCGAGACGAAGGAAATGATCTCGATCGCCACCACCAGCGGCAGCAGATAGCCCGGCACGCCATGCGGCACGAACAGCTTGAGGAAGCCGAAGCCGTGCTTGGCGAAGCCGTAGACGACGACAGTGCCGATCACCAGCGCGGCCAGCGTGAAGGTGACGATGAGGTGGCTGGTGACAGTGAAGAAATAAGGGAACAGGCCGATCAGGTTGGCGACCAGCACGAACATGAACAGCGAAAACACCAGCGGGAAGAACTGCATGCCCTGCTTGCCAGCGGCGTCGCGCAGCATGTTGCCGACGAACTCGTAGGCCATTTCGGAAACCGACTGCAGGCGCCCCGGGATCAGTGCGCGGCTGGCGGTGCTCATGTAGAGGAAGGCGGACGCGAGGATGACCGTCGCGACCATGAACAGAGCAGAGTTGGTGAAGGAGATGTCGTAGCCGCCAATATGCAGCGGAATGATCGGATGGATCTGGAACTGGTGGATCGGGTCGACCTTGTCAGCAGCAGCCACTTTAAATCCCCGTCAAAGCCACAATCGGCTTCACTTCTCTAAACCCGCGCCAGAATGGCGCCACTTCATTGCTTCGGCTCGCGAGGCTTGCCGTCCTGTCCGAACTGCGCCACCTGCCCCGACGAACGCAGGACATTGAGCACGCCCGCGCCAAAACCCAACAACAAACCGACGATCAACCCAAATGGCGCTGTTCCCGCCAGCCGGTCGATGATCCAGCCTAAACCGACACCGACCACCACTCCGGCGATGAACTCGCTGGACAGCTTCAGTGCCTGACCGTAACCGGTCGCGGCGTTGGCTTCGCCTTTCCCCTCGGGCCGGTCCGGGCGCCTCGTCGCAAGCGATGCTTCGAGACTGTGCCGGCGGCGCTCAAGTTCGTCGTCGCGGATGGTGGCGTCTGGCTGCCTGCCGCGGCCGGTTTCTCCGGTCCCGTCTGGCCCGTTTTTGTCGGCCATCGCAACCCCCCTGCCCGGGCAGACGATTGCCGTCCGTCCGCTTCTAAAGTCGCCGGCAACATAGTTAGAGGGTCTGCGCCCGTCAAGCCACGGACCGAACTTCAAAGCGATGTATTTTCGGCAGTTAAATCAATGGCTTATCGAGGTGCGACATCGTGCCCTTCACGGCCGCGTGAGGCAACGGTGCGAATCCGCGCGCGAAGGCGCGCCGATCGGTGCGCGAGGCGAGCGATGCGGAGGGGCGTTTGAGGTGTCATTTAAGTGGTTCGGTTCGAACCACCCTGGCGGCTCAAGTGGAGCCGCTTAAACGGCTCAGCTCCAGCCGCCGCCATAGGTACGGTAGAAGATATGCAGGCCGATCCTGGTCATCTTGTGCATGGCGCGCGCCCAGCCCGGATGGACGTAGTTGGCGTAGTAATGCGTCGATGAGCCGACTTCGGGAATGAATATCTTGCCGGCCGTCACCGCCATGGCGACATCCTGCGCGGTCTTGTAGGAAGCCTGGTCGGTGATGGTCTTCTTCCTGCCGTCGCAGGCAAAGGAGAACTGGCAGCGGTTGAACCAGTCGTCGTTCTGGTAGACGACGCCGCAGATCGTCTTCGGATAAGCCGGGTTGCGGACGCGGTTGAGGATCACCTGGGCGACCGCGGCCTGGCCGCGAACCGGCTCGCTGCGCGCCTCGAAATAGATGCCCTTGGCGAGGCAGGCCTGTTCGGGTTTGGAAAAGACGCTCGCCGGCAGCGGGTTCTGCAGCCAGGCATGGTCGCCCTTGCCCATCGGCGGGATGAAGCGGCCATTGTTGGGCTCCTCGTCCTGCAGCAGGGCTTCGAAGGGCGATGCCTTGGCATAGTCTGGCGCGGCCTGGGCATAGGCGGTGGCGAGGATGTCCGGCTTGTCGTTGTTGACCAGCGCGACAAGTGCCGCCGGCAAATCGGGATCCGGCTTCTTATCCTCGCGCAGATGGAAGGCCTGGGCGATCTGGACTTCCTTGCCCTTGATGCCGGGCTTGGCGAAGGTGAGCTTGAGGTCGCTGTCCGTGCTTGGCCGGATCAGCGAGGAGGAGCGCTCGAAGATCGAGCCGGCGCTGAAATTTTTCGGCGGCGTGACCGGCGATATCTGGACGATGCGTCCCTTCTTGTCGGCGCGCACGACGCGGTCCTCGTCAGGCGTTACGCCGACGGCGCTGCCCTTGCCGCGGAAGGCGACGGTGCCGACGCCCGGCAAGTTCATGCCTGAGCCGGAGATCGAGCCGGTGGTGGTGGAATCGACGAAGGGCATCTCCGCCGCATGCACCGAGCCGGCGGCCGATTTCTCGATATAGGCGTTCCAGCGGGCGTTGGGTGTTTCCAGCCCGGACACCAGGCTCGCCATGTCCTGATAGGCGACCACCGACGGAAAGCCGACCCAGATGCCGAGCCCCAGAACCAACTGTGGAAGGAAGGAACGTCTTTTCGCAGCGGCGGCGGCGATAAGCCGCTTTTGAACGCGTCGATGCACGGAACTCTCCAGAACGCTACTGACCCCGGAGAGTGAAAGTGAAGCATTAACCTTGATGGCGGGTTAACGGCATCGATCATCTTGTCTTCATACTGATGGCAAGCCGGCTTCATGCTTCTTTGTTTTGAAGATTCAGGATTGGCGCAGGAAGATCGGCCAAGCGATCGCCGCGCAGGCTGCGGCGGCCAGCCACACGCCTTGCCACGCAAAGAGCACCAAAAGCCACGGAATGGCGATCGGCACGAGGCAGAAGCCGATGAAGACGAAGCTGTTGGCGAGGCTGAGCGCGGTGCCGACATGGCCGGCGCCGGCCAGAGTGGCAAGTTCGGTATAGGCAACGCCATGCCAGGCCGAGACTGAGATGCCGGCGACGACGACCATGAACGGCAGCGCCATCATCAGTGCCGGTTGCCTGCCGGCCGCCAGCACCAGCAGCCACAGCATCGCAAAGGCCAAGGCGCTGAGCGCGCTGCAGAGCTTCAGGAAGGACCGGCGGTTGCCGCGGCGGTCGGTGAAGCGGCCGCTCCAGACGCGCATCGTCATGGCGCCGGCCTGCACGACGGCAAGCGTGGCGCTGGTCACCCATGTGCCCATGCCGGCGAAGTCGTGCAGGAAGACCGACGCGAAGGTCAGCACCGCGACCTGCGGGAAGCAGAGCAGGCCTATGGCGATCGAGATGCGCCAGACCTCGATGTTGCGAAGCGGCGCCGGGCCGCTTGTGGTCGCAGCGGCGGCACCGCTGTCCTCGGCCGGCGGCTCGTGCAGCCAGCGCCAGGCAAAGAAGGCAGCGATGGCGGAGACGGCCGCCAGCAGGCCGAAGACGGCGGCAAAGCCGAAACTCAAGGCAAGCGAGGGCAGGACCATCGCGCCAAGTCCGCCGCCGAGCGGCACCGCCGTCTGCCTGATGCTCATGGCAAAACCGCGCTCGCCTTCATGGAACCAGCCCATGATGGCGCGGCCGCTGGAACCGTTGACGCTGCCACCGAGCAGACCGACGACGAGCAGGCTTGCCGAAAGCAGCGCGACTTCTGGAACGGTGAGCGTTGTCGGCACAACGAGGATCGCCATGATGAGCAGCCAGGCCGCGGTCGCGCCGAGCCCGGTCAGGAGCACGCGGCGGTCGCCCCAGCGATCGGTGAGCACGCCCCATGGCAGTTCGCTGAGCGCAACGCCAAGGCCAAGAAGGCCAAGCGCCAGGCCAAGCTGGGCGTTGTCGAGATGATAGCCCTGGCGCATGGCCACGGCGGTAGCCGGAATGCCGGAGAAGGTGGCGGAGAAGCCGGCATTGGCGGCGACGCCGATGCCCAGCACCTTCCAGCGGTGATTTGGCCCGAAGGTGCGGCCAGCCGCGATGGTGGCCCTCGCGGTCGGCTGGCAGTCGTTTCGTGCAATGATGGCAGACATGATTTCATTCCCGTGACGGCCGTTTGAGCGGGTTGACGGACGGGATGTAGCGCCATAACTTCATCCATAAAATCAGGAAGTTTTTGACTGACAATCCTGAAAAACAGGACGATATTATGCACCGCGTCACATTCGAGCTCGATGTGCTGAGAACCTTCGTCGCCGGCATGGAGCTGGGCAGCTTTGCCAAAGCGGCTGAGCGGCTTGGACGCTCGACCTCGGCGGTCAGCGCCCAGCTGAAGAAATTGGAAGAGCAGGCCGCGACGCCGATCTTCCGCAAGGCGGGGCGCGGCCTGGCGCTCACCGAGGCCGGCGAGGCTATGCTCGGCTATGCGCGGCGGTTGATCGAGCTCAACGACGAGGCCGCCTCGGCCATCCGCGGCATCGAGCTGGAAGGCTGGGTTCGGCTTGGCCTGCAGGAGGATTTCGGCGAAGCCGTGCTGCCCGACGTGCTCGGCCGCTTTGCGCGCGCCCATCCAAAGGTGCGTATCGAGGCGCGGATCGGGCGCAGCCATGATCTTGCCGAGCGTATCCTGTCGGGCAGCCTGGACATCGCGCTCGCCTGGCACGATGGCATGACCCTGCCCTACAGCCGGCATGTAGCCGATGTGCAGGCGCGCTGGATCGGCCCGGCCAAGCCGATTGCTGTCGGAGCAAATGCCGGCGAGCCGTTGCCGCTGGTGGTGTTCGAAGCGCCCTGCCTGCTGCGCACCGTGGCGACGGAAACGCTCGACCGTGCGGGAATGCCCTGGCGTATGGCCTTTTCCAGCCCGAGCCTCGGCGGCATCTGGGCGGCGGTGGCCGCCGGCCTCGGCCTGACCATCCGCACCGATATCGGCCTGCCCGCCAATGTCAGGGCGATCGCGCCCGAGGCGGTCGGGTTGCCGGCGTTGCCGATGATGGCGCTGCACCTGCACCAGAAGGACGCCGAGCCCGATCCGGTGGCGGCCCGGTTGGCGGAGATTTTATTGCAGGCGGCGCTGGAGACGCTGCCGGAGGGAGCGGTGATAAAGGAGAGGCTGCGGGAGGTGGCTTAGGCCCTACGCGGGTCGTCATCACGGGCGAAGCGACGCGAAGCGGAGCGCAGACCCGTGGATGACGACTTGGTGGGGCGTTGGCGCCCCAACCCGTCAGCGCTTCTTCGCCCTGCCTGCAAAAGGGTTGTCCGAGGTGCGCAGCGCGATGCGGATCGGCACGCCCGGCATGTCGAAGGCCTCGCGCAGGCTGTTCGACAGGTAGCGCACATAGGATTGCGGCATCGCGTCCGGCCGCGAGCACTGGACGACAAAACCCGGCGGCCGGGTCTTGGCCTGCGTGACGTATTTGACCTTCAGCCGGCGGCCGGCAACGGCGGGCGGCGGATGATGCGCGAGGATGCTTTCCAGCCAGCGGTTGAGCTTGCCGGTCGACACACGGCTGTTCCAAACCTTGTGCGTCTTGATGACGGCGTCCATCAGCTTGTCGAGGCCGCGCCCGGTCTCGGCCGAGACGGTGACGGCCTGGATGCCGCGCACCTGCGGCAAGAGCCGCCCGGTCTTTTCGCGCAGCTCGGCAAGCAATTCCTGCGGGTTGTCAATCAAATCCCATTTGTTGAACGCGATCACCGGCGCCCTGCCCTCACGGATGATCAGATCGGCGATCTGCAGATCCTGCTTCTCGAAGGGTATGGTGGCATCGAGCACGATGATGACGATCTCGGCGAAGCGGATGGCGCGCAGGCCGTCCTGCACCGACATCACTTCCAGCTTCTCGTGGATTCTCGCCTTGCGGCGCATGCCGGCGGTATCGAACAGCTTGACCCGGCGACCGCGCCAGTCCCAGTCGACGGAAATCGAATCGCGGGTGATGCCGGCTTCCGGGCCAGTCAGCAGCCGCTCCTCACCGATCAGCGCATTGATCAGCGTCGACTTACCGGCATTGGGACGGCCGACGACGGCGATGCGCATCGGCTTGGTATCGTCATAAGTTGCTTCGGCATCGGGATCGGTGATGTCCTCGCCGATCAGCACTTCGCTGGCGGCGGCCTCCTCCTCGGCCTCGCCCTCTTCTTCGTCGAAAGCGCGCTTCTCGCCAAGGGCTTCGATCACGGCGTCGCGCAGATCGGGCATGCCCTGGCCGTGCTCGGCCGAGACCGGGATCGGCTCGCCCAAGCCCAGTTCCCAGGCCTCCAGCATGCCGCCCTGGGCGCCCTTGGCCTCAGCCTTGTTGGCGACCAGCACCACCGGCTTGCCGGACTTGCGCACGATCTCGGCAAAGGTGCGGTCGTCGGGCAACAGACCGGACTTGGCGTCGATGGTGAAGAAGATCAGATCCGCTTCGCGGATAGCGATCTCGGTCTGCTGTCGCATGCGGCCGGGCAGCGTCGAGGCCGCGGCATCCTCGAAGCCGGCGGTGTCGATGACGTCGAAATGCAGGTCGTAGAGTTTTGCGGCATGGACGCGGCGGTCGCGCGTCACGCCCGGCGTGTCGTCGACAAGCGCCAGCTTCTTTCCAACCAGCCGATTGAAAAGAGTCGATTTGCCGACGTTAGGCCGGCCGATGATGGCGACTTTGAACGACATCGGGTCTACCGTTTATCTTGCATGTCGTTTGTCCCAAAACCGCTGCGCACTTTTGGGCGACATGCAATCACGACGCGTTGCCCGACCCGCGGATCAGTTCGGACATGAGCTGCGCCCGCTGGCGCACATTGCGCGGGGCGCCGTCATCCGAAGAGATCTGGTCGAACAGTTTGAGAGCATCCGCCGACTTGCCATCCTTCCAGGCGGCAAGGCCAAGCGCCTCGCGCGCCGAATGGCGCAGCGGATTGGTGTCGGCGGTGAGCGCCTCGACGCGGCTGGAGACATCGGCGAAGGAACCGTGGTCGACGAGCAGCAGCGCCGCCCTCAGCCGCGCGATGTCACGGATGCCGGCGGGAATGGCGTTGTCGGCCGCAACCTCGTCGAAATCCTTGACCGCACCGTCGACATCGCCCTTGTTGGCCTTGACCGTCGCGGCGCGCATGCGGGCAAGCAGCGGATAGGCGCCGTAGCCGTCCTTTTCCAATTGGTCGAGCGCGGCGATCGCCTCGTCGCTCTTGCCGTCATTGGCGAGCTTGAGCGCGGCCGAGAATGCGTCGCCCGAGCGGTTGGCGCGGGTCTCGTCCCAATAGCGGTAGCCAACGACGGCGGCGGTGCCGAGCACGACCAGGATCGCCAGACCGAGCAGGGCCGGGCCGAAACGGTCCCACAGCTTGTGCGCCTGCTCGCGACGAATCTCATCGTTGACTTCGCGAATAAAACTATCGTCCGACATCAATCAAAAACCATTGCTGCCCCGGGTGAGGCGCTTCTTGAGCCCGCGTTTTAGCGAATATTTGTCCGCATGGAAGGGGGCGGGCCGGAAAATCGGCGGGACAACTCAATGCGACCTCGGGGGGACCTCCGGGGGGAACCTCCGGGCTTGCCGCACCGCATCGGCGCCACATTTGGGCGATAGCCGGCTTCCGACCGGCTGGAAAGGGTCCTGCCAGAAGGGTGCCGATGCTTCGTTCGTACCGTGTCCTTGCGTTCAGTCTCGCCTCGTTTGCCGCCGCCGGCGTGGCCTTCGCCGATCCGCCCAAAGCGCCGGCGGTTGCGCCCCCCAAGCCCAAGCAGATCGTGCTGATTTCCTTCGACGCGGCGCGCGAGATCTCGCAATGGCAGCGCAGCCGGGCGCTGGCAAAGCGCACCGGCGCGCATTTCACCTATTTCCTGTCCTGCGTCTTCCTGCTTTCGCCAGACACGCGCCAGCAGTACTCCGGGCCCGGCAAGACCGCCGGCAAATCCAATGTCGGTTTCGCCGCCTCCAAGCAGGACGTGGCCGACCGGCTGGAACAGGTCCGGCTGGCGGCCGCCGAAGGCCACGACATCGGCAGCCATGCCTGCGGCCATTTCGACGGCAAGGCCTGGAGCAAGGCGGACTGGCTGGCCGAATTCGCTTCTGTGCGGCGCATCTTCGAAAACGCCTATGCCATCAACGGCATCCCGGAACCGGCCGGCTGGCACGATTTCGCTCACCATGCGCTGGTCGGCTTCCGCGCGCCTTATCTCTCGACCAACAAGGCGCTCTACGAGGCGCTGCCGCAGGCCGGCTTCCAGTACGACGCCAGCGGCGTCTCCAAAGGCCCAGCCCTGCCGCCGACCGTGAAAGGCACAATGCGCTTCGCCCTGCCGCTTGTTCCGGAAGGCCCGAAGGCCAAGTCAGTGGTCGCCATGGATTACAATCTCTATGTCCGCCATTCCGGAGGCACCGAGAAGCCAGCCATGGCGGCCGAGTTCACCGAGCGCGCCTACGAGGCGTTTCGCGCCGCTTTCGATGCGCAGTATAGCGGCAAGCGGCTGCCGCTCGAGCTCGGCTTCCATTTCACGCTGATGAATGACGGCGCCTACTGGACCGCGCTGGAACGCTTCGCCGGCGAAGTCTGCGTGAAAGCCGACGTCGAATGCATCAGTTTTCGCGATTATGCGGCGCGGCGTCGTGCCGACACGACGAAGGAGACGGTGGGCGGCTGAGCCGCCCACTGTCCATTTTCAGACGGAATCCCCGGCTTGCCGGGCAAGAAAACGCTGATCGAGATCCGGCAGCGGCTCGCCATAGAGCGTCGCCTCGAAGGCGCGCAGGCGTTTGTAGATCGAAATCAATTCCACGATCGTTGGCCAGGCGTTGACGAGATATTGAAATGAATCGGAAACCTGGCCGAAGGCGGTGCTGATCTGCTGCCAGATACCCAGGGTGATCTTGCCCGCTGCAATGGTCGGAATGAGGATGACGCTGGAGAAGATCGCGTCCGCCTGGCCGAAGCCGGCCCGGAAGACGTTGAAATAAGCATAGTGGAAATAATAGCGGAAATAGGTGCGCCGCACATTCTGGAAGAGCTCGGCCAAGGTTGGCGGCGTGGCCCGGTTCGGATCGTCCTCGCCGTAGACCAGTTCCTTGCGATAGGCAGCCTCCACTCGCTGGTTGCGGAATTCCATGCCGGGCAACTTTAGACCCGCAACGGCCAGCAGAAGCGTGCCGAATAGTGACCATAGCAGCGCGGCGATCACCAGCGAATGCGGAATTGAGCCGACCAGCGGCAGTGCGGTGATGTGGCTCGAAAGCGCATCGAGCACTGGCAGGAAGGCGATCAGCGTCAGTATCGAGTCGGCAAAGGCGACACCCAATTGCTCCATGGTGGTGGAGAAGCGCATCGTATCTTCCTGGACACGCTGCGAGGCACCTTCAATGTGGCGCAGCCTAGACCAATTCGCGGCATAAAATTCGTTCATCGCCGTGCGCCAACGGAAGATGTAGTGGCTAACGACGAAACGTGTCACGACAAACAGCGAGATGAACATAAAGCCTATCAGAGCGTAAATCCCAAACAGGCTGTAAAGCTCGGCCGCGGTCACCGAACCTGGTGTGGTTATTGCCTTTTGGAAGAGGTCGAAGAACGGCCCGCGCCATGTGTTCAGAGCGACATTGAGCTGCACATTCGTGTAGGTCGAAAAGAGGATGAAGGCGGACACCAGGATCGACCAGTTCTGCCAGGGATGGGGTGCGTAGAAGCGCCAGAACAGGTAGAAAATGGCCAGCATCACGCTGAAATAAATGTAAAACCAAAGGAAAGGCGGCGACCAGAATATTGGAATGCCAAGGATGGGTGGTGCGCCGTCGGCTGCCGGCGGCAAGCCAAAATGCGCACCCAGTTCTTGGCCGCCGAAGAACCAGAACAGGACCCCAGCAAGGCTCCAGAGGGCGGCCGAGGTGAAAAACAGCTTCGGCTGCGGGAAAAAAGATACGAACACTGTGGCGGGTTTCCTCGGTCTGACCGCGATTCAGCGGCGTTGCTGTTCGGCGGGCATAAGCTCACACATTAGAGGGAAAGAAAATGCCCTGCCCGACGCCCGGCATCGAGCAAGGCCGCAAATCATGGCGATTTTGGCGCAGCCGACCAGGCGATGAAACCGGAGGCCAACAGAGCGGCCGCGGCCATGACCGAGGCGAGCGTATAATTGCCCGAGGCCTGGGCGAGCAGGCCGGCGGCGATCGGGCCGACGATCTGGCCAAGGCCGAAGGCCGCCGTCATCACCGCGAAGATGCGGCGCGGCGCCCGCGGCGCCAGTTGCCGTCCCGCCTGCAGGCCGAGCGCGGTGATGGCGATGAAGGTGCCGCCGAGCAGGACGCCGGCTATCAGCGGCCCGGCGGCGCCTTTGACGACGACGCTCGCCGAGACGCCGGCAACCTCGATCAGGCAGCTCACGGCGTAGGCGGCATAGAGCCCGATCCGGCCGGCGACCTTCTGCCAGAGCCAGGTGGAAGGAAAGCCGGCCAGGCCGGCGACCATCCAGACCCGGCTGCCGCCGCCCTGACGAACGATGGCGATGAGAAATGTGGCGGTCACCACATAGCCGAAGCCGAACAGGCCGTAGGCGACGATCATCTTCACCAGGGAGTTGTTTCGTGGCAGCGCCGGCTCGTGCCCGGCGACGCCGTTGGCCGTGGTGGCCGAGCCGGCAAGCAGCGCGACAACCAGCAGCCCCGCCAGCGAAATGACGCCCGACCACAGCCAGCCGGCCGACCAGCCGGCATGCTCGGTGACGAGGAAGGCGAGCAGCGCCGACGAGCCGGCGATGCCGAGACCGACGCCGCCGAAATGCAGCGCCTGCAGGTCGCCGCGCCCGGCGGCGGCGAGATGGCTGAAGACGATCGACGACATGAACACCATGACGAAGGCGCTGGCGAGACCGGCGAAGAAACGGATGACGAGAAAGGCGGCCATCGTCTCGTTGAGTCCCATCAGGCCCGCCAGCAGGGCGCTGGCGGCAAGGCTCGAAAACATCAGCAGGCGTTCGCGGCCATGCGCCCAGCCGCCGGCCGCGGCCAAGGCACCGACGAGGTAACCGAGATAGTTGGCCGACGCGATCCAGCCGGCATCGGCCGGGGTCAGATGCAATTCCTCCATCATGCCGGGCAGGATCGGCGTGTAGACGAAGCGTCCGATGCCCATGGCGACGGCAAGCGCTGCCATGCCGGCAAAGGCAAGACGCAAGGGCGATGGCGAGGCGGCGTTCATTGCAGCGCACAATAGGGGCGGCGGTTGGGGAGACAATGCGCTTATGTTGGGCCAGTCGAGGCGTAGCGGGTGCCATTCGACGGCCCCTCACCCAGCCTCCGCTTCGCTCGGCTGACCTCTCCCCGGCGGGGAGAGGAGACAACCAGCGCCGGCGCCAGTCTCTTCTCCCCGCCGGGGAGAAGGTGGCCGCGAAGCGGCCGGATGAGGGGCAGCGCCGAACGGGCCTAGCGGCCAGCAGCGCCTATCGTCTCGTAGGCGGTACGGCGCGCCGTCAGCCGGAACGGCATGTCGCCGAGCTCGCGCTCGGACATCGTATCGAGCACCGGATGCGACAGCGGATCGACGACCCAGCGGACGATATCGTTGTCGCGAGGCTGCCTCATACCGGCGCCGGAAAGCCCCTTGAACAACGATAAAATCTTCATCGGACGTGCCTCCAAGGCCTGCTCCTTCTGTCGCTAAAATCCGCCTTTCCTCGCGCGGTTTCAATTGAGATTTCGGCCCGGCCAGTTTAGAAAAACTGAATGGCCCTGTTGAACCGCGTCCATCTCAATGGCTTGCGCGCCGTCGAAACCGTTGCCCGGCTGGGATCGCTGGCGGCAGCGGCGGCCGAGCTCAATGTCTCGGTCAGCGCCGTCAGCCAGCAGGTCAAGCGCACCGAAAGCCAGCTCGGCCAGGCGCTGTTCGAACGCACGCCGGGCGGGCTGGTGCCGACGGAGTTCGGCGTGGCTTTCACCGCGCGGCTGAGCGACGGTTTTCGCGAGCTTGCGCAAGCGGTGGCGCTGGCCGACGAGGCGAGCCAATGCACGCTGGTGGTTTCGGTGGCGCCGGCTTTCGCCTCGAAATGGCTGCTGCCGCGGCTGTCGCGGCATTTTTCCCGCCACCCTAACGTGCTCCTGCGCATCGACGCTTCGGTCAGGATCGCCGATCTCGACCATTCCGACATCGACATCGCGATCAGGCTGGGCGATGGCAGATGGCCCGGCGGCCGGGCTGAGCTGCTGCTGGCGCAGGAAGTCTTCCCGGTCTGCGCACCGTCGATCGCGGCCAAGCTGCATTCGATCGAGGACCTGGCGCAGACCTGCGCCATCACCGACGAGCGGGCGATGATCAACTGGGACAGCTGGTTCAAGGCAGCTGGCGTCGCGCCGGTCACCTTTCAGAAAGGCGCTCGCTTCACCGACCCGATGCTTTGCCTGGAATCGGCGATCGCCGGCCATGGCGTGATGCTGGCCTGGCAATTGCTGACCGCCGACGCGCTGGCCGACGGCAGGCTGATTGCGCCTTTCGGCGTGCGGGCGCAAAGCGGGCTGGGCTACTGGCTGGTGACATCGGCGGCAAAAAACGAAAGCCGCAAAGTGCGCGACTTCAAGGTCTGGATCCGCGAGGAGATCGAAACGACGATGGCGCAATTCCAGACGCTGGACAGCGCCGCCTGAGCTCATCCGCGATCTGCCGAGCACCTTTCACGCCCCCCTTTGAAAACAGGCCCAGTCGTTCGCGGTGGAAAGGCCAACGGCACCGGTCTATGTATGGACCCAGACCCCAACATAACGGCAGGCAGGATCATGACCACACATTCACGCGGCGTCTCGGCAACCATCGACCCGGTGAAGCTCGACCGGCTGGCTGAAGTCGCCATCAAGGTCGGGCTGCAGTTGCAGCCCGGACAGGATCTGGTGCTGACCTCGTCGATCGCCGCACTGCCGTTGACGCGGCGCATTGTCGAGCATGCCTATAAGGCCGGCGCCGGGCTGGTGACGCCGATCTTCAACGATGACGAGATCACGCTGGCGCGCTTCCGCTATGGCGCGGACGCCGGCTTCGACCACGCCGCCGGCTGGCTCTATGAAGGCATGGCGAAAGCTTTTTCCAACAATGCGGCGCGGCTTGCGGTGCGCGGCGAGGACCCGTCGCTCCTGTCGGCGCAGGATCCGGCCAGGGTGGCGCGCGCCAACAAGGCGAACTCGATGGCCTACCAGCCGGCGCTGGAGAAGATCACCGGCTTCGACATCAACTGGAACATCGTCGCCTATCCCGATCTCGCCTGGGCTCGCCAAGTGTTTCCAGGCGAGCCCGACGATGTCGCCGTGGTGAAGCTGGCCGACGCCATCTTTTCGGCCTCGCGCGTCGACGTCGAGGATCCGATCGGCAACTGGAAAGCCCATAATGCAGCTCTTGCCGAGCGCACCAAATGGCTGAATGCGCATAATTTCGACGCGCTCCATTTCACCGGGCCGGGCACCGACCTGACCGTCGGCCTGGCCGAGGGTCATGAATGGATGGGCGGCGCCTCGACGGCCAAGAACGGCATCACCTGCAACCCCAATATCCCGACCGAGGAGGTGTTCACCACGCCGCATGCAAGGCGCGTCGAAGGCCATGTGTCGTCGACCAAGCCGCTGTCCTACCAGGGGACGCTGATCGACGAGATCTCGGTGCGTTTCGAAGGCGGCCGCATCGTCGAGGCCAAGGCTTCGAAGGGCGAGGACGTCTTGAAGAAAGTGCTCGACACCGACGAGGGTTCGCGGCGCCTGGGCGAAGTGGCATTGGTGCCGCATTCCTCGCCGATCTCGGCCAGCGGGCTGTTGTTCTTCAACACGCTGTTCGACGAGAACGCCGCCTGCCACATCGCGCTCGGACAGTGCTATTCGAAATGCTTCGTCAATGGCGCTTCGCTCAGCCCCGACGAGATCGCTCAGCGCGGCGGCAACAAGAGCTTTATCCACATCGACTGGATGATCGGCTCGGACAAGATCGACATCGACGGCGTCGCCAAGGACGGCAGCCGCGTGCCGGTGATGCGCAAGGGCGAGTGGGCGTAGGAAACTTTCTCGCCAAGAGGTGCCATGGCCTTCGACATAGCGGTGAAGCGTATCTACGAAGCGCCGGACAAGGCGGATGGCCAGCGCGTGCTGGTCGACCGCATCTGGCCGCGCGGCGTCCGCAAGGAGGATGCCGCGCTGACGCTATGGCTGAAGGAGATCGCGCCGAGCGATGAGCTGCGCAAATGGTTCGGGCACGAGCCCGAGCGGTGGGTGGAGTTTCAGAAGCGGTATCGGGCCGAGCTCGAGCGGAACGAAGAGGCGGTGGCGCAACTGCGCAATGTACTTCGCGCGGGCAAGGTGACGCTGCTCTACGGCGCGCATGACGAAGCGCATAACAATGCTGTGGCGCTGGCGGAATACCTACGGGCGTAAACGTTGAGATGCTGGCGGGACAGCGCCCCCCTCTGTCCTGCCGGACATCTCCCCCACTTGGGGGGAGATTGGCAGCTTTGGCGCTCCGCTCAATCTTGCGACGTTGATGATTGGCGAAAACCGGCGCGAGGGCTAATCTCCCCCCTCGTGGGGGAGATGTCCGGCAGGACAGAGGGGGCGCGACAGAACGCGGCTTAAGATGTCGATCCTACTTCCCGCCAACGGCCTCCTCGTAAACCTCCGCCTTGAACCCCACGAAAACCCGGTCCCCCACCTCCAGCACCGGCCGCTTGATCATCGTCGGCTTGGCCAGCATCAGCTTCTTGGCCTTCTTTTCATCGAGCCCGGCCTTGTCGTTGTCCGGCAACTCACGAAAGGTGGTGCTGCCCTTGTTGAGCAGCTTTTCCCAGCCAACCTTGGCCACCCAGCCGTCCAGCTTTTCCGCCTCGATCCCCTCAGCGCGATAATCATGGAAACGATAGGCAACGTCGTGGCTTTCCAGCCAGACGCGCGCCTTCTTGATCGTGTCGCAGGTGGTGATGCCGTACATGGTGGTCGTCAAGGCGGGCCTCGGTCGGATGGGTTACGAATCTGAGCGAATCCTAAGGCCACCGGAACGGCTTTGCCAGCGCTTGACCGTGCATCGCTTTGGCACTTGCCATCACTAAGGTTTTTCCCTAAGTAATCATGCGAGACCGTCGCCGAGCAAGGCACTGGCCCGGAAAGAAACAACCATGAGCCTGCAGACCATCAGCCAAAGACTGCCACCGATCGACGGCATTTTTCGCGCGCTGGCCGATCCGACGCGCCGGCGCGTCGTCGAGCGGCTGAACAGAAGCCCCGCCTCGGTCAGCGAACTGGCCGAGCCTTTCGGGATGGCCCTGCCCTCCTTTGTCGAGCACCTCAAGGTGCTGGAAGGCTGCGGGCTGGTGCAGTCTGAAAAAGCCGGGCGGGTGAGAACCTACCGGCTCTCACCTAAACCGCTGAAACTTGCGGAAAACTGGCTCGCCGAACAGCGCGCGCTGTGGGAACGCCGCCTCGATCAGTTCGACGCCTATGTGATGAGCCTCAAGGAGACTGAAAAGTGAGCTACCCCTTCAAGCCCAATCCGAAGCTGGACCTGACGCTGGAGCGCTTCCTCGATGCGCCGCGCGAGCTGTTGTGGCGCGCCTGGACGACTCCCGAGCATGTCAAGCAATGGTTCACGCCCAAGCCCTGGGTTATCACCGACTGCGAGATCGATCTCAGGCCCGGCGGCCTGTTTCGCACCCGCATGCAATCGCCCGACGGCAAGGAGGTCAGCGACCGCCATTGCTGCTATCTGGAGATCGTGCCCAACGAGCGTCTGGTGTGGACCGACGCGCTGCTGCCCGGATACCGGCCGTCCGGCGAAGCCTTCATCACCGCAATCATTGCACTGACACCCGAAGGCCAAGGAACGCGCTACACCGCCACCGCCATCCACCGCGACGAGGCGACGCGCAACAACCACGAAGAGATGGGATTCTTCGACGGCTGGGGCACCGTGGCCGACCAGCTTGCGGATTATGTGAAGACGATTTGAGACGTGAGCTACGCGACGGTCGAGGCGTGTGACCCGGCCGTCGCGTGAAATGGTCCTAGTAGTAGAAACGTTCTTCGCTGATCTTGCCGTTCTTGACGGTGTAGAGACCGACCTCATCCATCGCGACGCGCTCGCCGGTGGATTTGGGCGTTATGTCGAAGTTGAAGCGCAGCGCGAACTGATCACCATTGACATAAGGGCCGTCAATCGAGCCGCCATGAACCTCATGGTTCGCCTCCCACCACTCGCCTTTCTGCTTGACGGCTTCCTTGCCGTTGCAGACGGCCATCGGCCCTTCCATCGCCTCATAGCTGACGATGTCGTCGGCATTGTACTTCGCGGCAGCGCCGTGGCTGTCGCCCTGCTTGAGGAGCTCCGTGAAATCCTTGGCAATTTCGGCAGTGGTCATGATTTCCTCCTGTTTAGACGGACTGCAAATAGGGGAGCGATCGCTCGCTTGCCACCGGGCCGCCATTCCAAGGTGACAATTGGTGTCAGCAGAATGGCTCGGACGGCTACGTCGTGGCGATCAGGGACCAGCGGTCCAGATCGCGGTATATAGTGCGACGGCGCAGGCTGTGAATAAGACGGAACTCCCTGGCCACAAAACTGATTGGATCGATTGTCTGCCTGGGGACGAATTTCTCGTCATAGGCAAAGGTCATATGCGGAGCAAAATGATCCGCCGATCTGAGACCATTCGCATTCATCGCTGTTCCAATAAGCCGGCTGAGTTCACGCACTGGACCGTCGTCGGCTAGAAGCGCGAAGGGACGCGAAGGCGGCCGGCCTCTTGCTGCCGGATGCCCCGGGAAACTCACGGCCTGGCGGAACGTGACCTCGAACGCCGGCATTTCGATCAAGCGGCCGGACCGCCTGGCCGCGAATTCGAATTTCGGCCGAAGCCTTTTGTAGTCTCCGACATGTTGCAAGCTGACGTGAAGCCGACCCTCCAGCGGCGGCGATCCTGTTATCCCATTGAGATCGCAGAGGTGTCTCTGCAATGACAAAAACGCGGCATGATCCCTGGGCTCCAAAAACAACGCGAAGAACACGCGATCGGGCAGCTTGGGCTGCCAGGGAGGGATGGGTATGCCAAAATCAAACTCTTGTTGATGCCGATACATCTGTACTCGTTCGGCCCCGGTGAAACGCTCCTGTTAAGCTTCCTTAACTAGAACAAAACAGGAACACATCGAAGAGTCAAGCGCCGGCTAGCTCAATAGCAGCCGCGCTCGATGGCCAGACGCCGCACCAGCGCCAGCACGCTGTCGATGGTCGGTGTTGGCTGACCGGTCAGGCGGCCGAGTTCCTGCACGGCGGTGACCAGCGCATCGATCTCCATCGGGCGGCCGCGTTCGAGGTCCTGCAGCATCGAAGTCTTGTGCTCGCCGACATCGCCGGCGCCCTTGATGCGGCGGTCGACCGCGACCGGGAAGCGCACGCCAAGATGCTCGCCGATCGCCTGCGCTTCCAGCATCATAGCGCGGGCAAGGGCGCGCGTGCCTTCGTCGGCAACGATGGCGGCAAGCGTGCTGCCGGTCAGCGCCGAGATCGGGTTGAAGGACAGGTTGCCCCAGAGCTTTATCCAGATCTCCGAGCGGATGTCCTCGCGAACCGGCGCCTGCAGTCCAGCCTTGACCAGCTCGCGGGCCAGTGCCGCGACCCGTTCGCTCTTTTCGCCGGAAGGCTCGCCCAGCGAAAAGCGCGTGCCCTCGACATGACGGATCAGGCCCGGCGCGTCGACCTCGACCGCCGGATAGACGACCGAGCCGATGACGCGCTCCGGCCTGAGGCGCTTCCAGATCGTGCCAGCGGGATCAACAGCGGCAAGGCGCGTGCCTTCAAGCGCGCCGCCCGCCTTGTAGAAATACCACCACGGCACGCCATTCTGCATGGTGACGACCGCCGTGTCGGGGCCAAGCAGTGGCGCGATCTGCTCGAGCGCCGGCGCCAGCGAATGCGCCTTCAGCGCCAGCACGACATAATCCTGCACGCCGAACTCCTCCGCGCGCGCGGCAGCTCGAACGGGGGCGATCGTTTCCTTGCCGCCCTCGATCAGCCTGAAGCCATCAGCCTTGATCGCCTCGAGATGGGCGCCACGCGCCACCACCGACAGATCGACCCGACCGGCGAGCGCCAGCTTTGCCGCGAGATAACCGCCGATCGCGCCGGCGCCGAAAACAGCAACGCGCATCAGCCGAGCCCAAGCTTGGCGGCAAGGCCGATGCGCTGCAATTTGCCAGTCGCGCCTTTCGGAATCTCGTCGAGGATCAGCACCTTGCGCGGCACCTTGAAATCGGCAAGACGCGTCGCGGCAAAAACGCGGATGTCGGCCTCGCTGGCGCTCTCGCCCTCGCGCAGCACGACGGCGGCCGCAACTTCTTCGCCGAGCTTGTCATGCGGCATGGCGAAGGTGACGACCTGCGCCACCGCCGGATGGTCCATCAGCACCTCGTCGACCTCCAGCGGCGAGATTTTTTCGCCGCCGCGATTGATGATCTCTTTTAGCCGGCCGGTGACGCGCAGATAGCCGTCCTCGTCGAGCACGCCCTGGTCGCCGGTGTGGAACCAGCCATGCGCGAAGGCGCTCGCATTGGCGTCCGGGTTCTTCTCATAGCCGGCGGTGACATTCGGGCCGCGAATGACGATCTCGCCGGTCTCGCCGGCGCTGAGCAGCTTTCCGTCCGGCGCCATCACGGCCACTTCCGGCCCGGCGCTGGCGCCGACGCTGCCCGGCTTGCGCTGTCCGGGCGGCAGGCGGTTCGACGCCATCTGATGCGCGGCCTCGGTCATGCCGTAGGATTCGATCACCGGGCAGCCGAAGGTCGCCTCCAATTCGCCCATCACCTGCGCCGGCAGCGATGCCGAGGACGAGCGGATGAAGCGCAGCTTTGCTCCGGCCAGTTGTTCTGAATTACGCGCGGCGCGCGGCAGGATCGCCTGATGCATGGTCGGCACCGCCGTGTACCAGCTCGGCCTGGCGTCGCTCAGCCACTGGAAGAAGCGCAGCGCGTTGAAGCCAGGTGTGCAGAAGACACTGCCGCCGGCGCCGAGCGACGACAGCACCGCCGCGATCAGCCCGTGGATGTGGAACAGCGGCATGATGTTGAGGCAGCGGTCGTCCGGCCCCAGGCCGAGCGTGCCGCCGATGTGCGCGGCCGAAGCGGCAAGATTGGCATGGCTGAGCGGCACCAGCTTCGGGCGCGACGTGGTGCCGGATGTGTGCAAAAGCAGCGCGATGTCGCCATCCTTTGCCGATCCGGAGGTGACTGACGGTCCGACCGGATCGCCCTCGATCGCGAAGACACCCGCGGGCGCGTTTTCCGGCACGACCAGCCGCAGCACGCGGATGCCGAGTTTTGCGGCAATTTCGACCGCCGGCCCTGTCTCGTCCTTGCCGACAAGGATCGCCTTGACGCCGATGTCGCTCAGATAGAAATCCAGTTCGTCGGCGCGATAGGCCGGGTTGAGCGGCGCGGTCGAGGCGCCTGCAGCCACAGAGATAAAGGCGGTCGCCATCTCCGGCCCGTTGGGCAGCACGATGGCGACGCGATCACCACGCCCGATGCCGAGCGCATTGAGCCGCGCGACGGTCTCGTGGATCAGTTGGCGCAGCCCGCCATGCGAAAGGGCTGCCCGGTCAGGCGCCAGGATCGCCGGCGCGTCTTCGCCGCCGGATGCAAGGCGATGGATGAGATCGATGTTTTCTGTCGCGGTCATGATTTTCCGACTATGTTTCGAGCGATTGGCCGATGTCCAGCAAATGGCTTAATATCCGAGCGCCAGCCCGTCCTTGCGCGGATCGGACGCACCCGTCAGCGTCCCCTTCTCCCAATCGATCAGCACCGCCTGGCCACCGCCCAGCGGATGATCCGGTTCCACGACATGATGGCCTCGGCGGCGAAGCCCCTCGGTGGCATCTGGGCGAACGCCACGCTCGGCCTCGACGACATCGTGATTGTAGAAGACGCGCGCAGCATCGATCGCCTGCTGCGGGTCCATGCCGAAGTCGATCATGTTGGTCAAAAGATGGACATGGCCGAAGGGCTGGTAGCCACCGCCCATGACGCCGAACGGCATCATTGCGCGGCCATCCTTGGTCATCATGCCCGGCATGATGGTGTGCATCGGCCGCTTGCCCGGCGCAATGGCGTTCGGATGTTTGGCGTCGAGCCGGAAGCTCGAACCACGGTTCTGCAGGATGACGCCGGTCTTCGGGCCGACGACACCGCTGCCGAAGGAATAATAGGTCGAGTTGATGAAGCTCACCGTATTCAAGTCGCGGTCGACGACGGTGAGGTAGACCGTGTCGCTGCCCGGCAGATCGAGACGCGGCAGATGCGTCATGGCGCGCTCGGGATCGATCGCGGCGCGCAGCCTGTCGGCATAGGTGCCGGAGAGCAACGCCTTCACCGGAACGTCGACATGGTCCTGGTCGCCGAAGAAGGCGTCACGATCCTGGTAGGCAAGCCGTCCCGCCTCGATCTCCAGATGCAGGCGCTCGGCGCCGTTCGGGTCCAGCGCGCCGAGATCAAACCCAGACAGGACATTGAGCATCAGCAACGCGGTCAGGCCCTGGTTGTTGGGCGGCATCTGCTGGATGTCGTGGCCACGGTAAGAGGTGCTCACCGGGGTCCTGTAGTCGCCCTTCGTCGCGGCGAAATCGTCGAGAGTGTGCAGCCCGCCGAGCTGCCGCAGCCGGCCGACAAGGTCTTCCGCGACCGCTCCCTCGTAGAAGCCGGCGCGGCCTTTCCTGGCGATGATGCGCAGCGTCTCGGCAAGCTCCGGCTGACGGTGC
This sequence comes from Mesorhizobium sp. RCC_202, assembly GCF_041355295.1. Taxonomy (NCBI): domain Bacteria; kingdom Pseudomonadati; phylum Pseudomonadota; class Alphaproteobacteria; order Hyphomicrobiales; family Phyllobacteriaceae; genus Mesorhizobium; species Mesorhizobium sp. RCC_202. The sequence goes on from NZ_JBFUPO010000008.1 coordinate 194,959, forward strand.
ACGTCGCCGGCCTTCAGCGGCTTGCCGTCGGACAGGAAAATCCGCGCGGCGACCTCGTCGGCCGACAAATCGGTCTCCGGATCGCGCCAGTCGAAGGCGACGCGGTCATGCACGACATAGCCGTTTTCGGCATAGTGAATGGCTGGCGCCAAAGCATCCGCCAAGCCCTTGCGGCCATGGTCCTCCAGGAGCCGGCACCAGGCGTCGATGGCGCCGGGAATGGTGACTGCGTGCGGGCCTTGTTTCGGCAGCTCGCTGAAACGCTTGTCCTGATACCAATCGACGGTTGCCGCCTGGGGCGCGCGGCCCGAGCCGTTAAAGGCGATCACATTGCCATCGCCCTTCGGGCAATAGAGCACGAAACAGTCACCGCCGATGCCTGTCGATTGCGGTTCGACCACGGCCTGCACGGCCGCGGCGCAGACGGCTGCGTCCATCGCATTGCCGCCGAAGCGCAGCATCTCGATGGCGGCTAAAGTTGCGAGCGGATGCGAGGTGGCGGCCATCGCCTGGGTGGCGCGGACCGGCGAGCGGCCGGGAAACTGGAAGTCACGCATGCTTTATCCCTGAATTCAACGTCCGCGGCCGAAAAGCTGGGCGGCGGACAACAAGACGATCGATAGCACGATCAGGCAAGTCGAAATGGGCGCAATCGTCGGATCGACCTGGTCGCGCAGCGCATTGAACATGCGGCGCGTCAGCGTCGTGGTCTCGCCGCCGGAGATGAAAAGCGAGACCACCACCTCGTCGAAAGAGGTGATGAAGGCAAACAGCGCGGCCGAGACGATCGAGGATCTTATTTGCGGCACCGTCACCTGGAAGAAGGCCGACAGGCGGTTGGCGCCGAGGCTGCGCGCCACCTTTTCCTGGTTCATGTCATTTCCGCTTCTCCAGCCGACGTTCCCGCTATCGTTGATTTGGTATGCGAATTTGTATACAATTTTGAGTGTAATTCTCTGGAAGCCGATGTCAACATCGGCTATCGCGTTTTTTGGCGGTGAAGAAACAGAGCTGTTCGGCACGGCTGCTCCTCGCGAACAGCCCTGTTTCAAGCAGGAACCAAAAGGCACTAGACTGCTAGCCCATGACAGACGGTGAGAGGCGGGACGCTTGAGCAAGGAGAGGAAGGACACGCTGCGCGATTCGGTATTCGGGTCGCTCAAGGCGTTGATCATCACAGGGCAGCTTCCGCCCGGCGCACGTGTGACGGAGAGCGAAATCGCCGAACGGCTGAAGGTCAGCCGCACGCCGGTGCGCGAGGCCTTCAACCGGCTCGAGCGCGACGGCCTGGTGATCGGCCGGCCGCGCCAGGGCTATGTCGTCGCCGAGTTCAACCTCACCATGTTCCGCGAGGCCTTCGACATCCGCGAATTGCTCGACGGCCGCGCCACCGAGCTGGCGGCGGCCAATGCCACCGCCTCCGATAAAGCGCGGCTGCGCGACATGCTGGCCGAATGCGAGCGGCTGGCGGCGATCCCGGTGCGCAGCACAAGGGAAAAATTCGAGGAGCTGCAAGTCGGCATCGACCTGCACCGGGTGATCGCCGAGATTGGCGGCAACGAGATGCTCTGCGGCATGCTCGGCGGCATCCTCGACAAGTGCCAGCAATATGTCTGGACGGAGCTCTTATGGCTCGACGAATGGCAACTCACCCGCGAGGAACACACCGGGATCGTCGATGCGATATGCGACGGCGATGTCATCTTGGCCGGCGAGCGCGCCCGCGCGCATGTGCGCGGCTCGCGCGAGAACATCCTGCGCTTGCTGCAGGCCAAATCCGATTATCAGGGATTTTTCGCCAAGGCGTCGTGAGTGAGGCGTTTGCCCGGGGCGGCCGGCCCTGACGAGATTGAACTGTTCGTGATGTCTTCGCAGCTGTTCGCGATGGCCGCGTAGTGGCGGCGAAGATCAACTCGAAAGCATAGGGCAGCTGGCGCCACGCCGCAGGCTGATATGCGCTACATCGCCGACGCTGAATTGCAAACCGTCGGCGCGGCGCGTCGCGTCGATGACGATCGGCGTGCCCTGCTCGAGCTCGGCATGGAGGCGGAGCGTACGTCCATGGAAGACGACGCCGCTGACCCGCGCCGGCGCGGTGCCATCGGCCGCTTCACCGGCGACCAGCAAATCTTCCGGGCGCACGCCGATGGTGCGCGTGTCGCCGGCGGCCGGCGTCTCGCCCTTGTCGGAAACCGCTTCGAGCGAAAGCGCGCCGGCGGCAAAGCGCAGACGTTCGCCGTCGCGGCCGAGGAAGCGCGACTGCAGGAGGTTCATGGTGCCGATGAAGGAGGCGACGAACTTCGTCGCCGGCCGATCGTAGAGCGTGGCGGGCGGCGCGATCTGCTCGATGCGGCCCTTGTTCATGACGACGATGCGGTCGGAGATCGACAGCGCCTCCGTCTGGTCGTGGGTGACCATGACGAAGGTGGTGCCGAGCCGCGATTGCAGGCGCTTCAGCTCCACTTGCATCTGCTCGCGCAGATGCGCGTCGAGCGCCGAGAGCGGCTCGTCGAGCAAAAGCACACGCGGCTGGCAGACGATGGCGCGGGCAAGCGCCACACGCTGGCGCTGGCCGCCGGAGAGTTCCGAAACGCGGGCGCGGACCTTGTCGGCGAGCCCGACCATGTCGAGCGCCTCGCGCACGCGCTTTGCCTGGTCGGCGCCGGACATTTTCCGCAGCGACAGGCCGAAGCCGACATTGGCCGCCACATCCATATGCGGGAACAGCGCATAATCCTGGAAGACGGTGTTGACCGGGCGTTCGAAGGGCCGCAGCCCAGTGATGTCGCGGCCGTCGAGCAGGACATTGCCGCTCGACGGGCTCTCGAAGCCGGCAATGACGCGCAGGCTGGTTGTCTTGCCGCAGCCTGAGGGCCCAAGCAGGGTCAGGAATTCGCCCTGGGCAATGTTCAGATCAACCGCGTCGAGGCCGACCACGCCACCCGGGAAAACCTTCGAGACTTGTCGCAGCCGAACGAGCACGTCAGGCACCATCGCGCACCTCGGACGGTTTTGTCGTGTTGACCCACAGGATCTGGCAGCGCTCGGCGCCGGGGTTGCCGAAGGCGTGCAGCAACGTGCTTTTGAAGGCGAAGCTGTCGCCGGCCTTGAGCGTGTAGGTGGTGGCGTCGACCACCAGCTCGACCTCGCCGGTCATGACGAAGCCGAACTCATGGCCGGCATGGGCATAGGCCTCCGCCGTGCCGCCACCGGCCTCCACCGTCACCAGCATGCCGGTGAGCGTGGCCGCCGGCGGCGACAGCAGCGCCTTGGCGATGCCTTCCGACTTCACCGGAATGGAACGGCGCTTGTCGGCGCGCACGCAATAGAGGTCGTTGACCGCCTCGCTGCCGTCGGTGATCAGCGCCGACGGCTCGATGTCGAGCGCGGCGGCGAGCGGCCAGATGATTTTGACGCGCAGCGAGGACATGCCGCGTTCGATCTGGCTGAGCGCGCCGATGGAAATGCCGGCCTTTGCCGCAAGCTCGGCCAGCGACAGCTTGCGCTCCAGCCGCAGCGCCCGCACACGCCGGCCGACGCGGATGTCGGCTTCGTCTTTCGGCTTTGCCGCCGCTTCGTCAAGAATGTCCATCAAACAGTCCTCGTTGCATCCTCATACCGGCGCGGCGTCGCCAGGTTTCCCCTTCTCCCCTTGTGGGAGAAGGGGAGTCCGCGCCGCTCACCCCCCGGCCTTCACTTTCTCGAACATCTTGGCCATATCGTCGTTCTGCTTCATCGGCCCGGTGAAGATCGTCGACTTCAGCATGACGTCCGGATCCGCCGGCAATTGCAGCTTGTCCAGCTCGTCCTTCGACACGCCGGCGAAAGCGGTCGAGAGCGAGCTGCCATAGCCATAGGACTGGATCAGAAACCTGCCCGAGTCGGCGTCGAGCCGGCTGTTGATGAAGTCATAGGCGAGATCGACGTTCTTGGCATCCTTGAGCATGACGAAGCCGCAGGCCCAGGTCAGCATGCCTTCCTTCGGCTTCATGAACTCGACCGGCACGCCCTGCTTCTTGAGCGAGGTGGCGGATGCGTTCCAGGTCATGGCGGCGACCAGCTGGCCGCTCGCCAGCGCCTGTTCGACCGAGGTCATGTCGGTGGTGTAGCTGGACAAAAGCGGCCGCTGCTCGCGCAGCTTTTGCGCGACCTTGTCCATCTGGTCCGGCGTCATGTCGAAGGGGTTCACGCCGGCCAGCAGCGCCGCGACGATCGGCGTGTCATGCACGGCGTCGATGGTCGCCATGCGGCCGGCATATTGCTTGTCCCACAGAAGATTCCAGCTCGCCTCGGGGTTCTTCACCAAGTCGGTGCGGTAGAGGATCGAGGTGTTGCCCCAGTCCCACGGCACCATCCAGACCTTGCCGTCGCCGGCCTGCAAATCGGGCAAATTCTTGAACACCGGGAAGATCGAGTCCCAGTTCTTGATGCGCTTGGTGTCGATCGGCTGCAGCAGGCCTTCCTTGTTCCAGCGCGCCACCTTGTCGTAGCAGGGATGGGCGATGTCGGGGCGGAAGCCGGCCTTGACCTTGGTGAAGGCGTCGTCGTCATCGCCGAAGATCGTCGCCTCGACGCCATCGGGATGCGCGGCCAGGAAGCTCTTGTTGAAGTCGGGCAATTCATAGCCCGACCAGGTGAAATACTGCAGCTTGTCGGCGGCAAAGGCGACGGTCGACGACAGCGCCAAGGCCAGCGCCGTGACGCTCGCCAGGGCTTTGCGGCCGGTGATCGATTTCAGGTGAAATGTCATTTTCGTTCTCCTCTCATTGTTGTGGTCATGCTGGATAGCGGCGCGCGGGTGCAACGCCGCGATGGCGCAGGATCTCGGCGGAGCCGGCGATGATGAAGGACACGCACAGGATCGCTGTTCCGAGCGCCATGACGGTGGGCAGCGAACGCGGGAAACGCAGCTGGCTCCAGATGTAGAGCGGCAGCGTCGGCTCGGTGCCGGCCAGGAAGAAGACGACGATGAACTCGTCGAATGAGATCAGGAAGGCGAGCATGAAGGCCGAGATAATGGCCGGCAGGCTGAGCGGCAGCATCACACGGCGGAATGTCGTCCAGTCGGAAGCGCCGAGATCGAGTGCGGCTTCACGAATGGTCTTGGGAATGGCGGCGAAACGGCTGCGCATGATAACCACCGTCGTCGGCAGCGCGACGAGGATGTGGCCAAGAACGATCGCAATGCGCGACGGGCCGAGGCCGATGAGATTGATGAGAATTAAAAGTGATATGCCGACGATGACGCCCGGGATCAGGATCGGCAGCCGGGCGATGGCGCTGATGGTGACGGCGAGCGGCGAGCGGCCGTAAAGGTCCATATAGGAGACGGTGATGCCGCAGAGCGTCGCGCCGGAGGCCGCGATGACGCCGATGACCAGGCTGTTGGCAAGCGCGCCGGAGAGCGCGGGGTTGCCGTAGAGCGTGCGGTACCACTCAAGGGTAAAACCTTGCAGCGGGAAGGCTGCCTGGATGGAGTCGTTGAAGGAAAACAGCGGGATCAGCATCACCGGCAGATAGAGAAAAACCAGATAGAAAAGCACGTAAAGGCCGAGCCAGCGGCCGCCCGAATTGGTGTCGGCGCGCGCGCTCATGTGCGGCTGCCAAATCTGCGGTCGGCGCCGCGCGCGACGAGCACCACGCACAGAATGACCAGCATGACGCAGACCGAAAGTGCGGCGCCGAACGGCCAGTCATTGGCCTTGCCGAATTGCGACTGGATCAGCGTGCCGATCATCGTGCTGGCCGGACCGCCGACCATGGCCGGCGTGACATAGTCGCCGACCGTCGGCACGAAGACGACCAGGGCCGCCGCCAGCACGCCCGGCATGGAATTGGGCAAGACGACGCGGCGGAACGATGTGAAGGGACGCGCGCCGAGATCCGACGCGGCTTCGAGCAGCGACCGCGGGATCGTGTCCAGCGCCACGTAGATCGGCAGGATGGCGAAGGGCGCGTAGGCATGCGCGAGCGTGACAACCACGGCCGCCGGCGTGTTGAGGAAGGCAAGCGATGGCTGCGACCAGAGGCCGGTCTCGAGGAAGGCCGAGTTCAGCACGCCATTATAGGCAAGTACGATCTTCCAGGCGAAGACGCGCAAGAGATAGCTGGTCCAGAACGGCAGCGTGACCAGGAACAGTAAAAGGTTGCGGCGGCGGCCGGCGTGGAAGGCAAGATAATAGGCGACCGGATAGGCGGTGACCACGGTGGCCAGCGTCACCAGCCCGGCAATGATCAGCGAGCGCAGCGTCACCGTCCAATAGAGCGCGTCGGTAACGACGGTGAGGAAATTCTCCAATGTCAGGCCCGCGCCGAGCAGCGAGCCGTCATTGCTCCTGAACGCGAGGAAGATAACCAGGCCGAGCGCGAACAGGATCAGGAAGAAGGTGACCAGTCCGCCCGGCGCCAGCATGGCAAGGCGGAACACCGGCGAGATTCGGTTTTCCGGCAACGGCCGTGCTGTGAGGATGGTCGACGACATTCAACTGCCTATTCGGAACCATTCATGAATTTATGAAATCAACTAATGCTTTTTCATATTCATGAAACTGTCAAGCTGAATCGCATAGATCGCGGAACGCGGCTCAGCGTTCGAACGCGTCGAGCATCCGGTACCAGGTGATAGCAGCCGCGACCCCGACCTGGCGGAAAGCGTGGAACGGGATCGGCCGGATCGGCGACAGTGGGAACGGCAATTGCGTGGCGTCCCCGATTGCGAGGTAATTCGCCATGCGCTTGCCCAATGCGCTCATCAGGCCGACACCCCTGCCCTGGCAGCCGACCACGGCAAGCAGGCCTTTCTCCGGCTGGTGCAAATGCGGCAGGTGATCAGGCGTCAGCGCGACCCGGCCAAACCAGCGCTTTTCGACGGCGATGCCGGCAAGTGCCGGATAGAGGCGGACGAGCGCGCGTTCGCAATGCGCCCAGTCCCCGGCGCTGGAAGGCAGCGCCATGCGGCCACGGCCGCCGAGCACGATGCGGCCATCGGGACTCCGTCGATAGTAGACCAGGATCCGGCGCGAGTCCGAGACGGCCTGGCCGCCTGGCAGGATTTTGGAGACAAGCTCGGCCGGCAGCGACGCCGTGGCGATCTGAAAGGAATGCAATGGCACGATTGTCTGCGCCAGACCGGCCCACAGCTCATCTGTATAGGCGTTGGTGGCAAGCACGACCGACTTCGCGCGAACATCGGCGCCCGCCTGCGTTGCAACGCGCCAGAAGCCGGCTTCCTTGGCGAGCTTCACCACCTTTTGCTGCTCGGCAATCCTGGCGCCGGCAGAGGCCGCGACGCGCGCCAGTTCAAGGGTGTAGGACAGGGGATCGATGACGCCGGCGCGGCGGTCGAGCCAGCCACCGAGATAACCCTCGGCGCCGGTCATCGCCGCGATCTCGTCCCGGTCGAGCAGTTTGACATCGGCACCGCGCGCCCGCCATTGCCGGTCGCGGTTGGCGGCTGCTTTCAAGGCGGTCTCCGTATGCGCGGCCTGGATCCAGCCATTGCGGGTGAACGGCACCGCGAGCTTCTCGTCGCGAATGAGGTCGAACACGGCGTCGGCCGTCGAGGCCGCGAATTGGACAAGCGCCTCGCCGCGCTCCTTGCCGAAGTGTTCAATCAACCATTCCGGATCGTATTTGAGGCCGGGGATGACCTGGCCGCCATTCAAGCCGGAAGCCCCTTGCCCGATCGCGCCGCCGTCCAGTACCTGGACCGAGAGACCAGCGCGGGCGGCATGGAGCGCGGTCGACAGCCCCATGATGCCGCCGCCCACGATGACCACGTCGAGCGCGCCACCGGACCCTAGGTCCGACTGGAATGGCGTGGCTGTTGGCGGCTTTTGCCAGACCGGATCGGAAAAGGCTGTGGGCACGGATCACCTGTAAATGTCGACGTTCGTGAAAATCCTATTGTCGATTTCACAGATTTGAAAGAGCGCATCGATGGGCCAGCACTGCGAAGTCTGTAGCGGCAGACGAGCCGGTTCCCAGACGAGGGATAGACGTTTCGCCTAAATCCGGGGAAAGTGCGCCGCCAATCGAAAGGACCCGACATGACCGACCCGACCCGCTTGCCCTCAGACGGAATTTTCATCGGCCGCGCCAGGACCAGCAAGACGAACCATCCGCAGGTGGTCACGGTGCGCGACGGGCAGGTCGTCGACATCACCTCGAGCACCGCGCCGACAGTGCGCGATCTGTGCGAGCTGAAGGATCCGGCCGGTTATGTGCGCTCCGCAACGGGCAAGGCCATCGGCGCGCTCGACGAGATTGCCGCCAACAGTTTCGAGGCCAAGCGCGATGCGAAGAAACCGATCCTGCTTTCGCCGGTTGACCTGCAGGCGGTGAAGGCTTCCGGCGTCACCTTCGTCGTCAGCCTGCTCGAGCGCGTCATCGAGGAACAGGCGCGCGGCTCGGCCGAGAAGGCCGACGCCATCCGCGCCGATATCGCCGGGCTGATCGGCCATGATCTGTCGAAGCTCAAGCCCGGCTCGGCCGAAGCGATGGAGATCAAGGCCAAGCTGATTTCGCGCGGCGCCTGGTCGCAATATCTGGAAGTGGGCATCGGTCCCGATGCAGAGATCTTCACCAAATGCCAGCCGATGGCCTCGGTCGGCTTCGGCGCCGATGTCGGACTGCACCCCGTCTCGACCTGGAACAATCCGGAGCCGGAGATCGCCATGATCGCCGACAGTTCGGGCCGCATCGTCGGCGCGACGCTGGGCAACGATGTCAATCTGCGCGATGTCGAAGGGCGCTCGGCGCTGCTGCTCGGCAAGGCCAAGGACAACAACGCTTCCGCCTCGCTCGGTCCCTTCATCCGGCTGTTCGACGAGACCTTTTCCATCGCCGACGTGAAGCGCGCCACGGTGCGGCTCAGCGTCGAGGGCGAAGATGGGTTCTCGCTGCAGGGCGCAAGCTCGATGGCCGAAATCAGCCGCTCGCCGGAAGAGCTGGTCAAGGCCGCGATGGGCCCGCATCACCAGTATCCGGACGGGCTGGCGCTCTATCTCGGCACCATGTTCGTGCCTTCGAAGGATCGCGGTGAGAAGGGCAAGGGCTTCACCCACAAGGTCGGCGACATCGTCACCATCTCGTCGGAAAAACTCGGCGCTCTGACCAACCGCGTGCGGCTGTCGCCGGATTGCCCGCACTGGACCTATGGCGCCAGCCACCTCATGCGCGACCTCGCCAGTGCCCATCTCCTCTAGCAGCTGCGGCAACAAGCGGCCGCCATCAACATAATTTTATAGAAATACCGGTGACTGCGGCCGCAATCCGCTCCAAGATCGCATCGCGGTCGGGGGGCCGCCGACATGTCCGATTCGCCGCTGATCTCGGTGCGCAATGCCGCCAAGCGCCTTGGAGGCTTTGTTGCGCTCGAAGATATGAGCCTGGCCGCCGAGCGCGGCACGATCCATGCCGTCATCGGCGAAAGCGGCGCCGGCAAATCGACACTGGCAAGGGTCATGGCAGGCATCCTGCGGCCGGACAGCGGCGCGATCGAGATCGACGGCCATAAAATTGCCCTCGACAATCCGAACGCGGCGCGCAAGCGCGGCATCGCCGCGGTGCTGCAGCAGTCCGCGCTTTTCCCTGAACGTTCCGTGCTTGCCAATCTGTTCGTCAACCGCGAGCCATTGCGCAACGGTCTGGTCTCAAGCCGCGAGATGCAGGCGCGCAGTGTCGACCTGCTGCGCCAGCTCGGTCTCGCCGCCGATGTTCGCGCGCCGCTCGGCGAACTCGATCCGGCCGAACGACAGCTCGTCGCCATCGCCCGGGCGCTGCTCGAACACCCCCGGCTGCTCGTACTGGACGAACCCTGCGAAACACTCGACCGGCGCCAGAGCGGGCGCCTGTTTGCGGTGCTTGGCGAATTGAAGTCCAGGGGAATGACGGTGCTCTATCTGTCGAACCGGCTGGACGAGGCGCTCGGGCTTGCCGACCAGATCACCGTCATGCGCAACGGCCGTGACGTGCTGTCCAAGCGCCGATCGGAACTGACGGCCTCCGAGGAGGCGATGATCGGGCAGTTGCGCCAGGCGCTGTTCCCGCTGCCGCTGCGCTCGCTGTCGGCCGTCGCCGGCACGCTCAGGCCGCAGCTTGCCGTCAGCGGTCTGAGCGGCGGCCGTCTGGCCGGTGTCGAGTTCACTGCTCGCGCCGGCGAAATCCTCGGCCTCGCCGGGCTTCCCGGCTCCGGCGTGTCGGACCTCTTCGCCATGCTGTTTGGGCAGCGCCGGGCGCGCAAGGGCAAGGTGCGTTTTCCCGATGGCGACAGCCTGCCGAAGAACCGGACGGAAGCGGCGCGGCGCAGCATATGCCTGGTCTCCAACCGGACCGGCAACGGGCTGATGGACGACAAATCGATTGCGTTCAACCTCTCCAGTGTGGTGGTCGGCGCGCGCGACTGGGGCCGGCGCATCTACAGGCCGGCTTTGGCCGCCGAGCGCGCAGCGCGGCAGATCGAGGCTCTGCGCATCCGCAGCGATCCGCAGGACCTTGCCGGCGCGCTGCCGCCGGGCAGCCGCCAGAAGGTGGCCATCGCCCAATGGCTGGAGATCGGTCCGCAGGTGATGCTGCTCGACGATCCGGCGCGCGGCATCGACATCGGCAGCAAGCAGGAGATCTACGGCCTGATCAGGCAGATGGCGGCGAGCGGCTGCATCGTGTTCCTGCACTCGACCGAGACATCCGAATTGACCGGGCTTTGCGACCGCGTGATTGCGTTGCGCCATGGCCGGATCGCCGGCGAGGCCGCCGGCGCCGACATGGATCCGACGGCGCTGCGCACGCTGATCGCCACCGATGCGGCTACCGTGCGCGCCCCTTTGCCGACAAGCCAGAAGAATGCGGGCCAGAAGAATGCAGGCCAGAAGAACGCGGCCGAGAGGAATGCGGCATGACGAGCACGGAAGCCAGTCCGCGCCTGGCCGGGTCCGGAACCCCGAAGGCAAAGCGAGGCTTTCGCCTGCCGGTCGAAACCGGCGTGGTCATTGTGCTGGCCATACTTGTCGGCCTGCTCGGCTGGCTGCAACGGCCGTTCGTGGAACCCGCCAATCTGATGGCGCTGCTGCAGCAGGCCGCCCTGCCCGGCATCGTCGCTGTCGGCATGGTGTTCGTGCTTGCCATCCGCGAGATCGACCTCTCGGTCGGCGCGGTGTTCCACCTGGCGGCAATCGTCGCCGCATTACTCATGACGGCCGGGATCGATCCCTGGCTATCGGCGCTCGCCGGAGTCGTGCTGGGCGCCGCCATCGGCGTCGTCAACGGCGCGCTTGCGCTGGCGCTGCGCGTGCCGGTCATCGCGGTGACGCTCGGTACATGGTGGGCGATCGACGGGCTGTCGCTGGTGATCGGCAAGGGGCAAGGCGTTGCCCCGGCGCCTGTGAGCGACAGCAACGTCTTTCATGTCCTTTCCGGCAAGGCCTTCGGCACTTTCCCGGCAAGCGTCGTGATCTTCATTCTGCTGGCGCTCGGGCTACAGCTTGTTCTGCACCGCACCCGCTTCGGCTATCGGGTGCAAGCGACCGGCAGCAACCCGGAAGCCGCCGCTCATGCCGGCATCGCGACAGGCAAGGTGCGGTTGACCGTGTTGGCGGTGATGGGCGCGATCGCCGGGTTTGCGGGCATCATCCATCTCGGCGCGCAAGGCTCGGTCGTCCCCGCCGACGGCAACGGCTTTGTGCTGCTCGCGATCGCCGCGGCGTTGTTCGGCGGCACGCGGCTGTCGGGCGGCCATGGCAGCGCCATAGGTGCCGCCATCGGCGCGCTGCTGGTCCAGGTGGTGCTGAGCGGCATGGCGCTGGTCGGCGTCGACGCGGCATGGACGAGTTGCGCGGTCGGCTCGCTCCTGGTGCTGGCGCTGGCGGCCGACTGGCTCGGCAGAATCTGGCGCGGCCGCCGCGCCGAGCGCCGGCAGGCAGGTCAGCGGGGCTAACGACCTCACACAAATATACAGCAACTGATGCAATCTGATGGAATTGCTGATGGCGTGCGCGCCTGCGCCAACATCCATTGGCGATGGAGGCTTGCCATCGCCTGAAAAAGGGAATGCTCTAGACGTTCCGGTCGGCGCTGGCAGGAGGAGCGGTCTCTCGGCCGCGTTGCGCTGAAGTGGAACTGGTTTCAACATGGGAGGAAATCGAATGCTTTCGAGGCTAAGACTGCTTGTGCTTGGCTTGATCGTGGCGCTCGCCATTCCGGCGGCGGCACAGGCCAAGACGTTCTACTGGATTTCGCATGGCGGGCCAGCCGATCCGGTCTGGACCTATTTCCTGGCCGGCGCCAAGCAATGGGCCAAGGACACCGGCAACACCGTCAACACCTCGTTCCACAATGGCGACGTGGCGTCGCAGCAGGAAGCCGTGCGCGCCGCGATCGCGGCCAAGGCCGACGGCATCACCACCACCAGCCCCGATCCGGGCAGCCTGATCGAGATCGTCAAGGAGGCGCGCGCGGCCAACATCCCGATCATCAACTTCAACACGCCCGATCCGAAGGCCGACTTCAACGCCTATGTCGGCGGCGACAATGTCACCTTCGGCAAACACTGGGCGCAGTATCTGGTCGACAAGGGCCTGGTGAAGAAGGGCGATTTCGTCTGGATGCCGGTCGAGATCCCCGGCGCCACCTATGGCGTGCAGGAAGAAGAAGGCATCAAGAGCGTGTTCGGGCCAGCCGGCATCACCTATGAGGTGACCGAAGCCACGCTCGACCAGGCCGAAGCGATCAACCGCATGGTCGACTACCTGACCGCCCACAAGGGCAAGGTGAAGGCAATCATCGGCCTCGGCGACCTCGTCACCGGCTCGATCAAGCGCGTCTTCGACCAGGCCGGCATCAAGCCGGGCGAAATCCCGGTCGTCGGTTGGGGCAACTCGCTCGACACCACCCAGGAAGTGCTGAACGGCTACGTCAACGCCGGTCAGTGGCAGGACCCGCAGGCGACCAGCTATGTCGCGCTTTCGCTGGCCAACATGGCCGCCAGCGGCATTCCTCCGGGCTTCAACGTCATCACCGGCGCGCTCTACGAGAAGGACACCGCCGGCGTCTACGATAAGATCCTGTCCGGCAAATAATCCCTGAATCCGACGGTCGCGACTACAACGGTCGCGACCGTTTTCCTGTCCTGTCGCGCCGCATCGGGTGGCCGGCCCTCATGTCGCGGGTCCAATGGAAAACCGTTCCTTCATCCAACGTCTGATCGGGCGGCCGGAATTCGGTCCGCTGGTGCTGCTCGTCGTCGAGCTTGTCGTCTTCTGGGGCATCAATCCGGACTTCCTGTCGCCGCAGAACATTTCCAACATCCTGGCCTTCACCGTCGAGCTCGGCCTGATCGCGCTGGCGATGACCTTGCTGATGACCTCGGGCGAATTCGACCTCTCGGTCGGCTCGCTGTTCGGCTTTTCGCCGGTGCTGATGTGGACGCTCTACAACAGCGGAGTCACCTCGCTGGAGGTTGGCCTGCTGATCGCGCTGGTGGTCGCCGCCTTCATCGGGCTGGTCAATGGCTGGTTCGTCACGCAACTCAAGATCCCGTCCTTCCTGGTGACGCTCGGCATGCTTCTGGTCGTGCGCGGCACGGCGCTGTTCGTCACCGACGGTTTCCCGCAGCGCACCTGGAGCGCGGAAGGCAGCTGGCTGGCGAATATGCTGGTCGGCGACTTCTATGTCGGCCCGTTCCGCGTCTATGCCTCGCTGTTCTGGTTCATAGGTGCCGCGATCGTGCTCGGCTACGTGCTGACACAGAGCCGGGTCGGCAACTGGATCCAGGCCGCGGGTGGCAATCCACTAGCGGCGCGAGCGCGCGGCGTCAACGTCAACGGCGTCAAGATCGGCCTGTTCATCCTGTCCGCGGTGATGGCCTCGCTTGCCGGCGTCATCTCATCGCTGCGCACGTCCGCCGCCAATCCCAACAGTGGCACCGGCTACGAGCTCGAGGTCATCGCCATGGTGGTGATCGGCGGCACAGCGCTGACCGGCGGGCGCGGCACCATCATCGGCACCGTGCTCGGCATCCTGATCCTGCGCGTCATGCGCAACGGCATCGTGCTGATCGGCGTGCCCGGGCTTGCCTACAACATCTTCATCGGCGCGATCATCCTTGGCATGATGGCGCTGCACTCATGGCTTGAACGCCGGCACCAGGCAGGGACGTGAACCATGGCTGAGCCGCTCATCCGCATGACAAACATCCGCAAGTCCTACGGGCGCGTGCAGGCGCTGGTGGACGCCAACTTCCACGTCAATGAAAGGGAGATCGTCGGCCTGCTCGGCGACAATGGCGCCGGCAAGTCGACGCTGATCAAGGTTTTGTCGGGCGCCGTGCCGCTGACCAGCGGCGACATCTTCATCCGCGGCAAGAAGGTGAGCCTACGCAGCACCAGCGACGCCATCGCGCATGGCATCGAGACGATCTACCAGGACTCGGCGCTGGTCACGCAGCTGTCGATCGCGCGCAATTTGTTCCTCGGCCGCGAGCCGATCAAGTCGCCGCGCTTTTTGAACCGCATGGACCAGGAGGCGATGAACAATGTGGCGCGCGACCTGCTTCGGCAGGTCGGCATCACCAAGAACATCCCGCCGACGACGCCGATCGGCTCGCTGTCCGGCGGCGAGCGGCAGGCGGTGGCGATCGCGCGCGCCATGCATTTCGACAGCGACCTCATCATCCTCGACGAGCCGACCAACAATCTCGGCGTCGCAGAAACCCAAGGCGTGCTGAGCTTCGTGCGCAGCGCGCGCGATTCCGGCCATTCCTGCATCTTCATCGCCCACAACATCCACCATGTCTTCCAGGTGGTCGACCGCATCGTGGTGATGCGCCGCGGCAAGGTGGTGGCCGACGATATCGATCCGAAAAGGACCACGGTCGCCGAGGTCGAGCGCGTCATCACCGGCATGTCGGACAAGGAAATCCGCGATGCGATTACCGACGGCCCGCCATCGCATGGCTGATTTCGGCTGACACGGGCTCGTATCCGATCCTATGACTGGACCCATGAAAGCCACCGTAGCCGACATCGCCAGAAGCTGCGGCCTGTCGACCGCGACTGTCGACCGGGTGCTGAACAACCGTCCGGGCGCAAGTGCCGCCAACCGCCAGCGCGTGATGGAGGCGGCCAAGCAGCTCGGCTATCTGCCGACACTCGACCAGGTGGTGTTGCCGTCGAAGCCGGCGCATCTCGAATTCTTCCTGCCGATCGGCAGCAACGCCTTCATGGCCGACCTTGCCGGCCATATCGAGGACTACGCCCAGCGCCTGCCGCTTGTCGCCTCCTGCCGCATCCATAACCTTGCCGGCATCTCGCCGGGCGCTTTGCAGGCGGCGGTCGAAAACCTATCGCTCAAGGCCAATGGCGTCGGCGTCATCGCCGTCGATCACCCGCGCACGCGCGACATCCTGCGCGAGCTGGTCGAGGCCGGGATCAGGCTGGTCACCCTGGTCTCCGACGTGCCGGCAGCGCCGCGCTCGGCCTATGTCGGCATCGACAATCGCGTGGCGGGCCGCACGGCGGCGCTGCTGATGGGTCGCTTCCTCGATGGCCGTACAGGGCATCTGGCGATGGTGGTCGGTTCGCGCTCCTATCGCGGCCATGAGGAGCGCGAAATGGGCTTCCGCTCGGTGCTCAGCGAAGAGTTCCCAAACCTCACCGTCTCCAGTGCCGCTGAGAGCAATGACGAGCCGGACGCCTGCTACCGCGCGACGATCAAGGCGCTGCACAACGAACCGGAACTGCTCGGCATCTATTGCGTCGGCGGCGGGCGCTCGGGCGTGGCCAAGGCGCTGCTCGAGGCCAAGCCGCGCAAGAAGCCGGTCTTCATCTGTCACGACCTGACCAAGGAGACGCGGCGCTATCTCGTCGACGACCTTGCCGATGTCGTCATCGACCAGAATGCGCGGCTGATCGCGGAGCAATCGGTGATCCGCCTGCTCGGCTCGATCGCCTCATCGGCGCCCTATCTGACCAAGAAATTCATCGAGCCGCGGCTGATCTTCAAGGAGAATGTCCCCGTACAATAGGGGTCAGTGTCAAAGAGCATGATGCCTTGCGAAACCCGCTTCACACTTTTCGGCATCATTCTCTAGCCGGGCGCCAAACGCGGTTCCTCGTATTTGTCAGACGATTGATCCCGCAATTCTGCACAGCAGCTATGCATGTTTCGCAATTGCCGAATCGTTAGGCAGCCCGTATTTACCTGGGTGTCGGCCGTCTCCTCCTCCCAGATGTGATGCCGACGATGAGTGCGGTACACCTCCTCCCGTGCCGCATTCGAAATCAAGCCCGCTGCCACCTCCTCCCGGCAGCGGGCTTTTTCTTTGCGCGCTTGGATGTGGCGCCAGCCCCCTCACCCGGATTGCCGAGTCGAATTGCTTTGCAATTCGGGCAATCCGACCTCTCCCCGAGGGGAGTGGAGCGGGTTAGCGCAGGCTTCCTCTTCTCCCCTCGGGGAGAAGGTGGCCGCGAAGCGGCCGGATGAGGGGGAGTCGCGCGCTCGAAGCCGCGCTCAGCGTGCTCTAAATGACGCGATCAGGCCCTCGGCCATACGCACGAACTGCGTGCTGGGCCCTTCGGTGCCCACGGTCTGTACGCTGACGCGCGCGCCCTCGAACAGAAGCGATAGCGTATCGGCGAGCAGTTCGGCCTGGCCGATGCCGGCATCCCGGCACAATGTCACAAGGCGGTGGCGCTGGGCTTCCTTGAGCTCCTTGATTACAAGCCTCGCCGGATGGTCCGGCTCGGTCAGCTCAGCGGCGGCATTAGCCATGTCGCAGCCGCGGCCATCGGCATTGAGCATGGCAGCCGCCTTGCGAACCCAGGCATGAAGCTGCGCAAGCTTGTCGCCGGGAAATTCAACTTCGAAAGCCTCCCACATCGCACCGGCCTTGGCCGCGTTGGCGCGCAGGCATTCGACGATCAGTTCGTCCTTGGATTCGAAGTGACGATAGAGCGTCATCTTGTTCGTGCCGGCAGCTTCGGTGATGGCATCGACGCCAACGCCCTTGATGCCGTGCTTGTGGAACATGTCACGCGCCGTCTCGAGGATTCGATCCCGGGGACGTGAGCGTTCCACGACGCCGTCGGTCATCATGATCTCCTTTCGTTTCCTAAAAACCACGGCCACCTCTTGACTAGGGTGTTACCGGTCTGTAACTATGCAAATGTTACTTACTGGTAACACCTATGTCGCCCTCCGTCAATAACAAGGGCGTGAACTGGTCCTGCCAGATCGGAATGAGCGAAAAACTGCAATTCATGCGGCTCCGGCCGGTGAAGAGATGAAAAACGGTTCGCGAGCATGGGCTGCGAATCGACAGACAAGGAGCCGGCCAATGCCACAGCGCCGCGATCTTACCATAGATGAAGCTGTCCGGGATCCGATGATCCGGCTGGTCATGAAAGCAGATGGGGTCGACCCCCGCGCCTTCGAGAAGATGCTTCGCTCGCTTGCCGATGGGCAGCGTCATGAGGTGCCGTTGCTGCGTTCACGGCAAGAAAGCCGTGACGGGGGCGGCCAGTTGTCCATGGTTGCCAGCGCCTTCGGGCGGGCGAGAGCAGCCGGCGAGGCATGTGTGTCATGGTAAATTTCTTCATCCACCGTCCGATCTTCGCCTCGGCGATCGCCATCATCATGGTGCTCGCCGGGACGATTTGTTATTTCCTTTTGCCGGTTTCGCAGTTTCCCGACATCACGCCGCCGCAGGTCGTGGTCAGCGCGCACTATCCGGGCGCCAGCGCGCAGGTGGTCGCCGATACGGTGACGACGCCGCTGGAGCAGCAGATCAACGGCGTGCAAGGCATGACCTACATGTCGTCGACGAGCTCGAATGACGGCTCCTCGACCATCACCATCACTTTCGACGTCGGCTATTCGCTCAGCACCGCAGCTGTCGACGTGCAGAACCGCGTCTCGCAAGCCGCCTCGTCGCTGCCGGCCATCGTCAACCAGGGTGGCGTGACGATCAAGAAGCAGAACCCGAATTTCGTCCTCATCGTCAACCTGACCTCGCCCGACAGTTCGGTCGATCCGGTGGCGCTGTCGAACCTTGCCTATCTGCAGATCGTCGACCCGTTGAAGCGATTGCAAGGCGTCGGCGACGTGCAGATTTTCGGCGAGCGCCGCTATTCGATGCGCGTCTGGCTCGATCCCGACAAACTGGCCAATCTGGGCATCACCGCCGTCGACGTCCAGAACGCCATCTCGGAACAGAACGTCCAGGTGGCGGCCGGCAAGATCGGCCAGTCGCCGGCGCCGGCCGGCACCGCTTTCGAGATGCAGGTCAACGCCGTCGGCCGTTTGAGCGACCCGAAGGAGTTCGGTGACATCGTCGTGCGCGCCAACACCGACACCGGCTCGCTGGTGCGGTTGCGCGACGTCGCGCGCATCGAGCTCGGCGCGCTGCAATATTCGTCGTCGGCCTTCTTCGGCAAGGACCCGACCGTCGTACTCGCCGTCTATCAGATGCCCGGTTCCAACGCGCTCGATCTGCAGCAACGCGTCAAGGACAAGATGCAGGAGCTGTCCGCCCGTTTCCCCAAGGGCGTCGCCTATGGCATGCACTACGACACGACGCGCTTCGTCTCGGCCTCGATGCATGACGTGCTGATCACGCTCGGCGAAGCGCTTGTACTTGTCGTCGCCGTGGTCTTCGTCTTCCTGCAGAGCTGGCGCACGACGATCATCCCGACCATCGCCATTCCGGTGTCGCTGATAGCGACGATGGTCGTCATGGAGATGCTCGGCTTCTCGCTCAACATGCTGTCTCTGCTCGGCATGGTGCTGGCCATCGGCCTCGTCGTCGACGACGCCATCGTCGTGGTCGAAAACGTCGAACGACAATTGGAGGCGGGACTCAAACCGCTGGCGGCGACAAAGGCCGCGATGGCTGAAGTCACCGGCCCGATCATCGCTACCACGGCGGTGCTGATGGCGGTCTTCGTGCCCGTCGCCTTCATTCCAGGCGTCTCCGGCAAGCTCTACAACCAGTTCGCGCTGACGGTAGCGATTTCGGTCGGCATCTCGGCCTTCAACTCGCTGACGCTCAGCCCGGCGCTGAGTGCGGCCTTCCTGCGCCATGGCGGCCCGACGCAATTCGCGCCGTTCCGCTGGTTCAATGCGGGCTTCGACAAACTGTCGCATGCCTATGCGCATGGCGTGCGCATCCTCATCCGGCTGCGCTGGATCATGCTTGGCCTGTTCGCGGCCGGCCTGGTCGCCACCTACTTCGTCTGGCAGAAGCTGCCGTCGACCTTCCTTCCGGTCGAGGACCAGGGCTACTTCTTCGTCGTCATCCAGTTGCCTGACGGCGCTTCGCTGGAGCGCACCGACGCGGTCGCTCAGAAGGCGCGCGACATCTTGCAGGCGACGCCCGGCGTCGACATTGTCGGCTCGATCAGCGGCCTGAACTTCCTGACCAGCGCGGCGCAGTCGAATTCGGCGGTCGAATTCGCCATCCTGAAGCCGTGGGAACAGCGCGGCCCCGACCAGAGCGCATCGAAGCTCGTCGCCGACGTGCGCGGCAAGCTGATGCAGATTCCGGAAGCCTTCGCGCTGTCCTTCGATCCGCCTTCCATTCCGGGTATCGGCACCACGGGCGGCTTCGAATTCGTCGTTGAGGATCTGACCGGCCGCGGCAGCGTGGCTCTCAACGACGCGACGCAGGCTGTGATCGCCGAGGCCCGCAAGCAGCCGGAGATCAATCCGCAGCAGCTGTTCTCGCCGTTCTCGACCTCGACGCCGCAGCTCAACTACGACCTCGACCGCAGCAAGGCCAAACTGCTCGGCCTCAACCTGCCCGACGTCTTCAACACGCTGCAGATCTATCTCGGCTCGCTCTACGTGAACGACTTCAACCTGTTCGGCCGCACCTTCCGGGTGACCATCCAGGCCGACAAGGATGCACGTGCGGGCGTGGCCGACATTTCGCGGCTCTATGTGCGCAACGCGTCTGGCGGCATGGTGCCGCTTAGCACGCTGGGCAAGCTGGTGCCGTTCGTCGGTCCGGAAACCGTGCCGCACTACAACAACAACGCATCGGCCTCGATCAATGGCGGTGCCGCACCCGGCTTCTCTTCGGGCCAGGCGGTCGCTGCCATGGAACGCGCCGCTGCCACCGCGCTGCCCAGGGATTTCGGTTTCGAATGGACCGGCATCACCTTCCAGGAGCTCAAGGCGGGATCGATCGCCTCGGTCGTCTTCGGCCTCGCCATCGTCTTCGTCTTCCTGATCCTGGCGATGCAGTATGAGAGCTGGGCGATGCCGTTCATGGTGCTCTTGGCGGTGCCGCTCGCTTTGTTCGGCGCTTTCGTGGCCCTTTTGCTGCGCGGCATGCAGATCGACGTCTACTCGCAGATCGGCTTCGTCATGCTGATCGGCCTGGCGGCAAAGAATGCGATTCTGATCGTCGAGTTCGCAAGACGGCGGCGCGAGGAAGGCCTGACCATCGTCGAAGCGGCGATGGAAGCGGCACGGCTGAGGCTGCGGCCGATCCTGATGACGGCCTTCGCCTTCATCCTCGGCGTGCTGCCGCTGATGTTTGCGACAGGCGCTGGTGCTGCCAGCCGCCAGTCGATCGGCACCACCGTCTTCGGCGGCATGGTGGCGGCGACGGTGCTGTCGCTGGTCTTCGTGCCGGTCTTCTACGCGGTCATCGAACAGCTGCGCGAACGGCGCGGCGAAAAGGAACCAGCCAAGGGGCACCACGACGCCCCTGGCGAAGAAGAAATTGAACCGACCGCCGAGCCGGCGCTTCAGCCGCTCGCCCAGGCGGCTGAATAGGCCCGCCCAGGCGGCCGAATAGGATTGGAGAACGATCATGCGTAGATGGAAAATCGCCTTAGGAGCCGCCGTCGCGATCGGCGCGGTCTCGGTGGCAAGCGTTCACCTGCTGAACCCGGGCTACCTCGGTAGCGGCACCGCGGGCGCCGCGCCCGCCCCGGCGGCCTTCGTCATGCCGGTGCCGGTGGTCAATGTCGTCAAGAAGACCTTGCCGATCTATCTCGACTACGCTGCGCGTGTCGAAGCGATCCGCAGCATCACGCTGCAGGCGCGCGTGCCGGGCTATCTGCAGGAGCAGACCGCCGCCGACGGCAGCGACGTGAGCCAGGGCGCCCTGCTCTACCGGATCGCGCCGCAGGATTATCAGGCAGCGCTCGATCAGGCGCAGGCGCAGGTGCAGCGCGATAACGCGACGCTAGACTACGCCCGCTCCAATCTCGGCCGCGGCACCGACCTTGCCAAGGCCGGCTACCTCGACAAGGACAGCTTCGACCAACGCACCAGCACCTTGCGCACGGCGCAAGCCGCCCTTGCCGTCGACCAGGCTGCGGTGCGGACGGCCGAGCTCAATCTCGGCTATGCCGAAATCAAGGCGCCGTTCAACGGCCGCATTGGCCGCAACCAGGCCTCGGTCGGCACGCTGGTCAGCGTCGCCGGCACGGTCCTCAACACGCTGGTGCAGCTCGACCCGATCTACGTGACCTTCAACCCGAGCGAGACCGATCTCATCCAGATCGCTCAGGCAAAGGCCGCCGGTCCGATCGCCGTCGATGTGCTGTTGCCCGGCGAGACGGTGCCCAGCCAGAAGGGCGAGCTCACCTTCATCGACAACACGATCGACCATTCGACCGGCACCATCACGGCGCGCGCCACCATCGGCAACGCCAAGTTCACGCTGCTGCCGGGACAATATGTGCGCGTGCGCCTGCATGTGAAGGAGCAGCCCAACACGCTGATGGTGCCGCAGGTGGCGCTCGGCTCCAGCCAGCTCGGCAAGTATCTCTACGTGCTGGGCAAGGGCAACACTGTCGACCAAAAGCTGGTGTCGCTTGGGCCGACCGACGGCGACCTCGTTTCCGTGACCTCCGGCATCTCCGAGACCGACCAGGTGATCACGGGCAATTTGCAGAAGATCGGACCAGGAATGCCGGTTTCTCCCTTGCCGCAACCGAAACCGGCCAGCTGATAACCCCCATCAGTTTCCGGTCCGACGGCGCCCTCGACACCCACGTCGAGGGCGCCGTTTTCTTTTTCACGCAAGTCATGGAATTGCTCCGAGCAACTCGACCAGCCCGACGATATCCGCACGCTCAGACTTCGCCGGCAGCATGAAAGCGCAATAGGGTTGACCTAGGCGCACAGAGACGGATGACAGCGCGATCAACCGGCCTGCTTCAAGGTCGGCGCCGGCCATGATCCTCTGGCCAAGCGCTATCCCCAACCCCAGCCGTGCCGCGCCGATCGCCAGGCTGGAAAGCCCGACGCGCCCGAGCGCGGCGGCGACTTCGAATACCGCACCGATCTGCGGTCGGACAGTGAGCCGAATTATGACGGCGTGGCAAAGCTGCTTGAGGGCCGCGACCCAGAGGCGAAAATCCTGCGCATCAAGGCCGGCACGCTGAACGCCTTCCGCGGCAAGAACACCGCGCACCGGGTCACCACCGTCGAGGGCAATCGCGAACGCATGATCGCGGTGTTTTCCTATTATGAGCGCCCGGGCGTCATATTCAGCGAGGAAGACCGGATCGGCTTCTACGGCCGAGCGGCCTAAGGCGCGGCCATAAAAATCCTGCAGCTCCTACTTGTTAGATTGTCGACAATCTGATTGTCTTGCATAAATCTTCCGGGAGTGATGCATGGCAAAGCTGGATTTCAGTCCGATCGCGGACACGACCCGCAGGGCGGAGATCGTCGCCCTGCTGCGGCGAGCGATCCTCACCGGACAGCTGGAGCCGGGCCAGAAGCTGAACGAGCTGCGCATCTCCGAGCAGATGCGCGTGAGCCGCGCGCCGCTGCGCGAGGCGATGCGGGAGCTGGTGCAGGAAGGCATCCTGACCAGCATCCCCTATGCCGGAACCTTCGTCATCGACGTCACCGCCAAGGACATCGTCGACGCTTATTCGCTGAACAAGGTGCTCGACGAGTTCGCCATCGAGCTCGCCTGGCCGCAGCGCGACCGGCGCTTCTTCGACGAGCTCGACCATCGCCATGAGGCGGTGAAGCAGGCGACACGGGCGCTGGACACCACGCGCCAGATCGAGACGGCGTTGCAATTGCATGGGCTGATCTACGAATGGGCGGACAATTCGGTGCTGCTCGAAACCTGGCAGCGGCTGACCAGCCGGCTGCAGATGTATTTCGCCCTGCATCAGCGGGCGCGCAACGAGGCGGTGCCGGCGCTCGACGTGCACGAGACCTATGTGGCGCTGCTCAAAGGCAGCCACATGAAGGCCGCGCAACGCCATGCGCGCGAACATATCGATCTCGATTTCGAAGAGCTTCTTGCCTATGCGCGCAGCCTCGAAAAACGGTTGCCGAAAGGCGCCTGACCAACATCCTGACAACGGACGGCAAAGTGAAGATCAAGAGCATCAAGGCCTACCATGTCGTGCAGCCCTTCGTGGACGGGCCTTACCGCATGTCCAAGGGACGGGTCGCCGACTGTTTCGACGCGGTGATCGTCGCCATCACCTCCGACAGCGGCGTCACCGGCTGGGGCGAAATGGCGCCGCTCGGCAATTTCTACTCGGCCGCGTTTCCGGCGGGAGCGCGCGCGGGCGTGCCGGAGATCGCGCCGCATCTGATCGGCCAGGACCCACGCGGCCTTGCCGGCATCGGCCGGCTGATGGACACGGTGTTCAAGGGCCATCCCTACATCAAGTCGGCGCTCGACATGGCGTGCTGGGATCTGGCCGCCCGCGCGGCCGAGGTGCCGCTGGTGACCATGCTCGGCGGTCGCGAGAGCGATATGGCCGAGACCTACCGGGTCGTCACCCACGGCACGCTCGATCAGATGGCCACGTTGGCCAAGAGGATCATCGCCGAGGGCTGCCGCCGTCTGCAGATCAAGGTCGGCGGTACTGTCCGCGACGACATCGAGCGGGTGAGCGCGGTCGCTTCGGCAGTGCCGAAAGGCACAGTGATCTTCTGCGACGCCAATGCCGGCTGGACGCCTTACCAGGCGCGCCAGTTCGCCGACGCCACGCGCGGCATCGACTACACGTTCGAGCAGCCGTGCACGACGATCGAGGAGAACATGTCGGTGCGCCGCATGCTCGACAAGCCGATGGTGCTGGACGAGAGCGTCACCTCGCTTGGCGAGATGCTGGAAATCCACCGCCGGGGTGCTGCCGACGGGCTGACGCTGAAGATCTCGCGGCTGGGCGGCGTGACCCAGACGCGGCTGATCCGCGACGTGGCCGTCGACCTCGGCTTCATGATCACGGTCGAGGACACCGGCGGCGCCGAGATCGACACAGCGGCGATGGCGCACCTGTCGCTGTCGACACCGCAGGAGCGCCGGCTGCATGCCATCGCCTTCCACGAATGGGTCACGGTGCGCACGGCCAGGAACGCGCCGCCGGTGACCGGCAGCCATATGGGCGTTCCCGACGGCCCCGGCCTCGGCATCGACGTGGACCCGAATCTGCTCGGCGATCCCTTCTTCGAGATCGGCTGAGATGAAGATCACGCGTATCAAGGCAACGCCGATCAACTACCGGCTCGAGGCGCCTTACGTCTGGGTGTTCGGCGAACTCGACGGTTTCTCGCCGACCATCGTCGAGGTCGAGACCGAGGATGGGCTGGTCGGCATCGGCGAGGCGCCGACGCCGGGCGCGGCCGCCGTCATCAACGATGTGCTGGCGCTGCGGCTTATTGGCCGCGACGCCTTCGACATCGCCGGCGCCGAGGAAGTCTCCCTGCCTTTCTGGAGCGGCGTGCAATCGATCAACGACCGCACCCGCATCATGGCCTTCGGCGCCGTCGAGATGGCGCTGTGGGACCTGCGCGGCAAGGCGTGGAAGCAGCCGCTTTACCAATTGCTCGGCGGCGCGGTGCGCAAGGACATCCCCTTCACCGACTATTTCTCGTTGCGCGGCGACGGCGCCAAGGTGAAGGGCGAGAAGACGCCTGAGGACGTCGCCGACTATTGCGTCGAACTCAACCAGCGCTACGGCACGACCTTCTTCGAGGGTAAGTTCTCGACGCAGGACCCAAAGGTCTCGATGAAGATGGTCGAGCTGATCCGAAAAAAGCTCGGCGACGAGGCGATGATCCGCATCGATTCCAACCAGGCCTATTCGCTGGCGACGGCCAGGCAATTGGCGCGACCGCTGGAAGAGCTCGGCGTGCGCAACTGGGAAGACCCGGTGGCGACATCCGAGGAGATGCGCGAACTGCGCCGGCATTGCTCGATCCCGTTTTCGACCCACAACATCGACGTTGCCCGCGCCATGGAGCTGAAGGTGCCGGACGCCTTCGTCGGCAATCCGACGGCGCATGGCGGCATCAGCCGCATGCTGCGCTTCGTCGGCGCCTGCGAACATGCCGGCATCGATTACTGGTGCTACAGCGGCGACACCGGCATCGGCAGCGCCTGTTATCTGCATCTGTGCGCAGCGCTCGGCTGGATCCGGGAGCCCAATCAGTCGCTGTTTCGCATGCAGCCGATGGACATCATCGAGGAAGGCCCGTTCTCACCCAGGAACAATGTGGTGCCGGTGCCGGAAGGGTACGGTCTCGGCGTCACCCTGTCGCAGGACCGGCTTGCCGCCTGCCATCGCGACTTCGCCCTGAACGGCCCGTGCAACAAATATCACGCCCCGGAAAAACCCGGGACTTACCGCAGACTGCCGCTGAATTAGGAGGATGTCGAAAAGCTGGCAGGACTTATCGAGAAAAGGGCGGCCATGGGTCGCCTGGCCGACAGACAATTCATCAAGAAAATCTGACCTTTCCGCTTCAACGAGCGGATGGACCAGACAAAACCGCATGCTACTGTCCGTCGACCGATATTGATGAAGACCGGGAACAGGAGAACTTCACGGAACTCGTCAACTGGAATGCATTCGCCAACCACAACAATTAGGGGAAAGGGCTTAGACCCATGAAGAACTACCGCATTCTCGACCGCCTGCGCCGCGGCCGGACGCCGCTCGAAAATCACCTTATCGACGGTTTGATCGACGGCCGCATCAGCCGCCGCGAATTCGTCCGCCATGGCAGCCTGCTCGGCCTGTCGCTGCCGCTGCTCGGCCGTATCGGCATGGCCGCCGGCTTCGGCGCGGCGCCCTCGCTCGCCCGCGCCGGCGCACCCGGCGCCACCATCCGCGTCGGCAGCAGCGTGCCCGCGGCGGCGATCGACCCCGTTACCATCGCCGACGCCGGCGGTCTTCTCGTCATGCAGCAGGTCGCCGAATTCCTCTGCGTCGACGGTCCGGACCTGGTGCTGAAGCCGGCGCTGGCCGAAAGCTGGTCACCCAACACCGACGGCACGGTGTGGACCTTCAAGCTGCGCAAGGGCGTGAAATTCCACTCGGGCGGCGAGATGAAGGCCGACGACGTGGTGGCCAGCATCGACCGGCTCGCCGATCCGGCAAACTCGTCCAACGCGCTGTCGGTGTTCAGCGGCATCCTGAAGAAAGGCGCCTCCAAGAAGGTCGACGACTATACGGTCGAATTCCACCTCGACGCGGCGAACGGCAACTTCCCCTACATGCTGTCGTCCGACAACTACAACGCCGTCATCATCCCGGCGAGCTACAAGGGCGACTATGAGAAGAGCTTCGACGGCACCGGGCCGTTCAAGATCGAGAAGTACACGGCCAAGGTCGGCGCCTCCTTCGTACGCAACGACGACTATTGGGGCGAAAAGGCCCTGCCGGATCGCACCGAGTTCACCTTCTTCGCCGACATGCAGCCGCAGATCCTGGCGCTGCAGGGCGGCCAGATCGACATCATCAACCAGATGCCCGTGCTGGCCGGCGTCGCCGTCCTCAACGATCCCAACGTCAACGTCATCAGCCTGAAGTCGTCCGCGCATCAGCAGTTGCATATGCACTGCGACGAAGGCCCGACGAAGGACGCGCGCGTGCGCCGCGCCATAGCGCTCTGCCTCGACCGCGAGAAACTCGCCGCCGGCCTCATGAAGGGACGCTCGGCGCTCGGCAACGACAGCCCGTTCGCCGCCGTCTACCCCTCGACCGACACCAGCGTGCCGCAGCGCAAGCAGGACATCGCCCAGGCCAAGCAGCTGATGGAAGCGGCGGGCGTCGGACAGGGCTTCAAGATGACGCTCACCACCGAGCGCTATCTCGAAATCCCGGAATACGCCCAGCTCATCCAGAACTGGGTCAAGGAAATCGGCGTCGAGCTCGAGCTCAACATCCTCGACCAGGGCGCCTATTACGGCGATGCCGTGTTCGGCAAGTCGAACTGGCTGGATTCGGCGATGGGCATCACCGACTAC
Organism: Mesorhizobium sp. RCC_202; assembly: GCF_041355295.1. NCBI lineage: Bacteria > Pseudomonadati > Pseudomonadota > Alphaproteobacteria > Hyphomicrobiales > Phyllobacteriaceae > Mesorhizobium > Mesorhizobium sp. RCC_202. The sequence continues at coordinate 222,203 of NZ_JBFUPO010000008.1, forward strand.
GGCCACCGCGGCGTGCCCAACGTCTATCTGGCGGCGCCGCTCAAGAGCGACGGCACCTGGAATGCAGCGCATTTCAAGAACAAGGACTACGACCAGCTGGCGACCAGCTACATCGCGGCCCTCGACCTCGAAGCGCAGAAGGCCGACGCCGGCAAGATCCAGAAGCTGCTGCTCGAGGAAACGCCGGTGGTCTTCGGCTATTTCTACGACTATCTGACGGCAACGGCGAAAGGCGTGGAAGGCGTGCAGCCCACCGCCATGTCGCAGCTGTTCCTGGAGAAAGCGTCGAAGGGCTGAACGGAAAGGGAAAGCCAATCCTCTAACGGCCAGCTCCCTCAACGGGGGCTGGCTTCATAAGGAGTCTTAGCCATTCTCTCCTTCCTCGTTCGACGGATTGCCCTGTCGCTCGTCACGCTGTTCCTGCTCAGCGTCATGGTGTTCCTCGGCGGCCAAGTGCTGCCCGGCAATGTCGGCCGAGCCATCCTGGGGCCGTTCGCCGATCAGCGCGCCGTCGACACGCTCAATCATTCGCTCGGCGTCGACCGGCCGCTGCTCGTCCAATACGGAAGCTGGATCTGGAAATTCGTGCAGGGCGACATGGGCATGTCCTATGTCTTCCGCGCGCCGGTGGCTCCGTTCGTCATCGATGCCTTGGGCAATTCGTTGAAACTGGCCTTGATCGCCTTCGTGCTGGTGGTGCCGATCGGCATACTCGGCGGCGTCATCGCCGCGCTCAACCTCAACCGGCCGCTCGACCGCATCATCAGCCTTGGCGGCCTATCGGTGACGGTGCTGCCCGAATTCGTCACCGGCATCATCCTGATCCTGATCTTCGGGGTCTGGCTGCGCTGGCTCCCGATCGCCGCGACCTGGCCGAAAGGCGCCGGCTTCTTCACCCAGATCTATTATCTGATCCTGCCGTCGCTGCCGCTGTTCCTGGTGCTGTTCGGCTACATTGCCCGCATGGCGCGGTCCGGCATGATCGAGGCGCTCGATGCCGATTATACAAGAACCGCCGTGTTGAAGGGGCTGCCGTGGCGCACAGTGATCTGGCGCCATGTGCTGCGCAACGCTCTGTTGCCGACGATCACCGTCATAGCAACGCAGACCGGCTATCTGATCGGCGGCCTTGTCGTGATCGAGACGCTGTTCCGCTACCAGGGCATCGGCTCGCTGATCTTCACCGCCGCGCGCGGCAAGGACTTCCCGATGCTGGAGGCCGGCATCCTGACCATCGGCATCGTCTATTCGGTGGCAACGCTTGCCGCCGACTTCCTCTATTCCGTGCTCAATCCGCGTATCCGGCTGGGGGCAGAGCAATGAGCGCCACTGACACGCCCATCGGCGCCGCGCCCGACACCACGACGAAGCGCAGCCCGTGGGGCGAGGTGCTGCATTCGCTGTTGCGCTCCCGCACCTTCCTGACCGGTTTCGGCATCGTGCTATTCTGGGTGATCTGCGCGCTGTTCGGCGAGCATCTGGTGCCTTACGACCCGCTTGCCGACGACATCATCAACGCGCTCGCGCCGCCATCGGCAGAGCACTGGTTCGGCACCGACCAGATCGGGCGCGACGTGTTCTCGCGCGTCATCGTCGGCTCGCGCGACATCCTGACGGTGGCGCCGCTGGCGACGATCCTGGCGACGATCGCCGGCACCGCGCTCGGCCTCGTCATCGGCTATTTCCGCGGCATCGTCGACGACGTCATCAGCCGCGTGCTGGAAGCCTTCATGGCGATCCCGGTGGTGATCGTCGCGCTGCTTGCCATCGTCGCGCTCGGTACATCCAAGACCACCGTGATCGTGGTCATTGGTCTCAGCTTCGCGCCGATCATCGCCCGCACGGTGCGCTCGGCGGTGCTGGCCGAACGCGAGCTCGACTATGTCGCCGCGGCCAAGCTGCGCCATGAAGGTGCGATGCACACCATGTTCGTCGAGATCCTGCCCAACGTCATCCCGCCGATCCTGGTCGAGACGACGGTGCGGCTCGGCTACGCGATCTTTGCCGTCGCCACCCTCTCCTTCATGGGCTTCGGCATCCAGCCGCCCTCGCCCGACTGGGGCCTTTCGATCTCCAACAATTACGGCATGATTGGCGGCGGCTTCTGGTGGACGGTGCTGTTCGATGCGCTGGCGATCGCGTCGCTGGTGGTCGGTGTCAACCTCGTCGCCGACGGCGTGCACGGAGCGTTCAATGACTGACAAGAACGCGCTCGAACTCAAGGACCTTTCCGTCGCCTATCGCGTCGGCGGCCGCAACCGTGCGGTGCTGCGCAACGTCAACCTCAAGATCGGCGCCGGCGAATCATATGGGCTGGTCGGCGAATCCGGCTGTGGCAAGTCGACCGTAGCGCTGTCGGTGGTGCGCTATCTGCCGCGCAACGGCTCGATCACCGGCGGCTCGATCGCGCTCGACGGCCAGGATCTGATGAAGCTCGACGCCGAGGCGCTGCGCCGTGCCCGCGCCGACAGCGTGTCGATGGTCTATCAGGATCCCGGCAAGGCGCTCAACCCGTCGATCCGTATCGGCCGGCAGCTGACCGAGATCTTCGAGCTTGCCGGCGTCGCTGGGCAGAACGCAACCGACAAGGCCATCGCCATCCTTAACCGGGTTCGGATCTCGGATCCGCCAAGCGTCATGCAGCGCTACCCGCACCAGCTTTCCGGCGGCATGCAACAGCGCGTGGCGATCGCCATGGCCTTGGCCAACGATCCCTCGATGCTGATCCTCGACGAGCCGACGACCGGCCTCGATGCGACGGTGGAAGCCGAAGTGCTCGACCTGATCGGCCAATTGCGGCGCGAGTTGTCGGCGTCGATCCTGTTCATCAGCCACAACCTCGCCGTCGTCTCCAACATGTGCGACCGTGTCGGTGTGCTCTATGCCGGCATGCTGGTCGAGGAAGGCTCGACCAAGGACGTCTTCAACGATCCGCGCCATCCCTACACGGTGGCGCTGCTGCGCTGTCTGCCGCGCGGCGGCCAGCGCAAGGACCAGGGCCGGCTCGACACCATTCCGGGCTTCCTGCCCGGCATCGGCGCCAACATCGTCGGCTGCGCCTTTGCCGACCGTTGCGCGCTGGCGACCGAGCGCTGCCGTGCCGAGCCGCCGCCGCTCTACGAGCTGGAAGACGGCCGGCTGTCGCGCTGCCATTATCACGACAAGGCGCAGTCGCTGCCGCGCGCGACGCCCGCCGAAGTTTCGGCGCCGGCGCCCAAGCAGGCGCCGCCGGTGCTGCGGGTCGAGGGCCTGAACAAGACCTATGGCAGCTACGGTCATCCGCTGCGCGCCGTGAAGGACGTCTCGGTCAGCCTCAGCCCCGGCGAGACCCTCGGCCTGGTCGGCGAATCCGGCAGCGGCAAGACCACTTTCGCCAGACTGCTGCTCGGCCTCGTCGCGCCGGACGATGGCGGCTCGATCGAGCTCGAAGGCAAGAAGCTCGCGCCACGGCTTGCCAGTCGCTCCGAGGACCAGGTCAAGGCGGTGCAGATCGTCTTCCAGAATCCGGATTCCGCGCTCAATCGCTCGCATTCGATCCGGCATATATTGAGCCGCGCCCTGAAGCGGCTGGGCGGGCTCAGCGGCAAGACGCTGGACACGCGGCTGGAAGAGCTCGTCCGCTCGGTGCGGCTCACCGACCGGCATCTGGCAGTCAAGCCGCGCCAGCTGTCGGGCGGCCTGAAGCAGCGCGTGGCGATCGCACGCGCCTTCGCCGGCGACCCACGCATCGTGGTGTGCGACGAGCCGACCTCGGCGCTCGATGTCTCAGTGCAAGCAGCGATCCTCAACCTTCTCGCCGACCTGCAGACGAAGCAGGATGTCAGCTACATCTTCATCTCGCACGACCTTGGCGTGGTGCGCTATCTCTCCGACAAGATCGCCGTGCTCTATCTCGGCCGCATCATGGAGTTCGGCCCGTCGGAAGCGGTCTTCTCGGGCCCGCACCACCCCTATACCGAAGCGCTGCTGTCGGCCGTGCCCAAGCTCGACCGTACCGAGAGTTCGCGCATCCGCCTCGACGGCGAGATCCCGAGTGCGGCCAACCCGCCGAAAGGCTGCGTCTTCCACACGCGCTGCCCGCGCAAGATCGGCGCCATCTGCGAGACGCAGGAACCGGAGCTGACGGAGGCCGAGGCCGGCCACACGATCCGCTGCCACATTCCTTATGCGGAGCTGGCCAGGCTGCAAGCATCAAACCTGGGGCAACAACCTTCCGCTCGACTTGCGGACGGGGTTTCATAGCAACCATCCGACGCCGAGAGGGCCTGCGACTCCCGGGGCGGATTACGATAGGCCGTTTCTGTCTGTTTCCACGCGCCGGTGACCACAATGACCTCGATGGCAGCCGAACAATTTCGAGACAGGGTTGCCGCGATCATCGCTGATTGCCGGACCGCGGCGGCAGCCAGCCCTTACGACTGGAAAGTATGCGTCGGCGCGGTCGGCGCGGCGCAAGCCGAATTTGAAAAGGTCAGCATTACCGGCACGGCGCAGGATTACGGCGCCGCCTTGATTTCCCGTTTGGAGCGGCTCCGCGACGGATATTTTGATCCGGATGGAGAATACACGTCCGGGCGATCGGACATCGGCACCGTCGTTGAAAAGATCAGGAAAGCATTGAGGCTTATCGGCCAGTAATGTCGCCGCTCGCGCGAGCGGACGACGGATCGGTTAGAGCGGATTGTTGGAGATGTTGCAGTCCGCGATCGCCTTTCCGGCGAGGCCCCGGTCATACCAGCGGACCCTCTGTTCGGATGTGCCGTAGCTTTTTGCCTTCGGATCTTTGGAGGCGTTTGCGGCCTGATCGTCTCCGAGAGACCGCAGCAGGTCCCTGGCCTCCGTCAGATCGGCGTCGTCAAGCAAATGCTGTTCCTGGACATACCGGGTCCATAGCCCGGCAAAACAATCGGCCTGAAGTTCGACCCGTTGCGATCGAAGGGTAGCGGTATCCTTGCTGTCGGCCGTCGCCAGCGGACGCGGAGCTTCAGAGATGTTCTGCACATGGTGTCCAACTTCTCGGGCGAGAATGAGCGCCTTGCCGAAATCGCCGATCAAACCGATCTTGCGAAGCTCGGGGAACGCCGGATCGAGATAAATCCTGTGGTCGCGCTCGCAATATGAGGTTCCTGAGGCAGGACCGCACGCGGTAGCGATGACGCCCGTAAACAACACCAGTTTGGGCTCCTCATACTTCAATCCATCGGCCTTGAAGACGGCACCCCAGAAATCCTCCGTCTCCGCCAACACAACGGAGAGAAGTTGCTTGACGTCGTCGCTTTGAGTGATTTGTCCGGACACGACTGCGTTCGAAGCCACCTTCCCTTCAGAGAGCGTTGTCGCGCATAACGACGTCGCTATGACAACCAGGCACGCGGTGGCGAAGGACAGCCGGACCAAATCGCAACTCCTTGAGGCGGGAGGCTGATCTCTCTACACAGGTGAACTTGGCGTTATTGAGATGGACGAAATTATCGCCCTGGAACAGTTTTGATTTATCCGTCCGCCATGCTGAAGCCGCGGTCGCCCTCGGCGAAGCCCTGGACGTCGGACCAGTCCCTGGCCAAGGCGCGCAGCCCGGCGAGCGCGACCTCCAGAACATCGGACGATGCCGGGTTGCTGGGATAGGCAAGATAGAGCGGCCGCTGGAACACCGGAGCGCCCTCGACGCGCCGCAGTTCGCCACGCTCGATATGCGTGCTCACCGCACTCAGTGGCAGATAGGCCGCCGCCTTCTGCGACAGGACATGCTGCAGGCCGATGAAGACCAGACCGGCGGAGATGGCGGGCTTGACGGTTCCGGCAAAGGCACGGTCATGCTCGACCCTGAACTCCAGACCCCAATCCATCAGGATGTAGTTTTCGGTCCACGGTTGTTCCTGCTGCGTGTGCTGGACGAGCACCACCTGATCGACGGCCAAAGTCTCATAGACGATGCCGGGATGCGGTTTCGGCAGATAGAGGATGCAGATGTCGAGCAGGCCTTCGGCCATCTGGTCGATGGCGAGATCCGGGAAACTGCCTTCCAGCCGCAGCGCCACATTGGGCCGCCGCTGCCGCATCCAGCCAATCCAGGGCGAGGTGATACTGTCCCACAGATAGGCAGGAGCGGTCAGCCTGAGCAGCGCCTCGTAGCCATCGGGAACAGCGATGTCCTGTCGCGATTGTTCCCAGGTGCGCGTGATCGTCGAGGCATGCGGCAGGAATTGCCGGCCGGCCGGCGTCAACGACACGCCGTCGCTGTCGCGCACGAACAGCTTGCGGCCCAGTTGCTCTTCTAGGCCGCGGATTCGCGCGCTGACCGTCGACTGCGCGAGGTTCAGCCGACTGGCCGCGACCGTGAAGCTGCCTTGTGTCGCGACCTCCAGGAAACTGCGCAGATTCTCGGTGTCCATGGTTTCTGCCCTCAAGCGCATCGCCATCGAAAATTTCGATGGCCTCGATCAAAAAATATCGCTTTCCGGTCGCGGTCAACAGTGACCTAAATGCCCAATACCCACGACAGCCAAGGAATGCCGCCCATGCCGAAGCATTTCACGACGATCGACGCTGCCCGCAAGACCCTCACCGCAATCGAAAATTCCGCTATCGATGAGCTGCTCGCCGGCAGGATCGGCCGGCGCGAATTCCTGCGCCATGGCAGCGTGCTTGGCCTGTCGCTGCCGTTCCTCGGCGGCATCGCATCCGCGGTCGGCCTCGGCGCGCCGCAAGCCCGCGCCGAAGGCAAGCCCGGCGGCACGGTGCGAGCCGGTGTGGCGGTGCCCGGCGGGGCCATCGATCCTGTCACCTTCTATGACAGCGGCAGCTATCAGCTGGTCTTCCAGGTCGCCGAATTCCTGTGCATCACGCAGCCCGATCTGACGCTGAAGCCGGTGCTGGCCGAAAGCTGGTCGCCAAATGCGGATGGCAGCGTGTGGACCTTCAAATTGCGCAAGGGCGTGAAATTCCACAATGGCGAGGACTTCAAGGCCGACGACGTGGTGGCGACCTTCGATCGTCTCGCCGATCCGAACGGCGCGTCCAACGCGCTGTCGGTGTTCAAGGGGTTGTTATCGAAGGGCGGCACGCGCAAGGTCGACGACCATACCGTCGAATTCCATCTCGACGCGCCGAATGGCAGCTTCCCCTATTCGGTGTCGATCGACAATTACAACGCCGTCATCCTGCCGGCGAGCTACAAGGGTGACTACGAAAAGACTTTCGAGGGCACCGGCCCGTTTCGCCTCGAAAGCTATACGCCGAAGGTCGGCGCAAGCTTCGTCCGCAATCCCGACTATTGGGGCGAGAAGGCCCTGCCCGACCGGATCGAGTTCAAGTTCTACGGCGACGTGCAGCCGCGCATCCTGGCGCTGCAGGCCGGCGAAGTGGACCTGCTCGACGCGGTGCCGCTCGACGTCAGCCAGGTGGTTCTGAACAGCCCCGATGTCACAGTGTTGCGCGTGGCTTCGACCGCGCATCGCCAGCTCCATATGCGATGCGATATCGGCCCCTTCACCGACAAGCGCGTGCGCCAGGCGCTGGCATTGTGCATCGATCGCTCCAAACTGGTTGACGGGCTCTGCCGCGGCATGGCGGCGACCGGCAATGACAGCCCGTTCGCGCCGGCCTTCCCGGTCACCGACAAGTCGGTGGCGCAGCGCACGCAAGACATCGCCAAAGCCAAGCAGTTGATGGAAGCGGCGGGACTTGCCAGCGGCTTCGACATCACGCTGACGACGCTGCGCTATTCCGACATTCCAGGCTATGCGCAGCTGTTCCAGAACTTCGCCAAGGAGATCGGCGCGCGCATTGCGCTCAACATCGAGGACCAGGACAAATACTACGGCAAGGCGGTTTTCGGCCAGTCCGACTGGCTGGACAGCCCGCTCGGCATCACCGACTACGCGCATCGCAGCGTGCCGAACGTGTTCCTGAAAAGCCCGCTGGTCAGCGACGGTCCATGGAACGCGGCGCATTTCAAGAACACGGCCTATGACGGAATGGTCGCCTCCTATCTCAAGGCGCTCGACCTCGACGCGCAGCGCAAGGCGGCGTCCGACATCCAGAAACTGCTGCTCGACGAGACGCCGATCATCTTCAGCTATTTCCCCGACCTTCTGGTGCCGGTGCGCAAGAATGTCAGCGGCCTGGCGCCGATCGCCGCCGGCCTGCTTCTCGATCGCGTATCGGTGGCGTCATGACCACGGTTGCGCGAAAGAGCCCGGCCGCAAACGACGAGAAAAGGACGACGACCATTCGCAAGCCACATCTGCGCGGCCGCGGGCCGCATTTCCCGCTGCTCGACAGCATCGTTCAGTATGAGTCCGAGCCGGGCTACATCGCCTTCACCATGCCGATGCTGAAGCGCATCAGGGTGCAGGTCGGGTCGATGATCGTTGCCGATACCACCAAGGCCCTGGTGTTCTACGAGAGCGACCATCTGCCGGTCTACTACTTCCCGATGAGCGACGTGCGCGAGGAATTCCTGCTGCCAAGCCGGACGACGACGCAAGACCCGTTCAAGGGTGTCGCCACGCATTATTCGCTCAACACCGGCATCACGCTGGTCGAGGACGGCGCCTGGCGCTACCTCGATCCGGTCAAGGGTTGCCCACCGATCGGCGACTACATATCGTTTTACTGGCCGAAGATGACGCATTGGTACGAAGAGGACGAGGAGATTTTCGTGCATGCCCGCGATCCGTTCCGCCGCGTCGACTGCCTGCCCTCCTCGCGCCGGGTCCAGGTGATCCTCGACGGCGAGCAGGTCGCCGATTCACGGCGCGGCGTCTTCCTGTTCGAGACCGGACATCCGGTGCGCCACTATCTGCCGATCTCCGACACCCGGCTCGATATGTTTGCGCCTAGCCGCTACATCTCGCGCTGCCCCTACAAGGGCATCTCCAACTACTACCACGTCACGACGCCCAAGAAGCGGCACGAGAACATGGTCTGGTACTATCCCGAGCCGGTGCACGAAGCCGAGCGCATCAAGGGGCTGGTGTGCTTCCACCACGAACTGGTCGACAAGATCCTGGTCGACGACGTCGAGATCCCGAAGGAAGCGACCGCCGCATCGGACGGCTATTTCTGAGCTGCCCGAGTTTCGCGTTTTGCGTCCGCCGGCGCAGGTGCTATTTTCGCACGGCGCGGCGGACGACTGGCGATGAAGAAAGCATTCCATCACCTGGCCTGCACCTGGCTTGTCGTCCTGGCGGCGACGCCGATGCCGGTGCTTGCCGAAAATGCTCCCGGTCTCGAACTGAAGCTCGACATCGACCAGGACGGCAAAACCGACAGGGCTGTCGTGATACAGGAAGCCGGCGGCCCCGCCGATCTCTACATCTATCTGAACGAGGAGAAGCCCGATCCCGCGCGCCGGCCGGATTTCATCAGGAAAGGGCTGACAGAAGACCAGATCATCGGCCTCGAAAGCAAGGGCAAGGGATCGCTGGCGGTCACGTCATGCTTCGGCTGCGGCGCCAGCAAATCGACGGAAGAGACGCTGACGATCGTCTATCGCCGGGGAAAATTCCTGGTCGGCGGCTATAGCCGCAACTGGGACTGGAACCAGCAGACCTCAGGCGGCGTCGAGACGACGCTCGGCGATTGCGACATCAACTATCTCACCGGCAAGGGCACCGCCTCCAAGGACCTGGAGGATGGCAAGCCCGTCAAGGGCAAGTTCAAGCCGGTGCCCCTGAAGGACTGGTCCTCGGATATGCGCCCCAAGGCCTGTGATTTCTGAAGAGGTTGATCGAAAGACGTGATAGCGAATACCCTCGCTGCATAGGGAAGGCGTCATGGATCTTTTCAAGTTGGACGGCGATGTCGCGCTGGTCACCGGCGCCGGCAGCGGCATCGGTCAGGCGATCGCGATCGGGCTGGCGGAAGCAGGCGCCGACGTCGCCTGTTTCGGCCATGGCTCCAGGGGCGGGCTTGAGGAGACCGCTCACAGGATCACGGCGCTTGGCCGCAAAGCGCTGGCGCTAGCCGGCACGGTGACCTCCGAGAGCGACCTCGCGACCGCGATCGAGCACATCGAAGCCCAACTCGGGGCGCTGACGGTCGCCGTCAACAATGCCGGCATCGCAGGCTCGGAAGCGGCTGAGACCATGTCGGCGGACAAATGGCGCAAAGTGCACGAGGTCAACGTCACCGGCGTATTTCTGTCCTGTCAGGCCGAAGCGCGCGTCATGCTGCCTCGCCGCGCGGGCTCGATCATCAACATTGCTTCCATGTCAGGCACCATCGTCAATCGGGGGCTGACGCAAGCGCATTACAACTCATCCAAAGCCGCGGTCATCCACATGTCCAAAAGTCTCGCCATGGAGTGGGCGGACCGCGGATTGCGCGTCAATGTCGTCAGCCCGGGCTATACATTGACGCCGATGAACAAGCGCCCCGAGGTGGCCGAGGAGATAAAAATCTTCAAGCGCGACACGCCGATGGGGCGCATGGCGGCACCGGAGGAGATGGTCGGACCGACCGTGTTCCTGGCCAGCCGCGCATCGAGCTTCGTCACCGGCCTCGACCTGATCGTCGACGGCGGCTACGTCTGCTGGTAGGGCCCACTGGGTGTCCCGCGAGACACCCCACAATTTGCTCATTTCATCCGGGAACGTTGACCGGCCTACTCGGCCGCCACGCCCTTCACCTCGAGATAGCTTTCCATGGAATCGTCCAGCGCCTGCAGCCACGGCGTATGGTGCAGCGGCGCCATGGTGCCGGTCATCAGCGAGCGATAGGCGTGGTCGCGGAAGCTCATGATGTCTTCCGCCTTGTGGTGCTCCCACTCCATGAAAGTCTGGTTGACCGCCTCGACATCGAAACCAGGGTAATCGGTCTGGTCCATCAGTTCCTTGGTGTAGTCGCCCTGGAACCAGATCATCTGCTCGGCATCCTCCAGCGTCTCCTCGCGCGCCCGCCACTTGGCGCCGTGCTCGGCCATCGCCTCGGCCGACGGCAGCTTGATGCGGCCAAGGATGACGTCGCGGGCAAACCAGGCCTGCGCGTCGAACATGTTGAACGTGTAGAACTGGTCCTGCATGCCGATGTAGAAAAGCTTCGGGTTCTTCTCCCAGACGACGCCCTCGTAGAGGTCGAGCGGCCACATGCGGTTGGCGGTCTTGAGCTTCAGATCGTCGGTCAGGAAGGGGAACGAATGCAGATAGCCGGTGCACAGGATGATGGCGTCGACATCCTTGGTGGTGCCGTCCTTGAAATGCGCCGTCTTGCCGACGACCTTCTGCAGCAGCGGCACCTCCTTCCAGTTCTCCGGCCATTTGAAGCCCATCGGCTTGGAGCGGTAGCTGGAGGTGATCGATTTGGCGCCATATTTGTAGCATTGCGAACCGATGTCCTCGGCCGAATAGGAGCGGCCGATGATCAATATGTCCTTGCCCTTGAACTCCATCGCGTCGCGGAAATCATGGCTGTGCAGGATGCGGCCATTGAAGGTCGAGAAGCCCTCGAAATACGGAACGTTGGGCACCGAGAAATGGCCGGACGCGACGACGACATTGTCGAACTCTTCCGAATAGGTGACGTCGTTGGTGCGGTCATGCGCGGTGACGGTGAATTTCTTGCTCTCGTCGGAATAGGTCACCATGCGCACGGGGCTGTTGAAGCGCACCCATTTGCGCAGGCCGGATTTCTCGACGCGGCCCTTGATGTAGTCCCACAGCACGGCGCGCGGCGGATAAGACGCGATCGGCCTGCCGAAATGCTCCTCGAATGTATAGTCGGCGAATTCGAGGCACTCCTTGGGGCCGTTCGACCACAGATAGCGGTACATCGAGCCGTGCACCGGATCGCCATGCTCGTCGAGGCCGGTGCGCCAGGTGTAGTTCCACAGGCCGCCCCAGTCGGACTGTTTTTCGAAGCAGACGATTTCGGGAATCTCGGCGCCCTTGTCGGCGGCCGACTTGAAGGCCCTGAGCTGCGCCAGACCGGACGGTCCGGCACCGATGACGGCAACACGGGTTTTCATGATGGGCCTCCTCTTTCGATTTCGACTTTTTCTTGACGCAATTCCCGGCGGAAAACCGTTCGACACTTTTCCTGGAATTGCTCTTACGAAACAAATTTCACTGTCAGTGACACTAATTGGGTCTTCGGTGCTGTCAACAAACATCTGTGGCAGCGGCTTTGCGTGAAACGGTTTTTGTGCGCAAAGGCGGTGGCGTTCGCGTGCCGGTCGGCGATCGCCTGCGACATCTCATGCTTGCCGGCAAGGTTGCGCTCCTGTATCGCCACTGAATATGTTCACCTTGAGTGAAATAAATCGGCGGATTCGGGGGCGACATGGCGAAGAAGACTGCTGACACCGGCGGTATCGCGGCGAAGGCGAATTCATCGCCCAAACCGGTCTCGGCCGACGGACGCACGATCCGCACGCCGCTGATGCAAGACCCGCATGCCATCCGCGACACGCGCGAAAAGGTGCTGGAAGTGGCGATCGGCCATGAGGTGCGAGCGTTCCGCAAGAAGCTCGGCATCACGGTTGCCGATCTTGCCGCGGCGACCGACATTTCGCTCGGCATGCTGTCGAAGATCGAGAACGGCATCACCTCGCCGTCGCTGACGACGCTGCAGGCGCTATCGCGGGCGCTTGGGGTTCCGGTGACCGCCTTTTTCCGCCGCTTCGAGGAAGAGCACAGCGCCGTCTTCGTCAAGGCCGGCGAAGGCGTCGATGTCGAGCGGCGCGGCACCCGCGCCGGCCACCAGTACAATCTGCTCGGACATATCGGCGCCAACACCAGCGGCGTCGTCGTCGAGCCCTATCTCATCACGCTGACCGAGAATTCGGACGTCTTCCCGACCTTCCAGCATGCCGGCATGGAGTTCCTCTACATGCTCGAAGGCGAGGTCGTTTACCGCCACGGCAACAATCTCTATCCGATGAAGCCGGGCGACAGCCTGTTCTTCGACGCCGACGCGCCGCACGGACCGGAAGAGCTGACCAAGCTGCCGATGCGGTATCTGTCGATCATCTGCTATCCGCAGAACAGCGCTGGGTGAGGTGTACTGACATTCAGGTGAGGCCGGCCTGCAAATGGCGGCTCCCTGCGCTTCCGGTGCTCACGTACCTTAAGTACGCTCCGCTCCGGTTCTCGGAAACCACCATTTTCGACTCGGCCTGACCTGAATCTCAATACACCTCAGTCCGGCCCAAACCCCGGTGACGTCGCGCTGCCATCATCCAGCTTCGACAGCCACTCCACCAGCGTCGGCCGATACCGCGTCAGCCCCTTGTAGGTGGCCAGTTCCTCGGGCAGGTCGCGGATGACGCGGTGCAGGCGGCGTGCCCATTTCGGCTGGGTGACCAGTTCGTCCATCTTGATCAGATAGCAGCGGATCGGGAAGACGATGCCGTTGGAGCGCGGCAGGCGCCAGAAGCTCTGCAATTCGACGCGCAGATGCACCTTGTCGCCGACGTTTTCGGGCGTGACCGTGCCGCGGTCCGGACCCCATTTGTGATAATTCTCGGGGCTGGTGTCGAGGCGCGGATTGATCGTCATCGTCCAGTTGAGGCGCCGCGCCGGCTTGCCCTGCTGGATGTTGGTGAGGAACTTCAGCGCACGCGTGAAAATGCCCTTCTCATGCGCAAGCGGCACCGGCGCGTGCCATTCGAAGAAGTTCATGCCGATGTCGAAATCGAGCGACCAGTCGGCCTGGGTGGTGACCATGCCGGCATCCATCCACAGATTGCCGTCGCGCTGGTCGAGGATGCAGAAATCGCCCTGGCTCTGGCGGGTGATGTACTCCATGGGCCCGTAAGGCAGCGTCGAGGTGTCGCCGAAGGTGAAGGTGTCGTCGATGCCGAGCGGCCGGTTGATCCAGCGCCAACGGTCGCCGTTGCGCTCAAGCGTGAAATGCTCGGGATAGCCCAGCGCCTGCTGCTCCATCAGAAGCTCGAGCAGGTCCCAGCCGGCCAAGGTCATGTGTGGCAGCGATTGGCAGCGCAGCGGATCCTCGGCCAGCACCAAAGCGCGGTCCTGCATCTCGGCGACATAGTGCTCGTCGACGTCGATCAGGTTTTCCAGCACCGAGCCCTTCGGCCCGACGACATGCGGCTCGATGTTGACCGCATACATGTAGGCGTCTTCGTGGAACGGGAACGGAAAGCGCCTGATATGCTCCGGGCTGTTCCTGAAGGTAAAATCGTCGCGAAACGTTTCCTTGCGAAAGGTGATGCCCATTGACGCCTCCTATCTTTCCAGGACCAGCGACTTGCCCTCGAAGCGCGAGACGCAAGGCATGATCTTGCAGCCGGAGCGGTGGTCTTCCTCGCTCAGCCAGTGATCGTTGTGAATGAACTTGCCATCGTAGGAAATCACGTTGGTCTCGCACTGGCCGCAGACGCCGCCGCGGCATAGACAAGGCGGATCGACGCCGGCCGCCTCGATCGCTTCGAGCAGGCTCTGCTGCTCGCCGACGCGGATCGTCTTGCCGCTGACGGCCAAAGTCACGTCGAAAGGCAGGCCGGGCTGCGGTGCCGCGAAATGCTCGTAATGCACGGTCTCCGGCGGCCAGCCGAGCGCTGCCGCGCGATCGCGCACCCAGTTGATCATGCCGGCCGGCCCGCAGACATAGAGATGCGTGCCGAGCGGCTGCGAGGACAACAGCCGGTCGAGATCGATGCGCTCCTCGCGGTCGTCGTGATAGAGCCTGACGCGGTTTCCGTGGCGTTGCTGAAGGACATCGGCATAGGTGCCGAGCGAAGCGGTGCGGCAGGTGTAGTGCAATTCGAAATTGCCGCCGGCGCCGGCAAGCTGCGCGGTCTGCGCCATGAAGGGCGTGATGCCGATGCCACCGGCCAGCATCAGATGTTTTTTCGCGCGCAGATCGAGCGAGAACAGATTGACCGGATAGCTGATCACCATCTCCAGCCCCGGCTTGACGGAGCGGTGCATGAACAGCGATCCGCCGCGGCCGACATCGTCGCGCCTGACCGAGATCGTGTACTCGCGGGTGTCGAGTGGCGAGCCCATCAGCGAATAGGGATTGAGCCTTGTACGCTCGCCGTCGCGCATCTCGACCACGACATGGGCGCCGCCGGAGAATGTCGGCAACAGCTCGCCGTCGCGGCGACGGAAATGGAAGCGAGTGACCAGGTCGTTGACCGGGACGACGTCGCTGACGACGACATCGAGTTTTGTGGTGCCGGTGCTCATGGGAAGGCCTCCTCCATGGGAGGAATCTCGGAGCGATCCTCGGCGTTGATGCAGACGCCCTGGAAAGCAGCGAGGCGCCTGGAATAATGGTCGCGCACCAGGAGCAGCAGGCCGCAGTGGGAACAGGTGGCGGGCTGCGTCGTCACGTTCTCGGTGATGCCCTTGCAATGCACGCACTGCATGCGGCGCGCCAGCGAGCCGCGATGCTCGGTCTGCATGGAGGTGTGGTCGATGCCGGCTTCGAGCGCCACCTGCATGGCCTGGCCGATCAGGCCCTCGGTGCCGGCGAGATAGAGGCGCAGGCCCATTTGGGCGTTGGTCAGCGTCTGCTTCAAGCGCGGCAGGAGGCTGGCGAAGGATGGCGGCAGATGCAGTTGCGCCGGTTTCAGCGCCTCGAGGGCGGCGATATGCTTGCCCTCGGGACCGGCAATGAAGACGATCTCGGCGCCGTCGAAAAAGCCGGGCGGCGCCTTGCCGGCCATGTCGGTGATCGCCAGCGCGCCTTCCGCATCGGCGATGAAAAGATGATGCTTGCCGGGCTGCGGAGAGAGCGTTCCGTAAATGGGCCGGCTGATGATCGTCTTGGCTGCCATTCTACCTTCGTACCTCGAAACCCCTCCCGTTATGATGCCTCAGCCTTTTGCCGTGCGCTTGGTCTTTTTCGGATCGTCGAACGGCAAGGGTTGCGCCGTCGCCTTGATCGAACCGCTCTTGTTGCGGATTTCGAGCTTGGTGTCCTTCACCGCGCAGTCGACATCGAGGCGGGCGATGCCCATCGATTTCTTGACCAGCGGCGAATACATGGCGCAGGTCACCACCCCGACCTGTTTGCCGTCGCGATAGACCGGCGCGCCTTCATCGGCCGGTTCCTTGCCGTCGAGCAGAACGCCAAAAATCTTGAAGCGCTCCTTGCCCTTGAGCCGGTAATGTTCCTCGGCGCCGCGAAAACCGGTCTTGCCGGGGCTAACGGTGAAGTCGAGCCCGAGCTCCCACAACGTGTCGCCGGGGCCTTCGTTGGCGAACGGATATTTTTGCGAATTGTCGTATGGGTAGAAGAGCAGATAGCTCTCGACGCGCAGCATATCGAGCGTGGTGAAGCGGCACGGGATGATGCCGGCGCTCTTGCCCTCGTCGAGGATCCTGTCCCAGATCGTGCCGGCGTCCTGGCCACGGCAGAAGATCTCGTAACCGCGCTCGCCAGTATAGCCGGTGCGCGAGATCATCACCGGGAAACCGAACAGCTGGGTCTGCATGTGGTGGAAATAGTTGAGGTCGCGGATGCCGGGCACATGCTCGGCGAGATAGTCGACCGCCGTCGGCCCCTGCAGTGAGAGATCATGCAGATTGTCGTCGAAGCGCAGCGACACATCGCGGCCCATCGCGGCGCGCTGCAATTCCTCATGGCCGGTGCCCGAGCCGTGCACGACCATCCAGGCGTTCGGGCCGGTGCGGTAGAGGATGCAGTCGTCGGTGAATTTTCCCGCCTCGTTCAGCATGCAGGCATAGGCCGACTTGCCGGGGTAGATCTTCTCGACGTCGCGCGTGGTGGCGAGGTCGATGAGGTGCGAGGCATGCGGCCCGGTGATGTGGACCTTCTTCAGGCCTGACACGTCCATCAGCCCGGCCTTGGTGCGGATGGCGATATATTCCTCATCGGCATCCTTGTCGTAGGTCCAGGCGGTGCCCATGCCGCTCCAGTCCTCGAGCTTCGAGCCGAGCGCGCGATGGCGATCCGCCAGGGTCGAGAATCTCCAGGATGCCGTCATCCGATCGTCCTCCGTGCAAATTTAAGTCGTTTTAAGTCGTTGCTGTTCCCTGCTCCTGCTCGGCGGCGGAGCTTGGTTCGAATATTGACCGCAAACCTCCGGCAGCCGCAATCCCCTTGAAGCAAATAATTTTCATTGTCAGGCAAGATTCTTAACCTGGAACGAACAGTTAACCAAACGTAAATGCGGCTTGACAATCGCGAGATTCGGTCGGAATTTATGAAAAAAATTTCACTCTGTAGAAAGAGTGGATGTCCGGTCGATTTCGGGGCCGGGCATCGAGAAAGGGGAAAAACCGATGTCCGACCTGCAGCAGCGCGTCGAAGCGCTGTACCGTTCCGACGTGCGCGGCTCCGTGCTCCTGATCGTCTGCCTTTGGGCGACGATCCTCTTCGTCCTGTTCATGACGTGGCCGTATATCCCGCTCACCGGGATCAAGGTGGTGGTCGCGGCCGCCGCACTCGCCGTGCTGATCTTCAACACAGCGGCAATCCTGGCGATGCTCAATCACTACAAGGAAGACAAGGACTTCATCTACGGGCTCGACATCAAGAACGCCGACGCATCCCGCAACCGCCAGTCCTGAGGATAGAACGCATGTCCCGCTATATACCGCCGGAGCAGAGCAAGGCCGGGCAGATTTTCGACATCGCCGTCGTGGTGGTCGCCATCTTCGTGGCGCTCTGGCTGCCGTTGAAGCTTGGTTTTGCCGGAGCGGCGAAATCCATCGACGCGCTCGACGCCAAGACCTGGGAGGCGCTCGGCCAGAACCCGACCATGGCCGCGATCTGGGAGAAGCTAGGCTATACGCCCGAGACCGCGCACGACGTCATCCAGAACCGTTTCCACTACATCATCGACTGGCCGACGCTCATCATCATGGCCATCGTGCTCATCGCCTATTTCGTCTTCCTGTTCCGGGCCTCCGATCGCGAATATCGCGAGGTCATCAACGAGAAATTCGACGACAAGTAATCGGGGACAATATCCATGTGGATGGCACTCAATTACGCATGCTGGGGCATCTCGGTCTTGCTGGCGCTGTGGATGCTCTATGACTGGTTCAAGGTCGATACGACCTACTCCGAAGAGACGCTGACCTCGTCGCGCGAAGGCGAGCTTGAAGCTGTTTCCGAAAAGCACCGGATCTGAGTGGGGACTGAGCAATGACGGCTGCGGTTGATACGGGACAAACCACGACTATCCACGGCGACAGGGTATCGCTGCTTCGGGTGCTCGGCCCCGCCCATGTGTGGGCGCTCGGCGTCGGCATCGTGCTGGTCGGCGAGTTCACCGGCTGGAATTTCTCGGCCGACAAGGGCGGCGCGCTTGCGGCGCTGATCGTCTGCTGGATCGTCGGGCTGCTCTACACTTCGGTCGCCATGATCGATTCCGAAGTGACCTCGACGGTCGCCGCCGCCGGCGGCCAGTATGCGCAGGCCAAGCACATCGTCGGGCCGCTGATGGCCTTCAACGTCGCGCTGTTCCTGGTCTTTGCCTACACGATGCTCGAAGTTTCCGATGCCATCCTGCTTGGCGACACCATTGTCGCCAAGGCCGGCGTCGAAGGGTTGACGCATAATTCCTTCATCGCCGCCACCATCGTCGTGCTGGCCTGGCTCAATTATCGCGGCGTCCTGATGACGCTCAACGTCAACTTCGTCATCACCGCGATCGCCTATATCTCCATCGTCGTGTTGTTCTTCTCGGTCAGCCCGTGGACACAGGGTGCTGTGCTGAAGCTCAATGAGCTGGTGACGCCCGGCAACGCGCTGCCCTATGGCTGGATCGGCGTCATCGCCGCCTTCCAGTTCGGCATCTGGTATTATCTTGGCATCGAGGGCACGACGCAGGCGGCCGAGGAAGTGCGCTCGCCGGCGCGCTCGCTGCCCTACGGCACCATGGCCGGCATGATCACGCTGCTGATCGCCGCCGCCATGACCTGGTATGTCTGCGCCTCGCTGATGCCCTGGGAATATCTCGGCATCACCTACTATCCGCTGTGGGACGCCGGCAAGCTGACCGGCAGCCCGCTGCTCGAAAACCTGCTCTTCATCGCGACGCTGCTCGCGGCTTTGGCCTCGGCCAATGGCTGCATCAACGATGCGGCGCGTGCCTGGTTCTCGCTTGGACGCGACCGTTATCTGCCGAGCTGGTTCTCGGCGGTGCATCCGAAATACCGCACGCCCTACCGCTCGATCCTGTTCCTGCTGCCGATCGCGCTCGCCTTCGCCTTCATCGCCGACCTCAATCAGGCAATCACCTTCTCGATCCTGTCGGGCGTGCTGCAATACACCTTCATGAGCATCAACATCATGATGTTCCGCAAGAAGTGGCCGCTGGGGTCCATCCGCCGCGGTTACACGCACCCCTTCCATCCGCTGCCGGCGATCGTGCTGTTTTGCCTGTGCGTGGTAACCTTCTTCGCCATATTCCTCGGCTTCGGCTCGCAGCTGAGCGCGATGGTGATCTTTTATTTCCTGATCTCGGTGTGGTTCCATTTCTACCGCTACAAGTTCGTGCGCCGCGGCGACCAATTCACCATGCCGTGGCCGAAGCCACAGGGCTATTGAACGGAAAACCGGCTCGCCCCGAAGCAGGGCGAACCGCAGTGTGACGGGATGTCGGAGTTGACGTCAGCTTTGTTTACCGGGGCGATCGTGCTTGCGGTCGTCTTCCATATCGCGTGGCTCGCGCGCGCCAGCCGCAACCGTGCCAAGACGGCGCGCGAGACCGACACGGCAAGCGTCCGCGCTGTCATCAGCGATGTCGTTGACGTGTCGGACGGCGCGGCGGGCGTTATCACCTGGGCCGGCTCCTGGAACGGTCAGCGGGCGCAGGTGCGCACCATCGTCGACACGCTGGCGACCAGGAAGCTGCCGACATGCTGGCTGAGCGTCACGATCACCGAGCCGGTCGCGGTGCCTGCCACCTTCGACATGATGATGCGCCCGGGATCGGCCACCACCTTCTCCAATTTCGATCATCTGGCGCACACGCTGCCCAAGACGACCGCCCTTCCCGCCGAGGCTGTGCTGAGGAGCGATCGCCGGGGCATCGCCTTCCCGCAGGACCTGATTGCCGCGCATGCCGGCATCTTTGCCGAAAACCGCGCCAAGGAATTGCTGATCACGCCGAAAGGCGTGCGCATCGTCTGGCTGCTGGCCGAGGCCGAGCGCGCACGCTATGGCGTCTTCCGGCAGGCCGCCTTCGGTGACGCCAGGATCGACCCCGCCTTGATCGAGCGGTTGCTGGAGGTGGCATCGACGCTTCGCGAGGCGATCAACCAGCGTGACAGGCAAGCGGCATGACCGACACCCCTGTTCCGCCTGCAAATCCTTATCTGGTTCTGGCGGCTGCGGTCGTGCTGCCCGGCAGCGGCCATGTGATGCTTGGCGTCCCGGTACGCGGCCTGCAGTTCCTGTTCTTCATGGTCATCCTCGGCTGGATAACGACGAAAGTCGCGCCGTCCGATGCCAGTTTCATCGGCCGCCATGCCGGCGGCTTCCTGATCTATGCACTGTCGATCCTGGATGCCTACAGGATCGCCCGTATCCGCCACACGATCCGGGTTCACAAGGCCGGCGCAGACGGCGATAGTGCGGGTCGAGGCGCCGAGCCGAATATGTCATTGGACTAATGTATAACTACAGGAAAATTTCTTTCATACCAATTGAATTCGGCAAACGCATTCGGTACATCATCTCAAGAGCCATAAACCGTCGGAGGCTGGCATGTGCGGAATCGTTGGACTGTTCCTAAAGGACAAATCGCTGGAGCCGAAGCTTGGCGCGTTGCTGTCGGAGATGCTGGTGTCGCTCAGCGACCGGGGCCCGGACAGCGCCGGCATCGCCATCTATGGCGCGACGACCGGCAATGAAGCCAAGATCACCATCCAGTCGCCGAAGCCCGAGCGGGATTTTCGCGGCCTCGACGCCGAGCTCGCCAAGGCGATCGGCGCGCCGGTCAGTCTCGCCGCCAAATCCACCCATGCCGTCATCAGGACGACGTCCGACAAGGTCGACGCCGCGCGCGGGGCGCTGCAGACATTGCGGCCGGACGTGCGCATCATGGGCGCCGGCGAAGCAGTGGAGATCTACAAGGAAGTCGGCCTGCCGGAGGCAGTCGTCGATCGCTTCGACGTGCGCGCCATGACCGGCACGCATGGCATCGGCCATACCCGCATGGCGACGGAATCGGCTGTGACCACGATGGGCGCGCATCCGTTCTCGACCGGCGCCGACCAGTGCCTGGTGCACAATGGCTCGCTCTCCAACCACAACAATGTGCGGCGCGAGCTGATCCGCGACGGCATGAAATTCGAAACCGAGAACGACACCGAGGTGGCGGCCGCCTATCTCTCCAACCGCATGGCGCATGGCAAGAATCTCGGCGAGGCGCTGGAAGGCACGCTGTCTGATCTCGACGGCTTCTTCACCTTCGTCGTCGGCACCAAGAACGGTTTTGGCGTCGTGCGCGACCCGATCGCCTGCAAGCCCGCCGTCATGGCCGAGACCGACCAGTATGTCGCCTTCGGCTCGGAATATCGCGCGCTGACCAAGCTGCCCGGCATCGACAATGCGCGGGTCTGGGAACCGGAGCCCGCGACCGTCTATTTCTGGGAGCATTGAGCTGATGCCAGCAACCACCATGCCGAAAGCCCAGAGCGACCAGAGTCACGCCAGGGTGTTCGACCTTGCCGAACATTCGCTGCGCGAATTGAACCAGGCGCTGCACAAGCTCACGCCCGGTTCGAACGAAACCGCCTGGGAAGTGCTCCACCCCAGGGGCAGCCATTCGGTCGCCGTCGGCGTCGATCAGCCGGTCTCGATCGATGTGCGTGGCAGCGTCGGCTATTACTGCGCCGGCATGAATGACGGCGCCACGATCACCGTGCATGGCTCGGCCGGACCCGGCGTCGGCGAGAACATGATGTCGGGCCAGATCATCATCAAGGGGGACGCCAGCCAGTATGCCGGCGCCACCGGCAAGGGCGGGTTGCTGGTCATCGAGGGCAACGCGTCGTCGCGCTGCGGCATCTCGATGAAAGGCATCGACATCGTCGTGCACGGCAATATCGGCCACATGTCGGCCTTCATGGCGCAGTCGGGCAATCTGGTGGTGCTGGGCGATGCCGGCGATGCGCTGGGCGATTCCATCTATGAGGCGCGGCTTTTCGTGCGCGGCAAGGTCGAGAGCCTCGGAGCCGACTGCATCGCCAAGGAGATGCGGCCCGAGCATATCGCGTTGCTGCAGGGCCTGCTCGACAAGGCCGGCGTCACCGGCGTCAAGGCCTCGGAGTTCAAGCGCTACGGTTCGGCGCGCACGCTCTACAATTTCAACATCGACAACGCCGACGCTTATTGAGGCATCATGACCTACAAGAACCCGCCGACGACGCCGCGCAAATCCGCGACCTTCGACGACTACACGCTTTCCGAAATCCGCCGCGCGGCGCAGACCGGCATCTATGATATCCGCGGCGCCGGCGCCAAGCGCAAGCTGCCGCATTTCGATGACCTTTTGTTCCTCGGCGCGTCGATCTCGCGCTATCCGCTGGAAGGTTATCGCGAGCGCTGCGACACCTCGGTGGTGCTCGGCTCGCGACATGCCAAGAAGCCGATCGAGCTGAAAATCCCGATCACCATCGCCGGCATGAGCTTTGGTTCGCTCTCCGGCCCGGCGAAGGAAGCTTTGGGGCGCGGCGCGACGCTGTCGGGCACCTCGACCACCACCGGCGACGGCGGCATGACGGAGGAAGAGCGCGGGCATTCCAAGCAACTGGTCTATCAGTACCTGCCGTCGCGCTACGGCATGAACCCGCGTGACCTGCGCCGCGCCGACGCCATCGAAGTGGTGGTCGGCCAGGGTGCCAAGCCGGGTGGCGGCGGCATGCTGCTTGGACAAAAAATTTCCGACCGTGTCGCCGAGATGCGCACGCTGCCGAAAGGCATCGACCAGCGCTCGGCCTCGCGCCATCCCGACTGGACCGGGCCCGACGATCTCGAGATCAAGATCCTGGAGCTGCGCGAGATCACCGACTGGGAAAAACCGATCTACGTCAAGGTCGGCGGCGCCCGCCCCTATTACGACACGGCCCTTGCGGTGAAGGCCGGCGCCGATGTCGTCGTCGTCGACGGCATGCAGGGCGGTACAGCGGCAACGCAGGAAGTGTTCATCGAAAATGTCGGCCAGCCGACGCTTGCCTGCATCAGGCCGGCGGTGCAGGCGCTGCAGGATCTCGGCATGCACCGCAAGGTACAGTTGATCGTCTCCGGCGGCATCCGCAACGGCGCCGATGTCGCCAAGGCACTGGCGCTCGGCGTCGATGCAGTCTCGATCGGCACGGCGGCGCTGGTGGCGCTCGGCGACAACGATCCGCGCTGGGAGGCGGAGTACAACGCGCTCGGCACCACCGCGGGCGCCTATGACGACTGGCATGAGGGCCGCGACCCCGCTGGTATCACCACGCAGGATCCTGAGCTGATGAAACGGGTCGACCCGATCGCGGCCGGACGACGGCTGGCGAACTACCTCAAGGTGATGACGCTCGAAGCGCAGACGATTGCGCGCGCCTGCGGCAAGAACAGCCTGCACAATCTCGAGCCCGAGGATCTCGTCGCGCTCACCATCGAAGCCGCCGCCATGGCCGGCGTGCCGCTTGCCGGCACCAACTGGATACCGGGGAAAAACGGCTTCTAAACCAGCATCCAAAATACCATAAGCGAGGAATTATAATGGGGAACGATCTCGCCGCATTCGCCAAGGAGAACGGCGTCAAATATTTCATGATCTCCTACACCGACCTGTTCTCTGGCCAGCGTGCCAAGCTGGTGCCGGCACAGGCGATCGCCGACATGCAGAAGGAAGGTGCGGGCTTTGCCGGTTTCGCGACCTGGCTCGATCTGACACCGGCGCATCCCGACATGCTGGCGGTGCCGGATCCGGACTCGGTGATCCAGCTGCCGTGGAAGCCCGATGTGGCCTGGGTGGCCGCCAATTGCATCATGGACGACAAGGAAGTCGACCAGGCGCCGCGCAACACGCTGAAGCGGGTGATCGCGGAGGCGGCGGCCGAGGGCATGCACGTGAAGACCGGCGTCGAAGCCGAGTTCTTCCTGATTTCGCCGGACGGCAGCGTCATCTCCGACAAATACGATACGGCCTCGAAACCCTGCTACGACCAGCAGGCGGTGATGCGCCGCTACGACGTGATCGCCGAGATCTGCGATCATATGCTGGCGCTGGGCTGGGGGCCGTACCAGAACGACCATGAGGACGCCAACGGCCAGTTCGAGATGAACTGGCGGTTCGACGACGCACTGCCGACCGCCGACAAGCACTCCTTCTTCAAGTTCATGGTCAAGTCGGTGGCCGAAAAACACGGTCTGCGCGCCACCTTCATGCCGAAACCCTTTCAGGGCCTGACCGGCAATGGCTGCCACGCCCATATCTCGGTGTGGGACAAATCAGGCAAGACCAATGTGTTCGCCGACAATGCGATGGAGCTGGGCTTGTCCGCGAAGGGGCGGAACTTCCTCGGCGGCATCATGAAGCACGCCTCGGCACTTGCCGCGATCACCAATCCGACGGTCAATTCCTACAAGCGCATCAACGCGCCGCGCACCATTTCGGGCGCGACCTGGGCGCCGAACACGGTGACCTGGACCGGCAACAACCGCACCCACATGGTGCGCGTGCCCGGCCCCGGCCGTTTCGAATTGCGCCTGCCGGATGGCGCCGCCAACCCTTATCTTTTGCAGGCAGTGATCATCGCCGCCGGTCTCGACGGCATCCGCTCCAAGGCCGATCCCGGCAAGCGCTACGACATCGACATGTACCAGCACGGCCACACCGTGAAGGGCGCGCCAAAACTGCCGCTCAACCTGCTCGACGCGCTGCGCGAGTTCGACAAAGACAAATCGCTCAAGGCGGCGCTGGGTGAGGAATTCTCGTCGGCTTACCTAAAGCTCAAGCATCAGGAATGGAATTCCTATGCTTCGCACTTCACGCAGTGGGAGCGCGACCACACGCTGGACATATAGCGCATCGGACCGAAAAGTGTGACACGGTTTTTCGGACAAATCCGATGCGCCAATAAAAGTCCTGACAGTGCGAGCGATCCCGGAATGAGCTTATGAAATATTCGATATTCTCGCTCGCTCGCGCCGCTCTTTCCGGCCACAAGAACTGGAAACCGACCTGGCGCGACGCCGCGCCGAAGGACCGCTACGATGTTATCATCATCGGCGGTGGCGGCCATGGGCTGGCGACCGCCTGGTTCCTGGCCAGCGAGTTCGGCATCAAGAACGTCGCGGTGCTGGAAAAAGGCTGGATCGGCTCCGGCAATGCCGGCCGCAACACCACCATCATCCGCTCCAATTACGGCCTTCCCGGCAACACCGGCTTCTACGAGCTGTCGATGAAGCTCTGGGAGCGGATGGAGCAGGACCTCAACTACAATGCCATGGTCAGCCAGCGCGGGGTGATCAACCTCTATCACTCCGACGCGCAACGCGACGCCTATGCGCGGCGCGGCAACACGATGCGCATCAACGGCATCGACGCCGAGCTGCTCGACCAGGCGGCGCTCAGGAAGATGATGCCGTTCCTGAATTTCGACCATGCGCGCTTCCCCGTGCAGGGCGGGCTGTTGCAGCGGCGCGGCGGCACGGCGCGCCATGACGCGGTGGTCTGGGGCTACGCCCATGCCGCCAGCGAACTCGGCGTCGACATCATCCAGAATTGCGAGGTCACCGGCTTCACGCGTGACGCCAACGGCAGGGTGACCGGTGTCGAGACCTCACGCGGCAGGATCGGCGCCGGCAAGGTCGGCATGGCGGTGGCTGGATCCTCCTCGCGCGTCGCGGCGATGGCGGGCCTGCGCCTGCCGATCGAAAGCCATGTGCTTCAGGCCTTCGTTTCGGAAGCGATCAAGCCGCTTTTGCCCAACGTCATGACCTTCGGCGCCGGGCATTTCTATGTCAGCCAGTCCGACAAGGGGGGGCTGGTCTTCGGCGGCGACATCGACGGCTACAATTCCTATGCCCAGCGCGGCAATCTGCCGGTGATGGAAGATGTCTGCGAAGGCGGCATGGCGCTGATCCCGATGATCGGCCGCGTGCGGCTGTTGCGCCAATGGGGCGGCATCATGGACATGTCGATGGATGGCACGCCGATCATCGACAAGAGCCCGATCGACGGCCTCTACCTGAACGCCGGCTGGTGCTATGGCGGCTTCAAGGCGACGCCGGGCTCGGGCTTCGTCTTTGCCCATCTCCTGGCGCGAGACGAGCCGCACAAGGAGGCGGCACTGTTTCGCCTCGACCGCTTCCAGCGCGGCGCCATGATCGACGAGAAGGGCCAGGGCGCCCAACCGAACCTGCATTGAAGGCTGACTGAACACGATGCGTATAGCCTGTCCCTTCTGCGGCGAACGCGAACTCGGCGAGTTCACCTATCTCGGCGACGCCAAGCCGCAGCGCCCGGCGGCGGATGCCGGCGCGGACGCCGTCTACGACTATGTCTATCTGCGCGACAATATCGCCGGGGTGATGGACGAGAACTGGTATCACGGCGGCGGTTGCCGGGCCTGGCTGAAGGTTACCCGCAACACGCTGACGCATGAGATTTCGGCGGTCGAGCCAGCGGCGGGCGCCGGCGCCGCCAAGGTTGGTGCATGATGGCCGGCGATCAGACAAACCGTCTCGCATCCGGCGGCCTCGTCGACCGCTCGGCCGCGCTCAATTTCCGCTTCGACGGCAAAAGCTTTGCCGGCTTCCAGGGCGATACGCTGGCGTCGGCGCTGGTCGCCAATGGCGTCAAGCTGGTCGGCCGCTCGTTCAAGTACCATCGGCCGCGCGGCATCCTCACCGCCGGCTCGGAAGAGCCAAACGCGCTGGTCGAGCTGCGCACCGGCGCGCGGCGCGAGGCCAACACCAAGGCCACCACCGCCGAGCTCTATGACGGCCTCGAAGCCGCCAGCCAGAACCGCTGGCCGTCGCTCGCCTTCGACGTCATGTCGGTCAACCAGCTGTTCGCGCCGATCTTCGTCGCCGGCTTCTACTACAAGACCTTCATGTGGCCGGCGAAGTTCTGGGAAGCGATCTACGAGCCGGCGATCCGCCGCGCTGCAGGCCTTGGCCGCGCGGCCGTCGTTCCCGACCCCGACCACTACGACAAGGCCTGGGCGCATTGCGACGTGGTGATCGCCGGCTCCGGCCCTGCAGGCCTCGCCGCCGCACTCGCGGCAGGCCGCAGCGGCGCGCGCGTGATTTTGTGCGAAGAGGATTTTGTCCCCGGCGGCCGACTGCTTGCCGATGGCGGCACGATCGATGGTCTGCCAGCAGCGGAGTGGCTGTCGCGCACGCTGGCCGAGCTCAACTCGATGCCTGACGTCCGCATGATGACGCGCACGACATTGTTCGGCGTCTATGACGGCGGCACCTATGGCGCGATCGAGCGCGTCAACGATCACCTGCCTACCCCGCCTGAGCATCAGGTGCGCCAGCGCCTATGGCGCATCGTCGCCAAGCGCTGCGTGGTCGCCGCCGGCGCGATCGAGCGTCCGATCGTCTTTGCAGGCAACGACACGCCGGGCGTGATGATGGCGTCCGCCATGCGCAGCTACATCAACCGCTACGCGGCCACGCCGGCAAAACGCATCGCGCTGTTCACCAACAATGAGGATGGCTGGCGCACAGTCGAAACGGCAATCGCCGCCGGACTGCAGGTCGCGGCGGTGATCGATGCGAGGCCGGACGTCTCGCCAGCCCATCGATCGCTCGCCTCCAAGAACGGCTTCACCGTGCTGCACGGCTCCGTCAGTGGCGTCGATGGCGGCAAGAATGGCGTGCGCAAGATTTCGGTGTCGCTGACCGGCGGCGCGCGCGCCGAAGTCGAGGCCGACGGGCTTGCGGTCTCCGGCGGCTGGAACCCGGCGGTGGGGCTGACCTCCTACCATCGCGGCCGGCCGAAATGGCGCGACGACATCGCGGCCTTCGTGCCGGACGGCGCGCCGCCCGGCATGGTCGCCGTGGGTGCCGCCAACGGCGCCTTCGGGCTCGGCGCCTGCCTGCGCGAAGGCTTCGAGGCCGGTGTTGCGGCAGCACGCGATGCCGGGCGCAGCGGCGGCACGAGTGCCATGCCGGTCGCCGACGACGAGGCGTTTTCATTGACGCCGCTCTGGCATGTCGCCGGCAAGGGCAAGGCCTTCGTCGACCAGCAGCATGATGTCACGGCTTCCGATGTCGAACTGGCGCAGCGCGAGGGTTTCCAATCGGTCGAGCATCTGAAGCGCTACACCACGCTCGGCATGGCGACCGACCAAGGCAAGACCTCGAACGTCACCGGCCTCGCTATCATGGCGGCCGTCTCCGGCAAGTCCATTCCCGAGACGGGTACGACGATCTACCGCCCACCTTATGTGCCGGTCGCCATCGGCGCTTTCGCCGGCCATCATCGCGACGAGACTTTCCATGCGACACGGTTGACGCCGTCGCATCATTGGGCCGCCGAACAAGGCGCTGTTTTCGTCGACACCGGCTTATGGAAACGCGCGCAGTGGTACCCCCGCGCGGGCGAGAAAGACTGGCTGGAATCGGTGACCCGCGAGGTCAAGGCGGTGCGCGACGGCGTCGGCTTCTGCGATGTCTCGACGCTCGGCAAGATCGATGTGCACGGCCCGAATGCCGGCGCCTTCCTCGACCGCGTCTACATCAACACCTTCTCCAACCTCGCCGTCGGCAAGGCGCGCTACGGGCTGATGCTGCGCGAGGACGGCATCGTCTATGACGACGGCACGACCTCGCGCCTGGCCGAGGACCATTATTTCCTTACCACCACCACGGCCAAGGCCGGGCTGGTGATGCAGCATCTCGAATTCTGCCGGCAGGTGCTGTTCCCCGAACTCGACGTGCAACTGACCTCGGTCTCCGACCAATGGGCTCAGTTCTCGATCGCGGGACCGAAGACCCGGGACCTGCTGCAAGAGATTGTCGATCCGGCCGAAGACCTGTCGAACGAGGGTTTCCCGTTCATGGGTGCGCGCGAAGTCGCTTTGCGCGGCGGCATCAAGGCACGGCTGTTCCGCATCTCCTTCTCGGGCGAGATGGCGTTCGAGATTTCGGTGCCGGCGCGCTATGGCGAGGCGATGGCGCGCAATCTGATGCTGGCGGGTGCGCCGTTCGGCGTGACGCCTTACGGCACCGAAGCGCTCGGTGTGATGCGCGTCGAAAAGGGCCATGTCGCCGGACCGGAACTCTCCGGCACGACGACAGCCGCCGATCTCGGCCTCGGCAAGATGATGTCGACCAAGAAGGATTTCATCGGCCGCGTCATGGCCGGCCGCGAGGCGCTGGTGGTGCCGAACCGGCAGGTCGTCGTCGGCATCAAGCCAGTCGACAAGGCACGGCGCCTGCGCTCCGGCGCGCATATCATTCCGAAGGGCGAGACACCCGGCCCGGGCAACGACCAGGGCTATGTCACCTCGGTCTGCTTCTCGCCGACGCTCGACCAGTGGATCGGGCTCGGCCTCGTCGAGCGCGGCCGCGAGCGCATCGGCGAGATCGTGCATGCGCATGATCCGTTGCGTGGCGAGGACTACGATGTCGAGCTCTGCAACCCCGTCTTCTACGATCCGGATGGAGGGCGCCAACGTGGCTGATTTTTCCTGGGACGTCCGCAGTCCACTCGACCGCGCGCTGGTCGCCGGCCCACACGGCGCACGGGGCGATGCCGGCGTGTCGCTGACCGAGATCCGCAATTTCGACCTCGTCCAGGTGATGGCGCGGCGCGGCAAGGCGGGCGACATGGTGCAGGCCGCGCAGGCACGTTTCGCTGTCGTCGCGCCTGGAACGCCGAAGGCAGTCGGCACGATCGATGCGACACTGATCTGGTCCGGACCGGATCAGTTCTTTGTCCTGTCGAAGGGCGGCAAGCATTCGATGGAAGCGCTGGCGCCCGTCTTTGCCGGCTCGGCTTCGCTTTCCGACCAATCGCATGCGCGGGTCCTGGTCAGCGTCTCCGGAGACAAGGCACGGGCGATGCTCGCCAAGGTCTCGTCGATCGATCTGCACCCCGATGTGTTCGGTGTCGGTGCGGCGGCGGCCACGTCGATGGATCACACGAGCGTCACGCTGTGGCGCGGTAAGGATCAGGCGGATGGCCAGGCAATGTTCAATCTCCTGGTGTTCGCGACTTTCGCTGAAAGCCTGTGGCATACGGTGCTGGATTCGGCTGCGGAATATGGCGTGACGATCGGCCATTCCGAGGAGTTTTAGCTCGACAATTTTCAAGCTCGGCGCTGCCCCTCATTGCCTTGCCGGGCATTTCTCCCCGTAAACGGGGAGAAAGAAGCTGAACGCGGCGCCGCGCCAACTCTCCAACGTTGGCGATTAGCGAAATCGAGGGCGGCAGTGTCCTTCGCCCCGTTTACGGGGAGAAGGTGCCCGAAGGGCGGATGAGGGGCAGCGCCGGCGTTGGGAGACCAGGCTGATCGGCAGGGCCCACCCGAACGACAGTACCAATGACGACACCAGCTTCTTGCCAAACGCCATCACCCTGCTATTCTTTCAGCGAAAATAAGTTTACACACAGGCAAATTTATTTCTCGCCCGGAGGAGGGTTTGAGATGAGCCAGTCGCCCTACCCTGCCGTCCAATCCGGACCGCCCAAGCCCAGCCTGATCCTGCGGGCCGGTCAGATTGCGTTGCCGCCGGGCATCGAGCGCTACACCATACAAGGCAATGGCGCGGTGCTGATCGACGTCGAGGCCGGCGATAGCGTCAGCGTCAGCAATGTCGAGGGCGGCCAGCCTTGCGAATTGCTGGCCTGGGACAAGTCCGGCGTCACCGATCCAAGCATTTTTGGCGAGCGGGAAAACAGCAATGCCGCCGGCATCAAGGCGCTGCTTGCCGAGGGCGACGACAGCTTGTCAGCGCTGCGCCTCGCCCTGCAACGCCGACAGGTGCAGCTCGACCAGCCCAAGGCCGTTCGCGTCTTCGGCGGCGCCACGCCGGCCGGCACCGAGCAGAGCTTTGCCGTCGCGCGCGACGGCGCGCTGCTGATTGCGGCGCCGGGCGGGCCGATGCTGGTCGATGGCCACAACACCGCAACACCGCTGACGGTGATGGTGCGCCGCGCCACCATCCGGCTGAAGACCAGAGGGCAGCTTGCCGATCCGCTTGCCGATCCGGTGCTTGATCTTCGGGTGAAATCGGCGACCGCCGAGTCCTATTTCGTCAAGGCCGGCGATTATCTGCAGATCATCGATGTCGATGGCCGGCAATGCACCGACTTCCAGTGCTTCTCGGCGCGCAAGCTGGACAAGGGCCGCGACCTGCCGCTCGATGTGACGACGACGCGAACGCTGATGGGCTCGGCCTATCCGATGCCCGGCCTGCATTCGAAATATTACGACCAGGACATGGAGCCGCTGGTCGAGGTGGTGCAGGACACATGCGGCCGGCACGATGCCTTCGCGCTCGCCTGCGCCGCCAAATACTACGACGACATCGGCTATCCCGGTCACACCAACTGCTCGGAGAATTTCAACAGGGCGCTATCCGGCAACGGTGTTGCGCCCCGCGCCGGCTGGATGGCGATCAACTTCTTCTTCAACACCGCGATCGACGCGCATGGCGTGATGGTGTCGGACGAGCCGTGGTCGCGCCCGGGCGACTATGTGCTCTTGAGAGCCCTCACCGATATCGTTTGCGTGTCCTCTGCATGCCCGGACGACACCACGCCGGCCAATGGCTGGGACCTCACCGACATCCATGTGCGCACCTATTCCGGCCAGCACAAATTCTCGCGAGCGATCGCGAGACGCATGAAGCCCGATTCGGAACCGAAAATGACCCGCGAGACAGCCTTTCATTCGAGCTTTGCCAAGCACACGCGCGACTTCGTGGAGTATCGCGGCTACTGGCTTGCGAACTCCTTCGCCAAGGAAGGTCCCATCGCCGAATATTGGGCCTGCCGGCAGGCGGCCGTGATCATGGACCTGTCGCCGCTGCGCAAGTTCGAGGTCACCGGCCCCGATGCCGAAGCGCTGCTGCAATACACGCTGACCCGTGACGTCAAGAAGCTCGGCGTCGGCCAGGTCGTCTATACGGCGATGTGCTACGAGCATGGCGGCATGATCGACGACGGCACGCTGCTTCGGCTCGGCAAGGACAATTTCCGCTGGGTCGGCGGTGACGACTTTTCCGGCGAATGGCTGCGCGAGACGGCGAAAAAGCTTGGCCTCAACGTGCTGGTGCGCTCCTCCACCGACCAGATGCACAACATCGCCGTGCAAGGGCCGAAGAGCCGCGACATATTGAAGGACGTGGTCTGGACCTCGCCGGTGCAGCCCTCGATCGGCGAGCTCGAATGGTTCCGCTTCGCGGTGGCGCGCATCGGCGGCGGCAACGGCGTGCCGGTCGTGGTCTCACGCACAGGCTATACCGGCGAGCTCGGCTACGAGATCTGGTGCCATCCGCGCGACGCCGAAAAAGTGTTCGACGCCGTCTGGGAAGCCGGCCAGCCGCATGGGCTGAAGCCGATGGGCCTGCAGGCGCTCGACATGGTGCGCATCGAGGCCGGGCTGATCTTCGCCGGTTACGAATTCTCCGACCAGACCGATCCGTTCGAAGCCGGAATCGGCTTCACCGTGCCGCTGAAAACCAAGGCGGACGACTTCATCGGCCGCGAGGCGCTGCTCAGGCGCAAGGAGCATCCGCAACACAAGCTCGTCGGGCTCGATATCGATGCCAATATCGCGGTCGGCCATGGCGATTGCGTCCATGTCGGCCGCGCCCAGATCGGCGTCGTCACCTCCGGCATGCGCTCGCCGGTGCTCGGCAAGACGATCGCGCTGGCCAGGCTCGACGTCACTCATGCCGAGATCGGCACCGAGGTCGAGATCGGCAAGCTCGACGGCCACGCCAAGCGGCTGCCGGCGCGGGTCGTCGCCTTCGCCCACTACGATCCGCAGAAGACCAAGCCGCGCTCCTGATAGCGGCAACCCTTGCCTCCTCCCCTTGTGGGAGAAGGTGGATCGGCGCGCAGCGCCGAGACGGATGAGGGGTGCTCCAGGGAACGCCAACGCCTCACTCCCTGGAACACCCCTCGTCCGTCGCCTTCGGCGACACCTTGTCCCACAAGGGGAGAAGGGAAGAAGTGTACGACATTCACAAAACGCTTGACGTGAAAGCGCGCCGGATCAATCTTCACTCCTAAGAAAGAAATACGACTGAGTGGAAACACGACAGTCGTGCGGTCACATGCCGGGGAAAAGCTTCGCAAAGCCGAGGCATCGCCGGCGGGGAACAACAAAAAGGGGAATTCACTGACATGAGCACGATAAGCACGGCCCTGGAGCAGCCTGCCGAAAGCAAGCTGCTCAGGAATATCGACTGGCGTGGCGCCTTCTGGGTGGCAAGCGGCGTTCCTGCGCTGGTCCTGTTTTCGATCGGCGGCATTGCCGGCACCACCGGAACGCTGGCCTTCCTGATCTGGACGGTGTCCATGGTCATGGGCTTCCTGCAATCCTTCACCTATGCCGAGATCGCCGGCCTGTTCCCGAACAAGTCGGGCGGCGCCTCGATCTATGGCGCGACGGCCTGGCTGCGTTACTCGAAATTCATCGCGCCGCTATCGGTGTGGTGCAACTGGTTCGCCTGGTCGCCGGTGCTGTCGCTAGGCTGCTCGATCGCCGCGGCCTATATCCTCAACGCGCTGGCGCCGATCCCGCTGTTCACCGCGGCTTCGCCCGACGTCGTCGCCTATATCGCGGCCCACGCCGGAATCGCGCCGGCCGACGCCATCACTGCGGTGACGGCCGCAGCGACGCCGGCGATCCGCAACTGGACGCTGTTCAGCCATACGCTGGGCCCGGTCTCGTTCACGCTCAACGCCACCTTCTTCATCGGCGCGGTGCTGATGCTGATCATCTTCGCCATCCAGCATCGCGGCATCCTCGGCACGGCCAATGTGCAGAAATATATCGGCCTGCTGGTCATCATCCCGATGCTGATCGTCGGCGTCGTGCCGATTATCACCGGGCAGATCAACTACGCCAACTTCTCGCCGCTGGTGCCGCTGGCCGCCGCCTACGCGCCGGACCCAGGCGCCTGGAATATCGCCGGCTGGACGCTGGTGCTGGGCGGCATGTTCATTGCGGCATGGTCGACCTACGGCTTCGAGACCGCCGTCTGTTACACGTCGGAATTCAAGAACCCCGGCACCGACACCTTCAAGGCCATCTTCTATTCCGGCCTGCTTTGCATGCTCCTGTTCATCCTGGTGCCCTTCACCTTCCAGGGCGTGCTCGGCCTGAACGGCATGCTGGCAACGCCGATCGTCGACGGCTCGGGCGTTGCCGACGCGCTGGCCGGCATGGTCGGCGGCGGGGCACTGATCCACAGCCTGCTGGTGATGCTGATGATCCTGGCGCTGGTGCTGTGCATCATGACGGCGATGGCCGGCTCCTCGCGCACCCTCTATCAGGGCTCGGTCGATGGCTGGCTGCCGCGCTATCTCAGCCACGTCAACGAACATGGCGCGCCGACGCGGGCGATGTGGACCGACCTTTGCTTCAACCTGATCGTGCTGGCCATCGCCTCGGCCGATGCGACGAGCTTCTTCTTCATCCTCGCCGTGTCGAACTGCGGCTACATCATCTTCAACTTCCTCAACCTCAATGCCGGCTGGATCCATCGCATCGACAACGGCCATATCAACCGGCCGTGGAAGGCACCGAGCTGGCTGCTGGGAATCGGGGCGGTCTTCGCCTATGTCAATGCGATCTTCATGGGCGCCGGGGCCAAGGTGTGGAACCCGATGGCGCTGTGGGCGGGGCTCATCACCGCGGCCCTGATCATCCCGGTGTTCTGCTTCCGGCACTACATCCAGGACAAGGGCAAGTTCCCCGACCATATGCTCGCCGATCTCGGCATGTCGGGAGCCGACCTCTCGGTCAAGAAAGCCGGCATGCTGCCCTACCTGACATTGGTCGCCGGCGTGGTGGTGATGCTGCTGGCCAACTGGTACTTCGTCATCTGACGGGCATGGCCTGAACGCCGACGGGCGCGCTCTGGCGCGCCCGTTTGTTTTGCGGTCTCTGGTACCGACCGTCAGCCGGCCTTGCGAATGGTCGCTTGCGCGCCTTCGAAGAAGCGGTTTGGCGGCCGCTTCAAGCCGAGATTCTCGCGCAGGGTCGCGCCCTCATATTCGCGGCGGAAGAGGCCGCGCCGCCGCAGTTCCGGCACCACCTTTTCGGCGAAGTCGTCCAGGCCGGCCGGAAGATAGGGGAACATGACGTTGAAGCCGTCGGAGCCTTCCGCGAGCAGCCATTCCTCCATCTCGTCGGCGATGGTCTGCGGCGTGCCGACAAACGCAAGGCCGGCATAGCCACCGAGACGTTGCGCCAACTGGCGCACCGTCAGATTTTCCTTGCGGGCCAATTCGATGACGCGCTCGCGACTGCTCTTCGAGGCATTGGTCTCGGGTATGTCCGGCAGGGCGGCATCGGGATCGAAGGCCGACGCGTCATGTCCAAGCGCAATCGACAGCGAGGCAATGCCGCTCTCGTAATAGACCAGGCTGTCGAGCCTCTCCCGCTTGGCCCGTGCTTCCTCGACGCTGTCGCCGACGATGACGAATGCGCCAGGCAGGATCTTGATGTCGTCACGGTCGCGGCCGAGTTTCTGCGCCCGGCCTTTGACATCGGCAAAGAAACGCTGTCCGGCCGCGAGATCGCTGTGGGCGGCGAAGATCACCTCGGCCGTTTCGGCGGCTAGCTGCCGCCCCGCCTCCGAGGCGCCGGCTTGTACGATCACCGGCCAGCCCTGCACCGGGCGCGCGATGTTGAGCGGGCCGCGCACGGAGAGATGCTCGCCCTTGTGGGCCAGCACATGCAGTTTCTCGGGGTCGAAATAGAGCCCGCTTTCGGCATCGCGGATGAAGGCATCGTCGGCAAAACTGTCCCACAGGCCGGTGACCACATCGTAGAATTCGCGCGCGTTGTGGTAGCGCTCGTCATGCTCGACATGCTCATCGAGACCGAAATTCAACGCGGCGTCGGGATTGGATGTCGTCACGATGTTCCAGCCGGCGCGGCCGCCGCTGATATGGTCGAGCGAGGCGAAGCGCCGGGCGATGTGATAGGGCGCGTCAAACGTGGTCGATGCGGTGGCGACCAGGCCGATATGGTCGGTGACCGCGGCCAGCGCCGACAACAGCGTGAACGGCTCGAACGACGTTACCGTATGGCTGCGCCGCAGCGCCTCGATCGGCATGTTGAGCACGGCCAGGTGATCGGCCATGAAGAAGGCGTCGAATTTCGCCGCTTCAAGCGTCTGCGCGAAACGCTTCAGATGCGCGAAATTGAAATTGGCGTCGGGATAGGCGCCCGGATAGCGCCAGGCGCCGGTGTGAAGACTGACGGGACGCATGAAGGCGCCAAGTCGCAATTGCCGATTTTCTGCCATGGGAAATGATCCAGCGATGACGAGCGTAGCCGCTCCGATATCGGTGCAGGATCGGCCTGCATCAAGTTCGTGAAAAGGAATTCTGTTTTGCCGGAGCAGCCGCGAGGAGCATTTTTCACCCGGCCCTCTGATGCGGATCATCCGCCACCGGCTTTCACCAATGGCGGATGATTTCAGGTTGCCACCTGTTGTTTCAGTTCCTATTCGGCGGCCAGCGCCAGCTGCGGCCGTTCAGTACCTTCGACGTTTCCTGGCTCCGGCGTCTGTTCGTCGATCTTCACCTTCTTCTTCTCGCGGCCGAAGAACAGCGCGTAGCCGGCCGGCAGCACCAGGATGGTGAGCACGGTGGCGACGAGAATACCGCCCATCATGGCGTAGGCCAATGGCCCCCAGAAGACGGCGCGCGAGATCGGGATCAGCGCCAGCACGGCGGTCAGCGCCGTCAGCATGATCGGCCGGAAACGGCGCACGGCGGCGCCAACGATCGCCTCCGAGCGGTCCATGCCCGCCGCGATGTCCTGGTCGATCTGATCGACCAGGATGATCGAGTTGCGCATGATGATGCCGAGCAGCGCGATGACGCCGAGGATGGCGACGAAGCCGAACGGCGCGCCGCTGATCAGCAGCGCCGCCGCCGCCCCGATGATGCCCAGCGGGCCGGTGGCAAGCACCAGCATGGCCTTGCCGAAATGCTGCAGCTGGATCATCAGCAGCACGACGATGATGGCGAGCATGATCGGCGCCTTGGCCGCGATCGAGGCCTGGCTTTCGGCCGAGTCCTCGGCGCCGCCCTGAATCTCGATATTGTATCCCGCAGGCAGGCCGGCGCGCAGGTCCTTCATGTCGTTGTACATCTTGGTGACGACGTCGTTCGACTGCACGCCGTCCGGCAGCGTGGCGCGCACCGAGATGGTCGGCAGGCGGTCGCGCCGCCACTCGATGCCCTGCTCCATGAAAGGCACGACCTTGGCCACCTGCGACAGCGGCACCGAGCCGCCGAAGTCGGTCGGGATGTAGACGGAGTCGACCGAGGACAGCAGCTTGCGGGTCGCCGCCGGTTCGCGGGCGACGATCGAGACCGTCTCCTCGCCGTCGCGGAAATCGTCGAGCGGCGCGCCGGACATGGTGGCCTGCAGCATCTGGCGGATGCGCTGCGAGGTGACGCCCAATGCACGGGCACGGTCCTGGTCGATCACCAGCTTCATCGCCGGCACCGGCTCCAGCCAGTCGTCATGGATGGCGCCGAGCAGCGGGTTGGCCTGGAACTTCGCCTTCACCTCATCGGCGATGCGGCGAACCTCCTGGCGGTCCGGGCCCATGACGCGCATCTGCACCGGCCAGCCGGTCGGCGGGCCGAGGAACAGGCGATCGACCTTGCCGCGGATCGAGGGGAAATCGTCGGCCAGAATCCGGCGCATCTTGACGATCAACCGCTCGCGCGCCGGCTCGTCCTTGGCCATGACCAGGAGCTGGGCGAAGTTCGGGTTGCGGAGCTGCTGGTCGAGCGGCAGGAAGAAGCGCGGCGCGCCCTCGCCGATATAGGTGGCGATAAAGCGCTTGTCGGGATCGTCCATCATCCGACCTTCGAACGCTTTGGCCTGCTTTTCGACTTCCTTGATCGAGGTGCCTTCCGGCAGCCAGAGATCGACCAGGATTTCAGGGCGCGAGGATTGCGGGAAGAAATTTTGCGGGATGAACTGGAAGGCCCACAGGCTGGTGGCGAAG
Organism: Mesorhizobium sp. RCC_202; assembly: GCF_041355295.1. Classification (NCBI taxonomy): domain Bacteria; kingdom Pseudomonadati; phylum Pseudomonadota; class Alphaproteobacteria; order Hyphomicrobiales; family Phyllobacteriaceae; genus Mesorhizobium; species Mesorhizobium sp. RCC_202. The sequence goes on from NZ_JBFUPO010000008.1 coordinate 260,324, forward strand.
GTGACCAGCGTCATCACCAGCACGATGATGCGGTGGCGCACGGCCCAGGTGACCGTGGCGCGCAGCCGGCGGTAGAAGCCGGTGTCGAAGACATCGTGATGGCTGCCGGCATGCTTGCGCTGCTTCAGGATCATGTAGCCGAGCCACGGCGTGAAATAGACCGCGACGAACCAGGATACGATGAGCGCGATGCCGACGACATAAAACAGGGTGCGCACATATTCGCCGGCGGTCGACGCGGCGAAGCCGACCGGGATGAAGCCGGCGGTGGTGATCAGCGTGCCGGTGAGCATCGGGAAAGCGGTCGAGGTGTAGGCGAAGCTCGCCGCCTCAATCTTGACCAGCCCTTCCTCGAGCTTCCGCTCCATCATCTCGACGACGATCATGGCGTCGTCGACCAGGAGACCCAGCGCGATGATCAGCGCGCCGAGTGAAATGCGCTGCAGGTCGATGCCGATCTCATACATGATGGCGAAGGTGGCGGCCAAGACCAGCGGGATCGCGATGGCGATGACCAGGCCGGAGCGCCAGCCGATCGACAGCAGCGAGACGGCAAGCACGATGAGCAGCGCTTCGCCGAGCGCCTCCATGAATTCGCTCACCGCGTCCTTGACGACCTGGGGCTGGTCGGAGATCTGGTCGACCGACACGCCATAAGGCAGCGCCGACTCGAAACGCTGGTAGGTCGCCTCCACATCCTTGCCGACATCCTTGACGTTGAAACCCTTGGCCATGACGACGCCGAGCTGAACGCTCTCATGGCCATTGAAGAGGTATTTGTTGTCGTAAGGATCCTGAAGGCCGGAAGAGACGGTGGCGATGTCGCCGAGACGCGTCACCTGGCTGCCGGAACGCAGGCGCAACTCGCGGATATCGGCGGCCTTGGTGACGTCGCCCTCGACCGAGATGCGAACCGAACGCAGGCCGGTGTCGACCGAACCCGCCGGATCGACATTGTTTTGGCCCTTGATGGCGTTCTGCAGGTCGACCATCGTCAGGCCGCGTTCGGCGAGCGCCTTGGACGAGACGTCGATATAGATCTTCTCGGGCTGGTCGCCGATGATGACGGCCTTCTCGACGCCCGGCGTCGTCAACAGCATGTCGCGCGCCTGGATCGCGAATTTCTTCAGTTCCGGATAGGTGAAGCCGTCGCCGCTGATCGAATGCAGCGTGATGAAGGTGTCGCCGAACTCGTCGTTGAAATAGGGACCGAGCAGGCCCTGCGGCAGGTCGCCTGAAATGTCGCCGACCTTCTTGCGCACCTGGTAGAAGGCATCCTTCACCTCCGCGGCATCGGTGTCGCCCTTAACCTGGAGCGTGATGATGGCGCTGCCGGCGCGGGTATAGGAGCGCACGAAATCGAGATGCGGCGTTTCCTGCAGCTTGCGCTCGATCTTGTTGACGACCTGGTCTTCCATGTCCTTGATCGAGGCGCCGGGCCAAATCGCCTGCACCACCATGACGCGGAAGGTGAAATCGGGATCTTCCTTCTGGCCCATGCGCATCAGGCCGAGCGCGCCGGCCAGGATGATCAGCCCGAACAGGAAGCGGGCGATGCTCGGATGCCCGATCGCCCAGCGCGAAAGGTTGAAGGGGCGCTTCTCGGCGCTACTGTCGTTTGTCGTGGTCATGGCGCAAGTCCAGTCCAATTGGCCGGCAAGGCAGGCTTGCCATGCTGTTCCATGAATTCTCGGTCGGGCTTCCGGGCGACGAGACCCCTCAAGCGGAGAGAGATCGCAAATCGCGTGGGACGCGGCACTGCTGCGGGGGAGCCAACATGCCGGCATCTCACGGTCGGGCGTCCGCCGCCCGGAACCCATGCCTTCCCCGGCTCGCGGCTTGATGCCGCGGGAGCGGGAACGGCGTCTGCTGCGCCTGGTTAGTGCAGGCTACTGGTCGTGGCGACATCGTCCTCCGCCGAGGCGGACTGCTCAACGTCGCTGGAAAGCTTGACCTTCAGATTCTCGGTCATGAACTGCGTACCGGCGGCGACCACGACGTCGCCCTGTTTCAGGCCGTCGGCCACTGCGACGCCGTCGGCGGTGAAGTTTGCCACCTTGATCGCACGCGGATGGACCGTGTCTGAGGCGCGGTCGACGGTCCAGACGATCTGCTTGCCATCCTTCTGCGCCATTGCGGTCAGCGGGACCGACACCAGCTGCGCCTTGCTGTCGACCGTCGCCGCGACATTGGCGGTCATGCCAAGCAGCACGCGCGGATCGCTGGGCAGCGAAACCCGAACCGCGAAGGTACGCGACTGCGCGTCGGCGCTGCCCGCCACCTCGCGGACCTTGCCGGCAAGCGTGAGCGCGTCATCCGACCAGAAGCTGGCCTTGACTTCCTTGCCGGGACGGAAGCCGGCGATATCCATTTCCGGCACGGCGATCAGCACTTCCTTCTCGCCATCGACGGCAACCGTCATCACCGGCGTGCCGGCGGCGACGACCTGGCCGACATCGGCGGCGACGGTGGTGACGATGCCGTCCTTGGTGGCCTTGAGATCCGCGTATTGGACCTGGTTCTGCGCCTGGGCGAGCGTCGAGCGGGCGGCATCGCGCGTCGCCACCGCCTGATCGTAAGTCAGCGTCGCCTGATCGAGCTGCGACTTCGGCGCGAAATTCTTGGCGTAGAGCTGCTCGGCGCGCTTCTTGGCGATGTCGACGATTTCGACCTGGCGCTCAGCGGCATCGAGGCTGGCCTGTGCGCTTTTCACCGACAGCGCGTAGTCGGTGGGGTCGATGCGGGCGAGCACATCGCCGGCATTCACATGCTGGCCGATATCGACGAGACGCTCGGTGACCTTGCCGGCGACGCGGAAGCCGAGGTTCATTTCGACCCGGGCGCGCACCGACCCGGAATAGTCGAGCTGACGGGTGGTCTGCGCCTCGCCGATCTCGACCACTTTCACCGGACGGATAATTTCCGCGACCGGTGCGGCCTTCTCCTGGCTGCAGGCGGCAAGCGCGAGCGCGGCGACGATAAGGCCCGCGACTGGCAGCTTGCGGATGATGGAACTGGACAAAGACACCTTAGCACTCCCGAACTGGAGATGATCGTCAACCGGCATCCGGCCGACAGCTTCTATTTCAAGGCCCTGATGGCGTAGTCGATAAGGTCGTCGGTCGTTGCCCTGTTGGTCTTGGCAAGGCACTGCGCCACCATCTGCGGATGGCAGAGAATGACAGTGGCGGCGCCGAAGCAGCGCGAGGCCGTCACAGGATCCTGTCTGCGGAATTCGCCCGCTTCGATGCCCTCGCGGATGATCTCGGCGAAGATGTCATGGATGCTGTCGACATGCTTGTCGATGACGGCCCAGTCGCGCTCAAGCGCGACGATAACCATTTCGTGGACCTTCTGGTCGTCGAGCAGGACTTCCAGCGTCATCTTGTATTGGGCATGCACGTAACGGCGCAGCCGCTCCTCGGCACTGATCGGAAGCCGCGAGATCTCGTAGGCCATGTTGTAGCTCGCGCCGAGCATGCGGCCGCAGACGGCCTGGTGGATTTCGACCTTGGATGCGAAAAAGCGATAGATGTTGGCGGGCGACATGCCGAGTTCGCGGGCGATGTCGGCAACGTTGGTCTTGCCGTAGCCGTAGTGCCGGAACAGCCGCTCGGCGCAGTCGAGAATGCGCGTCACATTCTCTTGCCTGGTGGGATCGGCCGTTATGCTGGCGGCTTCGGACATGGTGCTTTCGTTTGATGAGTGACGAATTTCAATTTTCGTCAGTCGTAAAATGAAAGCGGTGGGGAGTCAACACGAAATCGACGTACGCGTATGGTTGGTGACAGATGGTGACAGTTGGCGAGGGCTCATAGCGACGACGTCGATGGTTGGGTACAGCCGCCTGTGCGGTCGTCATCCAAGGGCGAAGCAAGGAGCGAAGCGACGCGCGCAGACCCGAGGATCCATTCCGTGACGTCGATCGAAAAACGAAAACGGATCAAGACGTTACGGTGATTGACGCCTGCGGTGCGCGGCCGGATATTCTCAACCGCTGGAGCACGGCCGCCAGGTCACGGAATGGATCCTAGGGTTTCCGCGACGTCGCTTCGCGACTGCTCCAACCTAGGATGACGAAATCCGAAGGTCCGCGGCAAATTGTCGAGGTCAAATGCGAAGGAACACAACGTCCGCTACGCCCCCTTCGCCATTTCCCGCAGCCGGAACTTCTGGATCTTCCCCGTCGACGTCTTCGGTATCTCGGCAAATACCACCGTCTTCGGCACCTTGAAGCGTGCCAGCAATCCACGGCAATGCTCGATGATCTCGCCCTCGGTCGCGGTTCTGCCGGGTTTCAACTCGACATAGGCAACCGGCACCTCGCCCCATTTGTCGTCGGCCTTGGCAACGACACCGCAGGACGCCACGGCAGGATGTTTGTAGAGCGCGTCCTCGACCTCGATGGAGGAGATGTTCTCGCCGCCAGAGATGATGATGTCCTTGGAGCGGTCCTTGAGCTGGATGTAGCCGTCAGGGTGCATGACGCCGAGATCGCCGGAATGGAACCAGCCGCCGGCGAAGGCTTCGTCGGTTGCCTTGCGGTTCTTCAGATAGCCTTTCATGACGATGTTGCCGCGAAACATGACCTCGCCGATGGTCTCGCCATCGGCGGGCGTTTCGGCCATCGTCTGAGGGTCCATCACCGTCAGGCCCTCAAGCGCGGCGTAACGCACGCCCTGGCGCGCTTTCTTGGCCGTCCTTGGCCCCTTCTCCAGCGCGTCCCACGCCTTGTGCCATTCGTTGACAACGGCCGGGCCATAGGTTTCGGTCAGGCCGTAGAGATGGGTGACGGCGAAGCCGGCATCGGCCATGCCGGACAGCACGGCTTCCGGCGGGGGTGCCGCGGCCGTGTTGAAGCTGACAGTCTGCGGAAATTCGCGCTTGTCCTCGTCCTTGGCGTTGATCAGCACCGACATGACGATCGGCGCGCCGCACAGATGGGTGACGCCATGATCGGCGATGGCGTCATACATCGGCTTTGGCCGCACCCAGCGCAGGCAGACATGCGTGCCGGCCTGCACGGCAAGCGTCCACGGGAAGCACCAGCCATTGCAGTGGAACATCGGCAGCGACCACAGATAAACCGCATGCTTGGCCATGCCGGCATGGATGGTGTTGGTGTAGGCCATCAGCGCCGCGCCACGATGATGATAGACGACGCCCTTCGGATTACCCGTCGTGCCGGAGGTATAGTTCAGCGAGATGGCGTCCCACTCGTCGTCGGGCATCGACCAGGCGAAAGCCACGTCGCCGCCGGCGAGAAAATCCTCATAGTCGAGCGAACCGATCCGCTCGCCCTTCGGATAGGGCGCATCGGCCGCGTAGTCCGGGTCATCATAGTCGATGACCAACGGCCTGACCTTGGCCAGAGCCAGCGCCTCCCTGACCACGCCCGAGAATTCGCGGTCGACGATCAGCACCTTGGTCTCGGCATGGTCGACCTGGAAGGCGATGACCGCGGCGTCGAGGCGGGTGTTGAGCGAATGCAGCACCGCCTTGGTCATCGGCACGCCGAAATGCGCTTCCAGCATCGGCGGCGTGTTCGACAGCATCACCGTCACCGTATCGCCCTTGCCGATGCCGCGCCTGGAAAGCGCCGAGGCGAGCTTCAGCGAGCGGCGCCAGAAGTCGCGATAGGTGACGCGCTGGTTACCATGGATGATGGCGACATGATCGGGATAGGTTTTTGCCGCGCGCTGCAGATAGGTCAGCGGCGTCAGCGGCTGATGGTTGGCGGCGTTCTTGTCGAGATCCTGTTCGTAGGGATTGGCCATCCCGTTCTCCCCAAGTTCTTTTCGAGCTTTCTAACCTTAGGCACGCTGCCACGCTATCCCCCTGGAACGGCCGAAAATGCTATGATGCGCCGTTCCGGTAGAATGGCGATCCGGGCGGGGCCATATTGGCAGGTGACGGCGACCGGCCGCGCCGAATTTGACTTTTGTCGAGAGCCGTGACTAATGTCAGCCGAGGAGGCGGCATGGCGATCAGACCGGCAGAACAGCTCATCCACAAGGCCGCCTGGCTGTACTATGCCCATGGCCTGCGCCAGGACGAAGTGGCTAGCCAGCTCAACATTTCCCGCGCTTCGGTCGCCATGTATCTGCGCAAGGCGCGCGAGACCGGCATCGTCAACATCTCGACCTCGACGCAGCTCTTCACCGACGACGTCATGGCTCGCCGGCTGGAGGATGCCTTCAAGCTCGACGCCGTCTGGATCGCGCCGGAGAACGCCTATCTCGCCGATCCTTCGACCGACATCGCGGTGCTGGCGGCGAGCGTGTTCCTGGAGCTGGTGAAGAAGGGCGACCGTATCGGCGTCGCCTGGGGCCGCACCGTCTACACCATCGCCGACATCATGTCCTATGCCGACCTGCAGGACGTCACCGTGGTGCAGCTCTGCGGCAATCTCGGCGCGCCCTACTCCTACCGACCCGACCAGTGCACGATGGAGATCGCGCGGCGGCTGAACGCCAAGGGCCTGAATTTCTATGCCCCACTGGTGCTGTCGACGGAAGCCCTGGCGCAAGGGTTGCGCGCCGAGCCGGTGATCCGCGATCAGCTGGCCGGCGTCGCCGACTGCGACCTGGCGCTCTATTCAGTCGGCGCAGTCGATGCCGACAGCCATCTGGTGAAATGCGGCGCGCTATCGGCGTCCGAGATGGAAGCACTGCGAAGCCAGGGTGCTGCCGGCGTGATCGCCGGGCAGATCATCGATGCCAAAGGCGAGGTGCTCGATTGCAGCTACAACCGGCGCGTCATCTCGGCCGAGCTCGCCTCACTGCGCGCCATCGATAAGCGGCTGATGGTGGTACAGGAAGACACCAAGTTCGAGCCGTTGCTGGCGGCGATCGCCGGCGGGCTCTGCACGCATCTGGTGGTCGGTGCGCATATGGCCGAGCGCCTGCTCGAGCACGCGGGCGAAGCCGGCAAAAAAGCATCCTAGAACACCCCTCGCCGCTTCTGTCATCAAAGCGTCGGGCTTTCTGTTCATGAGCAAAAAGACGGAAACGGACTGAAACGACATGCAGAACCTTTGGAATGACGCCGACGCTGAAAAGATGGTTGCCGACTATGCCAGGAAAGGCGTTGGCCGCGACCTTGCGCTGCGCGTCTATACAACCCGCCTGCTCGGCGGCGAGCCGCGCCTGGTGCTGCATGGCGGCGGCAACACGTCCGTCAAGACCAAGGCCACAGATCTCCTCGGCGACGAATGGGATGTGCTGTGCGTCAAAGGCAGCGGCTGGGACATGGCCGTCATCGAGCCGCAAGGCCTGCCGGCGGTGAAGATGGGCGCGCTCTTGAAAGCCCGCACGCTGGGCACACTTGCCGACGAGGACATGGTGGCGCTGCAGCGCTCCAACCTGATCGACCCCGCCTCCCCCAACCCGTCGGTCGAAACGCTGCTGCACGCCTTCCTGCCGCACCGTTTCATCGACCACACGCATTCGACGGCGATCCTCGCCATCGTCGACCAGGAAGACTCGAAGCCGCTGATCGAGACCGTGTTCGGCACCAAGATGGGCTACGTGCCATACATCAAGCCGGGCTTCGATCTCGCCAAGGTCGCCGCGGAAGTCTTCGACGCCGATCCGAGCGTCGAAGGCCTGATCCTCGACAAGCATGGCATCTTCACCTTTGGCGACGATGCCAGGCGGGCCTATGACCGCATGATCCATTATGTGAATGTGGCCGAGGACTACGTCGCGAAGAACGGCAAGCCGCAGGCAGCCAAGGCAGCGCTGCCGGCAAAGCTCGCCAGGCCGAGCGACATCGCGCCGACGCTGCGTGGCGCAGTGGCCGTGGCGCGCGGCGAAGGCCGCTTCGACCGCATGATCAGCGACTTCCGCACTTCGGACGCGATCGTCGATTTCATCAATTCGGCCAAGATCGCCGACTATGCCGGGCGCGGTGTATCGACGCCCGACCTGTCGATCCGCATCAAGACCGGGCCGATGGCGGTGCCGGCGCCGGATGCCGACACGCTCGGCGACTACAAGGCCGTCATCAAGAGCCATGTCGAGGCTTTCGCCAACGACTACCGCGCCTATTTCGAGACCAACGATGCGCTGGACGACGTCAAGCGCACCATGCTCGACCCGATGCCGCGCCTGACGCTGGTGCCGGGTCTCGGCATGTTCGGCCATGGCCGCACGTTGAAGGACGCGAAAATCGCTTCGGATGTCGGCGAGATGTGGATCGAGGCGGTGCGCGGCGCCGAGGCCGTCGGCCATTTCCATCCGCTGTCCAAGGCCGATCTCTTCCCGCTCGAATACTGGTCGTTGGAGCAGGCCAAGCTCGCCTCCAATAAGCCGAAGCCGCTGACCGGCCAGGTGGTGCTGATCACCGGCGGCGCCGGCGCCATCGGCGCTGCGACCGGCAAGCTGTTCGCCGCCAATGGCGCGCATGCCGTGCTCGTCGACCTCGATCCGGCCAAGGCGGCGGAGGCGGCAAAGGCCGCCGGCAACAATTCGATCGGCGTCGGCGCCGACATCACCAACCCGGCCGAGATGCGCGCCGCCTTCGACAAGGCGGTGGCGGTCTATGGCGGCGTCGACATCCTGGTCTCGAATGCGGGTGCGGCCTGGGAAGGCAGCATCGGCGAGCTGGACGACGCCACGCTGCGCAAGAGCTTCGAGCTCAACTTCTTCGCCCATCAATCGGCGGCGCAGAACGCGGTGCGGATCATGCTGCAACAAGGCACCGGCGGCGTGCTTCTGTTCAACACCTCGAAGCAGGCCATCAATCCCGGCCCGAAATTCGGTGCCTATGGCATTCCGAAAGCCGCGACATTGTTCCTGTCCAGGCAATATGCGCTCGACTACGGCGCCTACGGCATTCGCTCCAACGCGGTCAATGCCGACCGCATCCGCTCGGGCCTTTTGACCGATGCGATGATCGCCAGCCGTTCGGGCGCGCGCGGCGTGTCGGAGAAGGAATATATGTCCGGCAATCTGCTTGGACAGGAAGTGACGGCCGACGACGTGGCGCAGGCCTTCCTGCACCAGGCACTCGCCGAGCGCACCACTGCGGATGTCACAACAGTGGACGGCGGCAACATCGCGGCGGCGTTGCGCTGAGGATGTAGAAGCAGAGGCTGGAGCGGTTCGTCGTTTCATAAACGGACGAACCGCTCCTCGTGTTGACGCGATTCCAGATGGAAAGCCTTCGCGCTTCTGCTGAAAAACTGCGTCAACCGGTCAAAGTCCCACTTCAATCCTTCGCTTACTACTGGGGCGGTTGAAGGGGATGTCTGGCGTTTCGCATGCGAGCTCCAACCCTGATCATTGGTGGAGTTTCTCAATGCCCGCAAAGAGACTGCGTATCGGCGTGCTGTTCGGCGGGCGCTCCGCCGAGCATGAGGTGTCGCTGCTTTCGGCGACCAACGTCATGGCCGCGCTGGAGCCGGCGAAATACGACGCCGTTCCAATCTTCGTTACCCGCGAAGGCCAATGGCTGCTCAGCCGCTTCGAGGATGGTTCGCTGGCGACACCATCGGCTGGCACGCAGCTCTGCCTGGTGCCTGGCGGGCATGGACGGATGCTGGCGATCCCCGCCAGCGGCGCAGCCCACGACCTGCCTCGCCTCGATATCCTGTTTCCGGTGCTGCATGGCCTGCATGGCGAAGACGGCGCGGTGCAGGGGCTGGCCGAGGTGGCGCGCATACCGCACGCCGGCTGCGGCATACTGGGCTCCGCCGCGGCGCTCGACAAGGACATCGCCAAGCGGCTGCTGAAGGCGGCCGGCGTGCCTGTCGCGCGCTCGGTGACGATCGATGAAGGTTCGGCTCCTTCGCTCACCGATCTGGAAGACCAGCTCGGCCTGCCGGTGTTTATCAAGCCGGCGCGGCAGGGCTCGTCGGTGGGTGTCGCAAAGGTCAATGGCAGCCAGGAATTCGATCGAGCGCTGGCGGAAGCCTTCCAGCACGACCGCAAGCTGTTGGCGGAGGAATTCGTTCGTGGCCGCGAGATCGAATACAGCGTGTTGGAGAGCCCGACGGGCGAACTCTTCGTCTCGCGTCCGGGCGAGATCGTGCCGGCGGAAAGCCACGGCTTCTACAATTACAACGCCAAATACATCGGCGAAAATGGCGCCGCGCTGATCGTGCCGGCGGAGCTGCCGCCGGAGGTCGAGGAAGCCATGCGCGCCACGGCGGCAAAAGCGTTCCGGGCGCTCGGCTGCGACGGCATGGCCCGCGTCGACTTTTTCCTGATGCCGGACATGACTTTCCTGATCAACGAGCTCAACACCATTCCCGGCTTCACCAACATCAGCATGTACGCCAAGGCGATGGCGGCAAGCGGCGTCAGTTATCCGGAGGTCATCGACCGTCTGGTCGCGCATGGACTGGCCCGCGCCAACCGGTGATCACTCCGGCAGACCAGCCTTGCGGAAGCCGTCGACGAAATGCTCCAACGTCGCCTCGTCGCGGAACGGCTCGGTCTCGACCCAGCGCTGCGTGGAGAAATGCGGATTGCCGACCAGGAACAATGCGACCTCGGTGCGCGCCTCGTCGAGGCGGCCGAGCTGGGCAAGACTTGCCGCCAGGAAGCGGCGTGAGCTTGTGCGATAGGTCTCGTCGCGCCGCAGCGTCTCGACGGCGGCCTCGTAGGCGCGTGCCGCATATTGGGCCTGGCCGAGCGTCAGATAGTACCAGCTCGGCGGAAACGGGTTCAGCCGGAACGCCTTGCGGATGTGTTCGAGACCCTCCTCGACCTTTCCGGACAGGACGACGATGTCGGACAATGTCGCCCAGATATCGGCCTCGTTGGGATCGAGTTCGATCGCCTTGGCGAATTCAACCTCAGACTGTTCGAAATCGCGCTCATAGGCGAGCAGGTTGGCCAGCACCCAGACGCAGCCGGCATCGTTGGGGTCGATCGCAACGGCCTTGCGCGCCAGTTCCAGGGCGGTGCTGCGGGCAGGTTCGATCGGCTCGCCCCAATGCACCCAGCCCATCCAGTGGTTCATGGCGAGCCAGCGATAGGCCTCGGCATAGTCGGGATCGAGCGAGATCGCGCGCGTCAGCATCAGATGGGCTTCGCGCGCCATCTGCGGCGATTCATCGAACAGACTGCGTGCTCGCACGACGAGATCATAGGCCTCGAGGTTCTTCGGCCGATTGCGCGCCGGCGGCGCGCGCAGCCGGCCAAGCAATGCCTCGACGATCTTGGCCGTCGCCTCGTCCTGGACGGCGAAGATGTCTTCCAGGCTGCGGTCGAAACGTTCGGCCCACAGATGCTCACCGCTCAGCGCATCGATCAGCTGCGCGTTGATGCGCACGCGTCCTGCGGCGCGCCGGGCGCTGCCTTCCAGCAGATAGCGCACGCCAAGGTCCTGCGCGATCTCACGCACATCCATGGGCTTGCCCTTGTAGGCAAAGACCGAATTGCGCGCGATGACGAACAGGCCCGGTATCCGGGAGAGGTCGGTGATCAGGTCTTCGGTCAGGCCGTCGGCGAAAGACTCCTGGTCGGGATCGTTGCTCAGATTGATGAAGGGCAGCACGGCAATCGACGGCTTGTCGGGCAGCGGCAAGGGCTTCCGCTTGGCGTCGAGCTGTTCGATGGCGCCGGTGAAGCGGTAGCCGACGCGCGGCACCGTGGCGATCCACTCGCCGCCGTCGGTCGCCGGCCCGAGCAGCTTGCGCAATTGCGCAATCTGTACGGTGAGGTTGCCTTCCTCGACGGCGGTGCCCGGCCACGCCGCGTCCATCAGCTCGGCCTTGGCCAGGATCTCGCCCGGGCGCGCGACGAGAGCCTCCAGCAGCTTCAGGCCGCGATGTCCGGCGGCAATGGGCACATCGCCGCGTAGCAGCGTTCCCGCGCCCGGATCAAGCACGAACGGTCCGAAGGCAAAGCGCGATCCCTGCATGCGGCGATCTATAGCCGATTTGGAAGTTTTGAGAACTATTTGGGAAGGCTTAATTACGCCACCGCCGGCATGCGGCAGAATGCAGCCTCATTCAAGTCACGGGCCTTCGAGCCCAAATTGCATGGAGGTTGCCATGAACGATACCCTTTTGCCTTGCCAGGGGCTCGCGGTACGGCCGGCCATTCGCACAAGGCCTCGGCGCTACAGTCTGGCGGCCTTGCTCAGCCTTCTCGCGGCGCGCCGCAAGCAGGCCCGCTTCCGCTTCGATCTGAAGCGCATGGCGACCGACAATCCGCATTTGATCGACGATATCGGGTTGACCAGATGGCAGGTCGAGGAAGAGATCGCCAAGCTGCCTTTCTGGCAGCGATAGGGCGAACGATTGGCGGTCATCCAAACAGAAAGAGCGGCCCGAAAGCCGCTCTTTCCTTGTTCAATTTGCCCGAACTTACTTGGCGTTCGGGTTCGGCATCCAGGCCGGCATGGCGACATCGGCGTGGGCGAACTGCGGCAGCTTGGCCGACAGGTCTTCCATGTTCTTGATGTCCTTGTCGATCAGCTCCTTCTGGGTGATCAGCGTCGGCGGCACGATGACGTTGTGGCCGGGGTCTTCACCGGCAAGCAGCTGCGCCAGCGCGCGCACCGAGACCTGGCCGACGACGGCCGGGTTGGTGGCGGCGGTCGCGGCCCAGGCGCTGTCGGGCTCGCGCATGGCGGCGATGTCCGAGGTCGAGATGTCGGCAGAGTAGATCTTGATGCCCTTGTTCAGCCCGGCTTCGTCGACGGCGATTTTCACGCCCTTGGCGAACTCGTCATAGGGCGCGAACATCACCTTGATGTCGGGATGCGCCTGCAGCACCGAGCGCGCCTGGTTGGCGACGGAGTTGGCGATCGGGTTGTCGAGCGTGCCGAACTGCGCGACCTCCTTGATGCCGGCGTATTTCTTCTTCACGTCGACCCAGGTCTCGTTGCGGCGGTCGAGCGGCGCGATGCCGGCGACATAGACATAGCCGGCGTTCCAGCTTTCGCCATTGTCCTTGACCGCCTGTTCGAGCGCCAGGCGGGCAAGGTCTTTGTCCGACTGCTCGATCTGCGGGATCTTCGGGTTTTCGACGTTGACGTCGAAGGCGACAACCTTGATGCCGGCGTCGACCGCGCGCTGAGCGGCGTCCTTCATCGATTCCGTCAGGCCGTGCTGGATGATGATGCCTTGCACGCCGAGCGCGATGGCCTGGTCGACCATGTCGGCCTGGAGCGCGGCGTCCTGGCGGCTGTCCAACACGCGCAGGTCGATGCCAAGCGCCTTCGACTGCGCCTCGACGCCCGACAGATAGGCCTGGAAGAAGTCGCCCGTCGACAGATAGCGCACGAGCGCGATCTTGACGCCCGGCTTGTCAAACGGCGCCGGCTTGTCCGCCGCAAGGGCACTGCCCTGCATCAGCAGCGCCGCGCCCGCGAGGCCAAGTGCCGCCTTCCCCAAAAGTCTTCTTGTGATGCTCAATTTTTCCTCCATTTTCTTTCTCAAAACCCCGGTCGAACCTACCTCTTGCCCCTGCCGGAAAGGGCGAAGGTGAAGACAAGGGCGACGACGAGAACCGCGCCCTTGACGAAATCCTGCGTGTAGTAAGGGGCGTTCATCATCGTCAGGCCCTGCAGCAACACGCCGACGAACACCGCGCCGACGGCCGTGCCGAAGGCGTTGGGCTTGGCGGCGCCGAGCACCGCATAGCCGATGAGCGCCGCCGCGACCGCGTCGAGCAGGAGATTATTACCCGAGGCGATGTCGCCGCGTCCAAGTCGGGCGGCGAGCAAAATGCCGCCGATCGAGGCAAAAACTCCCGAAATGACGTAGGCCCAGATTTTGTATGCCTTGACAGGCGCGCCGGCGAGTTCGGCGGCGCGCTCGTTGGAGCCGACGGCATACATCATGCGGCCGAAGCGAGTGTATTCGAGGAAGAACCAGATCAGCACCGCGAGCACGACCAGCACCACGACCGAGACCGGGATCAGGTTCGGAATGAAGAAGTCGAAGCGGTGGCGGCCAAGCGCCAGGAAGGCGTCCGAGAATTTACCGTTGGCGACCGAGCCGTCGGGCATCGTCATGCCGGTGGCGATCGAGCGGCCTTCGGTCGGGATGCGCTGCAGGCCGAGCAGCAGGAACATCATGCCGAGGGTGGCGAGCAAATCGGGCACGCGCATATAGACGATCAGCCAGCCATTGATCAGGCCGACGATGACGCCGATGACGAGGCAGGCGATGACGGCAACGACGGTGTTCTGCTCCAGCACCACCATGGCATAGGACGCCGCCATCATGGCGCTCGTGGCGACCGAGCCGATCGACAGATCGAAGCCGCCGACGACAAGCGTCGCAGTGACGCCAAGCGCCAGCACGCCGGTGATCGCCACCGACTGGAAGATGAAAACCGCGCTCTGCGGCGAGACGAAACCGTCGGCGGAGAGAGCGAAATAGGCGATCAGCCCGACCAGCAGGACGATGAAGCCGTAGCGAATGGCGTAGTCGCGCGCGGTCATTCAGCGCTCCACCGCGCGGCTGTCCAGGCAAAGCTCATTCCATTCCACTCCATGCAATTCTTTGTTTGATGCATGTCGTTTTCCCAAAACCGCTGCGCACTTTTAAGCGACATGCAATTCTTTGTCTGATGCATGTCGTTTTCCCAAAACCGCTGCGCACTTTTAGGCGACATGCAATTCTTTGTTTGATGCATGTCGTTTGCCCAAAACCGCTGCGCACTTTTAGGCGACATGCAATGGACCTCACGCCGCGCTGTTCAGCGGCCCGCCGGCCACTTCGGCCAGCAGCCGGTCGAGGTCGATATCGGCATTCCTGTGCTCGCCGACGATCGTGTGTTCGGACATCACCAGGATGCGGTCGGCGGTCTCCAACGCCTCGTCGATCTCGGTGACGAAGATCAGCGTCGCACGGCCATCGGCGCTTGCCCTCAGCTTAGTGGCGATGTCGCGGCGGGCCGAGATGTCGACGCCCTGGAATGGCTCGTCGAGGATGAACAGGCGCGAGGCCTGCGCCATCCAGCGCGCCACCATCACCTTCTGCTGATTGCCGCCGGAGAGCGCCGACAGCTCGTCCTTCTCCGAGCGGCAGACGATGCCGAGCTCGTCGATCTGGCGGCGCGCGACGGCGCGCTCGGCACGCTTTTTCATGACACTGAAGCTCGACATGCGTTTCAGGAACGGCAGGCTGATGTTGCGCTCGATGTTGAAGTCGCCGACGATGCCGCTCTCAGCGCGATCCTTGGCGACGAGGAAGACGCCCGCGGCGATCGCCTCGCGCGCCGACCCCGGCGCATAAGGCTTGCCGTCCATATGCATGGCGCCGGCGAGCGACCTGCGCACGCCGAACAACGTCTCGGCCAAGGCCGTCTTGCCGACGCCGACAAGGCCGGTGATGGCCACCACCTCGCCAGTGCCGAGCGTCATCGAGATCGGCTTGGCGCCCGGCGCGATGCGCAGGCCTTCGGCGGTGAAGACCGGGCGCACCGAGTGTCTCGCCACCACCTGGTCGAGATGGATCTTGCGGCCGAGCATGGCGTTGACCGCGCCTTCATAGTCGAGCGGCTTTTGATCGAAGACGCCGGAGACGATGCCGTCGCGCATCGAGACGATGCGGTCGGCCAGCCGCCTTATGTCGGACATGCGGTGCGAGATGTAGAGGATGGCGACGCCCTGCCCGCGCAGCCGATCGATCAGCGCAAACAGCCGATCGGCCTCGGCGCTCGACAGCGAGGAAGTCGGCTCGTCGAGGATCAGCACCTTGGGCTGATGCGCCATGGCGCGGGCGATGGCGACCATCTGGCGGTCGGCAAGCGCAAGGTCGGCAACGCGCGCCTTGAGATCGAGCGTCAATCCCATGCGGTCGGCGACGGCTTTCGCCTCGGCGCGGATAGTGCGCGGCTTGAACAGCAGCGACGCGCCCTTGCCGCTCAGCCTGTCCAAGGTCAGGTTGGTGGCGACGTCGAGGTCGGCGACCACGCCGTCATTGATGTTCTGATGCACGGTGACGACGCCGGCGCGGATCGCTTCGGCGGGCGTCTGCGGGTCGAACGTCTTGCCGGCGAGTTGCATGGCGCCCGCGCCACGGTCGTAGACCCCGCTGACAATCTTGACCAGGGTGGACTTGCCGGCACCATTGGCGCCCATCAGCACGATTACCTCGCCCGCAAAGAGATCGAGCGAGATGCCGCCAAGCACCTCGTTCTGGCCAAAGGATTTCCTCAAGCCCTCCACACGGAACACGGCATCTGCGCCCATTCGTTCCTCCCTGACCGTGACGCTATGGGCTCGCTCGGCAATTGTCAACACGATTGACATTTGCCAGATCGCTTCCTAGCTTGGCCCCGCCGCCGTGGCTCCGCTATCGTCGGGAACCACGTGCAGGAGGGGAGAGAATGACCGAAAAGTTCGAAGCATTGTCGGTGGAGACGTTGCCGAAGCGCCTCGGCGAGACCACGGCACTCACCGAGCGTATCGGCGGGGATGCCAGCCAGTGGAAAGTACGCGAGGTCGGTGACGGCAATTTGAACCTCGTCTTCATCGTCGAGGGAGACAAAGGCGCGGCGGTGGTCAAGCAGGCATTGCCCTATGTTCGGCTGGTCGGCGACAGCTGGCCGCTGCCGCTGAAGCGCTCCTTCTTCGAATACCACGCGCTGACCAGGCAGGAGCGCCGGGCGCCGGGCTCGGTGCCGACCATCTATTATTTCGATGAAAGCCAGGCGTTGATCATCATGGAATATCTGGCGCCGCCACACATCATTCTGCGGCGCGCCCTGATCGACGGGCGCCAGTTGCCCAACATCTCCAGGGATATCGGCCTGTTCATGGCCCGCACACTGTTCCTCGGTTCGGACCTCTCCATGCCGACCAAGGACCGCAAGGCCGATCTGGCTCTGTTCGCCGACAATGTCGAGCTCTGCGGCATCACCGAGGATCTGGTGTTTTCCGACCCCTATTTCGACGCCAAGCTGAACCGGCATACCTCGCCGCAGCTCGACGGCCTTGTCGCCGAATTGCGTGCCGACCGCGACCTCAAGGTCGAGGCGCAGCGGCTGAAGCACTTGTTCGCCGCCAATGCCGAGACGTTGCTGCATGGCGATCTGCATTCCGGTTCGATCATGGTCACCGACACCGAGACCAGGATGATCGATCCGGAATTCGCCTTCTATGGCCCGATGGCCTTCGATGTCGGCATGCTGCTTGCCAATTTCTGGATGTCTTTCTTCTCGCAGCGCGGCCACGAGGAAAACGGCAGCCGGGATTCGATGCGCGCCTATCTGCTAGAAGTGACCGACGAGACCTGGGCGGTGTTCCGCGCCGAGTTCTCGCGTTTGTGGCGCACCGAGCGCACCGGCATGCTTTACCAGAAAAGCTTGTTCGAGGATCAGGGCGACCTGCTCGGCGTCGAGCAGGCGCTCGACCATGTGCTGCATTCCATCTGGACCGACCTGCTCGGCTTTGCCGGCATCGAGGTGCACCGGCGCATCCTCGGCCTCGCCCACAATGCCGACTTCGAGACGATTGCCGACGAGGACCTGCGCGCCACATGCGAGGCCAAGGCGCTGCGCTTCGGCCGTCACATCGCCGTCAACCGACGCCGGATACACAGCATCGACGAGGTCAACATCCTCGCCGCGCTGATCGAACAGGAGAAGAGCCTTTGAACGTCGGCGACCGCCACTTCCGCACCATTTGGCTGAGTGATGACAAGCGTTCGGTCGAGATCATCGACCAGCGCTGGCTGCCGCATGAATTCCGCATCGAAAGGATCGCAACGGTCAGCGGCATCGCCACCGCGATCCGCGACATGTGGGTGCGCGGCGCGCCGCTGATCGGCGTCACCGCCGCCTACGGCGTCGCCATCCAGATGACCGTCGATGCTTCAGATGAGGCGCTCGATACCGTGTGGGAAACGCTCAACAAGACGCGGCCAACGGCGATCAATCTGCGCTGGGCGCTGGACGAGATGCGGCGCTTCCTGAAGCCGCTGGCACCAGCGCAACGCGCCGAGGCCGCCTACGGGCGGGCCGCTGAAATCGCCGACCAGGATGTCGGGTTGAACCGCGCCATCGGCGAGAACGGACTTGCCATTATCAAAGAGATCGCCGCGCGCAAGCAGCCGGGCGAGCCGGTCAATATCCTGACCCATTGCAATGCCGGCTGGCTGGCAACCGTCGATTACGGCACTGCCACCTCGCCGATTTATCTGGCCGTCGAAGCCGGCATTCCGGTCCATGTCTATGTCGACGAGACCAGGCCACGCAACCAGGGCGCCCAGCTGACCGCCTGGGAGATGGCCGGCCATGGCGTGCCGCACACGCTGATCGTCGACAATGCCGGCGGCCATCTGATGCAGCATGGCGACATCGACATGGTGATCGTCGGCACCGACCGCACCACCGCCAATGGCGATGTCTGCAACAAGATCGGCACCTATCTGAAAGCGCTGGCCGCCGCCGACAATGATGTGCCGTTCTATGTCGCGCTGCCTTCGCCCACCATCGACTGGACAGTGGCGGACGGGCTGGCCGAAATCCCGATCGAGGAGCGCTCCGGCGACGAGGTGTCCTTGGTCTGGGGCAAGACCGCGGACGGCAAGATCACGCAGGTGCGCGTGTCACCCGAGGGGACCCCTGCGGCAAATCCGGCGTTCGACGTGACGCCGGCAAGGCTGGTGACGGGATTGATCACCGAGCGCGGCGTGGCCAAGGCGTCGCGCGAAGGACTGAAGGCGATGTTTCCGGAGCGTGGTTAGCCAATCTCCCCCCTTGTGGGGGAGCTGTCCGGCAGGACAGAGGGGGGCGCTGTCCCGCCGACGTAGCGGCACTTGGATTGGCCCTCCACTATTCGTCATTTTCAGGCTCCACGAACGAGATGGGCCGCGAGTCTTGGCGCCCCCCTCTGCCCTGCCGGGCATCTCCCCCACGAGGGGGGAGATTGGCTAGTCGCCGATTGACAGCCCCTTCCCGTCCTTCCATAAAACCCGCGTTAGTGTTCTCAGGGCGGGGTGAAAGTCCCCACCGGCGGTAAGAGCCTCGGCTCAAGCCCGCGAGCGCCTTTCGGCAACGAGAGGGTCAGCAGATCCGGTGTGATTCCAGAGCCGACGGTTACAGTCCGGATGGAAGAGAACGATCGCAACGAACGGTCCGCCCGCCGGCCGGTTTTTGCGTCGTGCGTCCTGATTCTGGTTCGAAACGGAAGGATGGACCCATGAATCAGCATACCCCAAGAAACCATGAAACCCGCCGCATCGCCGTCATTCGCGCGCGATGGCACGCCGATATCGTCGACCGGTGCGTGCAAGCCTTCGAGGCGGACCTTGCCGCGCTCGGCTTTGACGTCGAGATCTTCGACGTGCCGGGCGCCTACGAGATCCCGCTGCACGCCAAGACGCTTGCCGAGACCGGCCGCTACGCCGCGATCCTCGGCACCGCCTTCGTTGTCAATGGCGGCATCTATCGCCACGACTTCGTGGCAGGCGCCGTGCTGGACGGCATGATGAACGTGCAGCTTGCGACCGGCGTGCCGGTGCTGTCGGCGGTGCTGACGCCGCACAATTTTCACGACAGCACCGAGCACCACCGCTTTTTCCACGAGCATTTTACGGTCAAGGGCAAGGAAGCGGCGAACGCCTGCATCCAGATCCTGGCAGCGCGGGCGCTGATCGCGGCCTAAGCCCGACGGGGCCGGATTTCAGTCCTGCAACAAGAATTGCGGCCACACAGGCTTCAAAAGGTTGCGGCCGCGCGGAAATCCGGCCAGAAGCAACGAGGCCGCCCGACCCCCGGGCGGCCTTTTCAAACACAGGCTCGAACCAAGATACGGGAGACTATTCGTTGGCTCGCATCACACTGAGACAATTGCTCGACCATGCCGCGGAACAGGGCTATGGCGTGCCTGCCTTCAACATGAACAACATGGAACAAGGCCTCGCCATCATGGAGGCGGCCGAGGAGACCAAGTCGCCGGTCATCCTGCAGGCCAGCCGCGGCGCGCGCGCCTATGCCAATGACGTGGTGCTGGCCAAGCTGATCGACGCGCTGGTCGAGATCCACCCCGACATCCCGGTCTGCATGCATCTCGACCATGGCAACAACGAAGCGACCTGCGTCACCGCGATCCAATACGGCTTCACCTCGGTGATGATGGACGGCTCGCTGAAGGAAGACGGCAAGTCGCCGGCCGACTATGCTTATAACTCCGGCATCACGCGCCGCGTCGTCGACATGGCGCATTGGGGCGGCGTCTCGGTGGAAGGCGAAATCGGCGTGCTCGGTTCGCTCGAAAGCGGCGGTGGCGAACAGGAAGACGGCCACGGCGTCGAAGGCGCGATCAGCCATGACCAGCTGCTGACCGACCCGGAACAGGCTGTGCAGTTCGTCAAGGACACGCATGTCGACGCGCTGGCGGTGGCCATGGGCACCAGCCACGGCGCCTATAAATTCTCGCGCAAGCCGGACGGCGCGGTGCTGGCGATGAACGTGATCGAGGAAATCCACCGCCGCCTGCCCAACATGCATCTGGTCATGCACGGCTCATCCTCGGTGCCGGAGGAGTTGCAGGAGATCATCAACAAATATGGCGGCCAGATGAAGCCGACCTGGGGCGTGCCGGTGGAAGAGATTCAGCGCGGCATCAAGCATGGCGTGCGCAAGATCAACATCGACACCGACAACCGCATGGCGCTGACCGGCGCGATCCGCAAGGTGCTGACCGAGAACCCGTCGGAGTTCGATCCGCGCAAATATCTGACGCCGGCGATGGCGGCGATGCGTAAGCTCTGCAAGCAGCGCTTCGAGGAGTTCGGCACCGCCGGCAACGCCCAGAAGATCAAGCCGCTGCCGGTCTCGGAAATGGCCAAGCGCTACAAGTCGGGCAGCCTCGACCCGAAATTCGGCTGAAGACTATTCCCGCGACCGGCTCGGCCGGTCGTGGGATTCCGACTGCCCTATTCGGCTGCCGGCGCTTCGGTCTGGGGGCGAATGAGCTTGATGTCCGCGCCAGCCGCCCAGGCACCGATGTCCTCGCGGCGCAACGCCGCCGCGATCATGTCGGGAAAATGGTCCGGGGTGCAGGCAAAGACCGGAATGCCCAATGCGGCGACCGAACTGGACATCGAAGGATCGTAGCCGGGACGGCCCTGGTCGGTGAGAGCCAGGAGCACAATGACGTTGACGCCTGAGCGGACGAGCGCCGCCAGCCTTTGCAGCAGCTGCTTGCCGTTGCCTCCCTCGTAGAGGTCGGTGATCAGCACGAAATGCGCCTTGGTCGGTCGCTCGATGCGCTCGGCGCAATAGGCGACCGCCTGATTGATGTCGGTGCCGCCACCGAGCTGGACGCCGAACAGCACCTCGACCGGATCGCTGAGCTCTTCCGTCAGGTCGACGATCGCGGTGTCGAAACAGACAAGTTTTGTGCGCACCACAGGCAGCGACGCCATCACCGCGGCGAAGATCGAGGCATAGATCACCGAGCTTGCCATCGAGCCCGACTGGTCGACGCACAGCGTCACCTCGTCGAGGTCGACAAGCCGGCGCTGGCGGCGCATGAAGCCGACCAGCTTCTCCGGCACGATGGTCTTGTGCTCCGGCTGGTAATGGCGAAGGTTGGCGGTGATGGTGCGCGGCCAGTCGATGTCGCGCTGCCTTGGCCGGTTGGTGCGCCGCGAACGGTCGAGCGCGCCACGGATCGCCTCGGCGGTCTTCTGCTCCAGGCGCTGCATCAGCTTGGCAACAATGTCGGAAATGATCGAGCGGGCGATGTCCTTGGTCTTGTCCGGCATCGCCGAGCGCAGCGAGATCAGATCGGCGACGAGATTGACGTCGGCTTCGATCGCCTTGAGGAACTCCGGCTCCATCAGCATCTGCTTGAGGTTCAGCCGCTCGAAGGCGTCCTTCTGCACGATCTGGACGACCTGCTCGGGGAAGAAGGAGCGGATGTCGCCCATCCATTGCGCGACGCGCGGCGCCGAGCGGCCAAGACCGCCGCGCCGCTTGCGCGGATCGCCGGCGGTGTCGCCGCTGCCGTCGCCATAGAGCGCGTCGAGCGCCGCCGACAGTTTCCGGTCTTCGGCCGACAGTGCCGGCGACGTCTCGTCATCGGCGCCGATCGCCAGCCGCCAGCGGCGCTCGCGCGCGTCCTCGGTCGGATCGAGGTCCGGCCCGGTCGCTTCATCGGCCATGGCTTGGCTCCCCTGTGATCAAGCCGCGAAGCAGGCCGAAATGCCGGCGCCAGGCCTCGCCACCGTCGGGCGCCGGCGCCAGCCCGGCAGGCAGGCTTGCCCGCTTGCCCAAAACGGCCTCGATCAGGCGGCGGCGCTCCATGCTGTCGAGATTGGAGAAGACGCGGCGCAGCAGCGGCAGATGCGCGACGAAAGCGTCTTCGTCGAGCGACGCCAGCCAGGCATCGACGGCGCCGCGCAGGCCTTCGTCATAGATCAGCCGCTGCCCGGCGCCGCTGAAGAAGCCTTCGAAGAAGGCGGAAGCATCGGCGACAGGCGTTCCCGGCGACAAGCGCCTTGCCAGAAGGTCGGCCGTGGCTTCCGCGGAAAGCCGCCCTGCCTCATAGAGCAGATGCGCACTGCTGCCGGCGATGAGCGCCGTCGAGCGCGAGGAATCAAGCACGGCCGCCAGGCCGTTGCGCCAGGCATCCAGAACATCGTCGCCCGGCTCGACCAGCTTGATCGCTTCGTCGGCCTTGCGCAGAGCGCTCATCAGCGCAGCGGCGGCCTGCGTATCGAGGTCGCGTGCCGCGTAAGGCAGCGCGATCGAGCCTTCGACGATCAGCCGTTCCAACAAGCCGGCC
The DNA here is from genome assembly GCF_041355295.1 of Mesorhizobium sp. RCC_202. Taxonomy (NCBI): domain Bacteria; kingdom Pseudomonadati; phylum Pseudomonadota; class Alphaproteobacteria; order Hyphomicrobiales; family Phyllobacteriaceae; genus Mesorhizobium; species Mesorhizobium sp. RCC_202. The sequence continues at coordinate 283,034 of NZ_JBFUPO010000008.1, forward strand.
AGGCGCTCCGTTTCGGTCTTGCGCGCTTCGCCGTACCGGATGATATCGGCCAAAGGCGGCACCGAGGACAGAAGTTCCAGGCACTCGCTGCTGTGGGCGGCCTTTTCTTCAAGTGCCGCGAGGCCGGCGGCGGACGCCTCGCTCAAGGCGGCCGTGATCGCGCTCTGCACCAGCGTGGCCAGGGCGTCGAGGGTCGCGGCAGCGCCGATCATCTGGATCAGGCGGCCATTGGCGGCCTTCTCGATGGTCGGGCCATAGACCAGGTTCTCGACCAGGCGAACCGCATATTCCGGCTGCCAGGCCAGCATCCAGCGCTCACGGAACGTGCCGCGGCTGCGCCCGACATCCGTCAGCCGGCCCCAATTGACGCCAAGCACGTTGAGCCGATGCAGAAGCGTCGACCGGAACAGCCCGCTGTCGCTGCGCAGGTCGATGGAAAGCTCCCGCTCCAGGGCTTCGGGCTTCAGCCGCGCCGCCTTCTGGTTGCGCTGCAGATCATCGATCAGCGGCGCCAGCGGCGTGTCGGCCGGGATCTCGCCGACATCGGCGCCGAGCAACAGCTCGGCTTCGACCATCTTCCACAGCAGCGCCTCGCCGTTGAAGAGCGCCGCGATCGAGGCGTCGCGCAGTTCCTCGAAACCGGGCTTCGGCCGTTCGCGAATGGCGGCAAGCGCCCGCGCCAGACGCTCGGCTTCGATCAGCGATGCGGTCGAGATCATGTGGCCCTTGGCCCTGAGAACCGAGGCGATGCGCGCCAGCCACAGGACGGACGCATCATCCTGGCCGCGGGTCTGCCACAGATGCTTGCACCAACCGGGCGCGACGACGCCGGCGCCATAGCCGTAGCCCAGCGCAAGGCGCGGTCCCGTCCAAGGCGCGAAGGTCATCATGGTCTTGCGCCGGCCGATGCCCTTGAGCAACGCTTGGTCGCTTTTCTGCGTATGCGCCGCCTGCAAAGCCGGCACGTGCCAGGCGCCGCAGACCACAGCCAGAGGGCCGTCGAATTCCTTGCGCGCCGCGGCGATCTCGAGCCGCATATGCGCCTCGCGCATCGCCTCGAATTTGCCGATCGCACCCTCGCCGTCGCGCAGCGTCGTCATCGCGTCGGCGATGGCCGCGAAGATCGGGCCGGGCTCCGGATTCTGCTCGATAATGTCGGACCACCAGCTTTCGCCGTCCTCATAGCCGGCCGCGCGGGCCAAGGTGCCGATCGGATCCCGGATGCGCGACGTGTCTTCGCCCTGTTCTTCCTCGCCCTCTGCTTTGGCCGCATCGGCGTCGGTCGATCCTTCAGGCGCCTTCTCCGTCAGTCGCGCCGCCGCCGGCAGATCGATAAAACGCAGCGCCGCCTTGTTGGCGACAGCCCATAGCGCCGCCTGATATTCCGGCGAGAACTCGGCGAACGGCCAGAAGCTCGTCGCGGCGGGGTCGTCCTCCGGATAGCAAAGCAGCGCCACCGGCGGCTTCATCTGAGGGCTGGCAAGCAGCGGCAGCAGCGGTGAGGCATCCACCGGACCTTCGATCAGCACGGCAACGGGCTGCAGGTCCTGCAACGCCTTGACCAGGCTCTCGGCAGAGCCCGGCCCGTGATGGCGAATGCCGAAATAGCTGATGCCGGCCTGCGTCATCGGTCAGATGGCCGCGTTGAGCGCCGCGTAATAGCCGGCATAGTCCGGCCGTTTCTTCAGCACCGTCTCGAGATATTCCTCCAGCACCACCTTGTCCTGCACCGGATCCTTGACGATGGCGCCGACAAGGCTCGGCGCCAGGCCTTCCGCATGGAGCTTGCCGCCGTCAAACCATGCCGCCTGGCTGAGGCCGCTGACCATCGTGGCGATCGCCTCGGCGGTGGACAACGAGCCTGACGGCGTCTTCAGCGTCACCTTGCCGTCCGCCGTCGAGCCGGAGCGCAGTTCGCGGAAGATGGTAAGCACGCGCGCGATCTCCTCGCCGACATTCTTCGGCACCGGCAGGTCCAAGCCGCCGGCCATTTCGCCGACGCGCCTGGAGACGATAGAGACCTCTTCCGCCATGTCGTCGGGCAGCGGCAGCACGACCACATTGAAGCGCCGCTTCAGCGCCGAGGAGAGCTCGTTGACGCCCTTGTCGCGGTTGTTGGCGGTGGCGATGATGTTGAAGCCGCGCTGCGCGTAGATCGACGTGTTCAGCTCCGGCACCGGCATCATCTTTTCCGACAGCACGGTGATCAGCGTGTCCTGCACGTCGGAGCCCATGCGCGTCAGCTCTTCCAGGCGGCAGAGCTTGCCGTCCTGCATGGCGCGGTAGAGCGGCGTCGGCACCAGCGCCTCCTGGCTCGGGCCCCTGGCCAGCAGCTGGGCGTAGTTCCAGCCATAGCGGATCTGGTTTTCGTCGGTGCCGGCGGTGCACTGCACGACCAGCGTAGAGTTGCCCATGATGGCGGCGGCGAGATGCTCCGAGACCCAGGATTTCGCCGTGCCGGGAACGCCGAGCAGAAGCAGCGCCCGGTCGGTGGCGAGCGTCGCTACCGCGGTTTCCATCAATTGACGGCGGCCGACATATTTCGGCGAAATCACCGTGCCGTCGCTCGCCTTGCCGCCCATCAGGTAGGTCAGCACGGCTTTCGGCGACAGGCTCCAGCCGGCGGGCTTCTGGCGGTCGTCGCCGCGCGCGAGCGCCTGCAGTTCGGCGGCATGGACCTCTTCGGCCGGGAGGCGGATGGCTGCGTTCATGCGATCTTCTCCGGATTGATCATCTGGCGGATTGGGAAGGGTTTGCGGTGAGCGCCGCGTTGAGCCGCAGCAGGCCGAGCGATGGCGATGCCGGCGGCAGGCCGGCCGCGACGACCTCGTCGATGAATTTTGCCGCCGCGGGCGCGGTGACCAGGTAGCCGATCGTCTCGACGATGTCCTCGGCGGCCCGCCTTGGCGCATCTTCCTTAGCGGCGATGCCGTTGCGAAGGGTTGCCAGGAAGCGTCCGTTGGAAAGATCATCCCAGCCGAGCCATCCGGCCTCGATGCCCTGCGCCTGGCTCAGTGCGCCGGAAAACTGCGCGTCCTTGACGATCTGGCGAACAAGCACGCGCTGGCGTCCGGTGTCGAGGCGCGGCGCAAGCTGCAGCACCAGGAGCGCCGCCTTGCCACCGGCGGCGATCAATGTGTCGGCCATATGCGCGACGGCGGCGTCGCTGCCCGAAGCGGCAACCATGCGCGAGAGAAAGATATCGGCATTGTTGTCGGCGCCGAACTGCCAGCCGGTTATGAAATCGGATTCGGTCACCCCGAACCGGGCCGCCAAATCGACCAGATTGCAGAGCTCGAACAGCTCGGCGCGGCGCTGCTCCTGCGCATGCGATTTGGTTTTCGCCGGGCCGAATGTGGTGCGGCGACGGATGAAACCTGCCTTGCCTTCCTCGATGAAGCCGGCGAGCTCGGCTACGGGGACGTCCGCGCCGGCCTCGCCGTGTTCGCCCAGCATCGCCAGCATGCGGCCCGCCAGCTCACGGATTTTGCCGGACCGGTCGGCTGCCAGGCTTTTCAGGTACGGCGCGTCGTCCGGTCCGAGACCGATGCGGATGAGCTCGACCAGCGGCAGCCGGATTTCGGCCGATTCGGCTGGCGCCTTGGCCTCGAGCAGCTGTCGAGCCGCTGCCGGCTCGCTGCAGCGCATCGCGGCCAGCGCCAGGCGCCGCGCGGCGGGATAGAAATCGGCCCAGTTGTCCGCATTGAGCTTGTCGGCTGAGCCTGGTCGTTCCTGTTCGGCACTTGCCTGCCAGTCGAGCCAGGGCGCGTAGACATCCGGCGCGTTCTGGTCCGACGCCGCAGGCATCCAATCCATCGGATGGGTGACGAAGCCACGGCTGGCCACCAGCCTGACGACGAGAGCCTTGCGCCTTGCGTCCACGGCATGCTTGAGCGCGGCGCGCAGCAACGGCCGCAACCGATCCGGAAGCATCGGCAAGGCGAGCATCGGCAATTGCGGGCGTCGCTTCAGCGTCTTGGGTGCGGCGGGACGAAGCGCGACATCCAGCGCCTGCGCGGCGATCGCCAGCAACCGTCGCTCTTGCTCGTCGGGGTTGGACGCAGCGGCGACATCTTTCCATTCGGCAGGAGCAAGTTCAAACACCGCGCCACCGGAAATCCAGCCGTCGCGCAACCGCGCCAGCCCTGCCTGCTCAGGCTCGTTCATGACAGATCGAGCCTCCCCATATTGCTCTGCGAGGCCAGCAGCTCGAGCCTGGCGCCGTTCCAGAGCGCGGCCGTGGCCGCAAGGTCGAGACCGAGCAAGGTCCGGTCGACCGTGCCTGCGACAGGCAGAGCGATACCATGCGGATCGCTGGCCGCCTGCCACCAGGCACTGTCCCTTTCGTCCAGCGCGATCGCGCCAGCCGGCAGGATGATCGGGCAATCCGACAGCCACGGCGTGCCATCCTGGAAGGTAGCGTAGAAAGTCAATGGATCGCCCGAAGCGCCCGAAGCGAAATCGGGCCATGTTCCAGGCGAAACGTCGCCCAGCCTTTCGGCGACCAGCGCCCGCAGCGGATTGCGGGACGGGTAAAACACCAGCCTCGCCTTAAAGCGATCACCCGGCGCGAAAGCTCCCGATCGCCGGCCGGCGGACGCCGGAAAGAAATCGAGCAGCACGGCAAAACGCGGCGCTGCGCTCTTCAGATCGAGCAGCCAGGTGGCATGACTGACAAGACCATCGCGGCGGGTTTCGATCTTCTCGCCGAGAACCTCCCAATCGCTTTCGATTTGGATGGCATCCGGATTGGCGAGCACCTGCTCTCGGGTTTCCGACGTCGAAACCAGCCGTTTCAGCTCGGCATCGTCGGGCGCGGCGCGCCAGGCCTTGGCGAGCAACACCAGCTTACCGAGTTCACGGATTGCGGCATCGGGCTTTTCTTCGCCGCGCAATGCCATCAGCCGCGCCGGCAGTTCGTCGATGCGCCCGGCCAGCGCCGTGGCCTTCAGGTCGACAAGCCTCGCCGCAATGCGACGGCAGCGTTCGCTGCAGGCGTCGACGAAGCCGGCAAGACCAAGCCGAAGCTGGTCGGCAATCCATTGATCGAGCTCGTCCAGCGCGGCCAGGACCGAACTTCGCGTGTCTTCGGCCCGCTTGCGCTGCGCCGCCTCGCGGCGTTCGGCCGCCACGGGGTCTTCGACCGGGGCGCTTTCCTCAGGTTGGGCGGCCGCGTCGATGCTTTTGCCTTCGGCATTGGCCGCTTGCGCCGGCTGTTGTCCCGGCTTGCGGCGCCGGCCGAGCCAGTCATTCACCCATTCCGGCGTCTGGGCCACGTCGGCGAAGCTGGTTGGCGCGGTGGCGCCGATCCAGGCCAGCGCCAATATGTGCTTGCACGGAAATTTCCGCGACGGGCAGGTGCATTTGTAGCCATGGTCGCGGAGATCGAATGCCACGCGATAGGGGTTCGATCCCGAACCCTGGCATTCGCCCCAGAGGAGTCCCAGCTGCTCATTCGTCTCGAGCCGGGGCCAGTTCGACCGCTTGGTCAGCTTGGCGGCCGCGCCAAGCGAAGCCTGGTCGGGGGCTAGAGCTTCAATGGTTTTCAAGTCCAGTTGCAAGCCGCGCCTCTCATGACCTCGAAGCATGATTCCGCGACGATAGATAGCCGTTTGCGACCGACTGGTGTAGCTCCAGTCGCGGCAAAGTTGATGTCTTGTCTAATGTTGTGTTGCCCTGCTGACAAAACAGCAGTGCATGACCCCTCCAAGATCAGGCCGACACGGCGGTTTCCGATCCACCGAGGTAAAGCCGGTGCAACTCGTCCGGCGATTGCCTGAGCTTGGCGCAGTCGCCGTCATGGACGACGCGGCCACGGCGCATGACATAAGCGCGGTTGCCGATCGACAACGCCAGGGCCGCAAACTGCTCGACCAGAACCACCGCCAGCCCATCGTCGGCGAGCTTGCGCACCGCCGTCATCAGCCGCGTGACGATGACCGGTGCAAGGCCGGCCGACATCTCGTCGATCAACAGCACCTTCGGCCGGGTAAGCAGCGCACGCGCGATGACCAGCATCTGCTGCTCGCCGCCGGACAAAAGGCTCGCCTTCACGGTGCGGCGCTGAACCAGTTCCGGGAACAGCGCGTAGGCCTCGGCGAGGTCGGCGCCTGGATGCAGGCTGACACGCAGGTTTTCTTCCGTGGTCAGCTGGCGAAAGACGGTGCGGCCCTGTTCGACATGGGCGAGGCCTTCGCGTGAGCGAGCGCCGGGCCGCGCCTTCTGCAGCGCGCGGCCGTCGATGGCTATGCTGCCGCCGGCGACCGGGATGATGCCCGACAGGCCTTCGAGCAGCGTCGTCTTGCCGGCGCCGTTGGCGCCGAGCACGACGCTGATTTCGCCGCTCTCGGCGACGAGATCGAGCGAGGTGACGACCGGCAGCTCGGCGCGGTCGATCGACAGGTTGGAAACGACGAGCCTGCTCATGCCGCGACGCTCTCTTCCTCGATGCCGAGATAGGCTTTTTTCACCGCGCGCTCGCCGAGCACCTTGGCCGGCGGGCCGGAAGCGATGACCTGGCCGAAATCGAGCACGGTGACGTCCGAGCAGACAGCCCGCACCAGGTCCATGTCATGCTCGACGAGCAGCACCGCCGATCCGAACAGCTTCGGGATTTCGGCAATGCGCTGGCCGAGCCGCAAGGTCTCTTCATGCGACTGGCCGGCGGCCGGCTCGTCGAGCAGCACTACGGCGGGGCGCGCTGCAACGACGCCGGCGACATCGAGCAGACGCCTGGTGCCGGCGTCGACGGACGATACCAGCATGTCGGGATGAGGACAGTCGAGCCAGTCCAGCAGCGCCCTGGTCTCGCTTGCCGACAGGCCTCTGGCGGCGAGAGCGAGGTAACCACCAACGGTGAGTTCCGGCGCGATGCGGTTGGTCTGCCAGGTGCGGCGCACGCCGGCGCGGGCGCGCCGATGCGCCGACATGCCCTCGAGCGGCCTTTCACCCAGGCGGACGCTGCCCTGATAGGACGACAGGAAGCCGGCGACGGCGTCGATGAAGGTCGACTTGCCGGCGCCGTTGGGGCCGATCAGCCCGGCCACCGTGCCGGCGGCGACGGTCAGGCTGACATTGTTCAAGGCGACGACGCTGCCATAGCGGACGGTCAACCCGTCGATCGTCAGCGCGGCACCTACGGGACGTTCCACGGCCGCAGGCAGATCCTGCGTCGAGGCACCGACGGGCTTCGGCTTGCGCGCCGGCAGTAGCTTGCGGACCTGGCGCCGGAACGTCTCGCTCATCGTCTCGCCGGAGGCCAGCGCCTGGGTGGCGCCGATGGCGAAGAAGACGTTGCCGATATCCTGCGGCCAGTCCAGCCGGCGCAGAAGTTCGGGAAACATGACGACGAGCAGGCCGCCGATGATGGCGCCCTCGGCAAAATGCGCACCGGCCATCACCGACACGGCATAAAGCGAGAGCGACTGCATCATGCTGAAATTCTCGGCGACCAGCGTGCCGAGATAGCCGGCGAGCAGACCGCCCGAAACGCCGGCGACGAAGGCGCTGATGGCGAAAGCCGAGAGCTTGGCGGTGGCGATGCTGACGCCATGCGCGGCGGCGGCGCGCTCCGAGTGACGGACCGCCAGCCAGGAGGCGCCGAGGCGCGTGCGGTTGATGATCTCGAGCGCGACGGCAATCGTCCCATAGAACAGCAGCACGAAGACGAAATAGCCTTCGTCGCTGTCGAACAGCTCCGGTCGCGGCACCTGCAGGAAATCGGTCTGGCCGGGATAGGTCATGGTCGCCAGGATGGTGTCGAAAGCGGTGGCGAAGGAGAGCGTGACTATGGCGAGGTTGATGCCGCGCAGCCGCAGCGCCGGCAGGCCGATGGCGACGCCGAACGGCACCGCCGCCAGGCCGCCGATGAGGATCCAGACGGGCAGGCCGCCTGGCGCCTCCGCAATGTTCAAATAACCCACCGTCCAGGCGCCGACGCCGGCGAACGACATCTGGCAGAGCGCGATCATGCCGGTGCGGCCGGCCACGAGGCCAAGACTCTGCAGCGCCACGCCGGTGATCAGCACCGAGGTGGCGAGGAACACCCAATAGGAAGGCAGCAGACCCGCATAGGCGACACCGCCGGCGATGAGCGCCACGACGATGATGACGAGCGAGGCTCGAAGACTAGCGCGCTTCATCCCAGCGGGCCTCCCGCTGCGACCAGAGGAGGACGGCAAGCACCACAAGGAACGGGATGGCGCTGCGGTACTGGCTGATGGAGTCGATCGAGCTTGCCAGCCCCTCGACAAGGCCGAGCGCAATGCCGCCGGCGAGCGTCCACCAGAAGCTGCGGAAGACGCCGACAAGGGCCGCCGCCAGCGCCGGCACCACCAGCAGGCTCAGCGTCATGAAGTTCGGCGAGCGCTGAGGCGCGATGATCATCAGCGCGAAAGTGGTGAAAGCGCCGGTCATGCCCCACACCAGGAGGGACAGCATTTGCACCCTCACGCCGAGCAGCTCGGCTGCCATCGGCCGGTCCGCCAGCGCGCGCAAATTGAGGCCGATTTTGGTCCGGTTGAGGAAAAGGTCGGAAAGGATGGTGAACAGCACCGCGAGCCCTATGGTCAGCACCGAGGCGATGGTCACCTCGACGCCGGCCAGCCGAAAGGCGGAGCCCGGGAATAGCTCCGGCATGTTGTGCGGGTGCTGGCCGCCGGTGAGGCGCAGGCCAATGGCGATCAGGCCGACGAGCAGGGCCACCGTCACCGCCGCCTTGGTCGAGGCGCTCGCCTCGCCGAACCACCTGGTCATGATGTAGCCTATGGCGACGCCGGTCAGCGTGCCGGCGGCGATGCCCGCCAGCACCGAGGGCCAGATCGGGAAGCCGGCCTCGAACAGCGCGATCAGCACGAAGGTTCCGGCGGTGCCGATGGCGGCTCCGGTGAAGTTCACCACAGCGACGAGCCTATAGGTGAAGACTGCGCAGACGCCGAGCAGCGCATAGGTGCCACCGGCCGTCAGTCCCGCCACGGCGGATGTGAGCAATGGGTTCATTTTTTCCCAATCTGGAAAGCGGGCTGGCTTCGGCCCGAAATATCTGTCGGGATCGGCGCCGCCCCTCATTGTCCTGCCGGACATTCCCCCGTGACGGGGAGAAAGAGGCGGACTACGAGAGGCAGCGCCGACGCTCGGGAGGACCTCACTTGGCCTGCGGCAGCACGACCCAATCCGGCGTCTCGACCTTCCAGGCGCCGTTCTCGAGCTTCATCACCTTGGTGGCCTGCATCGGCGAATGCGTCTTGGCCTTGCCGAAGACGTAAGGCGAGCCGGCGAGCGGGTTGGTGAGCGGCTGCATGTCATGCAGCGCCTTCGACACGCTTTCGCGGGTCACCTCGCCATCGATCGAGGCGACGACCTTGAGGAACATCTGCGCGGCGAGATAGCCGCCTTGCGAGAACGCGGTGAGCGGCCGGTTTGCCTTCTGCATGTCGGCAATCCATTGGGCATTCGCGGCCGAGTCCTTCTCGGTGTAAGGCTCCCACTCGGTGCCGACATAGATCGGCTGCTTGGTGTCGGCCAGCGCCTTGGCGACCTGCTCGGTATAGCCCGGCGCCAGGAACAGCCAGTTGATGCCGGTGATCTTCTGGGCATCCACGGTCTTGATCAGCTGCACCACCTGCGGCTCGACCTGGTTGGTCAGCACCGCGTCGCAACCGGCGTCGCGCGCCTTGATGACATAGGGCGTGAGGTCGCCCTGGAAGGGCAGCGTCAGATCGATGAGATGGACCTTCTGGCCGCTGATCTTCTCCCAGTTCTCGATCGACTTCTTGTAGGCTTCCTGGGTGCCGCCGATGATGATGAAGAAGGCGCAGAGCTTTTTCGACTTCAATTCGTTGGTGGCGTAATAGGCCATCGCGGTCGATAGCGTGTAAGGCCCGACATTGACCGGCGCGACATTGGGCGAGGAGAAGCAGGCGGCGTCGACGCCGAGACCCTGGACGGAAAGGATCTTCTTGCGACTGTAGGTGGCGGAGTTGACGGCGCAGTCGAGCAGGCTCGCCGAGCCGACCAGCGCCACCGCTTCCTTGTTGTCGATGAGGTCGCGGGCCGCTTGCGCCGCGACCGCCGGATCGGCCTTGTCGTCGGCGATGGTGTAATCGATCTTGCAGCCATTGATGCCGCCGGCGGCATTGACCGCGTCGAAGGCGGCCTGGGTGGCCTTCGGCACTTCGCTGAAATCCGCCGGGCCGGTGACGGTCGATACGGCGCCGACCTTGATGGCGCCGTCCTTGCAGGTCGGGCCGGCGGCGGAAGCTGTGCCGGCCATGGCGGCAAGGCCGATACCGGCCAGGGCCGCCGCGAACAGTCTCGATTTCCAATGCATGTTTTTACTCTCCCATTTTTGTCATGCGTATTTCGGTCAAGCGGCGAGCGCCGGCGAAGCGATGCTCGCCGCATCGATGGCGGCGAATTTCACCAGGGTGCGGGCTATGGTCTCGCGCTCGATGTCGCGGACGATGAACACCAGCCGGGTGCGGCGATCCGCCGACGGCCAGCGATCCAGCCGCGCCGGCGGGTGGAAAACGTGTTGCACGCCATGCAGCACCAGCGGCCGCTCCGGCTCGTCCGCGACGCGGACGAGCCCCTTGAAGCGCAGCAGGTCCTCGCCCTTCAGCGCGGCGACATAGTCGAGCCAGCGGGCGAAGGCGCTCCACTCGACAGGCTTGTCGATGACGAAGCTGAAGGACTGGATGCCGTGATGGCCATGCGTGTCGTGATGATGCGCATGGTCATGGCAATCCGGTCCGCAATGATGGTGGCCATGCGCGACCGCCTCGAGCCGCGTCGCGATGCGGGCGACGTCCGATGCAGCGTCGACGGGCAGGCTTGCCAGGAGATCAAGATCGACTTCGCCGTTGCGGGCAATGGCATGCTCGACTGCCGGGGCCAAGTGCTCAAGCCGACGTTGCAGCTCACCCAGCGCGTCGTCCGACACAAGATCGGTCTTGGTGATCAGCAACCGGTCGGCGACGGCGACCTGCTTGGCGGCTTCGGGATGACGGCCAAGCGTCGCCTCACCGTTCACGGCATCGACCGTGGTGACAACGCCGCCAATGCGAAAGCGAGCCATAAGCTCGGTTTCAGCCATCAGCGTGTGCAGGATCGGCGCAGGATCGGCGAGCCCTGTCGTCTCGATGATGACCCGGGACAGCGGCGCTTCGCCGGCCCGGCTTCGACGGTCGAGCTCCTTCAGCGTCGCGACAAGGTCGCCGCGCACGGTGCAGCAGACGCAGCCATTGTCGAGCAGCGTGAACTGCTCCTCGCTCGCTTCGATCAACAGATGATCGAGGCCGACGGCGCCGAACTCATTGACGATGACGGCGGCGCCCGCCAGCGACGGCTGACGCAGCAGCCGGTTGAGCACCGTGGTCTTGCCGCTGCCGAGGAAGCCGGTGAGGATCGTCACCGGGATCCTGGTGTCGCGCGAGAGATCAGCCGCGCTCATAGACCACCCTCCCCTCGAAATATGTCGTCAGCACCTTGGTGTCGGCGAGGTCTTCTGACGGCGTTTCCAACACGTTGCGGTCGAGCACGATGAGATCGGCCGATTTGCCGATCTCGATCGAGCCGACAGTGTCGCCAAGGCCGATGGCGCGGGCCGAGTTGATGGTGAAGATTTCCAGCGCCGTCGCGACATCGATCGCCTGCTCCGGCCAGAGTGCCGCGCCCGGGAACTCGCCGCTCGGGTTGCGGCGCGTCACCAGCCCTTCGATGCCGTCCCACGGATCGGGGTTGGGCATCACCGGCCAGTCGGAGCCGCCGGCGAGCAGCGCGCCGGCCGCAAGCAGATCCTTGTTCGGCCAGAAGCGCAGCGCGCGCGCCTCGCCCATGGTCTGCTTGTGGCCTTCGAGGAAGCTGGTCGGATACCACAGGAAAGGCGACAGATCGGCGACGACGCCGAGTTCCGCAAAGCGGGCGATGTCGTCCGGCGCGATGTAGCTCGCATGCGCGATATGGTGCATCACCTTCGTCGGGCCGTTGAAAGAGCGCACGACATCGATGGCATCGAGCGCCTGGCTGACGGCGGCATCGCCGGCGCAGTGAATCTTCACGCCGAGGCCAAGCTTCTCGCATTTGCCGACCCAGCGGATCAGCTCCGGCACGGTGACGATGGTCGAGCCACGGAAGCAGCAGCCGAGCACGGGGTCCTTGGTGTAGGGCTCGTGGAAGGCGGCGGTGCGAGCACCCGGCACGCCATCGAGGAAGATCTTCACGAAATCCGGTTTGGCATGGGCGCCGCGATACTGTTCGCGCAAGGCGATCAGTTCGTCGCCGGCGATGCCGAACATGAAGGACGGCTCGACCGCCGGCATCGCCGACACCGACCACGCGGTGAGCTCGCCGCGATCGTCGAGTCCTTTCAGCGAGGCAAGGACCGGCTGCATGGCGGCGGCGTCGAGGAAAGCGGTGACGCCGTAGGAATTCAACGTCGCGATCGAGCGCGCCATCGCCGCACGGCCCATCTCGTCGGTGTAGTGGCCGGATAAAGCGATGGTGCGCTCGATGATGCCGGCGGCGGTTTCGATCATCATGCCGGTCAGCGCGCCGGTCGCCGCATCGCGGCCGATCGAGCCTTTCTCCGGATCCGCCGAGGCGGCGGAAAGACCAGCCAGCGCAAGCGCCGCCGAATTGACCCAGCGATTGTGGTAGGTGTCGTCGCGCAGCATCACCGGGCGGCCCAGGCTGGCACGGTCGAGTGCTGCCAGCGCTTCCAGCGAGTTCAGCTTCGGCAAGAGATCGCTGCCCCATTGGCCGCCGATGATCCAGGAACCTTCCGGCGTTTTCGCCGCCGCCTCGCCGACGCGCGCGATCAGCGTCTCGAAGCTCGCCGTCGGCGCAAAGCGCAGCTCGAACAGCTCGGCCATGCCACCCATCATCAAATGCGCATGCACGTCGACAATGCCCGGCATCATCATCGCGCCCTTGAGATCGACGATTCGTGTGGAGGAGCCGGTGGCCCCGGACAGGTCCGCCGGCTCGCCGACGGCGACTATGCGCCCACCCTTGACGGCAACGGCCGAGGCCCAGGGCCGCTTGCGGTCGAGCGTGTAGATACGGCCGTTGGTGAAAACCAGGTCCGCACTTCTGTCTGGCATGTCTCTCTCCTCCCAACCGGCCAGCGCCGCCACGCCAACCGGCAAAAAACCTCAGTTCACGTCACACCGCCCGGTTCTGCGTCGGCGCGCGGCCGCCGCCATCCGCCACCAGCACCGCGCCGGTGACAAAGGACGCCTCGTCGGATGCGAGGAACAGGCAGCAGGACGCGATCTCTTGCGGCTCGGCGACGCGGCGCAGCGCAATGCGGCCGGTCAGCGCCGCGAATTCCTCTTCCGGCGTCGAGCCATTGGCGGCCGCCGCCACTTTCATCTCGTAGACGCTCATCGGTGTGCGCACCCAGCCGGGCGCGACCGCGTTGGCGCGGATGCCGTCGGCGCCATGCGCGAAGGCGAGCGAGCGCGTGTAGGAAACAAGTGCGGCCTTGCTTGCAGAATAGGCGGCGTTCTGGCCGCTGGCGTTGAAGGCGCCGACCGAGGCAGTGTTGACGATCGCGCCGCCGTTTGTCTTCATGAGCGGCAGTGCCGCTCGACACACCATCATCGCGCCGGTGACGTTGACGGCGAAGCTCCGGGCCCAGGTCTCGTCGCTCAGCGTTTCGGGTTCGTCGAGGATCATCACGCCGGCGGCGTTGACGACGATATCGAGGTTGCCGCCGCAGGCATCGATGGCGCGCGCAATGTCGCCGGCATTCGTGATGTCGCCGCGCACGGCGATGCCACCGCTTGCCTTGGCGGCTTCCTCCAGCACAGCCTCGCCATGACCGAAGGCGATGACCTTGGCGCCATGGCGGCCGAACAACTCGGCTGTGGCGCGGCCCATGCCGGTGGCCGCGCCGGTGACCAACGCCGTGCGACCATCGAGGCGGCGGCTCATGCGAGCCCCCAATGCCGCTCGACGGCATAGCCTGTCTCCGGCAAGGTCGAGCCGCCGTCGACGACGATGGTCTGGCCTGTCGTGTATTTCGCTTGGCTCGACGCGAGGTAGAGCATGGCGTAGGCGATATCGTCGGCTTCGCCGAGACGGCCCATGGGGATGAACCGGCCGAGCCTGTCCGCCACCTCAGGCTTGCTCATCGTGCCCCTGCCTGGCTTGGCGATGAAGCCGGGCTCGACGCCGTTGACGGTGATGCCGTCGCGGGCGAATTCGAAGGCAGCGCCCCGGATGAAAGCGTTAACGCCGGCCTTAGCCGCCGAATAATGCGCGCCGCCCGCCATGGCGACCCGCGCCGACACCGACGAGGTGACGAGGATGCGGCCGAAGCCGTTGTTGCGCATCACGGGTGCCGCCGCCTGCGCCAGCCAGAAGCAGGCTTTCAGATTGACCGCCAACGCTTCTTCGAGCTTGTCCTCGTAAAGCGCCTCGACCGAGGCCCACGGACAGCCGCCGGCATTGTGGACGACGATGTCGAGCCGGCCGTTCTCGCGCACCGCATCGCCGACAAGGTCGTGAAGCGCCGCGCGGTCGAGCCCGGGAAGCGGGACTGCGCGAGCGGACAGGCCGCGCGACGTAAGGCCAGCTGCCAGCGCTTCGGCGATATCCAGGCTCCGGTTGGCGATGATCACCGAGGCACCGGCCTCGGCGAAACGCGTGACGATGGCTGCCCCGATGCCGCGTCCACCGCCGGTCACCAGCGCTGTCCTGCCCTTGAGATCGAAGGCGTTCGCCATGGTGTCAGACAGCGCCCGCGCCACGGACGAGATCGACGAAGCGGCCAAAGACCTCGGTGTGGCGGTCGACATCGGCCGGCGACGTCGCCGGGCACATCAGGAACATGGTGTGGAACGGCGTCACCAGGATGCCTTCGTTCATGTAGAAGGCGTGCAGCAGCGTCTCGAGGTCGCCGCGCCGGCCGGCAATGACGTCGGCGCCGCTCAGCGGCGGCTTCGGCATGAACATGATCTCGGCGCGAGCGCCGGTCTGCGTCACATGCCACGGCAAATTGTTGGTGCGAATGATGCCCCAAGCCGCTTCGGCCAGCCGCGTCGCGTTGGCGATCATGAGCTCGAAGTTCGCTGGCGTCAGCACCTCTTCCAATACTGCGCGCATGGTGGCGACGGTCAGCGCATTGCCGGCCAGCGTGCCGCCGATGCCGAGATGCGCCGACTGGCGCACGCGCGGATTGACCATCGGCACGATCGCCCAGAGCCGCTCGGCGATCTCCCGAGAAACGCCGAAGATTCCGGCCGGAATGCCACCGGCAATCGCCTTGCCGGCGACCAGGATATCGGGCTCCAACCCATGCAGCGCGGTGTAGCCGCCCGGGCCGCTGGAGATGGTGTGCGTCTCGTCGATGATCAGCACGGTGCCGGTACGGCGCGTGATCTCGCGCAAGGCGGGATGGAAACCATCGGCGACCGGGATCATGCCGAAATTGGTCATCAGCGGCTCGGTCAGCACGCAGGCGACGTCGCCATGCGACAGCGCCTCTTCAAGTGCCGCGGCATCGTTGAACTCGACCACCTTGGACACGGCGGCATGGTCGACGCCGTTCGGATGGATCATGTTGCGCATGCCGACGCGGCCGTCGCGGATCTCGACATGCGCCTCCTCGACGCCACCGTGATAGCAGCCGGAAAAGACCAGCACTTTCGGCCTGCCAGTGATCATGCGCGCGATGCGGATGGCGCCGCGATTAGCGTCGGTGGCCGAGGTCGTCAGCGTCCAGTACGGCAGTCCGAAGCGGCGCGTCAGCTCGGCGCCGACCCACAGGCTGTCCTCGGTCGGCAGCATCGTTGTGGTGCCGTTCTGCAGCTGATGGAGTGCGGCGCGCGTCACCGGCTCCGGCGCATGGCCGCACATGCCGCCGGTGTCGCCAAGCGCGAAGTCGACATAGTCATGGCCGTCGATGTCGGTGATATGCGCGCCGCGCGCCGAAGCGGCATAGACCGGGAAGCCGCCGGCCCAGCGCCGCATCCAGTGCGACGGGCCGCCATAGAGGAAATGCGTCTTGCCTTCCTCCCAGGCCGTGGCCGAGCGAGGATGCGTGGCGAGGAACCGCGCCTGCTCATGGTCAAGCAGGGTGTCGATGGTTGCGGAGGGCAAATCATTTCTGCTGGCGGCCATCACGGCGCTGAACTCTCCCTGACGCGCAAAATTTGGGGCGCTAAGCCATTCCCAAGTCGGTTCACTATTTGAACCGTTGTTTTGTATGTTATAGGCACACTGACGACTGCAACGGGCGCTGTCAAGTTAATTCACATGCGAAGTATCTCGGAGAGCGAACATGAGCACGGTGGGCAAGGCGGTGTCGCTGCTGGAGTTGTTCACGCTGCGCGAACCGGAGATCGGGCTTTCCGACCTCGCGCGCCGAGCTGGCCTCGACAAGGCCACGGCAAGGCGCCTGTTGATGGCTTTAGCCAAGCACCGGCTGATCGAGCAGGAGCCGCAAAGCCGGCGCTACCGGCTTGGCGCCGGACTGTCGCGGCTAGCCCGCATCCGCGACGCGCATTTTCCCTTTGTACGCCTTGCCGCGCCGGTCATCCGCGACCTGTCGCTCGAAACCGGGGAGACGGTGCATCTGTCGGAGTTCAGCGCCGGCGCGCTGCTCACCGTCCATGTCGACCTGTCGGGCAAGGCCAATCGCGTCAATGTCGACGTAGGCCAGGTGCTGCCGCTGCATGGCACCGCGTCGGGCATCGCCTTCCTCGCCGCCTCAAAGCCGGAAACGGTCAGCGCCTATCTGGAAAAGCCACTGGAGGCTTTCACCGCGCATACGATGACGACGACCGAAGCCCTGGCCAGGGCGATCGCGCTTGCAGCCGCGCGCGGCTATTCGCGCAGCGCACAAGGCTATGAGGAAGGCGTCCACAGCATCGGTGCGGCGATCCTCGGCGCCGATGGCCAGCCCATCGGCACACTGGCGGTCGCCTCCCCCGTCTCGCGCGTCGACGACGCAACCGCGGCCAGCCAGGGCGAAGCGGCTGTCAGGGCGGCAAGGATGATTTCGACGCGGCTCACCGGCGAGGCTTGAGCCTAGGGCGCAGCTTACGGGGTCTCAGCCTCCACGCCTCATCTCGCCTCGATCAACCACACATCTCTCATCGTGAACGGTGTTCATTTTTCTCTTGAACACCGTTCAAGATGTGTTATGGTGCGAGTATGAACACTGTTCATGGAAGAACCGCGACTGGTCGGGAAGGAGTTGTCAGCGCCGTTCTGGGAGCAGCCGGTCTACTCGATGACCATTGTATCCGGCCTGAAACAGACCATCGCCGACCCGAACTAACCCTGAAACGAAAGGATCATATCGATGCTCGCCGACAGCCATGCCCGCAATTGTTCAGGCGCTCGGACAGTCTGGAGACCCGTCTCCGGCAAACGCTATGAGGCGCCAAGAACAAGAAGCAAATGGATTGGATTGCACCGCGGTAACGAACTTTAACTCCTGCCCGATAAACAAGGCTCAAACCGAGCAAGTCACCGCACAATCCAATCGGATTGGCTGACGGCCTTGCCCAATGGAAATTGCCATGAACACCCATCTTATGATGTCTAGGCGCTTCGCGCCGCTCTTCTGGACGCAATTCCTCTCGGCCTTCAACGACAATTTCTTGAAGAACACGCTGGTGTTCCTCATTCTGTTCACGCTTGCCGCCGATCAGGCGGCCTCGCTGGTGACGCTGGCCGGCGCCGTGTTCATGGCGCCCTTCCTGCTTTTGTCGGCCCTTGGCGGCGAGATCGCCGACCGCTTCGACAAGGCGCTGGTCGCCAAGCGGCTGAAATTCGCCGAGATCGCCGCGGCGGGTGTCTCCGTCGTCGGCATCGCGCTGTCGTCCATCCCCGTGCTGATGACGGCGCTCTTGATGTTCGGCGTCATCTCGGCGCTGTTCGGCCCGATCAAATACGGCATCCTGCCCGATCATCTCGAGCGCAAGGAACTGCCAAAGGCCAACGCCTGGATCGAGTCGGCCACTTTCGCCGCGATCCTCGGCGGCACCATCGCCGGCGGCGTTGTCTCGGCTGACGGCATCGGCGTCACGGTGTTCGGGCCGATCATGATGGCTTTGGCCATCGGCTGCTGGCTCGTGAGCCGCTACATCCCATCCACCGGTTCGGCCGCGCCAGACCTTGCCATCGACAAGAACATCTTCCGTTCGACCTGGCGCCAGGTCTCGGAATTGCGCACCGACACGCGCATCTGGCGCGCCGGCCTGATGACCTCATGGTTCTGGCTGATCGGCGCCATCGTGCTGTCGATCCTGCCGATCCTGATCAAGGATTCGCTCGGCGGCAATGAGATGGCCGTCACCGTCTATCTCGCCGTGTTTGCCGTCTCGATCGCCATCGGCTCGGCCATCGCCGCCTGGATGTCTCAAGGGCGTATCGTGCTCTTGCCGGCGCCCGTCGGCACCGCGCTCATGGCGCTGTTCGGTTTGCATCTCGCCTGGACGATCTCGAGCATGCAGCCTTCGCCGAAGGCCGAAACGCTTGCCCTTTTCTTCGCCGGCCCGAACACCATCCGCGTCGCCATCGACCTCGCCGGCATGGCGATCGCCGCCGCCTTCCTGGTGGTGCCGACCTTCGCCGCCGTGCAGGCCTGGTCGCCGGAGGCGCGCCGCGCCCGTGTCGTCGCCGCCGTCAGCATCGTCAACGCCGGCTTCATGACGGTGGGTGGCATCCTCGTCGCCCTGATCCAGACGAAGGTCTCCACCGGCGGCATCCTGTTCGGCCTCGTCATCGCCAACTCGATCGCCGCCTGGCTGATGCTGAAATACCTGCCGACCAATCCGTTCCGCGATTTCGTCTCCATCCTGTTCCGCGCCTTCCTGCGCCTGGAAGTGGAAGGCCTCGACAACCTCAAGGCGGCCGGCAAGGCGCCGATCCTGGCGCTCAACCATGTCAGCTTCCTCGACGGCCCGCTGGCGCTGACGCTGACCGACGAGGAGCCGGTCTTCGCCATCGACTACACGATCGCGCAGGCCTGGTGGATGAAGCCGTTCATGAAGCTTGCCCGGGCGCTGCCGCTCAATCCGGCGAAGCCGATGTCGACCCGCACGCTGATCAAGGTCGTGCAGGGCGGCGATCCGCTGGTCATCTTCCCCGAGGGACGCATCACCGTCACCGGAGGCCTGATGAAGGTCTATGACGGCGCCGCCATGGTTGCCGACAAGACCGGCTCGATGGTGGTGCCGGTGCGCATCGAGGGCCTCGAAAAGAGCTACTTCTCGCGGCTGTCCTCGCAGCATGTGCGCCGCCGCCTGTTCCCCAAGGTCAAAGTAACCATATTGGAGCCGGTGAAGCTCGAGGTTCCGTCGGAGCTGAAGGGCCGCCAGCGCCGCGCCGCCGCGGGCTCCGCGCTCTACCAGGTGATGTCCGACCTCGTTTTCCGCACCCAGGACATCGACAAGACGGTGCTGCAGAAGATCATCGAGACGGCGCATGAGCGCGGCATGAAGGAGCTTGCTGTCGAGGATCCGGTCACCGGGTCGCTCAGCTACGGCAAGCTGCTCACCGCCGCCGCCGTGCTCGGCGAGAAGTTCGAGAACCTTTATCGCGATCAGCAGACGCTGGGCATCATGCTGCCCAACGCCAATGGCGCCTGCGCCGCGCTGCTCGGCGTCATGTCGGCCGGCAAGGTGCCGGCGATGATCAACTTCACCGCGGGTGCGGCCAACATCCTGTCGGCCTGCAGGGCCGCCGAAGTGAAGACCGTGCTCACGTCCCGCGCCTTCGTCGACCAGGCCAAGCTTGGACCTGTGGTCGAGGAGATCGGAAAGTCGGTCGACATCGTCTGGCTCGACGATCTGCGCAAGACCATCGGCCTCAAGGACAAGCTGCTCGGCCTGCTGCGCAAGTCGACGCCACGGGTGGCGCGCAAGGCTGACGATGCGGCGGCGATCCTGTTCACGTCGGGCTCGGAAGGCACGCCGAAGGGCGTGGTGCTGACCCACCGCAACATCCTGGCCAACGCCGCCCAGGCCGCCTCGCGCATCGACTTTCATTCGGGCGACAAGGTGTTCAACGTGCTGCCGATCTTCCACTCCTTCGGCATGACGGCGGGCACGGTGCTGCCGCTGATCTCGGGCGTGCCGGTCTATTTCTACCCCTCGCCGCTGCATTACCGCATCGTGCCGGAACTGATCTATGCCTCGAACGCGACGATCATCTTCGGCACCGATACTTTCTTGAGCGGTTACGCGCGCACGGCCCATCCTTACGACTTCCGCTCGGTGCGCTACTGCTTCGCCGGCGCCGAGCCGGTGAAGGCGGCGACACGCCAAACCTATATGGAGAAGTTCGGGCTGCGCATCCTGGAAGGCTATGGTGTGACCGAAACCGCGCCAGTGATCGCCATCAACACGCCGATGTACAACAAGGCGGGCAGCGTCGGCAAAATCATGCCCGGCATGGAATACCGGCTGGAGCCGGTGCCGGGTGTCGAGGAAGGCGGACGGCTGTTCGTGCGCGGCCCCAATGTCATGGCCGGCTATTTGCGCGCCGAGAACCCTGGCGTGCTCGAGCCGCTGGCCGATGGCTGGCACGACACCGGCGACGTCGTCACCATCGACGATGGCGGCTTCATCTCGATCCGTGGCCGCGCCAAGCGCTTCGCCAAGATCGCCGGTGAGATGGTCTCGCTGGCCTCGGTCGAGGCGCTGGCCGGCGAATTGTGGAAAGGTTCGCTGTCGGCCGTCGCCACGCTGCCCGATGCCCGCAAGGGCGAGAAGCTGATCCTGATCACCGAGGCTTCCGGCGCCACACGCGCGGACTTTCTCGCCTTCGCCAAGGCCAACGGCGCCATGGACCTGATGGTGCCTGCCGAAGTGCGCGTCGTGGCCAAGGTGCCGGTGCTCGGCTCCGGCAAGCTCGATTTCGCCGGCGTCACCAGGATGGTGCGCGGCGAGGAAGAGCTGAAGGTCAAGGCTGCCTGATCCGGCCAGACGACAGGCCGGCAGAAGACGCCGGCCTGTTCATCAAATCTGCGCCGTTGCGGCGGAGATGATTAGCGTGTTAACTTCCTTCCCGATTGCATCGGCTTGCCGTTGCGTCTCAATCCCGCGACAAGACGGGAGCCCGCGCAGACGGGATGAACCGGAGGAGGAAACGATGCACAGCCACCATGTGAGCGTCGCCGACGGCGAAGCCTTCCTGTCCGCCTCGCGGATGCTGTTCGGCCCGATCACCCAGCGCTTTTCACGCGGCGAGGCGCCGTCGCTGCCCAAGCTGGTCTCGGTCAATCTGGGCTCCTGTCGCCTCTCCGAAATCCGCGCCAAGTCGCATCTGGTCGTCAACGACCGCGCCTTCTGGCGCAGCTTCGATCCGGACGCGATCAAGATCCTGATGCAGCGCAAGGGCCGCAGCCGCTTCGAGCAACAGCAAGTCGCGGTCGACCTCGGCCCGCGCGCGGCGATCATCTACGATCCGGTGCGCAGCTATTCGCTGCAGAACCTGTCCGATGTCGACCAGCTCATCCTGCAGGTGCCGCGCTCGACCTTCGGCGACGAGACGCTGGCACGGCTTTCAGCGCCGCTGCCGCTGCCCGGCGAGGACGATAGCCTGACCCACATCGTGTCCGGCCTGATGCAGATGGCGATCGGCGAGGCGCACAAGCTCGACGAGGCCAGCTGCCGCCGTGTCGGCGAAAGCCTGATCCAGCTCGTCAACGGCCTGATCCGGGCAAAGCCCACGGCGCCGGAATTCCGCCGCCCGCCGCTCGAAGCGCTGCGCGAGCGCATCGTCGCCTATATCGACGCCAATCTGGCGCGCAGCAATCTCTCGGCCGAGGACATTGCCCGCCACATGGGCTGCTCGCGCCGCTATCTGCACCGCGCCTTCGAAGGCGAAGGCATGACGCTGGAACGCTTCGTCTGGGACAGGCGGCTGGAGCGCAGCAAGGAGGAACTGCTCTCGCCAGCGCGCGCCTCGGCCTCGATCTCGGAAATCGCCTTTGCGTGCGGCTTCAATTCGAGCGCGCATTTCTCGCGCGCGTTCAAGAGCAAGTATGACGTCGCGCCTAGGGAGTTGCGGGAGCGGGTGCGGTCGGTGGTGCACTAAAGCACACGATCACCAGGCTTTCGGGAAGCTCGATCGCTCCCCGAAAGCCGACGTTCTGTTTCAGAACGCAGTCCTACATATTCGCCGCTGTCGGCCGCACGATCACTTCGTTGACGTCGACGCCGTCGGGTTGATCGAGGGCGAAGCGGATTGCCCGCGCGATGGCGTCCGGTGTCAGCGACTTCTGCCGCCAGTCCTTCAGGGCAGCCGCCACCTGCGGATCGCTGATGTCGTCGCCGAGCTCGGTCGCGGTGACGCCAGGCGAGATGATGGTCGTGCGGATGTCGTCGTGCTCCTGGCGCAGGCCTTCGGTGATCGCCCAGACGGCATATTTCGTGCCGCAATAGACGGCGGCCGTCGGCAGCACGATGTGGGCGCCGACCGAAGCGACATTGACGATGTGTCCATTCTGCTGCGCGACAAAGTGCGGCAGCACCGCCGCGATCCCGTTCAACACGCCGAAGATGTTGACGTTTATCATGCGCGACCACTCATCGCGCTTCAGCGCGGCAAGCGGTGACAGCGGCATCACGCCGGCGTTGTTGACCAGTGCATCGATCTGCCCGAATTCCGCCTGAGCTGCATCGGCGAAAGCGTTGAAGCTTGCGGCATCCGTCACGTCGAGTTCGCGCCAGGCGACGTTTGGGCCGATTTCCTCGGCCAAGGCGTTCAGACGCTCGGCGCGCCGCGCTCCGATGAATAGTCTGGCGCCGGCCATGCCGAGTTCGCGAACCGTGGCTTCGCCGATGCCGCTAGAGGCTCCGGTGATGAGCACAACCTTGTCTTTCAGTCCCGTCATGATCGTTCCTTTTTGGGTTGCGATGACGGGGCGGAAAATGACGCGGCGCGGGCGGAGGGCGGTAGCGTGATCGTCCAAAGAGTTTGCACGATCCTCCAAATGGGATCGACAAGCCTTGCAACATGGCGCGCGATGCAGATTTATGCAGCATGGAAAAAATCAACGAACTGGCGCAACTGATTGCGCGATTTGCGCCAAATTCCGGGATGGCCAGCACCGTAGTGCCGCGCCTGTCGCTCATTCGCGCCAATCAGCCCAGCGCGACGGTGCCTACGGTCTATGAGGCTTCGCTTTGCATAATCGCCCAGGGATCGAAGCGTGTCTCGCTGGCCGATCAGAGCGTGATCTATGATGCGTCGAGCTACCTTCTCGTCTCGGTCGATCTGCCTCTGGTCGGCCATGTGCTGGAGGCCAGTCCGGCCGCGCCATACCTTTGCTGCAAGATCGATTTCGATCCCGCGGCACTTGCCGATCTGCTTCTGACCGAGCGACGCCCCGCTCCCGGCAACGACTTGCCGGTGCTTGCGATCTATCCGACCGACACCGACCTGATCGACGCCGCCTGCCGGCTTGTCAGGTTGCTTGATCGCCCCGAAAGCATTGCCGTCCTGGCGCCGCTGATTGAGCGCGAGATTCTTTACCGTCTGCTCACGGGGCCACATGGCGGGCTGCTTTGCCAAATAGGCTCCGTGGACAGCCACCTGAACCAGGTGAGCCGCGCCATCGCCACGATCCGGAAGGGCTTCCACGGGCAATTGCGGATCGATGAGATCGCCGCGGCATCCGGCATGAGCGCATCGTCGCTGCACGCCCATTTCAAGGCGATCACGCGCATGACCCCGCTGGAGTATCAGAAGCAGCTGCGCCTGCAGGAAGCGCGCAGGCTGATGCTGACGGACGGGGCCAACGCAGGCACGGCCGGATTCGCGGTTGGCTATGACAGTCCTTCCCAGTTCAGCCGCGAATATCGCCGGCTTTTCGGTGCGCCGCCCCGCCAGGACATCGAACGGCTCCAGGCTGTGCCGGGCTCCGCCGCGGCCTACTGAGCCTTCGTCGGGTCGGGCCTCCCACACGATCTTGCTGGAGCTGCGGCCTGGACCGAACCACGCGGGCGGCACCCAGCCGTCACGCCGACTTCAGCACCGTGAACGGCCGCGCCGCCGGCTTGGTCTGGAAACTCGACGCCGGCATGGGGCGGCCGACGTGGTAGCCCTGGACCTTGTCGATGCCGAATTCGCGCATCAGCGCCATCTGCTCGTCGGTTTCCACGCCTTCGACCAGGATCTGGTGGCCGCGGTTGCGAACGAGCGCGATGATGTCCTGGAGCATCGCCATGCCCTTGGCGGTGCCACAGTCGTGCAGGAAGGAGCGGTCGATCTTGACCGTGTCGAAGTCGATCAGGCGCAGCCAGGACAGGCCGGCGAAGCCGGTGCCGAAATCATCGAGCCATATCCTGATGCCCAGGGTTTTGAGGTCGCTGATGCAGCGCAGGATGTCGGAGTCCATCTCCAGCTCGCGCCCTTCGGTGATCTCGAAGGCCAGCCTGCTGCCGGGCACGCCGGTCTCGCCGAGGATGGCCGCAACGGACGTTGCGAAGCCGGGCGCCTTGAGCTGGACCGGCGAAACGTTGACGCTGACGACATGGAAATCGTCATGCGCCAGCAGATCCGTGCAGACCGTTCTTATCGCCCAGCGCCCGAGCTCCAATATGGCGCCTGTACGTTCGGCGACGGGAATGAACAGGCTCGGCGGAACCAACACGCCATCGAGCATTTTGAGGCGCATCAGCGCCTCGACAGCCTCCACCCGGCCGGACGATACATCCTGGATCGGTTGGTAGACCAACGAAACGAGATTCCGTTCGATGGCGATTTTCAGTAAGGCGGCGATATTTTCGCTCTCGTCGCCGCTCTGCGGATCGGTCGGATCGAACAGCCGCGCGCAATTGCGACCGCTGGCCTTTGCCAGATAAAGCGCCCGATCAGCCTCGTGGATGATCTTCTCCAACTTGGCCCCGGCCTGTGCCCTGGTGAACGCCGCGCCGACGCTTGCCGTCACGATCGAGATACCGTCGCGGCGCAACTCATGAATAAGCCCCAGGTTTTCGATCGTGCGGCAAATGGCTTCGGAAAGTTCGGTGACCCGCTCCTTGCCGTCCATGCGGGCCAGCACAATGAACTCCTCGCCGCCATAGCGGCCGATCGAGCCATCATACTGCTTGACCAGCTCGCTCAGCGCATTGGCGACATGGATCAGGCAACGGTCGCCTTCCTGATGGCCGTAACAGTCGTTGAACTTCTTGAAGAAATCCACGTCGATGAGGATCGCCGCAAAACGGCTGCCCTGCTTTTGCCAGTCGCTCCAGTAATCGCGCAGCTTCTCGTCGATCGCGCGCCGGTTCTCCAGACCCGTGAGCGGATCGGTCCGCGACAGCCTGAGCAGCGCCTTGCCGCGCTCGGTGGCTTCCTTGTGCTGGATCTTGGCTTCGAGCGCGTTCAGGAAGACGTTGTAGCGCTCTTCATTCAGCTTCCAGTTCACATATGAGGTAAACGTAAAACAGGAGACATAGAATGTCCCGAACACCATCTTGTACGTCATCGTGGCCGGCACGAAGTAGTTCACCACGTACAAGATACACAGGATGATCGTCGACGTGATGATCGAGAGCTTGAAGCTGAACGTGAAGAAAAGATTGGCGCTCATCATGAAGATGGTGCCGAACACCAGGTAGTAAGCGACGGCCTGCCGGTCCGCGCCCATGGATGTGGGCAACAGCCAGCCGATATAGCCGAAGATGATGGCCGCCGCGCATGTCAGGTCAAGCCATGTGGTCGCGATCCCGCGGCGAAGCTGCCCTTCCAGGACCAATAGCGCGGTCAGGCCGACGGCGAAGCGCGCGACGATCGTATAGGCCGCCACGTCCGGTATCAGCAGCAGGTCCGATGCCGAAAACAAGACATAGATGGCGACGGCAATCCAAAGCCCCGGCCTGGCTTCCGCCCGGCGCTTCGCCTGGGCTTCCGTGTGGTAAAGGGCGCGGAGCTCATCCGAGCCCTGTCCGTGGCGCGGCTCGTAAGGCTCGACATGCGCCAAATCTGCCAATCGTGTTGACACACGTTCACTGGCAACAAACCCCGGTTCAGGGGCTTTTTGCGCTGCAAGCTCTCTTCTCGCTTCTGCCCCCACTCGGGCCTGCTCCTTGGGACAACGATTTGCCGCGCGATAAAATGCAATGGCTCAAGACAAGTTTGCGTTAACTCGGACCCAGATTCCGACATGCAAGATCTCTAATAAGGCGACATGGTTTACGCGAAATTAATCATAACGGTAAAATCCCGCTGAGGCACCGTTGGCAAACGAGGCATTCTACGCAATAAATTAAGAGAACGTTAACCATGGAGCATCCGGTGCAAACTGTCTTTGATGGCAAAAGTCTCATTACTGCCAAGATGATTGCCGGCAGTCTCCATCGAGGAAAGCCCGAGCATCATGGCGAGGCGTTCCAAGCCGCTCGTGCGGAGCTGGCGCTTATTCTGCAGACCACACAGCAGCAGATCGAACAGCAGAAGGATCCGGCCGAGACCGTTCGTCGCCTGCTGTCGATCCTCAACGCGCTGCGCTCCAGGGTGCATCCCGATGTCTGGCAGGCCTTGATCCCGGTGGCGCAGAGCCATGCGATCCTGCAGTATTTTCTCCAGGATCCGCTCACGCACTGGTCTTTCACCAAGCCCCGGGGTTATTCCGGCGACGCGCAGCTGCTCGACTTCATCTACTGCGACCCGCACGTGGCCGAAGACGTGGCAAATGCCTCGGAGATCGGCAAAGCCCTCTATAGCCACACCCAGAATGTGCCGTCATGCGTGGCGGCGCGGGAACGGCGCGACCTGTTGACCCGGTATGTCGATGAGACCGCGGAGAGGAGCGGACCGGACGCCGAGGTGCTGGCGATCGCGGCCGGCCATCTGCGCGAGGCCAATCGTTCGGCGGCACTCGCCGAGGGCCGTCTCAAGCGCTGGGTTGCGCTCGACCAGGATCCGCAGAGCGTTGGGTTGATCGCGCGCGATTTCCAGGACACGGCGGTCGAGGCTGTCGACGGCTCGGTGCGCACCGTGCTGACCAGAGGCCACAAGATGGGCAAGTTCGACCTCATCTACGCCTCCGGCCTTTACGACTACCTGGCGCACAACGTCGCGGTGAAGCTGACCAAGACCTGCCTGCAGATGCTGAAGCCCGGCGGCAGGTTCCTGTTCGCCAACTACGCCGACGGCACCCCTGACGCCGGCTACCGGGAAACGTTCATGGACTGGGTGCTGCTGCTGCGCTCGGAAGCCGACATGTGGAATATCGTCAACGCCAGCGTCGACCGCAACACCGTCGAGGCGCAGGTGTTCTTCGGTGAAAACCGCAACGTGCTCTACGCAGTGATCGAGAAGCGCGCATAAGACCGCTCCGAATTCAGCCGGCACGATCGATCAGGCGCGCACCCCACAACGGGCGCGCCTGAGCCTTTTCGGGCGCCTCACATCGTCACGACGATCTTGCCGAATTGCTCGCCCGATTCCAGGAAGCGATGCGCCTCGACGATCTCGTCGAACGGAAAAATCCTGGCGATCAGGGGCTTCAGCGCGCCGGATGCGAGGCCAGCAAGGATGAAGGTCTTGGCGGCTTCCAGGCGAGCCGGGTCGCCGGTGATTTCGTGGACGAGATACCCGCGCAGCGTCAATGTCTTGGCCAGCACCTCGAACAGCGGGAACGGCGTCGGCTCGGGGCTGAGGCCGCCATATTCGATGAGGATGGCGCCGCGCGCCATTGCCGCCGTCAGCGGCGTGAAGATCGGGCCGCCGACGGCATCGAGGACGACACGCACGCCTTGTGGCGCGATCGCCTTCAGCCGCGCCTCGAGATCCTCCTCCTGCACTGCCACGACATGGGCTGCGCCGGCGTTCAGCAGGGCGTCCGTCTTGGCCGATGTCCGGGTGACGGCGATCGGCTCGGCGCCGATCATGTTTGCGATCTGGATGGCGGCCAGCCCGACGCTGCTTGAGGCCGCGGTGATGGCCACAGGTTCGCCAGGGCCGAGACCGGCGATATCGACCAGCGCACCATAGGCGGTGAGATACTGCATCCATGTCGCGGCGGCAGCTTCGAAGCCGAGTGACGCCGGATGCTTGACGACGAGCCCGGCCGGAAAGATGACGCGTTCGCCATAGGCCGGCCAGCGCGCCATCGAACGCGGCGGAATGATGCTGACCGCGTCGCCCGGCGCGAGCCCATCGACGCCCTCGCCGAGCGCCTCGACAATGCCCGCCGCTTCGAGGCCGAGGCCTGACGGCAGCGCCGGCGTCTCGATGTAGGTGCCTTTGCGCATCAAGGCCTCGGCGCGGTTCAGGCCAAGCGCCTTGACGCTGATTTGCACCTCGCCCGCTCCAGGCGGCGCCACCTCGACGTCCTCGATGCGCAGCACCTCCGGCCCGCCGTGCGTGTGAAAGCGGACAATTCTTGCCACTCCATCCCAACTCCAAATCCAAGCGATGGAATGGACTATGCAGTGCGCTCGATAGAGGATAAATCGGGCTTTAGGTAGAACAGTCGAAACAGCTGGTTTTGAATATGGATCGCCTCGAAAGCATGGGTGTGTTCGTCAAGGCGGTGGATCTCGGCTCGTTCGCGGCCGCCGCGGCGGCGTTGGAAATGTCGGGACCGATGGTCGGCAAGCATGTGCGCTTTCTGGAGGAGCGGCTCGGCATACGGCTCATCAACCGCACGACGCGCCGGCAGAGCCTGACCGATTTCGGGCGCGCCTATTACGAGCGCTGCCGGATCGTGCTGGCTGAGGCGGAAGCCGCGGACGCGCTGGCCGCCGACCAGTTGTCCGAGCCGCGCGGAAAACTGCGCGTGACGATGCCGGCGCATTTCGGCCGGCATTGCGTGACGCCGATCCTGCTCGAACTCGCCCGGCATCACCCGACGCTCGAGCTTGACCTGTCGCTCAGCGATCGCTTTTCCGACCTTGTCGAGGACGGCTTCGACCTGGCGATCCGCACCGGCACGCTGGATGACAGGGCCGGCATCATCGCGCGACGCGTGGCGCGCCAGCGCATGACCGTCTGCGCCGCGCCTGCCTATGTCGAAAGGTTCGGCCGACCCCTCCACCTCGAGGACATCGCCGGCCATCAGGCGATCCTCTACCGCCGGCTCGGCCAGATGCTGCAGCCATGGCTGTTTCCGCGCGACGACGGCTCGGTCAGCGGGATCGCGCCCGTCGGCAGGCTGCGGCTCGATGACCTCGACGCCATCGCCGATGCGGCGACCGAAGGCATGGGGCTGGCCTGGCTGCCCCACTGGCTGGTGCGTGAGCGCATCGAAGCGGGCATGCTCATTCGCCTGCTGCCAGATCAGCCGGACTATCTCTACGACTGCCATACGCTGTGGCTGCAGACGCCGCATCTGTCGTTGAAGGTGCGGCTGGCCGTCGATGCGCTGGCGGCGGGGTTGCCGAAGCTGATGAGCTGAAAGCCGTCAGGCCGACTTCAGCCTTTGCATCACACCTAGGCGCGTCAGCCCCTTCGGCAGGAACAGCATCGCCAGGATGATGGTGAGGCCCGAGATCACCGGATGGTAGTCAGGCACGACGATGCGGGCGAGATCGAACACCGCATACATCACCAGCGCGCCGAGGATCGGACCGAGCAGCGTGCCGGTGCCGCCGACCACCGTCATCATCAGCGGCAAGAGCATCCAATCGAGGTCGAACACCGAATCCGGCCCGACATGGAAGATATAATAGGTGTAGAGGCTGCCGGCGACGCCGGCGATGAAGGCGCTGCCGGCAAAGGCCGCGACCTTGACCTTCAAGACGTCGATGCCGTTGGCCGAGGCCGCCATCTCGTCGTCGCGCACGGCGATCAGCGCCAGGCCGTAGCGCGAGCGCATCAGCGCGCGGATGGCCAGAGCGGTGGCGACCATCAGGCCGAGCGCCACCCAATAATGCGGGCGCAGCGTGTCGAAGCTCGACGCCGGCGCGACGATGCCGAAAGCGCTGCCGGTGAAGTCGCCGCCATTGACGAACAGCACCTTGACGATCTCGCCGAAGCCGAGCGTACCCAGCGCGAAATAGTCGCCGCGCAGTTTCGACAGCAGCGGCAGGCCAATGATGACAGCGGCAAGTGCTGCGACCAGTCCGCCGAGTGCCATCGTCACCGGATCGAAATAATAGATGCCGGGATGGCTGTCATAGAGCGAGCCCCACAGATAATTGCCGGTCCACAGGATCGCGGTGGTGTAGGCGCCAAGGCCGAAGAAAGCATGACTGCCGAGGCTGATCTGGCCGCCATAGCCGGCGACAAGATTCCAGCTCTGCGCCATGATGGCGTAGAGGAAGACGAAGAACAGGAAGGAGAAATAATAGGCGTCGACGGCACCGGGCACGAATGGCAGCAGCGCGAGCGCGGCGACGACAACAATTGCGATCCATTTCAAGGCCTGGCTCATCGCTCTCAAGCCTTCTTGTAGGGCCGGCTGAACAGGCCTTCCGGCTTGAACATCAGCACCAGGAGAAAGACGCCGTAGGCGATCGCATTGGTCCAGCCGCCGGAGATGAAGAACTGGACATAGGCTTCGATCAGACCGAGCAGGATGCCGCCGGCCAAAGCCCCGCCTACGTTGCCGATGCCACCCAGCGCCAGCGCCACCAGCGCCTTGAGGCTGAAGATGAAACCGGCGAACGGGTTGAACGGAAAGGTCGTCGCCACCGCGACGCCTGCCGCGCCGGCCAGCGAAATGCCGATGGCAAAGGCGATGGCGTTGACGCGGTGCGGGCTGATGCCCATCAGCGTCGCCGCATCCATGTCTTCGGAAGCGGCGCGCACCGCCTTGCCGATGATCGTCCTGCGCAGAAACAGCACCACCAGCCCGGTACCGGCCAGCGCGATCAGGAAGCCCATCGAGCGGGTAAACGAGGTGCGCACGCCAAACAGCTCGATGCCTGTTGCCGTATAGCTCGTCACCACGGCGGCGGTGTTGCCGCCCCAGACAACGGTCATCAGGTTCTGCACCAGGAACATCAGGCCGACGGCGATCAAGAGCGAGACGTTGCGGTCTGCTTCAGCAGCCGCCCTGCGGAACAGGCCCTGATAGAGCAGCCAGCCGACGCCGAGCCCGACCGGCACGACGATCAAGAGCGACAGGAACGAATCGATGCCGAGGCCGTAGAACAACGCTCGCACGAAATAGGCGGCGAGGATGATCATCGCGCCCTGGGCGAGGAAGATCAGCCGCATGGTGCCGAAGATGAGACTAAGGCCTACGGCGGCAACGCCATACATGGCGCCGCCGAGCGCACCGTTGAGCGAGAGCTGAAGCAGGATGTCGGGGGGCGGGAGATTGAACATTTCTACTCCAACACGCCCATATAGGCTTTCTGGATTTCGGGATCGGCGATGAGCTCGGCGCCGGTGCCCTGCATGGCGAGCGAGCCGGTCTTGAGCACGAAGGCGTAGTCGGCGACCTTCAGCGCCTGGTGGATGTTCTGCTCGACCAAAAGGATGGTAACGCCCTGGCCGTGCAAGGTCTGGATCAAAGCAAACATCTGCTGCACGACAAGCGGGCTCAGACCCAGCGACGGCTCGTCGAGGATCAGCAGCGACGGCTCCGACATGGTGGCGCGCGCGATCGCCAGCATCTGCTGCTCGCCGCCGGAGAGCGAGCCGGCCTTCTGCTGTGCGCGCTCCTTCAGTCGCGGAAACAGCGCGTAGGCTTTGTCGAGCAACTCCTTGGTGCGCGGCCGCGCCTTAGGCTGGAAGGCGCCGAGTTCGAGGTTTTCCAGCACCGTCATCTGGCGAAACAAGCCGCGCCCTTCCGGCACATGGGCGATGCCAAGGCGTGCGATCGCTTCTGGCGCCTTGCCGACCAGCGACTGGCCCGCGAGCCGGATGTCGCCGGCCTTGGGCGTCAGCAGGCCGGAGACGGTTCTCAGCAGGGTCGTCTTGCCGGCGCCATTGGCGCCGACAATGGCGACGATGGTGCCGGGATCGACATGCAGCGACACGCCCCACAAGGCGCCGACATCGCCATAGGCGACTTCGAGATCGCTTACTTCAAGCAGCGGGTTCGCCAAGATAGGCCTCGATGACTTTGCGGTTTTGCGTGACCTCGCGCGGCGTGCCGTCGGCGATCTTCTCGCCATGGTCGAGCACGATCACCCGGCCGCACACTTTCATGATGGCGTCGACCTTATGCTCGACCCACAGCATCGAGATGTTGCGCTCGGTGCGGACCTTGCGGATCACGTCGACCATGCGCTGGATCTCGGTCGGGTTGAGGCCGGCCATCGGCTCGTCGAGCAGGAGCAGCGCCGGATCGGAAGCGACGGCGCGCGCGATCTCCAGCATGCGGCGGTCCGACAGCGTCATGTGCGCGGTGCGCATGTCGCGCCTGGCCGTCAGGCCGACCAGTTCGAGCGCGGCAGTGGCGGCTTCGGTTGCGTGCTTGACGCGGCCCCCTGCCCCATAGACGGCGCCGACCATGACATTCTCGAAAGCGGTCATGGTGAGGAAAGTGCGCACCAGCTGGAAGGTACGGGCGATGCCGAGCCGCGAGATGCGATGCGGCGCGATGCCGGTGATGTCCTTGCCAAGGAAGGACACGCGACCTTCTGTCGGCGCGTAGATGGCGGTGATGACGTTGAACAGCGTCGACTTGCCGGCGCCGTTCGGACCGATCAGGCCGATCAGCTCATTGGCACGAACCGTGATGTCGATGTTGTTGAGCACGACAAGCCCGCCGAAGCGCTTCTTGACCGCCTCGAGGCGCAGCAGGGTTTCGTCAGCCTGCATCGTGTTTTCCGTCACTCTCTTTCCCGATCAGATATCGGGGCGGCCGCACGATGGCGACCGCCCCTGCCCGCCGCATCAAGTCTTGCTTTGCGCGCAATTCCGGACGGAAAACCGCAACACAGTTTTCCTGGAATTGCCCGCTCAACGCTTGTCCCAGGCCGGCGCCGGCTTGTAGGTCCAATTGCCGTCCGGGTAGATCAGCTGGTGCTTGCCCTGCCACCATTGCGTGGCGACGCTTGGGATCAGAGCAAAGCCGGTCTGGTCGAATTTGAGATCGCCGACCACGGTGTCCTTGAACTCCTGGCCGAAGATCGCGTCATGGATGGCAGTCGCGTCAGTGCTGCCGGCCTTCCCGATCGCCTGCGCCAGCACCTGGGCGTTGGCATAGAAGGCGCCGACGGTGACGGAGTCCTTCTTGAACTCGGCCTCATAACGGTCACCGAGCTCCTTGGCGCCCTTGTAGGGATAGCTCGCCGACCAAAAACCGTCGGTGAGGATGTAGTCGGAGTCCGGACCGAGCGCCTCGTGGAACTCGCCGGTCCAGGTGCCTTTCCAGCCATGCAGGTAAGGCACGGAGAAGCCGAGCTCCTTCATCTGTCTGAGCAGCGTGACGGTGTCGGCCGGCGAGCCGAAGACCAGCATGGCGTCGACGTCCGCCGCCTTGAGCTTGGTGATCAGCGCCGAATAGTCGGTGGCGCCGATCGCCCAGGGGTCGTCGACGGCGAAAGTGTAGCCATATTTCTTGGCCGCCGCCTCGAAGGCGCCGCCGAACCCTTTGCCGTCGGGCGAGTCTTCCGAGACCAGCGCCGGATGTTTCGGCTTCTCACCGTCCGGCAGCTTGCCCCAAATCTCGAACGGCACCTCGGCGCCGGGCCCCGGATGGAAGAAGAACAGCGCCGAATATTTCAACTTCAACGGCTGCCACTCGAAGGGGAAGGCCGTCGTGATCATGTAGAACTTCTTGTATTTCTCGGCGACAATGGCGCCGGCAATGTTCATCGGCCCGGAATGGGTCGACAGCAGTGCGTCGACCTTCTGCACCTTGATCAGGTTTTCCAGCGCCGAGGCGACTTTGCCTTCCGAGCTTTCGTCATCGGCGATGACAAGACGTATAGGCAGTTTCTTGCCCCCCACCGTGACGCCGCCAGCCTTGTTGATGTCGGCGACGGCCTGCTGATAGGCCCATTTCTGCTCCTTGCCGTCGCCGGCCAGCGGCCCGGTCAAGGAGATCGGCGCGCCGATGACGATCTCGTCGCCGGCGGCATTGGCGACGCGCGTGCCGCCGGCGCTTAGCGCAGTGGACAGCAACAGACCGGCCAGTATTCCTTTGAGACTGATTTCCATTCCATCCTCCCAGGTTTTCATCGGGCCAATCCTCCCAAGGCGAGGCCCGCATCCGTTACGTCGCGCCTCAACCCATCGCGGCCGCGATCAGCTTGGTGTCGGTGAACTGCTCGAAGCTGACGGCCTTGCCGTCGCGCATTTCCCAGACATGGACGACGCGCGCCGACATCGGCTTGCCAGTCTTCCTGTAAGTGCCGGAATAGGTGCCGATGCCGACGATTGTCGTGCCGCCGTCGACCAGCTTTTCGAGCGCGAAAGCGTAGCCGTCCCAATCATCGCCGATGCGCTTGAAGACGCCGGCGATCACCGCATCGGGGCCGACATAGGTGCCGGCATAAGGAAAGCCGGCCATCTCGGTCCAGGCGGTGCTTGCGGTGATCGGCGTCATCATCGCCACCAAGTCCTTGGCGTCGGAGCCGGCGTAGTGCGCCTTGATGGCGTCGAAGTTCGTGTTGCTCATGATCGATGTTCCCAGCGCTCAGACCGGTTCCTGGCCCGGGTCGTAGATGATCCTGGATTTCTTCTCGATGAAGGCGCCGGCGGGCTTGTTCTCGACCTGGCCCTGGCTGGTGACGCCGAGGAATTTGCCGGTCGAGCGCATCGTGTCCCAGTTGTAGAAGAACAGCGAAGCGACCGGGATGATGAATTCGCGGAAGCCGAAGACATAGAGGTTGTCGGCGAACTTCCAGGTGGTGGCGAGGTCGACATCGCCATGGCCGCGCTGGATCCCGACAAGGTTCTGCCAGGCATAGCGCTCGGAGCTCAGGTAAATGTGCTCGTAAACGTGGTTCGGGCTGTAGGTGTAATGCGCGGTCAACCCGACCAGATCGCGCGTCGGCGCCGGCTCGCGTCCGGTCGGCGACGCAGTGGGATCGCCGAGCACGCCGGCGGAATAGACTTGCGAAACACGCGGCTCGCCGGGGGCTTCGCCTGGATCGCGCACCCGCTCGCGGACCGACAGCACACGGCGCGTCGCGGTGTCGACGATGAAGGCCTCGTCCTCGGCCGGCCTGGCGGCGAGGGTCATGTTGATGAAGAAGACATGCGGCGCGACTTCCAGCGCCTCGTACCAGTCGACGCCGGCATCGCTGCCTTCGCTCCACGCCACCGTGTCGGCGGCGGTGAAGGCGAGATCGACGGTACGGCCGGTCTTCAGCGTGATCTTGAACGTCTGGCCGACAAGCGCCTGAGACGTCGCCAGCCGGTTGGTGGCGATGCCGGCGGCGAAGTCGTCAAAATGCTTCCAGTCGGCAGGTCTGTTCTGATCGTTCATGGCCATCTCCACATCAATCCACGAAAGCGAGCGTCGGCAGGTCGACAACGGTGGCGCCGCCGTCGACGGTCAGGATCGAGCCGTTCATCATCGACGCCTCATCCGAGGCGACGAAGCAGATGACGTTGGAGACCTCCTCCGGCGTTGCTGGCCGGCCGAGCGGCACATCCTTGGTGACAAGCCTGTAGGCCTCGTCGATGGATCCCAGCCCGTGCTTGTCGACGATGACCTGCATCTGCTCGTCGGCCATGGCCGTCGCCACCCATCCGGGGCAGATGGTGTTGGTGCGCACGCCCTGGCGGCCATAGTCGCGCGCCAGCGATTTGCCGAAGCCGACGCAGGCATGTTTCATGGTGACGTAGCCTGCCGCCGCTGGCCCGGCGAACAGGCCGGCGATCGAGGCGACGACGACGATGTTGCCCTTTTGCGCGATCAGATCCGGCAGGCATTCGCGGGCGCAGACGAAAGCCGTGTCGAGATTGGTGCGCGTCGCCAGCGCCCAGGTCTCGTCGCTCATCGTCACTGTCGGGCCGACGCCATGGCCGCCGGCATTGGCGACCAGGATGTCGACGGCACCGATCTTCT
This sequence comes from Mesorhizobium sp. RCC_202, assembly GCF_041355295.1. Lineage (NCBI taxonomy): Bacteria > Pseudomonadati > Pseudomonadota > Alphaproteobacteria > Hyphomicrobiales > Phyllobacteriaceae > Mesorhizobium > Mesorhizobium sp. RCC_202. Next base: position 318,924 of record NZ_JBFUPO010000008.1, read on the forward strand.
CGTGAATTTCGGCAAGGGCCGCGCGCACCGCCTTGGCGTCGGCGGCATCGCCTTGCACCACCAGACCGCCTATGTCCCTGGTGACGGCTTCGAGTGGCTCGCGGCGGCGGCCCATCAGCACCACCTTGGCGCCGTCGGCCGCCATGCGCCGCGCGACCGCGGCGCCGATGCCGGTGCCGCCGCCGGTGATGAATGCCGTCTTGCCGGAGAATCGCATGGATGCTGTCCTTGAAGGCGCAAGGCCCGATATCGCGGATCGTCTGTCTGCAATGTGCGACAGCTGCCTGCAGCCGTCTTGTCCGAGCGGGAACTTTGTTTTGACTGAGCGCGCACTTCACCGTTTCTCCCACAGTGTGCCGCGCGATCCGCCGATCGCGCGGCGACCACCGCGCACCCCCGTTCGCTTGCGGTGGCCTATTTCTTCACGGCTTCCAGATCGATGACGATGTCGACCTCCGGGCCGAGGCCGAACCCATTGGCCGCCTTGGCCATCGGGAAGTCGGCGGTGCTCACCTTGCCGGAGGCGCTGAAGGCCGCCTTGGTCAAGGTCGCATCCCACGGCGCCTGCGCTTCGTTGAGCAGCTTGACGTCGAGCGTGATCTCCTTGCTGACGCCGCTGATGGTGAGATTACCGGTGACCTTGCCGGTCTTGTCGTCGACCTTCTCAACCTTGGTGCTGTCGAAGCTGATCGTCGGGAACTCGGCGGCGTTGAAGAAGTCCGGCCCCTTCAGATCGCTGTCACGCTGGTCGAAGGCGGTGTGGATGGAGCCGACATCGAACTCGGCCTTGACGCTGCTCTTGGTGATGTCGGCCTTGTCCATGACGATGGCACCCTTGACGCCCTCGAACTGGCCATGGGCGACGCCATAGATGCCATGCTTGATGGTGAAGGTGACCCAGGCATGCTGGCCGTCGATCTCGTAATTGTCGGCATGGGCGGCCGCGGCCAGCATCGAAGCGCCGGCAAATGCGAGCGCGGCAATCAGTTTTCTCGTCCTCACAAGTTTCTCCCTATTGTTGGTTGTTTGTTGGACCCGGCTCAGGAAAAGCCGAGGGCTGCCCCATGCGGCGCCCAAACGATCGCCGTGAGGATGGCCAGCATCGCCGGAAGGGCGATCAGGATGCCGGCGATAAGCGGCCGCAATGGCCGTGCGCCGGGAAGCAGGAATCGCAGCGGGCCGCGCAGCAGCACCGCAACCAAAGGCGGCAAGGAAGACAGGACCAGCGCGACTGGATTAGCCTTGGGCGCCAGCAGCGCCACCTGGATCAGCACGGTGGCGGCGGCATAGAGCAGCAGGAATTCGGTGCCCCTGCCCGCTGACGCGGCCGATCCACCACGCAGCGTCGCGAGATATTGAGCCAGGCACCAGCCGCCGATCAGCGCGGCGAGCGAGCCGAGCAATTGCCCGGTGACGATCGAGGCGCCGAGCACCGAGACGATCGCGCCCGCCAGCGAAAGGGACATGACCGCCGCCGGCGCAAGGAACGGCTCTTCGACCGAAGACGAGGTCGGTTGCTTTCCGGTGACGATCGCGGCGCCAACCAGCGCCAGCAGACCGACGGCGATCGCAGCAATCATCTGCAGGTCGAGCGAACCGACGGCGATACGCCGCCAGCCGAGCCACAGGAACGCCGCGGCGACCGCGACAATGGCGAGAGCACTTGCGGCCCGGCCGCCCGCAGGCCGTTCGGGCAGCAAGCCGATAATGATGCCGGCAAAGGCAAGGTAGATGAGCTTCTGGCTGGCGGCGACCGGCGGCAGGGCCGGCGGGCCGAGCGTGTCCCAGTAGAAGAACAACAGCAGCGCCGCCCAGATGAGCGTGAGTACCGGCGATGCAGCCGGCAAGGCGAAGCGCGCAAACAGGCCAAGCGCGATGCCGAGCAGCAGCGGCAGCGCGGCGGTGGTGATCATCGGATTGCCGAGTAATGCGCTCAATCGCCGCCACCTCTGTGACCGTTGGGACGCTCGAACCGCGCGCGACGGTGCCGTTCGATGCGGACGCCATACTGGCCAGCAACGCGTTCGCGGTCTTGTCCGAGCGGGAACTTTGTTTTGACTGAAAGCGCACTCGCGACTGTCGCGGCTTGAAGGGCGTCAGCGCGCTGCATAACCCTCCTGGAAACTGCTCATCAGCATTCGAGGAGGATGGCGTGAACGAGAGAACCGTGCCGCCGATCAGCGCGGCGGCCGCCGCATTCCTGTCGCGCCAGCACCGGCCGTTCATCAACGGACGCTTCGTCGACGGGCTCGCGGGTGACGGCCTTGCGGTCGACGATTCCGCCTCCGGCGAGATCGTCGCGCATGTGCCTGAGAGCGGTCCCGAACTCGTCGACCAGGCGGTGCGCGCGGCACGCGCGGCGCTCGAGGGACCATGGGGATCGACGCGGCCGGTCGACCGCCAGAACCTGATGCTGAGGCTTGCCGATGCGATCGAGGCCGATGCCGATCTCTTGGCCGAAATCGAGAGCATCGAGAACGGCAAGTCGCTCGGCGTCGCCCGCATGCTGAGCGCCGGCGGCACGGTCGACTGGCTGCGCTACTATGCAGGCTGGGCTACCAAGATCGAAGGCTCGACATTTCAGGTTTCCGTCCCCGTGCCGCCCGGCGCCAAGCATCATGCGATGACGGTGATGGAGCCGGTCGGAGTCGTCGGCGCCATCGTGCCGTGGAATTTTCCGCTGCTGATCGGCATGTGGAAGATCGCGCCGGCGCTGGCCTGCGGTTGCACGGTGGTGCTGAAACCGCCGCAGGAAACGCCGCTTGGCCTGCTGAGGCTGGCCGAGATCATCGAGGCCGTGGGCTTGCCGCCCGGCGTCGTCAACATCGTGACCGGCAGCGGCGCGATCACCGGCGAGGCGTTGATCCGTCATCCCGGCGTCGACAAGCTGACCTTCACCGGCTCGACGGAGGTGGGAAAGCGCGTCGGCCATGCCGCGGTCGATCGCGTCGCGCGCTTCACGCTGGAGCTCGGCTCCAAATCACCGATGATCCTGCTGGCCGACATGGAAGACGGCATCGAGCCGCTGCTGGCCGGGCTCGGCATGTTCTTCAACCAGGGTCAGGTCTGCACCTCGGCGGCGCGGCTGCTGATCGAAAAGTCGATCTACGACCGCACGCTGGCGCGGTTGGCCGAGATCGCCGACGGCATGACGATGGGCGCCGGCCGTGACGCCGAAGCCCAGATCAATCCGCTGGTTTCGGCCAAGCACCGCAACAGCGTGCAGGGTTTTGTCGAGCGCAGCCTGGCGGCGGGCGTCGAACGCGTCAGCGGCGCACGTGCGGTGCCGGCCAAGGGCCATTATGTGGCGCCGACCATCCTGCATCACGTCGGGCCCGAGATGGAGATCGTGCGCGAGGAAGTGTTCGGGCCGGTCGTGGCGGCAATGCCGGTCGCCGATCTCGACGAGGCGATCCGCATCGCCAACGACACGCGCTACGGCCTGTCGGCCTCGATCTGGACGCGTGACATGGGCAAGGCGATGACGGCGATCCACGGCCTCAAGGCCGGCACGGTGTGGGTCAACTCGCACAACACGCTCGACCCCGCGGCGCCCTTCGGCGGCTTCAAGCAATCCGGCATCGGCCGCGAGCATGGCCGCGCCGCGATCGAGGGCTATCTCGAAACCAAGACAGCCATCATGCGCTACGCCTGATGACGGAAACCTTTGACTACATCGTCGCCGGCGCGGGCTCGGCTGGATGCACGGTCGCCAGCCGGCTGGTCGCCGCGGGAAAACGCGTGCTGGTTGTCGAAGCCGGGCCAGCCGACAACACGCGCTTCATCGACATGCCCGCGACCTTCGCCAAGGTGATCGGCACGACGCGCAGCTGGATCTATCAGTCGGAGCCGGAGCCCAGCGTCGGCGGCCGCTCGCTGCCGATCCCGCAAGGGCGCACGCTGGGCGGCGGCTCATCGATCAACGCCATGCTCTATGTCAGGGGTCAACCGGAAGACTATGAAGGCTGGCGCGATCTCGGCTGTCCGGGCTGGGGCTGGGACGACGTGCTGCCGGTCTACAAGCGGCTGGAGCGCAACGAGCGGCTGGCCGGCGAACGGCACGGCAGCGACGGCCCGCTGCCGGTCTCCGACCCGCGCTACCGGCATCCGCTGTCGCTCGCCTATGTGCGGGCCGCGCAGCAGGCGGGCTATCGCTTCAACGACGATTTTAATGGCGAACGGCAGGAAGGCGTCGGCTTCTACCAGACGACGACGGCAAACGGCGAGCGCCAGTCGGCGGCGAAGGTGTTCCTGCGGCCGCTGGCCGGCAACGCCAATCTCAAGATCGTTACCGACGCACTGGTAACGGCACTGACGTTGGAGAATGGCGCCGCGACCGGACTGTCCTACGCGACGCCTGGCGGACAGGGCCACACGGCTTCGGCCCGGGAGGAAGTGATCCTCGCCGCCGGCGCTCTCGCCACGCCGAAACTGATGATGCTCTCCGGCCTCGGCCCGTCGGCGCACCTCGCCGGAATGGGCATTCCCGTGATCCGCGACATGCCGGCGGTCGGCCAGGATTTGCAGGACCATGTCGCCGCACCGCTTTACGCCCTGACCCGCAAGCCGATCTCGCTGCTCGGCGAGGATCGTGGATTGAAGGCGCTGCGGCACGGCATTGAGTACCTGCTGTTCCGGCGCGGTCTGCTCGCTTCCAATGTGGTCGAAAGCGGCGGCTTCTTCGACACCGATGGCGATGGCAGGCCCGATATCCAGTTCCATGTGCTGCCGGTGATGATCGAAAACGCCGAGCACGGTTCAGTCGAGCGCCACGGCATGGAGCTGAACCCTTGCGTGCTGCGGCCGAAATCGCGCGGTTCGGTGCGGCTGCGCTCCGCCGATGCACGCGACCCGATCCGCTTCACCACCGGCTTCCTGTCGCATCCTAACGATCTTGCGCTTTTGCTTGCCGGCATGAAGGTTGCGCGCGCCATTGTGCGCCAGCCAGCGCTGCGCGAGGTGGTCGCCGAGGAGCTTGCGCCCGGCAAGATGGACGACCTGAGCGACGAGGCGATAACGGATCACATCATCCGCCACGCCAAGACCGTCTACCATCCCTCCGGCACCTGCCGGATGGGAACCGATGAGGCGGCGGTGGTCGATCCGCAGCTGCGCGTGCGCGGCGTGCCGCGCCTGCGCATCGCCGACACCTCGATCATGCCGCGCCTCACCAGCGGCAACACCAACGCGCCGGCGATCATGATCGGCGACCGCTGCGCCGATTTCATCCTGAGCGGGAAATAGGCTCCCGCCCGCGCCGTGATCGGCGCATGACATGTCGTTTCCGTCTCCGCCGCGTCCTTGAAAGCCCGTAGACTTCCGCCGTCAACGGGGATCTGGAACATGCGTCTTTTCAGTCGTTTCGTGCTTGCTGCTTCCGTCGCTCTAGCCTTGGCCACCGGTGCTGCCCATGCCGAGGGCAAGAAACTTCGGCTCGGCACCGAGGGTGCCTATCCGCCCTTCAACTACGCCAATGCCGACGGCACGCTCGGCGGCTTCGACATCGATCTCGGCAAGGCCCTATGTGCCCAGATGAAGGTCGATTGCGAGTTTGTCGTGCAGGATTTCGACGGCTCGATCCCGGCGCTGCAGGCCGGCAAGTTCGATGCCATCATCAACATCACCATCACGCCCGAGCGTGCCGAGAAGGTGGCGTTCACCCACAAATACTACCAGACGCCGCCGGCCATCGCGGTGCCGAAGGATTCGACGATTGCCGGCACCTCGCCGGACGATTTGAAGGGCAAGGCGCTCGGCGTGCAGAGCGCGACCATCCACCAGAATTTCGCCGAGCAGAAATATTCGGGATCGACGATCAAGGCCTATCCGACCGGTGACGATGCCCGCACCGACATGGCCAATGGCCGGCTCGACGCTATGATGGACGGTTCGATCATCCTGACCGAATGGCTGAAGAAGCCCGACGGCGCCTGCTGCAAATTACTCGGCACCTTGACGGCCGATCCGGCCATCCACGGCCCCGGCGTTGGCATTGCGCTGCAGAAGGGCAACAAGGAGCTGGCCGACCAGTTCAATGCCGCGATCGACGCGCTGCGCGCCAACGGCAAGTACAAGGAAATCAACGACAAGTATTTTTCCTTCGACGTCCACGGCTCCTGAGACCGTCTGGAAGCTCTACTCCGGCGGCCATCTGAAGGCGGTTTCTGCGCTTCCGGTGCTCACGGACTTGAACGTCCGCTGCGCTCCAGTTCTCGAAACCACCTTCATATGACTCGCCAGAGCGAGTTTCGAAACGGTCTCCAAATCGCAATGCATTGTGGAGAATTTTCTTGGTTGAGCGGCGCTCCCCTTTCTATTCCAGCATCGTCGGTCTCGGCGCGACCATGGGCCGGGTCGGCGGCAATTTCATTTCCGCCAAATATTATTCCGGCATCGAGGACGAGCACCTGAACACGCGCGCCAATGTCGGCGTGCAGGACCTGAGCACCATGGGCAAGATGGACATCAAAGGTCCCGACGCCGAGGCGCTGGTCAATCATGTCATCGTCAACGATGCGTCGGCGATGAAGCCTGGGCAAGTGCGCTATTCGACCGTCTGCCGCGACGATGGCGGCATCATGGACGACCTCACGGTGTTTCGCCTGGCGCCCGAGCATTTCATGCTGGTGACCGGTTCGGTCAACCGGCTGAAGATGCTGCCGTGGCTGCTGCACCATGCCGAAGGGCGCAAGGCCTATGTGACCGACATCACGGCGGCCGTCGCCTTCCCGACCATCCAGGGTCCGCGCTCGCGCGAATTGCTCAAGGCAATGGTTTTGGACGCCGATCTCGACGGGTTGAAGCGCTGGGCGTTCACGTCGGGGCGCATCGGCGAGACGAATGTGCGCATCTCGCGCACCGGGGTGACCGGCGAGCTCGGCTTCGAGCTGTTCGTGCCGGCCGACGAAGCGGCTTCGGTGTGGGAAACGCTGATGCGGACCGGGCGGGACTTCGGGCTCAAACCCTATGGCGTGCTGGCGATGTTCACGCTCGGGCTGGAAAAAGTCTATCCAGCGCATGGCGTCGACATGGACGAAAGCCGCACGCCCTTCCATGTCGGCCTCGACCGCTGGATCCGTTTCGACAAGGCCGACTTCGTCGGCCGGGATGCGTTGATGCGGATCCGCGACAAGGGTATCGACGAGCGCTGGACAGGGCTGATCCTCGACAGCGACAAGCCGGCCGCGACCGACGCCAGGGTGAAGTCGCCGGACGGCGAGGATGCCGGTATCGTCACCTATAGCGACCATGGCTATTCGATCGGCAAGATGCTGGCCACCGCGCATCTCAAACTGCCCTTTACGGCGATCGGCACCGAGTTCAGCATCGACATCGACGGGACACCGGCGCGAGCGGTCGTCGCGCCGATGCCGTTCTTCGATCCTGATGGTTCCAGGCTGCGCGCCTAAAGAGATATCCACGCCGTCTTGAGGTCGGTGTATTTCTCGATGGCGTGCAGCGACTTGTCGCGGCCGAAGCCGGACTGCTTGAAGCCGCCGAGCGGCACGGTGATGTCGGCGCCGCCATAGGTGTTGACATGGACGACGCCGGCATTGATGGCGCGGACCATGCGGTGCGCGGTCGACAGGTTCGACGTCCAGACAGCGGAAGCGAGACCGTAGACAGTGGCGTTGGCGAGGCGCACTGCTTCTTCTTCAGTGTCGAAGCGCATGATGCCGAGCACCGGGCCGAACACTTCCTCGCGGGCAAGCTGCATGGTCTCGGTCACATTCTCGAAGATCGTCGGCGCCATGTAGCTGCCGCCGGTCTCGGTGAGGATCCGCTCGCCGCCGGTGACAAGCCGGGCGCCCTCTTCGGAAGCCTGGGCGACGAAGCCGAGATTCTTGGTCAATTGCTCGGCGCTCGACACCGCGCCGACGTCGCTCGAGAGATCGAGCGGATCGCCGACCTTGAGCTTGGTCGTCGCCGTGAGGAGCTCGTCCATGAAGCGGTCGTAGACCGAGGCCTGAACCAGCAGGCGCGAGCCGGCGACGCAGACCTGCCCGGAATTGCGGAAGATGCCGTTGGCCGACACCACCGCCGCCTGTTTCAAATCCGGCGCGTCGGCAAAGACGATGTTGGGCGACTTACCGCCAAGCTCCAGGAAGACCCGCTTCAAATTGGAGCGTGCGGAGTATTCGAGCAGCCTGCGGCCGACCGGGCCGGAGCCGGTGAAGGCAATGGCGTCGACATCCATATGCAGGCCGAGCGCCTCGCCGGCGACCGAACCACGGCCGGTGACGACGTTGAAGACGCCCTCGGGCAGCCCCGCCTCGGCGGCGAGTTCGGCCAGCCGCAGCAAGGTGAGCGAGGCGATCTCCGGCGGCTTGACGACGATCGCGTTGCCGGCCGCCAAAGCCGGCGCGATTTTCCAGGCGCCGATCATCAGCGGGAAATTCCACGGCACGATGACGCCGACGACGCCAAGCGGCTCCTTGTGGATCAACCCAAGCACATTGTCGGCCGTCGGCGCGATCTCGCCATAGACCTTGTCGATCGCTTCCGCATAGTAGCGGATGGTGCCGGCGGCCGAGAGCGGTTCGGCCTTGTAGGCCATGCCGATCTCGGTGCCGTTGTCGCGCACGCCGAGCACCGCGAGCTCCAGCGCGTGCTTCTCGACCAGTTCGGCGAATTTGGTCAGCACCTTCTTGCGGAAGGCCGGTGCGGCGCGCGACCAGGAGCCTTTGGCGAAGGCCTTGCGCGCCGAGGCGACCGCGCGATCGATGTCGGCAGCGCCGCCATCGGCGACGCTGGCGAAGGGACGGCCGTCGATCGGGGAGATCACCGGCAGGCTGGCGCCGCTTTGCGCGTCCGTATGGGCGCCATCGATAAACAGACGCCGCGCGCCGACCTCCGCCTGGCGCAGCGTGTCGATGGTGTCCTGGTCGATCATTATCGGTTTGCTCCAAAAGCTACATGAAGGGTTGCCGGCGCGCGGAACTCCCAGCCGCGGAAGACGGGCTCCTCGCCCGGCACCAGCCGCAGGTCCGGAAAGCGCTCCAGCAGCAGGCGTAGCGCAAGGCACATCTGCTCGCGCGCGAAGAAGCGGCCCGAGCAGAAATGATGGCCGAAGCCGAAGACGGCGTGATTGCCTTCGGCGCGATGGATATCGAAGCGATCGGGATCGGTGAAGCGGCTTTCGTCGCGGCTGGCCGAGGAGACCAGTGCCGCGACCGGCGCGCCGGCCGGGATGGTGGCGCCGCCTATTTCGACGACGCGCGTGGTCTCACGTGTCTGCGTGCCGATTGGCGCCACCCAGCGCAGGCCCTCGTCGACCGCTTTCGGCACGAAGGTGTCGGGATCGTCGAGCACCTGCCGCAACTGTTCAGAATTGGTCAGCAGGCCGACAAGGATGGAGCCGGCGCCGTGGCCGGGCTCCTGCATGCCGCCGAGCAGGATCACCTTGATGGTTGGCATCAGCAAGTCGAAAGGCCGTGTCGTGCCCGGCTGCATCCCGTCATGCAGCATATGCGACAACGCTGAAGCGTCGGGCTCGCGGGCGAGCTGCTTCAGCGTCGGCAGCACCGCGTCGCCAACCTCGGCGCTGATCGCATCGGCGACCAGTTGCCGCTTGGGGTCTTTCTCGAAATTGATGGCGCCCTGGGCGAGACCGTAGAACCAACGCCGCAAGGTCGGCATATCGACATCGGCAAGGCCGAGCGAGCGCGCCAGGCTCAGCGTCGACACCGGCTCGAAATAGTCGGCCATCAGTTCGGCCGAACCGCGCGCGGCAATCTCGTCAAGATAAGGTTCGGCGATCGAGCGCACGAGATCGCCGGCATAAGAGGCAACCGTGCGCGGCCGGTATTTCGGGTCGACACCCAGGCGCAGATCCTTATGGACCTCGCCGTCGGTGGTCAGGATGGTCGGCTTGCCGAAGGAGCGTTCAACGGGCGACACGCCCGCGGTGACGACGGCGGAGAAGATGTCGGGTGATTTCGCCACAAGCTCGACGTCTTTCCAGCGGGTGACGAACCATAGATTGACCGAAGGCACGAAGGCCACAGGGGCGCTGCGCCTGAGTTCGGCATAGATCGGGTACGGATCCGCTTCCAGCGCCTCGACGGTGATGTTTTCGGCAAAACTCATGCCGCGCTCCGTTGCGATGAGAGGGCGGCGCCTGGCGCCGCCCGCATTTGTCAGTCTTTCAGCGGAAGGCCTAGATTTGCGAAGGCTGCCGGATCCCGGCTCTTCAAAGCTCCAGCCAGCAGCAGTCCGACAACAGCGGCAATCAGCACCAAGAGCGGCAGGAAGACGCCGAGGAAGCCGCCGGCGCCCGACAGGCTGCCGAAATTGATGACGATCAGATAGATGATGACGACAAAGGCGATGAACGTCAGCCCCGGCAGGATGGTGGTCTTGAGCGCGTTCTCCTGATTGTCCGGATTGGCGCGGAAATACATCACGACAGCCAGCGAGGCGACCGCCATCATCACGATGACGCCGAGCGTGGCGACATTGGTTAGCCACGAGAACAGCGCCAGCACCGGATCGAGGCCGAGTACGGCGAAGAGCCCGACGACCAGGGCCGCAAGCACGGTCTGGATGACGGAAGCGACATGCGGGCTCTGATGCGCCGAATGGGTGACGCCGATCGCCTGCGGCAAGAGCTTCTCGCGGCCCGAAACGTAGATGTAGCGGGCGACCGCGTTGTGGAAGGCCAGCACGCCGGCGAACAGGCTGGATACGAACAGGATGCTCATCGCGTGGGTGAGCAGCGTTCCGGCATAGCGGTCGGACAGGCCGAACAGGAAGGTGGTCGGATCTTGTAGAGCCTGGAGAGACGGCAGGAGCTTGTCGACGCCGGCGCCGACCGCCATCAGCCAGGCGGTGACCATGTAGAACAGGCCGATCAGGATGACGGAGAAATAGGTGGCGCGCGGGATGGTCACTTTCGGGTCGCGCGCCTCTTCGGCATAGATCGTCGTCGCCTCGAAGCCGATGAAGGCGGCGAAGCAGAACAGGATGGCGATCGCCGGCGCGCCGCTGGTGATCTGGCTCCAGCTGAAGGGTGCGGCCGACAGGCCGCTGTCGCCGCCGGTCTTGAGGATGGTGAGGTCGAGGATCAGCACCACGACATATTCAGCAAGCACCAGCACGGTCAGGATCTTGGCCGACAGGTCGACCTGGCGGTAGCCGAGCACGGCGACGATGGCGATGGCGATGAAGCTCCACACCCACCAGGGCAGGTTGATGCCCCAGCCGGCGAACAGGCCGGCGGTGGCCGCGCCGAGCAGGCCCATGACGCCGATCTGCATGGCGTTGTAAGAGAGGATCGCGATCAGCGCCGTGGCGCCGCCGGTAAGGCCGCCGAGGCCCCGCGCGGCGTAGGCGTAGAAGGCGCCAGCATTGCCGATGTGGCGCGCCATGGCGACATAGCCGACGGCGAACAAAAGCAGCAGAAGCGTCACGATGAGATAGGTGCCGGCAAAGCCGGCGCCGTTGCCCATCAGCATGCCGAGCGGCGTGCCGCCGGCGACAGCCGTCAGCGGCGCTGCGGCAGAGATCACCATGAAGGTGATGGCGCCGACGCCGAGGCTGTTCTTCCTTAGCCGGTTCGCTGAACCGGCTTCAATGGTTGTCATGTGTCCCTCCATTCCGCCGTGCGGAAGCCAAGTGTCCCTGAGATGCCGAGGGCCTTCTGATGGGGCCAACTTTTGCATTTCATTATTTGCAACGGCATTTCGATATTAGACTTGCAAAGGAATCGACTTGCTGTCAAGTTAATTCGCACGTTAAGTATCTGACGGAGGATTAGAGCGACAATGAGCACGGTGGCCAAAGCCATTTCGCTGCTGGAGATGCTGGGCCATGGCGCGCCGGAGACGGCGCTTGCCGACCTCGCCAAACGCGCCGGCTTCGACAAGGCGACGACGCGCCGACTGCTCGTCTCGCTGATCGCGCAGGGCCTGGTCGAGCAGGACGAGACAACGCGTCTCTACCGGCTCGGCGCCGGCCTGACGCGGCTGGCGCTGATGCGCGAGGCGCAGTTCCCGTTCCTGCGCATGGCCGTGCCGGTGATCGACGCGCTGGCTGTCAAGACCGGGGAGACTGTGCATCTGTCGGAACATTCCAGGCGCGGCCTGCTCACCGTCCACGTCATCGAATCGGCAAAGGCCAACCGTGTCAGCGTGCCGCTCGGCGAGTTGCTGCCCATGCATGCGACGGCATCGGGCATCGCCTTCCTGGCCTTTGCCGAGGAGCGGACCCGCACTGCGGTCCTCGCCGGACCGATGCCGGCCTTCACGCCCTTCACCATCGGCGACACTACGATGCTCGCCGAGCATGTCGCCGCCGCGCGGGCGCGCGGCTATTCGATCGGCGCGCAGGGTTTCGAGGAAGGCGTGATGAGCGTCGCAGCATCCATCCTCGGCGCCGACGGTTTTGCTATCGGCACCATTGCGGTCGCCGCGCCGCGCGTGCGCACGCAGAAGAGCGACATCGAACGCCTTGGCGCCGATGTGACCGCGGCGGCGCGTGACATCGGCGAACGGCTGTTCGGCCGGCATGACCCAGCCCGCCAGAAACGGGCATAAATACCAACAAGAGAGTTTAGGGAGACTGACGTGGAGGAGAAACGCCGAATCCTGGTTATCGGCACCGGCGACACCAAGGCCGACGAGCTTCTGTTCATGCGCGAGCGGATCGAAGCCGTCGGCGGTGTTGCCGTGATGATGGACGTCAGCGTGCTCGGCGATCCGCCTTACAGCCCGGAGCACGACCGGCACGCGGTGGCCCAAGCCGCCGACACCACGATCGAGGCGATCATCGCCAGCGGCGACGAGAACACCGCAATGACGCTGATGGCGCTCGGCGCCTCGCGGCTTGCCCGCTCGCTCTACGACCAGGGCGCGATCGAAGGCTTCATCGCGCTCGGCGGCTCGATGGGCACCGACCTTGCTCTGGATGTCGCGCTGGCGCTGCCGCTCGGCGCGCCGAAATTCGTCGTCTCGACCATCGCCTATTCGCATCTTCTGCCGCCGGAGCGCATCGCCACCGACCTGATGATGATCCTGTGGGCCGGCGGCCTCTATGGCTTGAACAGCGCCTGCAAGGCGGTGCTGTCGCAAGCGAGCGGCGCGGTGGTGGGCGCCGCGCGCGCCGTGGTGAAGCCGGACGAGTCCAGGCCACGCATCGGCATGAGCTCGCTCGGCAAAAGCTGCCTGCAATATATGGTGACGCTGAAGCCGGAGCTGGAAAAGCGCGGCTATGAGGTGATCGTCTTCCACACCACCGGCATGGGCGGGCGGGCGCTGGAGGCGATCGCCGCGCAGAAGGGATTTGTCGCGGTGATGGATTTCAGCCTGCAGGAACTCGCCAACCAGCTGACCGGCTCGGTGGTGAACTCGGGCACCGACCGGCTGGAGAATGCCGGGCGCCAGGGCATCCCGCAGATCGTCGCGCCCGGCGCCATCGACATGGTCGATTTCCCGACCTGGCAGGCGGTGCCGTCGCGCTTCACCGAGCGGCCCTATCACGCGCATAACCGCCTGCTTGCTTCGGTGACATCGGATGGCGAAACGCGCCGCGAGATCGCCCGCGCCATCGGCGAGAAGCTTGCCGCCGCGACCGGGCCGACCGCTTTCATCCTGCCGGCCGGCGGCATCCAGCAATGGGACCAGGAGGGCGAGCCGCTGCACGAGCCGGATGCGCTGTCGGCCTTTGTCGCGGAGATGCGAGCAAGCGTGCCGGCCAATGCCGAACTGCACGAGATCGCCGGCCACATCAACGACGCCGCTTTCAGCGCCAAGGCGCTGGAGATCTTCGACCGCTGGGTCGCCGAAGGCATCGTTCCGCCCGGCGCTTTGGCTGGCAGGCGCGTCGCATGAGCAGGGTGAAGCCGCAGGCGCTGGTCCTCGACTTCGGCGGCGTCGTCACCCGCACGCTGTTCGAGACGCATGCGCTGACCGAGCAGGCGCTCGGGCTGAAGCCGGGCACGCTGCGCTGGCAAGGTCCGTTCGACCCCGGCAGCGATCCGCTTTGGCGATTGATGCAACGCGACGAAATCAGCGAACGCGACTATTGGACGGAACGGACACGCGAGGTCGGCGCTCTCATCGGTGAAAAATGGACATCGATGCAGACCTTCGTGCAACGGGCGCGCGGAGCGGAACCGGAAAAAGTGGTGCGGCCCGAGGCCGACCAGGCCATCCGCACAGCGCACGCCGCCGGCATCCGCCTCGCCATCCTCTCGAACGAACTCGACCTGTTCTATGGCGCCGATTTTCGCCAGCGCCTGCCGCTGCTTTCCCTGTTCGAGACGATCGTCGACGCGACCTACACGAAAATCCTCAAGCCCGACCTTCGCGCCTATGCGATGGTCGGCGAGGCGCTGCAGCTGCCGCTCGAGACCTGCGTCTTCGTCGACGACCAGAAGCGCAATGTCGACGGCGCCGTCGCCGCCGGCATGCCCACCGTCCATTTCGACGTCGCAGAGCCGACGCGTAGCTATGCCGAGGCGCTTGGCCATTTCGGCCTCGCGCTTTCCTGAACCCCGGAGCCCTTCCCGATGCGTGACATCAACTTCCTCACCGAAAACAACGCCAAGCCGATCTGGCACCCGATGGCGCATCCGGCCGAGATGCGGGCGAGCCCGCCGAAGATCATCATGAAAGGTGAAGGCGCATCGGTGACCGATGCCGAGGGCCGCACCGTGCTCGATGCCGTCGGCGGCCTGTGGAACGTCAACCTCGGCTATAGCTGCGACCCGATCAAGAAGGCGATGGCCGCGCAACTCGATGTGCTGCCCTATTATTCCGGCTTTCGCGGCACCTCGACCGGGCCGTCGATCGAGCTTGCCTATGAGCTGACCGAATGGTTCGCGCCGGAAGGCATGGTGCGCGCCTTCTTCACTTCCGGCGGTTCGGACTCGGTCGAGACAGCGCTCAGGCTTGCGCGGCAGTATTGGAAGATCCGCGGCCAGGGCGACCGCACGAAATTCCTGGCGTTGAAGAAGGGCTATCACGGCACGCATTTCGGCGGCGCCTCGGTCAACGGCAACGCCAATTTCCGCCGCAACTATGAGCCGCTCATGCCCGGCGTCTTCCATACGCCGGCGCCGATGACCTATCGCAACCCGTTCGACGAGACCGATCCGGCCAAGCTGGCAAAGCTCTGCGCGCGCGCCATCGAGGAAGAGATCGCCTTCCAGGGCGCCGATACCATCGCTGCCTTCATCATGGAGCCGGTGTTAGGGGCCGGCGGCGTCATCGTTCCGCATGAGAGTTTCATGCCGATGGTTCGCGCGATCTGCGACCGCCACGACATATTGCTGATCGCCGACGAGGTGGTGACGGGCTTTGGCCGCACCGGCGCCTGGTCGGGCTCGCGGCTGACCGGCGTGAAACCCGATTTCATGACCATGGCCAAAGCGATCACCTCGGGCTATTTTCCGCTCGGCGCAACCCTCATCGGCGCCAAGGTCGCCGACGCCTTCGAGTCTGACAAGACGAGCTTCGGTTCGATCGGCCACGGCTATACCTATTCGGGCCACCCGGTCGGCTGCGCGGCCGGTATCGCGGCGCTGGCGGAGACCAAGCGGCTAGCACTCAACGAGAACGCGGCGGCGCGCGGCGTCGAGCTTGGCAAGGCGCTGGAAGCGTTGAAGGCGAAGCACCAGCTCGTCGGTGATGTCCGCTACAAAGGCCTGATGGCGGCGCTCGAGCTGGTCTCGGATCGCGGTGCCAAGAAGCCGGTCGACAAGAAGACCATGACCGTCGTCGCCGACGGCGCCTATGGCGCGGGTGTGATGCTGCGCGTCTCCGGCAACAACATCATCCTGTCGCCGCCGCTGATCATTACCGCCGCCGACGTGGCGAAGATTGCCGAAGGGTTGGATGCGGGGTTGGCGGCTGCCTTTGGGTGAGTAGTGAGTAGTGAGTAGTGAGTAGTGAGTAGTGAGTAGTGAGTAGTGAGTAGTGAGTAGTGAGTAGTGAGTA
>NZ_JBFUPO010000009.1:0-323959 GCF_041355295.1 Mesorhizobium sp. RCC_202
ATCATCAATGCCTCCAAAACGAGGCTTGAATCATTCAAAAGCTCTCAGGGGAATCCTGATTCTCAACAGGCCCTAGACAGAGCACTCAAAATACATTCCACGTGCAGGCTGTGGCGAAGTGGCCCGGCCTGCCGGCGAAATGCTCAGTCGTCGTCCTGTGATTCGGCGATCTGGTTCAACGAGGCGGCATTGGTGATGCGCAGCCCGCCGCGCTTGATGGCGATCATCTGCCGGCTGCGCCATTCGTTGAGCGTCTTGTTGACGGACTCGCGCGTCGCGCCGAGGAATTCGCCAAGCTCCGATTGCGAGATCGGAATCCAGCCGGCCGAATCGGCCATGACGCCGCTGAGGAACACCAGCCGTTTGGCCAGCCGGGCCTCGATACCGAAAAAGGCCTGGTCGCCCAGTTCGCCGCTGACCCAACGCAGCCTGGCGCACAGCAATTCGATCATCGCGCGCGCAAGCAAGGGGTTTTTCTCAATGCGGTCAAAGAGTTGGGTCCGGCTGAGCGAGACCAGCTCGCAAGCCGTCAGGCAGATCGCGGTTGCCGTTCGAGGACGCCCGTCCAGCGCCCCGATCTCGCCGATGAGGCTGCGCGACAGCTCGATATTGGCCACCAGCTTCTGCCCGCCGGGCGAGTAGATGGAGATCTCGACGGTGCCGTTCATCACGCCATAGATACGGTCGGACGTATCTTCCTGGACGAACAGATGCTGCCCGGCGGCGTAGCGCTCCAGCTTGCAGCCGCCGAACAGAAGGTCGAACTGGCGCGGGTCGATCCGCGCCAGGCGCGGCAGGTTCGCGTCGTCCGCGCCAATTGAAGACATGATACGATTCCGCCTCTCGTTGAGCGGAAATTGTAGGACAAGTGCATGTTCGATCAAAGCGTTGTCTCCTTTTGTGGTGGCTGACCCAAAGCGACCCGGCATATGGCGGAGATATCGGTGCCATGCCCGTCGCAGTGAAATCGGCTTAGCCGGCAAATTGTAAGGAGACCGGGCGCATTGGCGGTTGCGGGCCGATCCTAGAAACGCCGTCCGCGCGCTTGGGAGGGAGGTGCCCATGCGCGCAGACAGCAAATCTGAAAATGGCTAGGTGATCGAAATTCCTTCCAAACAACCGCTTCTATTTCAGTCCGGAAGCGGTCGTCGAACTGCAATCAGCTCGGGACCTCGTTGCCGCCGGTACCGACATCTGAGCGCGGAACCCGCCTGGCGTATGTGAAGGCACTCACAGATGTCCGGGACAAGCGGAGCGATTGTTATTTTAGAGATCGATGGTTTATGTCGCCGGGCAATCTTCGTGTCGGAAGAAAATCGGCATGGTTTGCTAGCTGGCAAAGAGATCATCTGAAGTATCGATTGGACGTCGGCTTGACTGGAGCTGGCGGTCGACACCATGGTCTCTGCGGGGAGGGATTGCCATGGCGGTTACGAAAGGACTCCTTGTCAAGGTCCGTGGCGACGGCGTGGGGCTCGCGGCGCAGGGCGGCCGCTTCGGCGGCATGGATGCCGAACCGATCCTCTCGCTGCCGCCCGGCCCGGCCGGCGCCGGTCCGGCGGCGGCCGCCGATCGCGGCGCCACCTGGCTGCGCCTGGCCGCCGCGGCTGCCGATACCGACAATCCCTGGGACCATGCCCATGAGTTGGTCGCGCAGAATCCGGCACTGGCGGCCGCCGGTGGCGAGGTGCTTGCCGTCGAACCCGACATTCTTCAGCCATGGCCGTACAAGAATAGTGGCGGCGATCGCGGCATGGCGGCGAGCGCCAGTCCCGTCTGCGCGTTTGACGATCAGGACCCGCAAGGCGGCAAGGCGGTGATCGCTGGGCGCGTCGCCTGGAATGCCGATGCCGACTTCAGCCAGTTCCTGGCGGCCCGCAATCAGGTGGGCGCCAAGCAGGCCAACATCACCATTGCCCATCTCGATACCGGCTTCGACCCCGAACACCACACCTTGCCAGCGGCGTTCCTGGCCGGACAGCAACGCAATTTTGTCGATGACGGCAGTGGTCCGAACAACGCGACCGACCACGCGCCGGCCGGCACGCTGACCAGCAATCGCGGCCATGGAACCGGCACGCTCAGCCTGCTTGCCGGCAACAAGCTCGATGGCACCTCGCCGCATTGGCCAGGCTTTACCGAATACGTCGGCGGCGCGCCGCTGGCGAAAATCCTGCCGGTGCGCATCGCCGACTGGGTGGTGCGGCTGACCACCAGCACCATGGTGCAAGGCATCGACTATGCGCGCCAGCAGGGCGCGCAGGTGCTGTCGATGAGCATGGGCGGCCTTGCCTCGCAAGCCCTCGTCGACGCCGTCAACCTTGCTTACGACCACGGCCTGGTCATGGTCACCGCGGCCGGCAACAATTTTACGTTGACGCCGCGCAGCATCGTCTATCCGGCGCGCTACAACCGGGTGCTGGCGGCCTGCGGCGTGATGGGCGACGGCCGCGCCTACTCGGGACTGGCCCTCAACACGATGCAAGGCAATTACGGGCCGGCCTCGAAGATGGCGACCGCGCTCGGCGCCTATACGCCAAATGTGCCCTGGGCCGAGATCGAGTGCGCCAAGGTGGTCGACATGGACGGCAGCGGCACCTCGGCGGCGACCCCGCAGATCGCTGCCGCGGCGGCACTGTGGCTGGCCGAGCACTGGGATGTCGTGAAGGCCTATCCCCAGCCGTGGATGCGCATCGAGGCGGTGCGCAAGGCGCTGTTTGCCAAGGCGCTCAAATCGACGGCAAAAATGAATGCGGCGGAGACGAAGGAGAAGATCGGGCAGGGCGTGTTGCGGGCACTCGACGCGCTGAGCTTCGCGCCACCGCCGGCGGCGGGTCTCACCAAGCTTGCGCCCGCCACTTACACATGGAGCTGGCTGGACCTTTTGACGGGGGGAAACTCCCTTGCGCCGCCACTGCCAGCAACGCTTAGGCAACGCAAAATGTTTGCGCTTGAG
The DNA here is from genome assembly GCF_041355295.1 of Mesorhizobium sp. RCC_202. Classification (NCBI taxonomy): domain Bacteria; kingdom Pseudomonadati; phylum Pseudomonadota; class Alphaproteobacteria; order Hyphomicrobiales; family Phyllobacteriaceae; genus Mesorhizobium; species Mesorhizobium sp. RCC_202. The sequence continues at coordinate 2,957 of NZ_JBFUPO010000009.1, forward strand.
TTGACGCAGATGGCGCAGGGCACGCTCGCCATGGAACAGATGATCGCGGATCCGGATGATGATCCGGACAAGGTCTCGACAGCGGCACGCAATCGCTATCTGGAAGCTGCGCTCGATCAGGGCAATCCGTCAAAGCCTCTCAAGGCATTTCTGGAAGATTGGCTCGGGCGGCCCAGCACCACCGCGTCGGTCACAACGCCCAGTCCGGTCGCAGACCCCAAGCCGGTCGTCAAACGCAAACCAAGGCAGCCGCCTCCGCCGCAGAGGCGATTGCGGATCTTTGCGCTGGATCCATCGGTCGCCAAGCGGCTGGATTCGGTTTCCGTCTACCAGGCGACGCTTTCGGTACCTTGGGACGACCATCCGTCGACCGAGGCAGCGTTGCGGCCGGGGCCGATCGGCGAATATCTCGAAGTGATCGATATCGATCCGGCGTCGAACCGCGTCTACGATCCAGTCAACCTCAACGACAAGCAATTGCTGGCCCAGGATGGTCTGGCGCCCTCCGAAGGCAATCCGAAATTCCATCAACAGATGGTCTATGCCGTAGCCATGACGACGATCGGCCATTTTGAGCGGGCGCTTGGCCGGCGCGCCCTTTGGGCACCCTATTATACCGATGATCTCGACAGCCATGGACATAAGAGGACGGCGGTTCATTATGTGCCGCGCCTGCGCATCTATCCGCACGCTTTGCGTGCTGAAAATGCCTATTACAGCCCGGAAAAGAAGGCGCTGCTGTTCGGCTACTTCCCGGCAACGGGCGGGGTGGGAGACGTCACCACGCCTGGCACGACGGTCTTTTCCTGCCTGTCCAACGACATCGTCGCGCATGAGATGTCGCATGCGTTGCTCGACGGGCTGCATCGCCATTTCCAGGAGGCGTCCAACCCCGACGTGCCGGCCTTTCATGAGGCTTTTGCCGACATTGTCGCGCTTTTCCAGCATTTCACCCTCAAGGAATTGGTCAGCTTCACCATCGCCAAGGCCAAGGGAACCCTTTCGGCGGCGTCGCTGCTATCGGGCATCGCCAAGCAGTTCGGCGAGGGCAGCGGCATGGCGGGGCCATTGCGCGAGTATAGCGGTGCGAACCTGCCCGGCGATCTCGACTACGATAAGACCTTTGAAGCGCATGACCGTGGCTCGATCCTGGTGTTTGCCGTCTACAAGGCATTCGAGGCCATCGTCACTCGACGCACCGAGGATCTCATTCAATTGGCCACCGGCGGAACCGGCGTTCTACCCGCGGGCGTGCTGCACCCCGGCCTCGTTGACCGCCTCACTGATGAAACGACAAAGATCGCCAAACAGATGCTCACCATGTGCATCCGCGCGCTCGACTATTGCCCGGCCGTGGACATCACCTTCGGCGAGTACCTACGCGCTCTGATCACCGCCGATCGCGACGCTTATCCCGAGGATGCGCTGCATTATCGACTGGCATTCATTGAAGCGTTCCGCACGTTGAAGCTGCTGCCGCGCGATGTGCGCACCATCTCGGAGGAGACGCTGGCGTGGGGCGGCCCGACCGATGGCAACTCTTCGCCCGACTGGCTGAAGAAATGCCTGCACGGGATCGACCTCAGTTGGGACCAGGAACAGAAGCGATCGAAGATATTCGGGCTGAGCCAGGAAAACTGCCACAAACTACACGCTGCGATGAATGACGCCTTCAAGGCGGACACGGATCGCTTCAAGCAATTTGGCCTGCTTCCGGACCTGCCTCGTTTCAACGAGGACGGCACGCTCATGCACGAGGCCAAGACGGGTGAGACGACATTCGACGTCTATAGCGTTCGTCCGACCCGACGTGTCGCGCCTGACGGTTCTTTCCGGATCGAACTGATCGTCGTGCTGCAACAACGGTTTCCGGTCAATGTCGACGGCAAGCCGATGCTCAAGGGCGTGGAGAAGGATAGCGACTTCTTGTTCTGGTTCCGCGGCGGCGCGACGATCATCATCGATCCGCGTAAAGGGCATGAGGAAATCCGCTACGCGGTAATCAAGAACACGGGAAGCGCAGATAGGCAGAACCGCCAGACCGTGACCGTGACGGCGAATTACCTGTCGCCGCTCAGGGCGCTCTATTTCGGTGGCGAGGTGTCTGAACCCTTCGCGATGCTGCACGCCAGCGACGGAGACGATGACCATGTCTAGAAAACCGACGACCCGCTCCAAGCCCAAGGCAACGTCCGCTCCTGCAACGGAGCAGGAACCGGTTCTGACGGTGCGCCATTACTGCCAGGGTATAGGCGACTGCCACCTGCTGACCTTCAAAACTCCGGAGGGCAAGCCTTTCCGAATCCTTATCGACTGCGGCATTCATGTCTCGATCAAGGATGGCCAAGCGCTCGTCGGTGACATTGTCACCGACCTCAAGGACAACACGGAGGGAGGACATATCGACATTCTGGTCGTCACGCATGAACATTGGGACCATGTCTCTGGGTTCCTGACGGCGAACGACGTGTTCAGTACTTTCACGGTGGGTGAGGTCTGGATGGCGTGGACGGAAAATCCCGCCGATGCAGAGGCCGTGGAATTGGACAAGTTCAAGGGCCAGGCGCTGGCGGCGCTGCAAGGCGCCGGCCAACGGCTTGAAGGAATGCAAGACCTCAACCCTTATATGGGACGGGTGCGCGACGGATTGCAGGCAGTGCTCGGATTCCAATTCGGCGCCACCGGCCAGCGAGTGCGCTTGGCCCGCGACGCGGCGGCAAAGCTCTGCAAAAAGGCGCCGCGCTACTTCGAGCCCGGCGGGCCACCGACAACGATCCCACAACTGCCGGGCCTTAACATCTATGTGCTCGGTCCGCCGCGCGACAAAGCGGCATTGCGGCTGGAAGACCAGGCCGGCGCAATGTTCCCGTTGGCCCGCGGCGGTCCGTTAGCGCAAGCGCTGACCTGCGGCCTCAAGATGAATGGGGAAAACGACGCCAGCCTTATCGACGAACTCAGTCCTTTCGAGCACAACGTCGGAAGTTCGCTTTCCGCGGTGCTGAGCGGAGACGCGGATGATAGTAAGGTCATCGACTATGTCCGCGAGCACTATTCGGAGCCGATCGAGCACGCCGCGCCGCAAGAAAATCCGGATCAATCCTGGCGCCGCATCGACGCCGACTGGATGGGCATAGCGGCAGACCTTGCCCTGCAGATTGATCGGGGTGTCAACAACACCAGTCTCGTCCTTGCCTTCGAATTCAACGACAGGGTGTTCTTGTTTCCAGGCGATGCCCAGATCGGCAACTGGTTGAGCTGGAGTGATCTCGAATGGACAGTCGGCCAGAAGACAGTAACGACCAATGACCTTTTGGCGCGCACCGTGTATCTGAAGGTCGCCCATCATTGCAGCCAGAATGCCACGCCCCAGAAACAAGGCCTCGATCTGATGACGAGCCCATATCTTTCGGCATTCATTCCGACCAACCGGGACGATGCCAAAAACGTCCACTGGACCAAGATGCCCTATGAGGGCATCCTGACCGCGCTTGCGGCGAAGACGAAAGGCCGTGTTATTCGCGCCGATGACGAGTGGTTGAAGGGCAGCGAGGTCAAACCCGGTTTCGAATGGCCCTCCGGCTCGATTCTGGCGGTACGCAGCAAACCGCGCGATCAGGCTCGTGTCCCCGGAGGATTGTGGGTAGAGTTGGATCTGGCTTAGCCGCAAAACTGTGTCGCGATCTGTCGAGTGTCAGCGGCTGACCGATTGCGAAAGATCGAAAATCGCCTTAAGGAACGATCGGCTGAATGAGGGCGGCCGCTCAACGTATGCTATGTCCACAAGGTCGCCCCATGCCCGATCAATTTTCGCGCGTCATTGCCTTTCTCGCCGTGGTCACCGCCCTGCTGTTTGCCGGGCTGCATTTCCACCAAGGCCACATCCTAGCCACGCTGTACTTCATGACCGGCGCCGTTCTGGTGACGGCGGTGACGCGGATGAATGTGAGACGAGGGCTGATCTGAGCCGTCAGTCCGCCTTGTCGCCCGAAAGCATCGCGGAGGCGTCCATCCAATTGCGCCAACGGCATGACCATCGGGGTCGGCAAGGTCGCGGGCGTACATGAATTCATGATCTTCGACTGGATTGATGTCGGCTGCGCCGCCGTTCGAGGCGGCCGCGGCGGCCATCGCGTCGACGGCGTCGCGGCTGTCCAGGGACAGCGCCAGCATCACTTCGCTGGACGTTGCCGGCGGGATGGGGCGCGTCGTCATGCTTTGCCATTTGGCGTGGCTGAGCAGCATGAAGTTGATGTGGTCGCTCCACACCATCCAGGCGGCTGCCTCGTCGGGAAAATTCGGATTTTTCGTGAAACCGAGGGACTCGTAGAAAGCCACCGATGCCTTCACGTCGGTGACTGGCAGGCTCACGAGAATCTTCTTGCTCATCGATCATTCCTTTTCGTTGCCAAGACGGCAGTCCAGGCGTCTGCTTGAAGACGGTTGACCGCAGGCAGAACCGACACGGCATCTCAAATTTTTTGGGTCGCCAGCGCATCGGCACAGATGCCGAGGCTCGACAGCATGCCTGCTATCGAGCAGCCTTGGTGAACGCGCCTGTGAGTTTTTGGAGGAATATGGTTGTGCTAAATCATCCAACTCAATCAGTAAGTTGGATGGTGGGCGATGCAGGGATTGAACCTGCGACCCCACCCGTGTGAAGGGTGTGCTCTCCCGCTGAGCTAATCGCCCGCCTTGGGCCCGAAGGCCGAAGCGAGCCGCGATATAAGGGAGGCGGGTGCGCGAAGTCAAGGCGATGCGCGGACGAAGCTGAGACGTAATTTCCTGACGCGGAAAGCCGAAGGGCAGGGGCTCAGCGCGCCGCCGCGATCAGCTTTTCCGCCAGTTCCGGCGTCAGCGTGTCGAAATGCGAGATGACCAGCGTCGGCTCGAATTCGCGCACGTGGCGGTCGGTGTAGCCGAAATCGACCGCGACCACTGGAATGCCGGCGGCCTTGGCGGTGTCGATGTCGGTCTGCGAATCGCCGACCATCACGGCGCTGTCCGGGTCGCCGCCGGCCAGCTTGATCGTCTCGGTGAGGTGGCGCGGGTCGGGTTTGCGGAAGGCGAACGTGTCCTGGCCGCAGATCGCGGCGAAATACTTGTCCAGGCCGAGCGCACCGATCAGCGCCACGGAATTGGCTTCATATTTGTTGGTGCAGACGGCCATCAGGTAGCCGGCGGCCTGAAAGCGGTCGAGCGCGGCGATCACGCCAGGGTACGGGCGCGACCTGCCGGGGATGTTCAGCGTGTAGTGATCGAGGAATAGTTTTAAGAGCCGGTCGTGCTCATGCGCCACCAACGCCTTGTTCTGCGCGGCATGCGCGCGCTCGATCATGACGCGGCCTCCCTGGCCGACGAAGCGCTTGAAGCCGGTTTCGTCGACAGCCGCGAGGTCGCTGGCCGCAAGGCTGTGATTGAGACTGTCGAGCAGGTCGGGCGCGGTGTCGACCAGCGTCCCGTCAAGGTCGAACACGATGATCGGGCGGGCCATGGTCAATCCTTACGCCATTGAAGTGCTGGAGCCGATACAGGCTGCGCCGCCTTCTAGCAAGAAGCCTCGATCGGTCCACAGCTGAACCTTTGACGGGGCGGGCAAAAATGCTAGGAGGCGCGCGAAACCGGCGAAAAGTCGAGGCTTGGTATGGATGCAAGGCAGTTGAAGGTCGAGGCGGCGCGGGCGGCCCTTGCCCATGTCGTCAGCGGCATGCGGCTCGGCATCGGCACCGGCACCACGGCCGAAGAATTCGTGCGGCTGCTGGCCGAGAAAGTCGCGACCGGCCTCACCATCGTCGGCGTGCCGACCTCCGAGCGCACAGCAGCACTTTGCCGCGAACTGGGCGTGCCGCTGTCGACGCTGGACGAGACGCCCGAGCTCGATCTGACCATAGACGGCGCCGACGAGGTCGATCCGGACCTGACGCTGATCAAGGGCGGCGGCGGCGCGCTGCTGCGCGAAAAGATCGTCGCCGCGACCTCGCAGCGCATGATCGTCATAGCCGACAAATCCAAGATGGTCGAAACGCTCGGCCGCTTCCCGCTGCCGATCGAAGTCAACAAATTCGGCCTGCGCGCCACCGAGATCGCCATTGGCGCCGCTGCTGCAAGCCTCGGCCTTTCCGGCCCGGTTACATTGAGGATGACGGGAAGCCAGCCATTTGTTACAGACGGCGGCCACTTTATCCTCGATGCATCTTTTGGCCGCATTCCGGATACAAGAGCGCTTTCGCATGCTCTCTTCGCCATTCCAGGCGTTGTCGAGCACGGTCTATTCATCGGGCTGGCGTCAACGGCCATCATCGCCGGCGGCGACGGTATAGAAACCGTCCATGCCGCCCGAAAACCAGGGAGTTCTACCGACCATGATGTTGCATAAACGAGTTCGTCGCCTTTCAATGCTTCTGGCGGCCTCGGCCGTCCTTGCGCTGTCCGCGCCGGTGTTCGCGCAGGATGTCAGCGACTCGCATTTGAAGGCCGCGCGCGCGGCTGTCGCCGCGATCCATGCCACGGACTCGTTCGACAACATCCTGCCGCAGGCCGCCGCCGCACTTGAGTCTCAGCTCATCCAGAAGAACCCCGACATGCAGGAGCTGATCGGCAAGACCATCAGCGAGAAGGCGCTCGGCCTGGCCACGCGGCGCGCCGACCTCGAAAAGGAGGCCGCGCTCGCCTACGCCAAAGTGTTCTCCGAGAAGGAGCTCAACGACATAGCGGCATTCTACAGTTCCGATTCCGGCAAGAAGCTGCTGGACAGCGGCCCGACAGTGACGCGTGACCTCGTGAAGGCTGCCGACATCTGGCAGAACGGCGTTGCTCGCGATCTCGCCCAGCAGGTCGGCGAGACGATTGCCGCCGCTGCCAAGGCCGCGGCGCCGGCCGCGCCTGCGCCTGCGCCCGCGCCGGATGCGACAGCCCCTGCCGACGACTCGGCTCCCGCCGACAATTCGGCTCCGGCCGATGGCTCGGCTCCGGCGGACAATTCAGCGAACTGATTGAGCTCAGTCGGCCAAGGCCGCTGGACCAGAAAGCCCGGCTTTGCCCGGGCTTTTCTTTTGCCATCCGGCAGCCTACCTCTGCCTCGACCCTTTTTAGCTCAGGAGCTTCGTATGGCCGTTTATGACTATGATCTTTTCGTCATCGGCGGCGGCTCCGGCGGGGTGCGGGCAGCCAGGGTGGCCGCAGCATTGGGCAAGCGCGTCGCCATCGCCGAGGAGTACCGCTTCGGCGGCACCTGCGTTATCCGCGGCTGCGTGCCGAAGAAGCTCTATGTCTATGCTTCGCAATTTCCCGAGCATTTCGCCGACGCCGCCGGCTATGGCTGGACGGTGCCGGAGGCGAGCTTCGACTGGCCGACGCTTGTCGCCAACAAGGACAAGGAGATCGCCCGGCTCGAGGCCATCTACAAGCGCAATGTCGAGGGCGCCGGCGGCGAGACGTTTCATTCGCGCGCTGTGCTTGTCGATCCGCACAGCATCTATCTGGTCGCCGAGGACCGTACCGTCAGCGCCGACCAGATCCTGATCGCCACCGGCGGCCGTCCGGCGGCGCATCCGGCGCTGCCCGGCCACGAATATTGCATCTTCTCCAACGAAGCTTTCGACCTCAAGCAACTGCCGAAGGCGATCATGATCGAGGGCGGCGGCTACATCGCTGTCGAATTCGCCAACATCTTCCATGGTCTGGGCGTCGACACCACGCTGGTCTATCGCGGCAAGGAGATCCTCTCGCGCTTCGACATGGACTTGCGCCATACGCTGCATGAGACCATGGAGAAGAAGGGCATCAAGATTCTTTGCCACGCCGTGTCTGAGTCGGTGCGCAAGCGGCCGGACGGCAGGCTCGACGCGCTGGTCACCGGCGGCAAGGTGCTGACGGTAGACCAGGTCATGCTGGCCATCGGCCGCATCCCCAACACCGAGAATATGGGCCTGGAAGGCGTCGGCGTCGAACTCGGCAAGACCGGCGCGATTACCGTCGACGATTATTCGCGCACCAACATCGACAACATTTGGGCGATCGGCGACGTCACCAACCGCGTGCAACTGACGCCGGTCGCGATCCATGAGGCGATGTGCTTCATCGAAACCGCCTTCAAGAACAACCCGACCGCGCCTGACCACGACACCATCCCGACGGCTGTGTTCTCGCAACCGGAGATCGGCACCGTCGGCCTGTCGGAGGACGAGGCGGTCAAGCGCTTTGCGGATATCGAGATCTATCGCGCGTCCTTCCGCCCGATGCGGCACACGCTGTCCGGCCGTGACGAGAAGATGGTGATGAAACTGGTGGTCGACGGCGCCACAAGAAAAGTCATCGGCGCGCATGTCCTCGGGCCGGATGCCGGTGAGATGGCGCAACTGCTCGGCATTCCGCTGAAGGCGGGGCTGACCAAGGACGATTTCGACCGCACCATGGCCGTGCACCCGACCGCGGCGGAAGAACTCGTCACCATGTACAAGCCGACATATCGCGTGAAAGATGGTCGGCGCGTCTGACTTTTGCTCGACTTGTCAATGGAGTGGTTCATGTCCGTCCCCGGCCCCGCACCGCTCGATCATGAGTTTGGCGGACGCGTCAATCAGGTCGTAGACAAGGCCGTCGAGGAGGGACGCATTGTCGGCGCCGTGATCCTCGTTGCCCGGCGCGGCGAAATCCTCTACGACCGCGCCGCCGGCCTGGCCGACCGCGAAGCGAGGAAAGCGATGACGCCGGACGCGATCTTCCGGCTTGCGTCCGTTACCAAGCCGGTCGTCGCGACCGCCGCTCTTGCCCTTGTCGAAACCGGCGTGATTGGCCTCGATGATCCCCTTGCGAAGTTTATTCCGGAATTCCGGCCGAAGCTGGCGGATGGCAGCGAGCCCGCCATCACCATCCGCCAGTTGCTGACGCACTCTGCTGGCCTTGACTACCGTTTCCGCCAGGCGGCGGACGGGCCCTATCATCGCGCCGATGTCTCCGACGGTCTCGACGAGCCGGGCCTTTCCATGGCCGAGAATCTCCGCCGCATCGCCTCGGTGCCGCTGTCCTGCTTGCCGGGAACGGGTTGGGGCTACTCGGTGGCCATGGATGTGCTCGGTGAGGCCATGGCTACCGGCACGTCCCTGCCGGAACTGGTCGATCGCCTGGTCGTCCAGCCGCTCGGCATGCATGACGCCGCCTTTGCCGTGCGCGACCGGTCCCGGCTGGGGACGCCCTACGCCGATGGACCCGGCAAGGCCGTTCCGATGGGAGAACATCACCGCGTGCCTTTCGGCGATGGTTTCATCTCATATTCGCCTGGCCGTGTCTTCGATCCGACGTCCTTCGCCTCGGGCGGTACCGGCATGAACGGCACCGCCAGCGATGTCCTCAAACTGCTCGAAGCGCTGCGTTCGGACGGCGCGCCGGTCATCCGCCCCGAAACGGCAGCGGCGATGACCAAGGACGCCATACCAGACCTTGAAACCACCATGCCCGGCTGGGGCTGGGGGCTCGGCTTTGGCGTTCTGCGCGACCCGCTCGCCGCATCGACGCCCCAAACCGCCGGCACCTGGCGTTGGGGTGGCGTCTACGGCCATTCCTGGTTCGTGGATCCGGCGTTGGGCCTGACGGTGGTGGCGCTGACCAACACGGCCATCGCCGGCATGACGGGCGCTTTCCCCGATGCGCTGCGCGATGCCGTCTACGGCCGGCAGGCCTGAGGGAACGGAAGCCGCCGCCGGCCATTGCCAGCGGCGGAGGATTGCTACAGCAGCGTGCCGCGCAAGATGACCAGCGCCACCGAGAAGTAGATCACCAGCCCGGTGACATCGACCAGCGTGGCGACGAACGGCGCCGAGGCGCTGGCGGGGTCGAAGCCGATGCGCTTCAGCGCGAAGGGCAGCATCGATCCCGACAGGGACCCGAAGGTGACGATGCCGACCAGTGCGGCGCCCACCGTCGTGGCAATCAGCGGCCAATGCGGGCCATAGTCGTAGAAGCCCATATATTGCCAGAGCGCGATGCGGCAGATACCGACCACGCCAAGCATGGCGCCGAGCACGAGGCCGGTGGGCAGTTCACGCAACGCCACCCGCCACCAGTCCCGAAGACCGATCTCGCGCAGCGCCAGCGCCCGGATGACCAGCGAGGTCGCCTGCGAGCCGGAATTGCCGCCGGAGCTCATGATCAGCGGAATGAACAGCGTCAGCACGATCGCTTTTTCCAGCTCACCCTCGTAGCTCTGCATGGCATTGGCCGTCAGCATCTCACTGATGAACAACGCGCAGAGCCAGCCGCCACGCTTGCGGATCATGGCGAGGAAGCTCATCTTCATATACGGCTCGTCGAGCGCCTCCATGCCGCCGAAACGATGCACATCCTCGGTCGTCTCCTCGATCATCGTGTCGATGATGTCGTCGATGGTGACGATGCCGAGGATCTTGCCATGGTCGACGACCGGCAAGGCGAGCAGGTCGTATTTGGAGATGGTCTGCGCCAGGGCCTCGCGGTCGGTCAGCGGCGTCACCGTCACCGGCATGCGGTCGGGCGCCACCGTCAGGATCGAATCCTCCGCATTGCCGGTGATCAGCCGGCGCAGCCCTGTTGAGCGCAGCAAAAGCTGCGTCTCCGGATCGACGATGTAGATGGCATAGATCGTCTCGCGGGTACGCTCGACCTTGCGGATGTAGTCGAGCGTGCGGCCGACGGTCCAATCCGCCGGCACGCTGACGAACTCCGTCGTCATGATCGAGGCGGCGCTGCCTTCCGGATATCCCAGGATGGAAAGCAGCGTGGCGCGCAGGGGTGCTGCAAGTGCGCCGAGCAGTTCCGAGCGGGCCGGTTCCTCCAACTCGCGCAGGATGTCGGCCGCGCGGTCGACCGACATGGCGGTCAAAAGCTTGCTCGCCTTGGCGCGCGGCAGGTCATCGACCAGTTCCGGCGCGTCTTCGAGCTCCGGTTGGTCGAAGATCTCGACCAGCCGTTCGAACGGCACGACGCAAAGCAGCTCGATGGCTGTCTCGCGCGATTCATGGTTGAGCGCCTCGACCACGTCGGCAACGTGGTCGTTGGCAAGGACACGGGCGACGGCTACGGCTTCGTCGTCCAATACGGGTGCGAATTCGTTCATGGCTCACTCCTTGCCGTCCGGCAGGACGTGAGCCATCAGGTCACGTCAGGCAGACGGCGATTGCGTTCGACTGTGACTGTCGCCAGGCATGGCGCGTTGACCTTTCTGCTCGCGGGTTGGAATTCTGCGAGCGGCCGCAACATAGGAGTGCTTTTTGCCGAGTCAATCGCAAAGAGCGCGGAAATCGGTTGAGGGCAGGCCGGCTCGCGAGACTGTGATCGGCAGCATCGGTCGCCGACCCCTGGTCGCTGCCAAATGCTTGGTATGGCTAGCTTATTTCTGCTTCATTCGGCGGAAGCGCAGCCACTTGTCCTCGGTCGGCCTTGGTTGCTGGGCGAGGATCGTCGTGAGTTCGCGCGGCAGGGTGGGAGCGAGCGGCTTCTTGGTCGCGACACCGTCGCTGATCGAAACCACGCTGTGGTAGAATTCTTCGCCTGAAAGCGAGCGCGGGGCCACAGCCTCGTGCATGACGCTGATCACGGTGACAGCGGGGCAATTGTCCTTGATGGCCTGGTGGAAGGCCACCTTGCCTTCGGGATCGAGGGCGCCGGTCGCCTCGTCGAGGAAGAGCAGGCCCGGCTGCTGCAGGATGATGCGGGCAACCACCAGCTTCTGCTTCTGGCCGCCCGAAAGAATCTGATCCCAGAGCTTGCCCTCGCGGCTTTCGTCCGAAAGATGCTCGATGAAGTCGCCAAGGCCGGCCTTGTGCAGCGCCGCCGCCACCTGAGTGTCGCTATGATCGTTCTCCGAGCCCGGCAGGCAAACCAGTTGCTTCAGCGAAACCTGCTGCAGCTTGACCTCCTGCGCGGCGTAGAAGCTCGTCACGCCTTCCGGGAACACGATGGTGCCGCGGCCATAGGGCCACAGTCCGTTGATCGCCTTGATCAATGAGGTCTTGCCGCAACCGGACTCGCCCTTGAGGAAGGTCCATTCGCCACGGCGGAAGCGCAGATTGGCGGCGCTGAGGAAGGGGGTTGCGTCCTCGCCCTGATGCGCCAGCTCCAGCTTCTGGATGGTCAGGCCGAACACCGGGTTCTGGCTGCCATAAGCGAAGTCGGAGCGGCCGGTCTGCCGATAGAATTCCTGCGGCTGCTGGACGTTCTCGATCGCGTTGGCGAGCTCGGTTACGCGCTGGCTGTTGGCCCTGAGCGCCGCAATGGCCGGCATCACATGGATGAACCACGAGCACTGGCTGATCAGCTGGGCGACCATTTCGGAGCCGGTGATATAGCCTTTGTAATCCAAGCGGTTGTGGATGAACGAAACCAGACCGGGACCATAGGCGACAATACGCGCGCCAATGAAATTGTAGATCAGTTCGAAGGACGTATAGCTGTTGTTGACGACATTGAGCTGACCCCAGGTTTTGTCGATATCGACATAGAGCCTGTCGTGCATCGATTTCTGCACATGCTCGCCATGCGAGGCGGCGACATGGAAGCTGCGGCGCAGGAACGTCGTCAACTCGCTGCGGTAGCTTCCCTCGGCCTTCTGCATGCGGATATTGAGACGCTCCAGCAACCTGCCGAGCTTGACGGCGATCCAGGTGTTCAGCGGCACATAGGTCGCGACCGCCAGGAAAGCCAGCACGGCGCTGCCGTAGCTGCCGAGAAACTCCAGGCCTTTGACCTCGACCGAGGATCCGATCAGATTTTCGCCGATGAAATAAAGCGAGGTCGCAACACCCAGAACGCCCATGGCGAGACCGATCGCGCCGCCGGTCATGTCCTTGATCGATTCCTGGATGCGCTGGTCGATGTTGTCGGGCGCGACGATGCCGCCGGAGGCGGAGCCGTGCTGGGCATGGAAATGGGTATGGTTGCCGTCGAGCAAGGCCTGGTTGAACTGGCTGTTCAGCCAGCCACGCCATTTTCGATGCAAGGTTGCAGAGACAAGGCCGCGCACGCCGGTGAAGCCGGCATCCTTGAGCACCACCAGCAGCACGAGGATGCCGGCATTGGTCAGAATCGTCTGCAGCGGGTGGGTGTTGGCCGCATCGTGGAGGAAGGCGATCGAATTGCCCAACTCGCCCAATGCCACGGCAAACCACACACCAGCCTTGCTGGACAGCGCCGTCAACAAAGCGATGACGAAGGTGAGCGTCCAGGCCTCTTTCCACCGGTCAGAGAACCAGTAGGCGCGCATCAGCCCCCAGAAGGTACGCATCGTAGATACCGGCGTGAGGGGCGAGGGCTTTTCAGCCTCGCTAGGTAGTTCTGCCGGTACTGTACGTCGCGGTCTGCCGACCCGAATCACGATCCCGCCCAAACCTTTTTTAGTTTTGTTACACAGAGTAACACCAATTGATCATTTTCTATTAATTTTCACCCCCTGGATGTGAATCGGCCCACGCGCCGTGACATCAAGGCAACAGGAAGCCACCCGCAAGTGGGTGTCTCCAGAGCTGATTTCGCGTTTCGCCTCAGTAGGTTGGCAGGGGTTTCGCAACGGACGCCGACCTTCCGTTGGGGAAGCAAAAAACACGGCTTTGTGAACGGAAATGGCCCCGGATCAGCTCCGAACCGCTACTGCGTGGCGACCGGGATGCCTGAAAACTTACCGTCCGTGAGCGCTTCCGGCTTGCCCGATTCGTCTTTTCCGGAGGCGTCGAAATGGCCGGAAATGGTCTTGGTTGCGGCGTCGTATTTGTCGATGACGATCTCGCCGCTGCCAAAGTGGACATGGCCGACCATGGCGCCGGAATCGAGAATGTTGAGGTTGGCGCTGTTCGCCGGAGAGCCGGTTTTGAGCGGATAGCTGCCGACAAGGTCGTTCGGATCCTTCAGCGCGAGCATCGAATTGAAGGTCATGGTCGGTGAGCCTTGCTCGGTTCCCGACAGGTTGAGCATCGGCTTGCCGGCCATCTGCATCGTCTGGGCCAAGGTGAAAGACGCCGTCCACGGCTTGCCGTCGAAGGTCGCCGACATGACAGCTTCGTCGGCCGATACACGTTGTAGCGATAGCGGGATGCCGATGGCCGTCGCCAAGGACAGCAACTGCAACAATGTGCGAAGTCTGACCGCCATGTGTATCCCCCTCGACCGGCCAATCCTGTTCAGTCTAGCCCAGCGGTCGATCCAAGGCGATTCACCAGATCGTGTTTGCCTTGAATAACCAGACGCGTTTGACAATAGCGCATCTCAGGATCGAAGCTGAAGCGTGACGAGTTAACGTCAAGGGGGATGAAATGCCTGCACGCATAGTCTCAGCCGCATTGATCGCAACCACCTTTTCGCTGTCGCCGGCGTTTGCCGCCAATCAGACCGTTCCGGCCAGCGCCGAAGGTCAAATCGAGTTCAACGCACCGTCGGGCAATATCGGCTGCATCTACATGCCGAAGGGTGGCACCAGCACCTACCAGCCGCGGGATGGCGGGCCGGAGCTTTCCTGCTCACGCGTCGAACCGAGCTATGTCACGGTCATCCTGGGGCCGAACGGGCCCGCGACATTGATCAAGAATCCCGGCGAGCAGGGCTGCTGCAGCGACGTCACCAAGCTCCAGTATGGCAACAGCTGGAGCAAAGGGCCGTTTTCCTGCCAGTCGTCGACGAAGGGATTGAGCTGCAGCGGCAGCAATGGTCACGGCTTTTTCCTGAGCAAGGCCAAAGCGACGGCAAAATAGTTATTGGAGCATGATCTTTTCGGAAAACCGGTTCCCACTTTTTCGGGATCATGCTTCAGCCTGCCGTTTCGAGTTCGCCGCGCGCTTTGGCCTGGGCGACCTGGCGAATGGCATCGGCAAGCGCTTCGGCTTCCTGTGCGCCCATGACGGCGTATTTGCCTTCCAAGAGGAAGCAAGGCACGCCGGTGATGCCCATGCGTGATGCAGTGGCGACCTCGTTGCGCACCGCCTCGACATCGGCATCCGTCGGCAACAGCGTCTCGACCACCGAGGCGTCCATGCCGGCCTCGCGAGCGGCTTCGGTGAGCACCGCGGGATCGCCGATATTGGCGCCTTCCTCGAAATTCAGCTGGAAGAGGCGGCGCACCAGCCGGTTCTGAACGTCCTCACCGGCAGCGCCAGCCCAGCGGATGACGCGATGCGCATCGAGCGTGTTCGGCGCCACCTTGATGGCGTCGAAGGCGAAATGGATGCCCTCGGCCTCGCCGAGCGGCTCGATGCGGGCATGGGCCTGGCGGATGCGCTCTTCACTGCCGAACTTGCCCAGCATGTATTGGCGGCGATCCATACCGCCAGCCGGTACGGTCGGATCGAGCTGGAACGGTCGCCAGCGTATCTGCACGTCGACATCACCGACGATTGCGATCGCCTTGTCCAGCCGCTTCTGGCCGATGAAGCACCAGGGGCAGACGACGTCGGATACGACATCGACGGTGATCGCGTTCTCGGCACTCATGGTCGTCTCCTCCTCGTCGGCCTGCCTCAGTTGGGCTTTCGCCACCAGGTCGGCAGCTGATAGCCGAATATGGGAGTCTTTTGCGGATGTTCCAGATAGTTCCAGTAAGCGATCCATTGCTGCGTGTTGTATTGCATCGGCACCATATAATTGCCGGAAATCAGCAGCCGGTCGAGCACGCGCACCGCGGCGACGTAGTCTTCCTTGGTTCGCGCGTTCAGCATGGCGTTGATTGCTGCATCCACGGCCGGATCGGCGACACCGGCGAGGTTGAATGATCCTTCGGTTTTGGCCGCCACCGATCCCCAGCGCCCGACCTGCTCGCTGCCGGGCGACAGCGAGTTGTTGAAACCGCTCGAACCGATCAGAACCTCGAAGTCGTAGCGCTGTTTGCGCGACTGGATCTGGTCGCCGTCGAGTGTGCGGATGCCGACATCGATGCCGATCTTTTCCAGCGTGCGCTGGTAGACGGCTGCCAGCCGCTCTTCGTCCTGTGAGGAGGTCAGGATTTCGAAGCTGAAGGGGTTTCCCTGCGGGTCGAGCATCTTGCCGCCTTGCACATGGTAGCCGGCTGCCTTGAGCAGGTCGAAAGCAGCCTTCAGCACCTTGCGGTCCTGCCCAGAGCCGTCGGTGACCGGCGGTCGCCAGGTGCCGTCCATCACGTCGGGCGGCACACGGCCGGGGTAGGGGGCAAGCAGCGCCTTTTCCCGGTCATCGGCCGGATGACCGAGTGCGGAGAGCTCGGAATTCTGCCAGTAGCTCATGGTTCGGTCGAACTTGCCGCCGAACAGGTTCTTGTTCGCCCATTCGAAGTCGTAAAGCATGCCGAGCGCGCGCCGCACGGCCGGATCGGCGAACTTCGGCAGTCTGGTGTTGAACAGGAAACCGTTCACGACAGGCGGAATGCCGGTCGTGAAATACTCCTCTTTCACCTCGCCTCTGCGGAAGGCGGGGAAGTCGATGTCACGCTCGCGCTTTACCGGATCGGCCTCGTCATCGAGGGCGCAGATGCCCTTCTTGAAGGCTTCCGTCCTGGCGTTGGCGTTGAGGAAATATTCGATGGTGATCTGGTCGAAATTGTCGAAGCCGCGTTTCGAGGGAATGTCCTTGCCCCAATAGTCGGGATTGCGCTTGAAAACGATGTGCTGCCCGGGCTGCACCTTGTCCACGGTATAGGGGCCGCTGCCGATCACCGGTTTCAGCGTGGTCTTGTCGAATGTGGCCTTGTCGAAGGCGTGTTTGGGGATGATCGGCGTCAGCGCGATGATCAGCGGGATTTCGCGATTGGCCTTGTCGTTGAAAGTGAATTTCACGCTGTGCTCGCCGGTCTTCTCCAGCTTGGCCACCATGCTCATGCGATCGCTATAGGGCGGACGGCCCTTGTCGGTGAAAACGTCGTAGGTGAACAACACGTCCTCCGGCGTCACCGGCTGGCCGTCCGACCATTTTGCATTCGGGTTGAGATGAAACTCGATGCTCTTGCGGTCTGGATCCATATCGGCGCTGTCGGCGAGCAGTCCGTAGAGGCTGAAGGGCTCATCGTAGTTGCGCTGCATCAGCGGCTCGAAGACGAGATTGCCGTAAACGGTGTCGATCATGCCGCGCGCCGTGGTGCGCAAGCTTTTCAGGATGAACGGGTTGAGATTGTCGAAGCTGCCGACGACGCAATAATTGATGCTGCCGCCTTTGGGGGCATCGGGGTTGACGTAATCGAAGTGCTGATAGTCCGGCGGCAATGCCGGCTCGCCCTGCATGGCAATGCCGTGCTTCGGCTCCGACAGAGCTGGAAAGAGCAACAGGGCCAGAAACGAGGTCGCGGCGATCAGCCGGACGAGAACGCGGTCCATGACCGTCTCCTTGCCGGGCGGCTTTGTGATTCGGCATGCACGGTACTGCATGTCGCCCAAAAGTGCGCAGCGGTTTTGGGAAAACGACATGCATGGAAACAAGATCCGCAGCATTTCGCCGCTCGATTGAATCGGCGGGCTTATCCATTCCGACCTGCCCCACACGCGAACCGCGGAGAAAATCGCGGAAAGCGGCTGGATTCGACGCGGCGGGCAGTGTAACACGCGCTCCGAAGTCATCCTGTTGCCTCATTTCGGCAACAGGTAGCTGGACCACACGGCACGAAGAAGCCGGTCCCCGGATCTTTTGAGAGGAAAGTGCACCATATGACGAGCAACGCGTATCGCCTTTCGGTGCTGGCCGCAGGCGTGGTCGGCGTCCTGGGCGCCGGGCTTTTCACCGCCTCGGCGCAGCAACAGCAGCAGCAACAGCCGCCGCAGGGCTGGTACAAGGTATGTGCCAAGCAGGAAGATGTCGACATCTGCAATGTGCAGAACAACATCACTGCCGGCAACGGACAGCTCGTCACCAGCGTTGGCCTGATCGAAATCAAGGGCAAGGTGAACCGCAAGGTCTTCCAGGTGACCGTCCCGACCGGCCGTATTATCGGCGCCGGCATCGGCCTGCAGATCGACGCCGGCAAGGCGCAGAAGCTCGACTACGTCGTCTGCTTTCCCGACCGTTGCGTCGCCGAAGTGCCGCTGACCGACCCGATCGTCGCCGCCTTCAAGAAAGGCCAACAGATCACGCTCACCTCGATCAACTTCCAGAACCAGCCGAACCCGATCAAGGTTGCGCTCACCGGCTTCAGCGGCGCCTATGACGGCCCGCCGCTGCAGCAGCCCGACCTCGACGATCGGCAGAAGAAGCTGCAGGAGTTCGTCAACAAGAACAACCAGGACTTCGCCAAGAAGCTCAAGGACGAGCAGGACAAGGCCAAGACCGCGAATTGATCGCGGAAACGTCTTCGGAAAACAAAAGCGGGGCAATTGCCCCGCTTTTTTTGTTGCCGCCCCGCTTTCTGTTGCTGCCATGCAACGTGTCAGTGCCGCGATTGGCGCTTGGGCTCGTAGCGGCCGTCCGGCAGCTTGTCGAACATCTCGCCGATCTGCGGATGCCGGACCGGCTCGCCTGATTGGTCCTCGAGCAGGTTCTGCTCCGAAACGTAAGCTATGTATTCCGTCTCGGAGTTCTCGGCGAGCAGATGATAGAAGGGCTGGTCCCTGCGTGGGCGCACATCCGCCGGGATCGCCTCGTACCATTCCTCGGTGTTGGCGAACTCCGGATCGACGTCGAAAATCACGCCGCGGAACGGGAACAGCCGGTGGCGAACCACTTGCCCGATCGAGAACTTGGCTGTTTTCATCGCGCTCACCACTGGGTGCGCTCTACGCAAAACGCCCCTAACACCTTGAAATTACGCACTATGGCGCCAAAAATCGACC
The DNA here is from genome assembly GCF_041355295.1 of Mesorhizobium sp. RCC_202. Taxonomy (NCBI): domain Bacteria; kingdom Pseudomonadati; phylum Pseudomonadota; class Alphaproteobacteria; order Hyphomicrobiales; family Phyllobacteriaceae; genus Mesorhizobium; species Mesorhizobium sp. RCC_202. The sequence continues at coordinate 21,694 of NZ_JBFUPO010000009.1, forward strand.
CCGACTTTTGGGTTGGGGACTATTTGGCGCAGTCCGCCCTCCAATTCAATGGCGTTGTGTCGCTTCGTTCGGAGCGACCGGGGCCGCGTTTTGCGCCTGAGACTACTTGGCCAGTCGACGCTCTACCGCGTCGCCTGCTTCCGCAAACCGCCGGCAAGCGCGCGGAAGCCGCTGCCGGGCCGCAGCCCTTCGCGCATGAAGAAAGCCCGCAGCGGCGCGAAGCTGCCCAGCGCATTGAGACCAGCGCTTCGCGCGAGTTGCGCCGGCAGCATGTCCGACAGCAGCGACATGTTGAGCAGATTGACCGCGCCGCTGCGCGCCCAGATGTCGGGCCGACGCCTGGTGTCGTATGTGGCGAGGGACTTGCGAGAGCCTGGATCGTCGCGATTTTCGTTGGCGATTCCAATCAGATCGTCGATATCCCTGATGCCGAGGTTGAGGCCTTGCGCACCGATCGGCGGGAACACATGCGCCGCTTCGCCGACAAGCGCCACGCGGTTTTGCGCAAAGCGCCCGGGCGAGGCCGCCGACAACGGGTAGACCTGTCGGCCGGCTTCGACGGCTACGCGGCCGAGCATCGACTGCATCTGCTGCTCGATGCGTGTGGAGAGGGCTTCGTCATCGAGTGCGGCGAGTTCCCGCGCGGTCTCAGGTTCAACCACCCAGACAAGGCTGGAGCGTCTGCCGGGCAGCGGCACCTGGGTGAACGGGCCGGTTTCGGTGTGGAATTCGGTCGAGACAAAACCGTGTTCGCTGCGGTGGCTGAAATTGACGACCAGCGCCGACTGAGGGTAGGGCCGCGCCGAAGCCTTGATGCCGGCTGCCTCGCGCGCCGGTGAGGTGCGGCCGTCGGCTGCAACGACGAGCGCGGCGGAAATCTCCTCGCCAGCGGCAAGGACGGCATGGGCCTGGCCGGCATCAAGCCGCCATGTCTCGACCATCGATTTGCGCCATTCGATGCCGGCGTGGGCGGCAACGGCCCTGGCAAGCAGCGGGATAAGCACCTTGTTCGGCAGGTTCAGCCCGAATTGCTCCTCGCCGATCTCGCTGGCGCGAAAGGTGACCGTCGGACTGCGGACCAGGCGGCGGGTGGCGTCGACGATGCGCATGACCTTCAATGGCGCGGCCTGGGCGCGAAGCCCGGCAAGTACGCCGAGCCGGTCGAGCACTTTCAAGGCAGGGTTCATCAGGGCGGTGGTGCGGCCGTCGCCGGTTGCGGCTTCCGGACCAACAAGCGTGACGGCAAAGCCCGCTTCGGCAAAACCCAGTGCGGCGGTCAACCCGGCCGGGCCACTGCCGGCAACAAGGATCCGGGCATTTTCGTTCTGCTGCATGCCAGGTCTCCGTATGAGAGGCGATCCTGGGTCAGGATATAGGTCGGATCAGCCGGCTTGATCAACGCGGCGATTCAGCTCATTCGAGGGCCATGACCGGCCAGGAGCATGATTTCAGCCATCTCGACCGCGCCGGCCGCGCCACGGCGGAGCTTGCGCGCAGCCCACGCCTGGCGGTGACGCTGACGATCGGGACGGGCATCGCCCTGTCGTGGTTCATCCTTTTGGCCATGGCGGTCCGCGGCGCCGAAAGCCGCATTGGCGGCAATGCCGCGGGCGACGCGCTGCTGAGACACTTGCCGCAATTGCCCTTGCCTGGCTTGTTGTCCCGGATATTCGGCCTGTGCCTGGCGCCGGCGCCGCTTGCGGGCTCGATCGGGGCGCAGAGCCTGGCGCTTGCCCTGATGTGGTTCCTGATGGCGGTGGCAGCGATGCTGCCTTCCGCCGCGCCGATGATCCGGACCTATTGCGAGATTGCCGATACGGCCCGGATCAAGGGAGAGCCGGTGGTTCATCCGCTTGTTCTCGTTGCCGGTTATCTTACAACATGGCTTGCCGCTTCGCTGGCATTTGCCGCTGTGACGCTGACGATCTATGCCTTCACCGCTTCCGGGCAGATGCTCGATCCCGTCGTCGGGCTGGCCGGCGCCGCGGCGTTGCTGGTGGCGGGCCTCTACCAGTTCAGCGGGTTGAAGCAGGCCTGCCTGGAAAAATGCAGGAACCCGTTCTCGATCCTGTTTGCCAATTGGAGTGCAAAGCCGGGGCGCATCTTCCGCCTCGGCCTGGAGCAAGGTGTGTGGTGCCTCGGCTGCTGCTGGGCGCTGATGCTGGTGATGTTTGCGGTCGGCGCCATGAATATCTTCTGGATGGCGCTGATCGGTCTCTTCACCCTGATCGAAAAACAGACCACCGGCAGGGTGGCCAGCCAGGTGGCCGGTGCGATACTGCTTGTGTGGGCCGCTGCCCTGCTATTAGTTTCGGCGTGAGGGGGAAAATCGGATGACCGATCAGAGCTGGGCGATGAAGGGAGAGCTGGTACTCTCCTGCAATTGCACGGTTTTCTGTCCTTGCGTGCTGTCGCTCGGCAGCCATCCGCCGACCGAAGGCTACTGCCAGACCTGGGCGGGTTTTCGCATCGACGCGGGCCATTTCGGCGAGGTCGAGCTCTCCGGTCTCAATCTCGGGCTGATCATGGAAATTCCGGGCTATATGAGCCGCGGCAACTGGACCGCCGGCCTGTTCATCGACAAGCGCGCCTCGGTCTATGCGGTGAAGGCGCTGACCAAGATCTTTACCGGCAAGGCCGGCGGCACCACCTCGCTGCTGTCGATCCTGGTCGGAAAATTCCTCGGCGTCGAGCAGGTGCCGATCACCTATGAGACGCGGGACAAGACGCGTATCTTCCAGATACCGCGGATTATCGACGGCGCGGTGACGCCTGTTGCCGGCAAGGATCGCGAGAAGGATACGGTGATCACCAATTCGGAATACTGGATCGCGCCGGAGATCATTGTGGCGAAGTCCGACAAGAGCAAGATGCGCGCCTTCGGCCGCAACTGGAATTTTGCCGGCCGTTCGGCCGAAATCTGCAAACTGGACTGGCGGGGACCGTGAGCAAGGATACAGCGGCCCGCAAAGCGGCCAGGAAGATCGCGGATCGGATTCCGCGACCGAAAAAGAAGGTCACCTGGCCGCAGGCGCGCGCTTTCTCCGTGCACCTGCTTACCGCTTCGGGCTCGTTCCTTGCCTTCCTGTCCTTGGTGGCGGCAAGCGAAGAGCGGTGGACGTCGATGTTCTGGTGGCTCGGGCTGGCGTTGTTCGTCGACGGCATCGACGGCCCGATCGCGCGAAGGCTCGAGGTCAAGGAAATCCTGCCGACATGGTCGGGCGAGCTCCTCGACAACATCATCGATTATGTCACCTACGTGCTGATCCCCGCCTTCGCGCTCTATCAGCGCGGCTTCATGGGCGAGAACCTGTCCTTCCTGTCGGCGGCGATCATCGTCGTGTCCAGCGCGATCTACTATGCCGACACCGGCATGAAGACCAAGGAGAACTTCTTCAAAGGGTTCCCGGTGGTGTGGAACATGGTCGTGTTCACGCTGTTCGTCATCGAGCCGGGGCAGTGGGTCTCCTTCGCGGTGGTCGTGGTCGCCGGCATCCTCACCTTCCTGCCGATCAATTTCATTCATCCGGTGCGGGTGGTGCGGCTCAGGCCCGTCAATCTCGGCATGACGCTGTTGTGGTGCGCCTTTGGCGCGCTGGCTTTGGCGCAAGCAGCGCTCGCGGCCTTCTACGACAAGATCGGCGTGCTCGGCGAACAGGTCAGCGACTTCACCAAGATCGGCATCACGATCAGCGGTCTCTATCTCGCCTGCATCGGCGGCGTCATGCAGATGTTCCCCAAGCTTGGCGCCAAGAAGTCCTGACCCTGGATCAGGATTAGGTTTGGCTCGAACGTCATTCTGACCTAGCTGTTATCGCAGCATGATCCTAAACGGGTTTTCTCTTTAGGGATCATGCTCTGGATCCTGTCCCTATCCCGAGAGAGTTGAACGATGTCCAAGGCAATCCGCATCCACGCCCATGGCGGCCCCGAAGTCCTGACTTATGAGGATGCCGATCCCGGGCAGCCCGGCGCCGGGCAGATCCTGGTCCGCCATACCGCGATCGGCCTCAATTTCATCGACGTCTATCATCGTACCGGGCTCTATCCGCCGCCCGGCGGCTTTCCACTGATCCCGGGCAGCGAAGCGGCCGGCGTGGTGCTGGCGCTCGGCGCCGGCGTCGACTGGCTGAAGCCTGGCGATCGCATCGCCTATGCGGTCAATGTCGGCGCCTATGCCGAGCAGCGCATCGTTGCGGCCGACCGCGTGATCAAGCTGCCGGACGGCATCGGCGACGAGCAGGCCGCCGCCATGATGCTGAAAGGCATGACGGCCGAGTATCTCCTGCGCCGCACCTATCCGGTAAAGGCCGGCGACACGATCCTCTACCATGCGGCCGCCGGCGGCGTCGGTCTCATCCTCGGCCAATGGGCAAAGCACCTCGGCGCGACGGTGATCGGCACGGCAAGTTCCACCGACAAGATCGAGGTCGCCAGGGCGCATGGCTTCGACCATGTCATCAACTACAAGGAACAGGATTTCGTCGCCGCGGTTTTGGCCCTGACCCAGGGCCGCAAATGCGATGTCGTCTACGACTCGATCGGCAACGACACTTTTCCCGCTTCGCTCGACTGCCTGCGGCCGCTCGGCACGTTCGCCAGTTTCGGCCAGTCGTCCGGGCCGATCCCGCCATTCTCGATGTCGCTCCTGGCGCAGAAGGGCTCGCTGTTTGCCACGCGTCCGACGCTCTTCGTCTACAACGCCAGGCGCGAGGACATGGTGGCGTCGGCGAACGCGCTTTTCGATGTCGTGCTGAGCGGCGCCGTCAAGATCAAGATCAACCAACGCTACGCGCTGAAGGATGCGGGACGAGCGCAAGCCGATCTCGAGGCCCGCAAGACGACAGGAACGACCATCCTCATTCCCTAAAGCTAAGGGACGGAGCACGATGTCACCTGCAAGGTGTTTCACACTCGGCATCATGCATTAGCCGGCTGCCTTGTTTTTCAGCGCCTTGCCGGGACTGGAGGCAGAGTTTGCCCGAAAAGCGCACTGGCTGTTCGGGCATTCGCGGCGGGTCTATCTTAGCCCTTGAGTTTCCGCTGAAATTCTTGAAGCTCTTTCAAGTCGGGTGCTGCTTTCCGACGGGAGCCGGCCGCGCATACCATGCTAGCGGGAACACAGAACATGTCCGGGAAACTGGATGGGAGGCACTGTGAATAACAGTCATGATGGCGCGAACCTGCTTGAGGTCCGCGGCCTAACGAAGATTTTCGGCACGCTGACAGCGTGCGATCATATCGATCTCAACATAGCAAAAGGCGAGATCCACGCGCTGCTCGGCGAAAATGGCGCCGGCAAGTCGACGCTGGTCAAAATGCTGTTCGGCTCGCTCGAGCCGAACTCGGGCGAGATCTATTGGGACGGCAAGTTGGTCAGGATTACCAGCCCGGGCGTGGCCAAGAAGCTCGGCATCGGCATGGTGTTCCAGCATTTCTCGTTGTTCGAGGCGCTGACGGCGGCCGAAAACATCGCCCTGTCGCTCAATGACGGCTCGCCGATCGGCACGATCGCGGCGAAGGCGAGGGCGCTTTCCTTCAGCTACGGCCTGCCGCTCGACCCGGACTCGCTGGTCGGCGACCTTTCGGTCGGCGAGCGCCAGCGCATCGAGATCATCCGCTGCCTGCTGCAAACGCCGCAGCTCATCATCCTCGACGAACCGACCTCGGTGCTGACGCCGCAGGAAGCCGACAAGCTGTTCGAGACACTGGAAAGGCTGCGCTCGGAAGGCAAGTCGATCCTCTACATTTCGCACCGGCTGGAAGAGGTCAAACGCATCTGCGACCGCGCCACCGTGCTTCGCCACGGCAAGGTGGTCGGCCATTGCAATCCGCGCCAGGAGACGGCCGCCTCGCTCGCCCGCATGATGGTCGGCACCGAGGTGAAGGCCGTGGTGCGCGCGCCGGCCGGAGGCATCGAGACCGCGCCGGCGCTGCTCGAGATCCGTGCGCTCAGCCGCAAGCCGGCGACGCCGTTTGCCGTTCCCCTGAAGAATATCAATCTCAGCGTTCGCGCCGGCGAGGTGATCGGTATTGCCGGTGTCGCCGGCAACGGCCAGGGCGAATTCTTCGAATCCGTTTCGGGCGAGGTCCTGCAGCAGGACGCCGGCTCGATCCGCATCCGCGGCAAGGACGCCGGGGCGCTGTCGATCACCGGACGGCGGCTGATGGGCGCCGCCTTCGTGCCGGAGGAACGCCTCGGCCACGGTGCCGCGCCGCGCATGAAGCTTTCGGAGAACCTGCTCCTGTCGCGCCACGCGACCGACGGCAAGGCCTTTGTCGGCTCCGGCGGCATGGTCAAGTCCGCAGCCGTCTACGCCGCCTCCCAGCGCATCATCACGGCGATGGACGTGCGCAAGAGCGCGCCCGATCCGGAAGCGGCAGCGCTGTCGGGCGGCAATCTGCAGAAATTCATTGTCGGCCGCGAGCTCGACCGCAGACCGAGCGTGCTGGTCGTCAACCAGCCGACTTGGGGTGTCGACGCGGGTGCCGCGGCGCATATCCGCCAGGCGCTGATCGAGCTTGCGCGCAGCGGTTCGGCGGTGCTGGTCATCAGCCAGGACCTCGACGAACTGTTCGAGCTGTCGGACGCGGTCGCGGTCATGCACAATGGAGAATTGTCGACGCCGCTGCCGATCGCCGAGGCAACCTTCGAGAAAATCGGCCTGTTGATGGGTGGCGCCGAACCTGGCCACGCCGAACACGGCCTGGAGGTGGCATGATGCGTATCGAACTGGTCAAACGCCCGCAGCGCTCGGCACTGTTTTCGGTGCTGTCGCCCTTCATCGCCTTCGCGCTGACGATCATCGCAGGCGCCATCATGTTCACATTGCTCGGTGTCAATCCGCTCAATGCGTTCGCGATCTACTTCGTCGAGCCGATCAGCCAGGTCTGGCAATTGCACGAGCTGGCGATCAAGGCCGCACCGCTTATCCTGATCGCCGTCGGCCTGTCGGTCTGTTACAAGGCCAACATCTGGAACATCGGCGCCGAGGGCCAGTTCATCTTCGGCGCTATCTTCGGATCGATCATTCCGGTGCTGTTCCCTGGGTTCGAGGGGCCGCTGGTGCTGCCGTTGATGCTGTTGCTCGGCATGGCCGGCGGCGCGTTCTACGCATCCATCCCGGCGCTGCTCAAGACGCGCTTCAACACCAACGAAATCCTGACCAGCCTGATGCTGGTCTACGTCGCCCAACTCTTCCTCGACTGGATGGTGCGCGGACCCTGGCGCGATCCGCAGAGTCATGGTTTCCCGCAGACCATCCAGTTCGGCGACTGGGCCGTGTTGCCGGAGCTGATGCCTGACGCCGGCCGCGCCAACTGGGGCTTCGTCTTTGCATTGGTGGCCGCCGTGCTGGTCTGGCTGATGATGAGCCGCATGCTCAAAGGGTTCGAGGTGCGCGTGCTCGGTTCCAGCCCAAGGGCAGGGCGTTTTGCCGGCTTCGGCTTCAACTACATGGTCTTCTTCAGCTTCCTGTTGTCCGGCGCGCTGGCGGGACTGGCGGGCATTTCCGAAGTCTCCGGCGCCATCGGCCAGCTGCAGCCGGTGATCTCGCCCGGCTATGGCTTCACCGCCATCATCGTCGCCTTCCTCGGCCGACTCAATCCGCTCGGCATCATCGCGGCGGGACTGGTGCTGGCGCTGACCTATCTTGGCGGCGAGGCGGTGCAGAGCGCGCTCGGCATCTCCGACAAGGTGGCTCGCGTCTTCCAGGGCATGCTTTTGTTCTTCGTGCTCGGCTGCGACACGCTCATCCACTACCGCATTCGCGTGATCGGCATGGCGCTGACGAAGCCGAATGGCGCGACCAAACTCGAAGCAGCGCCCAAGCTCGAGGAGGCCCGCTGATGGACATCGCCGTCAACATTCTTCTGACCATCGCGACCGCGGCCACGCCGCTGCTGATCGCGGCGATCGGCGAACTGGTGGTGGAGCGCTCCGGCGTGCTCAACCTCGGTGTCGAGGGCATGATGATCATGGGCGCGGTCGGTGGTTTCGGCGCCGGCTACCTTACCGGATCGCCCTGGATCGGCCTCATCGCGGCGAGCATCGTCGGTGCGCTGTTTTCGCTGCTCTTTGCCGTCATGACGCTGTCCTTGGCCACCAATCAGGTGGCGACCGGCCTGTCGCTGACGCTTCTCGGGCTCGGCCTGTCCGGCATGATGGGAACGAGCTTCGTCGGCCAGCCCGGCGAAAGACTGCCAAATCTCTACATTCCGGTGCTCACCGACATCCCCGTGATCGGCAGGCTGATCTTCGGCCAGGACCCGGTCTTCTACATCTCGATCGCGCTGACGGCCGCGGTGATGTGGTTCCTGTTCAAGACGCGCATGGGCCTGACGTTGCGCTCGATCGGCGACAGCCATGCCTCGGCGCATGCGCTGGGCATCAAGGTGATCCGCTACCGCTACCTCTCGGTGATCTTCGGCGGCGCCTGCGCCGGTCTTGCCGGCGGCCACCTGTCGCTGGTCTATACGCCGCAATGGGTCGAGAACATGAGCGCGGGCCGTGGCTGGATCGCCCTGGCGCTGGTCGTGTTCGCGTCCTGGCGTCCGTGGCGGGTGCTGGCCGGCGCTTATATCTTCGGCGCGGTCTGGATCGGCCAGCTTCATGCACAGGCTTTTGGGATTCCGGTGCCGTCGCAGTTTCTTTCTTCGCTTCCCTATCTGGCAACCGTCGTGGTTCTCGTTCTAATCTCGCGCAACAAGCGTCTGACGATGATGAACACGCCGGCTTCCTTGGGGCAGCCATTCGTTCCGGATCGTTGACAACAACAAAAAGACGGGAAGCTCCAAGGCTTAAACTCAGAGAGGTAACACAATGAAAAGACTGCTTATTGCGTTGATGACCACGGCGGCGGCCTTGTCGCTGGCGGCAACCGCCCAGGCGGCCGACAAGCTCAAGGCGTGCTGGGTCTATACGGGTCCGATCGGCGACTTCGGCTACTCCTACCAGCACGATCAGGGCCGGCTCGAAGTGGAGAAGGCGCTCGGCGACAAGGTCGAGACCGCCTATCTCGAAAACGTCTCGGAAGGCCCCGACGCCGACCGTGCCTTCGAGCGTCTGGCGCGCGAGAAGTGCAAGATCATCTTCGGCACCTCTTTCGGCTTCATGGATGCCGAGGTGAAGGTCGCCAAGAAGTTCCCGAAGGTGATGTTCGAGCACGCCACCGGCTTCAAGACCGGTGACAACCTCGGCATCTACAATGCGCGCTTCTATGAAGGCCGCTATGTGCTCGGCCAGATCGCGGCCAAGGAATCGAAGAAGGGCCTTGCCGGCTACATCGTCTCCTTCCCGATCCCGGAAGTGGTGATGGGCATCAACTCCTTCATCCTCGGCGCGCAGTCGGTCAATCCCGACTTCAAGGTCAAGATCGTGTGGGTGAACTCCTGGTTTGATCCGGGCAAGGAAGCCGACGCCGCCAAGGCGCTGTTCGACCAGGGCGCCGACATCATCGTCCAGCACACCGATTCCACCGCCGCCCTGCAGGTCGCCGAGGAGCGCAAGCTGCACGGCTTCGGCCAGTCGTCGGACATGATCAAGTTCGCGCCGAACGCACAGCTGACCTCGCTCACCGACGAGTGGGGCCCGTATTACATCAGCCGCGTGCAGGCGGCGCTGGACGGCACCTGGAAGCCGGACAATGTCTGGCTGGGCATCAAGGACGGCGCCGTCAAGCTCGCGCCCTACACCAACATGCCAGACGACGTGAAGGCGATGGCCGAGGCGACCGAGAAAAAGATTGCCGGCGGCTGGAACCCCTTCACCGGCCCCGTCTCCAAGCAGGACGGCTCGGCCTGGCTGAAGGACGGCGAAGTCGCCGACGACGGCACGCTGCTCGGCATGAATTTCTATGTCAAAGGCATCGACGACAAGCTGCCGCAATAGGCGGCGCCAAAGTTTCGAACCGGAGAGGGCGCCTTGTGGCGCCCTCATTCGTTTGTAAGGTCGGTTGGCAGGGCTTTCCCCTAGGCGGGAAGCTTTTTTTGCCAGTCGGCTAAAGATCGTTCGACGGCGTTGTGTGCCAAGTATTTAAGATCAATTTCTCTGGTGTTCTTTTTCAATCCGCGTTTTGACGGTGTCGATGTAATATTTCGATGGTTTCCGTGACAATGTTCACATACATTAACGACCTCTAATTTCATGCTGATCGTGCAGTTCAGACGAAACCAGCTGGCGTGATAAGCGTCCGCAGAAGGAGGTCTTATGCAATTGAATAAAAAGCTTTTGGCCATCATCGGGAAACGCATTCCTGCAATCTATGATGTCATCCCGCGCGGCCCACAGGGCCGGCTTGCGCAAGTCGCGCTCAATCCTCAGCCGCTGCCGCCGCATGAACTGGGCGCTGCGGTCGCTGACGAGTTCGTCCGCTCCGCGTGGGCGGCGGAGCGCGGCGGGCTCGATATGAAGGCGGTGTCGGATGACCTCGACGATTGGTGCCCGACGCGACCGAAGATACCGAAGTTTCCCCCGTGGTGGTGGCCGTTTCCGGAGCCCGAGCCGCACCCCGAGTGGTTTGTGGACTACCATCTGGGATTTGCCTCACGGCTGTCGGTTATCGCAGCCAAGTCAGCGGGCAAGAGCCTTGATGCCACCCTCAATCAGGCGATCGACCGTTCCCTGGCCGCAATCGAGGCGGTGAAGCTCTGATCAAATGCCGGCGAGGCCGAGAGGCCTCCCAACAGTCTGAGGGGCGCCGTGAGGCGCCCTTTCGGCTCGAAGCTACACCGCCGAGCCGTACAGATCATAGGCGTCTGCGCGGTCGATCTTGACGGTGACGATCTCGCCTTGGCGCAGCGGGCGGCGCGACTGGATGTGCACCGAACCGTCGATCTCCGGCGCGTCATATTTGGTGCGGCCCTTGGCCGAGGTGCCATGCGCCTCGTCGATCAGCACCGGCAGGCGCTTGCCGACCTTTTTGGCGAGCTGCGTTGCCGAAATCTTCTGCTGGCGCTGCATGAAGCGGTGCCAGCGCGCGTCCTTGACCTCTTGCGGCACCTGCTCCAGACCGAGCTCGCTGGAACGGGCGCCCTTGACCGGCTCGTATTTGAAACAGCCGGCACGGTCGATCTTGGCTTCGTCCAGCCAGTCGAGCAGCATCTCGAAATCCTCGTCCGTCTCGCCGGGGAAGCCGACGATGAAGGTCGAGCGTATGGCGAGATCCGGGCACACGTCGCGCCAGCCGCGGATGCGTTCGAGCGTCTTTTCGCCATGGGCGGGGCGGCGCATGTTCTTCAGCACCTGCGGCGAGGCATGCTGGAACGGGATATCGAGATAGGGAAGGATTTTTCCGTCGGCCATCAGCGGGATGACGTCGGCGACATGCGGATAGGGGTAGACGTAGTGCATGCGTACCCAGATGCCGAGCTTGCCCAACTCCTCGGACAGATCGAGGAACTTCGCCCGTACTTCGCGATCGCCGAACATCGACGTCTGGTACTTGATGTCGATGCCGTAGGCGCTGGTGTCCTGCGAGATGACGAGGAGTTCCTTGACGCCGGCCTTGGCAAGCTTTTCGGCCTCGCGCAGCACGTCCGCCGCCGGCCTTGAGACGAGGTCGCCACGCAGTGCGGGAATGATGCAGAAGGTGCAGCGGTTGTTGCAGCCCTCGGAAATCTTGAGATAGGCATAGTGGCGTGGCGTCAGCTTCACGCCTTGCGGCGGCAGAAGATCGATATAGGGGTCGTGGCTCGGCGGTGCCGCCTCATGCACAGCGGCCATCACGCTTTCATAAGCTTGCGGACCGGTGATCGCGAGCACATTGGGATGCTTCTCACGGATGACGTCCGGCTCGGCGCCGAGACAGCCGGTGACGATGACGCGGCCGTTTTCCGACAGCGCGGAGCCGATGGCGTTGAGCGACTCATCGCGCGCGGAATCGAGGAAGCCGCAGGTGTTGACGACGACGAGATCGGCGCCGTCATGCTTGCGCGCGATCTCGTAGCCTTCGGCGCGCAGGCGCGTGATGATGCGCTCGGAATCGACGAGTGCTTTCGGACATCCAAGACTGACGAAACTGACGCGAGGAGCGGACATAGGGCTATTTTCCAAGAAACAAGAGCGCGCGGATCGGGCTCGAGGCCTTGACTGTATCGATCTACGCGCGCGGCTTTAGGCCAATTTGTGCGGCGCAATAGCATGCTTCGGCACAGAAGCAAACCTGACCGCCCGTCGAGGCCGGTGCGATCCGATAGCCGTTCGCCTGGAAAGAGACGTCAGTGGCCATCCGATCCGAACCATGGTGCCAAGAAAGCGAACTGTTGCGGAAACTGCTGCACGGCGCCCTCGAGGAACATGTTTATGGCGACGTAGAGGATGATCAGCAGGCCGATATAGGCGATCCAGCGGTATTTGTGCAGCAGGCGCGCGACGAAGGACGCGGCAAAACCCATCAGCGCGATCGAGAGCACCAGCCCGATGATCAGCACTGTCGGGTGCTTCATGGCGGCACCGGCGACGGCCAGCACATTGTCCAGCGACATCGACACGTCAGCGATCACAATCTGCCAGGCGGCCTGGGAGAAGGTCTTGCGTCCTTTGCCGGCGACCGTGCCGTTGGAAAGGGCTTCAGTCGCGTCACGCTCGTCCTCGTGGCTGACGCGCAGCTCACGCCACATCTTCCAGCACACCCACAGCAGCAGCAGACCGCCGGCTAGCAGCAGCATCGGCCCGATGCTCAGCAACCATTGCGTGATCAGGGCAAAGATGATGCGCAGGACCGTGGCCGCCGCGATGCCGACGAGAATGGCGCGCTTGCGCTGGTCGGCGGGAAGGCCGGCGGCGGCGAGACCGATCACAATTGCATTATCGCCCGCGAGCGCGAGATCGATTGCAACGACCTGGAGGAGAGCGGAAAGGCCTGCGGCAGTGAATATTTCCATAAACTAGAAATCCTTGCCTGAAATGAGTGTCGCCCTGTACCAGGACGGGCCTAAAGGCACGGTCCACCGGCGTCAAGCCGCAGGCTTCGGCATCATGGGAAAATGGGTTTCTTCCGGTGAGCCCGAGGATTCCCAGGCCGCGGCCGGGAGCTCGGATGAGGTGGGGCATCTAGTCGTAAAGATTATATTTCGCCCAGTCCGATTCCGGAATCTCATCGCCAATCTTGTAGCGAAATTGCAGCACTTCCATATGGTCTGGCGCGGTCTGGCATTTGAACTTCAGCCGGTACCACTGGCCCTTGCTGCGAAAGGCGGCGCCGGAGCTCTTGATGGCGTCGGCGCTCATCTGCGGCGTGGCAAAGGCATAGGCCACCACCCGGTCAGCCTTGTAGCTGCGATCGTCGTGGCTGATCCGGTCGAGCACCTCGGCGTCGCAGCGCTGCTCAAGCCGCGTCTCCGGATCGAGTTTCAACAAGCCGGCACGCAGCGCACTGTCCATCGCCTTGGCCGGCAAGGCCAGCGCCAGCGACGCCAGAACCATCAGGCAGAGCTTTTTCATGGGCGCGACAAGCAGCATATTTTGACCGAGAAATCAAATAAACGGTATTTTACCGGCCACTAACCGGATCGGTTGCCGCGCCGCCTGCATTCCGGCAACCGGATACACCTCTTTCGCAACCACCGGCAGCTTTTCAATTTGCAGAATCACTAATGGACGGATTCAGGCTTGGTTCGGCACGCGCATCGGTGTCGCGGCGAACAAGCACCGCCCGTGCTGATACTCCCAGAAAAAGTCAGCTCAAGAGTCCATGATTCAAGCCGATCGGGGGCAGGTCATTCTGGCGGCATTGTACATTGGCATATATCGGGTCGTGCCCGCCCGCCCTGTGAGAAAAACCAGGAAATCCAGCTGGTTCAATACTTTTACGACAAAATATGAGTGAGCTGGACTACTTGCAGACCGCGGCGCTGGCGTGAACTTCGCCAACGGTTGTTGCGGGAGGCCAAGTTGACAGCGCGCTGCCGTTGCGTCACGCCATTGGCAGGGTGAGACGGGTCGGAATGGCCCGGGGGGACTGGGGCAATGGCGAAGATCAAGACGGCCAATGGGTCGAAGTTCGGCCTTGGACGCGTAGTCCGCATATACCATCCCGGTCCAATCGCGGTCGCCGCCGTCGCGGCCTCATTCCTGTTGTTCGCCCCGGAGGCGGCGCTGGCTGCCGTCGTGGTCGGCAGTCAGGTACACAACCCCGACACCAACGCGCTCGAAACGGTGGTCAAGGATCTCGGCTCGGGCTGGGCGCTTACTTCGGTCACAGTCGGTTCGGTCACCGAATACAATGCGATCCTGGTCGACGCGCCAGCCCTCAACTCCACCTATGTGTCGGGTGGCGCAACCTACAAAGTCGACAGCTATATTCGGAACTCGACCACCAATCTCATCACCGGGATCAATGTCACCAACCAGACGGATTCGAGCCATCCAACCTCGGTTGTCGACGCCTTCAAGCCAAACATCTTCGACAATAGCGGCGCGGCGGGCACCGCCGGCAATGGCGGCAGCAGCAGCAACGCCGACGGCGCGGTTTATGTCAATCGTCAGGTCGGCACTCAAGGCGCGGGCGGCAGCAATGGCTACGGCGTCCATATCGACCTCGGCATCCTGGGCAGTGTCACCATCGGCTATGACGGCTCGAACGGTAGCCCCGGCGGCAACGGCCCGACCGTCGACGTCACCCTGGTCGGCGGCGTCAACGGTCCCTATGGCAATAACGCCGACAACACGCCTGCCGTCACCGTCGCCAGCATCGGCGGCAATGGCGGCAATGGCGGCGATGCCTATGGCGCACTCGGGCCCTATGACGGCGGTGCGGCAGGCGCAGGCGGCTCCGTCACACTGCACAATTCGGTCGACCTGACCACCGGCGGCAACAACTCACCCGGCATCTTTGCGCTCAGCAAAGGCGGCAAGGGCGGCAATGGCGGCAGCGGCTACATTCTCAGCCCGAGCGGCTCGGGCGGGCCGGCGACGACTGGCGGCACCGTCACGGTCATCAACAGCGGTCATATCGTTACCACCGGCCAGAAGTCGACCGGTATTCTTGCCCAGTCGATCGGCGGCGCGGGTGGCGGCAGCGGCGACAGCTTCGGCATCGTCGGTCTGCCCGGTTCGGCCACCTCGGGCGGCAATGGCGGCACGGTCACCGTCACCAACAGCGGTGTCATCGAAACGTCGCAGAAGGAATCGCACGGTATCTGGGCGCAGTCGCTCGGCGGCAGCGGCGGCAATGCGGGCGATGCCGGCGGCATCGTCGCGCTTGGCGGCAAACTCGGTGGCGGCGGCGGCACCGGTTCCACCGTCACGGTCAACAACAATGCCGGCGGCGACATCACCACCCATGGCATCGGCGCCTACGGCATCTTCGCCCAGTCGATCGGCGGCGGCGGCGGCGCTGCAGGCGATGTCGGCGGCCTGGTGGCAATCGGCGGCACCGGCGCGGCCGGCGGCGACGGCGGCACCGTCATCGTCAACAATGCGGCCGGCACCACCATCATAACTTATGGCGGGACCAACCCCGATGCCCATGACGTCGGCGCCGACGCGATCGTGGCGCAGTCGATCGGCGGCGGCGGCGGCTCGGGCTCGAGTGGCGGCGGCCTCGTCGCCATCGGCGGCGACGGTTCGGCCGGCGGCATCGGCGGCTCCGTCACCGTCAACAATGACGGCACGCTGATCACAATCGGCCCCAAGGCGCGTGGCATATTCGCTCAGTCGATCGGCGGCGGTGGCGGCAATGGCGGCGATAGCGGTGGCCTCGTCGCCATCGGTGGCGCCGGCAGCGCCACCAGCAATGGCGGCACCGTAACGGTCAACAACACCGGCCGCATCACCACCGTCGGCACCGCCATCCAGGCTGAGTCGATCGGTGGCGGCGGTGGCGACGGCGGCTCCAGCGGCGGGCTCTTCTCCATCGGCGGTTCGGGCGGCGGCGGCGGCGATGGCCTCAAGGTCATCGTCAACTCCTCCGGCCCACTGACGACAAGCGGCGACAACTCCGTCGGCATCCTCGCCCAGTCGTTGGGCGGCGGCGGTGGCAATGGCGGCGGCTCGTATACAGCGGGAGCGCCGATCTCGATCGCTATCGGTGGTGACGGCGACAAGGGTGGCAAGGGCGGATCGGTCGAGGTCAACCACGTGGCCACCCCGGGCGATCTCACCGGCCTCTTCGCCTCCGACATCAGCACCGGCACGCGCACCACTAACGGTCAGGGCCAAACCGTCGTCACCGGCGCCAAGGCTTATGGCGTTTTCGCGCAATCGGTCGGCGGCGGCGGCGGCAGGGGCGGGCTTGCAGTCTCGGTTGCGAACGGCACTTCCGGCGCCGGCGCCAGCTTCGCGATCGGCGGCAAGGGTGGCCCCGGCGGCGATGCTAAGGACGTAACCGTCAACTACCTGGGCAACATCACCACGCAAGGAGACAGCGCCTACGGCATCTTCGCGCAGAGCGTCGGCGGTGGCGGCGGCGATGGCGGCGGCGCCGTTGCTGTCAGCGGCGGTGGCGCGTTCAGTTTCGGCCTCGCTATGGGCGGCGCAGCCGGCGTCGGAGGTATCGGCGACATCGTCAACGTCAACACCGCGGGCGGCAAGATCGAGACCTACGGCCTCCAGGCCTCTGGCATTTTCGCACAGTCGGTCGGCGGCGGTGGCGGCAATGGTGGCTTTGCCGGCGGCGGCACGATCGGCGCGGTTGCGCTGACCGTTACCCTCGGTGGCAAGGGGGCCGACGGTGGCCTCGCCAAGGCAGTTACCGTCAACAACGCCTCGACGATCATCACCCATGCGGACGGATCGATCGGCATCAACGCGCAAAGCCTCGGCGGCGGCGGCGGCAATGGCGGCTTCTCCATCGCCGGCGCACTCGCGGTCGGCGCGATATCGGCCGCCATCGGCGGCGATGCCGGCGACGGCAGCAGCGGCGGCACCGTCACGGTCAGCAACCAGGGTGACATCAGCACCACGGGTATCAAGGCTTACGGCATCTTCGCGCAGTCTGTCGGCGGCGGCGGCGGCAACGGCGGCGGGGCGATCGCTTTCTCGGTCGCGGTTTCGCCCGATCCTGAAGAGATTCCGGCGGTCGCTGTCTCGATCGCGGTCGGTGGCAGCGGCGGCATAGGCAGCATCGGCGACACGGTGCATGTCACCAATGGCGGCAACATCACCACCCATGGCACGCAAGCCCACGGCATCTGGGCGCAGTCAGTCGGCGGCGGTGGCGGCACCGGCGGCTACGCCGCATCGGGCGCCGGCTCAATGGGGCCGGGCGCCAACATATCGGTCGCCGTCGGCGGCACGGGCGGCACAGGCGGGAACGGTGGGGCCGTCATCGTCGATGCGGGCAAGAACGCGCTCGGCGCGATCGTCGCTGGCTCCACCATCACCACCTTCGGCCTTGGCGCCGACGGCATCAGGGCGCAGTCGATTGGCGGCGGCGGCGGCGATGGCGGCTTCGCGATCGGTGTCAACCTAGGCATCAACAACAGCAACCTGCCGCTGGCGTCGATAGGCGTCACCGTGGGCGGCCAGGGCGCGCTTGGCGGCGACGGTTCGACGGCGACAGTCAACAACTGGTCGGTCATTCGGACCTATGGCGACAATTCGGCCGGTGTCTTCGCGCAGAGCGCGGGCGGCGGTGGCGGCGATGGCGGCAATGCGATCACGGCGGTCGGAAGCTGGGCTAACGCGACCAGCTCGAGCGCACAAAACACCAACATCTCCGTGGCGATCGGCGGCAACGGCGCCTTGGCGGGCGACGGCAAGGACGTCACCGTCAACAATCACGGAAATATCGAGACCGGCCTCATCACCACCGACACGGACATCACGGGCGATACGGTGACCACCGGCAACAGCGCCTATGGCATCTTTGCGCAATCGATCGGCGGCGGCGGCGGTATCGGCGGCCGTGCCAATTCGATCAACGTACTGGTCGGCAAGGGCGAGGCGCCCCCTGATGCGCTGATCAACGTCGCCATGTCGATCGCGGTCGGCGGTCAGGGCGGCGCGGCCGGCGATGGCGGCCATGTGACCGTCACCAATGATGGCAGCATCACGACCAACGGTTCGCTTGCCGACGGCATCTATGCGCAGAGCGTGGGCGGCGGCGGCGGCGCAGGCGGCAACGGCCTGCTCGGCACCGGCGAACTGATCCCGGTTCCGGCGGCGCTGATCGCGAACGTGCTGTTCGGCAAGACCAAGATTTACAGCTCTCTCGGCGCAGCCGTCGGCGGCAATGGCGGCGGGTCGGGCATTGGCGGTCTTGTCGAGGTCACCAACACCGGTAACATCACCACGAAGGGCAGCAATTCCAACGGCATCTTCGCCCAGTCGGTGGGCGGCGGCGGCGGTGTCGGCGGCAAGGCCAATATCGGCGCCACCGGCACGATCGGCGTTGGCGGCAAGGGCACCAGTGGCGGCGACGGCGGCATCGTCCACGTGATCAACAACAACAACGGCAGGATCGAGACCTTCGGCGCGGCGTCCAACGGCATCTTCGCGCAGTCGGTCGGCGGCGGCGGCGGTGTCGCCGGCAACGTCGACCGTGTGCTCGAGCAAGCGATTGGGCCGATCCCGGCGCTCAATCTCGGCATCGGCCTGGCCTTTGGCCAGGGCGGCGGCAGCGGTGGCTCGGGCAAGGATGTTACCGTCGAGGGCAACGGTGCGATCATCACGCACGGCTCGTCCTCGGCCGGCATCTTCGCGCAGTCAATTGGCGGCGGCGGCGGCATACTCGGCACGCTCGGCAACGACCTCCCGGTGCTGGGGACGATCACAGACTACCACGTCGGCAGCAATGGCGACTTTGGCGACTCCGGCGTCATCCATGTCAACTATACCGGTACGATCGACACCTACGGCAGCGGCTCCATCGGCATCTTCGCGCAGAGCGCGGGCGGCACGAAGGATACCCTCCATCCGCTCGCCCCGCTGTTCCAGGGCGTCGCCGGTAATGTCACCGTCGATTTTGCGGGCTCGGTCGTCACCCATGCCGCCGGCACCAGCGCCATTGTCGCGCAAAGCAAGGCGTCAGAGGGCAATGGCGACATTGCTATCAACCTGACGAGCGCGACCGGCAAGGTCTCGGGCGGCGCCAGCGACGCAAACCATATCGGCGTCGGCGTCTGGATCATCGACGGCAACAACAACACGATCAGCAACAAGGGCACGATCACGACCGCGAGCGGCACCGCCGGAGGCTGGGCGATCCTTTCCGGCGACAGCAAGGAGGCGGTCACCAATTACGGCACGGTCACCGGCTCCTTCGATCTCGGCGCCGGCGCCAACACCTTCACCAACGCGACCAACGCCATCTTCAATGCCGGCACCGACGCCAAGCTCGGCACCGGCAACCTCTTTTCCGACAGCGGCTATTTCTCACCGGGCGGCGACAACAATGTTATGACCACCAATCTCGCCGGCAATTGGAACCAGACCGCTACCGGCGCCTACAAGCTCGACGTCGACCTCGATCCGGCAGCCGACCTCATCAACGTCACGGGCACGGCGGATCTCGGTGGCGCGGTCGATCTCAACATCATGGATGCGGCCGCGGCGAAGCCCGGGAGCCAGACGTTCCATATCCTGCACGCCGATGGCGGTATTTCGCACACCGGACTGGAGCTGAGTGCGATCCCAAGCGCGGTTGCGCAATATCAGTTGCAATATCAAGGCCTTAACGATGCCTATCTCGGCGTAGACATCAATTTCGCCCCCAACGGCTTGACCGAGAATCAGGTTCCGGTCGCTAACGCTGTCAACGCCATTCAGAGCGGCGGCCCGACATCGCCGAGTTTCCAGAAGATCGCCGAGGCGCTGTTCTATATTCCAACGGTCGAGCAGCTCGGCGCCGTCTATGATTCGATCTCGGGCGAGGGCGTTTCCGGTATCGAGCAGCCGCAGTTCGGCGCCTATGAAAGCTTCTTCGCCTCGATGGGCCGCCAGGCCGATTTCTGGCGCAGCGGCGTCGGCACTGATCCGACAGATGTCACAGCCGCGCCGCAGGCCTATGACGAGCCGGCGAAGCCCAAGAAGAACCCGTTCAAGGCGCTGCAGCCCGACCAGCGGCGCTGGAGCTATTGGGCGAGCGCCGGCGGCAATGGCGGTGAGATCAGCGGCGATGCGGCCGTAGGCAGTGCCGGTACTGTGTACAGGGGCGGCAACCTCGCAGCGGGCATGGAAACCACCGGCGACCCCGACACGCTGGTGGGCTTCGCGCTGGGTGGCTCTGCGGGTTCATTCGCCGTCGACGACCGCCAGACTTCCGGCAATATCGTCGGCGCCCAGGCTGGCGCTTATGTCACGCGTAAATGGGACCAGTTCTATATCGACGGCGCGCTTGCCTTCGGCCTCTACAACAACAACATCCACCGCACCGCGGCCGTGCCCGGCTCGGGCTCGCCGATTGACCCGGTGGCCGGCGTGACGCCCGAGAACTGGCGCAGCAATTTCCTGAGCGCCGGTTTCGGCACCAACATCGAGGCCGGCTGGCGGCAACAGGTGGGCGAAGGCGCCATCACGCCTTTCGCCGGGCTGCAGTTCGCCTTCCTGTCGATGGACGCTTTCGACGAGACGTCGACCGATGGCGGTGCCCTGGGCCTGAGTTTCGATCACCACGTCGTCACCTCGCTGCCGGTCTCGCTCGGCCTGCAGCTCGACACCACGGTCGGCGTGGGCGACGGCCAATCGCTGCAGGCCTGGGCCCGCGCGGCCTGGGTGCACGAATTCGAGCCGGACCGTTCAGTGAAGCCGAGCTTCCAGGCGGCGCCGGGCACCTCTTTCGTTATCCAGGGTGCCTCTGCAGCCGAGGACGCGGTTGCGGTCAATGCCGGCCTGAAGATGAACTGGAGCAACAACACCTCGCTGTTCGCCGCCTTCGACGGCAAGTTCGGCAGCGGCTTGCAGAGCTATGGCGGCGATGTCGGGTTGAAGGTGAACTGGTAGGGATCGAAGCGGGGCCTGCTACAAATCGCCGATTGGTTCTCTCATTGTTCTAAGCAAGGGAAATTATGAAAAGACTTTTGATTGCGCTTGGGTTTGCGATCGTCGCATCGAATGCGTTTGCCTCCGGCATGGGCGTTTCTTTCGCATGGGGCCCGACGAAGAAATGTTTTGATCCAAAATCACCGCCGATAGCCGTTTCCGGCGTACCCCAGGGGACGACAAAACTCGAAATAAAGATGACGGACAGCAGTTCATCTTACAATCATGGAGGCGGGACTGTTGCCTATAAGGGACAGACATCGCTGCCTTACGGGGCGTTCCATTACAAAGGGCCGTGCCCAGACAGCGGAACCCATTTTTACAACATCACCGTGAAGGCGATGGACGCGGCAGGAAAAGTATTGGCCAGCGGTTCTGCGTCGCAGCCATTTTCTTCAAAGTAGAAGCCGGTTTATCCAAGGGGTGTGGCTCCAAGCCTGGCGGCCGTGGGCAAGCGGGCGAAAGCCTTACGCAGACTAAGGCTGGACCGAGCGCACGCAGGTCAGTGGACCGCCAGCAGGTAGTCGAAATCGGCCTTGAGCAGCTGCTTTGCTGCCCCGACCGCGTCTTCGCTTGTCGCCTGGCTTTCGAAGTAGACGTCGCCGCCGATGATGACGGATTGCGGCGTCCAGATTCCCGGCAGCATTTCGACCACTCCGGTCAATGCCGGGTGCAGCGAAAACTCTCCCGACTCTGCCGTCTTGAACGTTAAAGTCCACTGCATCTCGCCGCCCGGCGGGATGCCTGCCGCTCGGCCCTTCGCCTCTTTGGCAGCGGCGGCCTCCGCCGCGTCGACAAGCGCATAGGGGAAGCTTGCCGCCTTTGCCTGCCGGGCGAATTCCTCGGTGATCTCGGCGCAGGCATCGCCGGTCCAGCTAACTGCTGCCGTTGGTGTGCAGTGAAAGAAGATGCCGCTGAACTGATCGATGACGCGCTTCGCGTCGGGTGCCAGCGGGGGCGGATGGAGAACGGCGGCGACCGGCCGATAGTCCGCCGGACTTTTAGGCGGCGGCTGTTCGCAGGGAACGCCGGTGTCTTTCCACAATCCCTCGCCCTCGGCGTTTGGAACACCGCTGCAGACGATCCAATTGCGCGGAACGCGCGGAATGCACATGACGGATTTCGGCTTCATCTTCGCACCGGCGGCGCAATCCGCATCGCCGAAGTCGGCTGCATGCGCGCAGACCGTCGAACCCAGGAAGATCGCCAAAGCGAAGGCTTGTATTTGCCGGGCCATCACAGACCACTCCGTGGAAAGTTTAGTCTCCATTGGGCCAGAGCAGTGGAACCGGTTTTCCAAGAAGGATCGTGCTCAGCAAAGTATCGGGTTAGGGCGACAATTCAACGAAACGTCTTCCTGACCCGGATTGGCTACTCCTCCGAGACAGGCTTATACCGGTCGCATGCCTTAGCGTCGGTTCGGGTCAGCGCGAAGGTCCGGTCCTCCTTGCCCAGCGCCATGCTGTGGCTTTCCTCCTTGGGGCTGTTGCCTTCGACATAGATCGGGCTCTGCAGGAAAAGCGTCAGCGACTGTCCGTCCTGAGCCGGGTCGATCAGGCCGTAGCCGGCTTCCTCGGCGGAGTCGTCTTTCGTCACCATGCAGTCGAACCCCGCGGGCCCGTTGAAATTGGGGATCATCTTGTGATCCGAGGTATCGATCCCCGCACCCTGCCGCCAGTCGCAGGCCGCGTAGATGCGCTTTTCGGCGCCGGTGCGCGGCCGCAGCACGATGGTGACGAAGCGCTGCTCGAAAGCGAGGAGGATCGACTTGGTCGTCTGCTTGGGATGCTGCGCCAGATGCGCGGCGGAATAGTCGCGCTCAAAGCAGAGGACCGAGCCTTTGGTTGTGTGAGCGGTGAAAGAGGGTCGCTCAGTTCCTTTGCAACGGCCGTTCCTCCGAGCACTAGCGCCAGGCCGAGTCCCAGGGCGAACGAACCGGTTCTTCCCATCGAGAATTGCATTGCAGATCTCCATATCTTTGACATCTCAAAGCATGGGTCGCATCGATCGAGCTGGTTCACGGCTCCAACCAGAGCGCTCAGCGAAATTCAGCACGCTGATCGCAAGCTGCTTAATCCGGCAAAACGGCGTCGCGGACTATCTGTGCCTGGTGCCTCAAGCCTCCAAGGTCATCCCCAACAATGTTGAGGTCGCCGCCCCTTTGTTTTGCGAGATGTCCATCGATCATTTCCGCGAGCGTTTTGCCTTTTCTCGCGACGTCAACGGCCTTGGCCTTGTCGTCCTTAGCCTTGTCGGTTTCTATCTCCTGCACCTTGACGCCCCAAAGTGCCCCGGCCGCAGCAAATGCCAGAGCCTGGAGCGCGGTCATAACGGTGACCATATGATCCCAGGTCTCCTTTTGAGCTTCGACGCGAAACCACATCAGAAGCAAAAGCAACAACCACAACAAGATAACAAGGATCGCAAGGAACCATGAAATGGTGAATGCACGCAATGAGGACTTCGCGCCGTTTGCCATGTTGCTTTCCCTCCGCCGCTCATGTCTCTTGCGAAGGTGACTCCGGCTGACAAATCGGTCAAGCAGTTTAAGCGTTGCTCGCCACAATTCGCCTTGCGGTGGCGACGCCTGCTTCATTTGCTGCTACGCGACTTTGCGGTCGCACCTGTTAATATCGATAGCCGAAGAAAGTACTTGGACATACCATTGATACTTGGCGGAGGGAGTGGGATTCGAACCCACGGTGAACTTGCGCCCACGCCGGTTTTCAAGACCGGTGCCTTAAACCGCTCGGCCATCCCTCCAGCTCGTTGCTTTTGCTTGGCTTTTTCGTTCTAGCCGGTTTGCTAAAACAGCCGGATGTTACGCAAATTGCAACTGCTTGGCTTTCCGTTCGCTGCTTATAGCGGCCTGCAACGGCGCGTCAACTTGCTCGGCGGCGTGGCATGCATTTCGGGCACGACACAAGTGTCGAGTGTGATGTCGAGTGTCGCGTGCTGGCGCGACCGTGGGGGCCAAAGGGCGCGAGAAGATGCCGCCAGCGCAGCGACCGGCGAATTCGTGGTTCCCGGTTATGGTAGACGCGTCTCTTGTCTTGACGGCGCCGGCCGTAGGACCTAGTGCAATGGCCAGGCTTGAAATCGATAAATGGTCGCGAACGCGACTGATCTTAGCGGGCGCTCTCTTCGTTGTCAGAATTATTGCTTAGGAAGTGGTCTTTCTAAGCATAGTTTCGGGCGGAAACGGCATTTGCAGGAATTTTACCAGTATAGACCGCTAATATGGTATCGTGGAACGTCGACCTGCGGAAGGTAATGGCCCTAGGCGTGCTGGTGGTCGTGTGTCTTCTTTTCCCGAGGTTTGGGCAGACCTATGAGAACGCTCGGGGTTGGGCTGATCAGAAGCTCTACTTAACGCTTTTGGCCGCCGCCGACCAAGGGCAGGCGGCGTGGGCTGCGGACCAGAATTACATGGGGCCTGGATATCTGGCTGCAGTCCAGGCGCTCAAGAGTGCATTCGCCCTCCATTCGGTAAGCGCCCTCATTCTCCTCAATCGCGTCTGCGCGGCAGTCGCCATCGCGCTTCCAGCCTTCGTTTATGGCGTGCGCGCGCCGTTCGATATCTCGCGATTTGCCGTATCGATCGCAATCTTCGTCATCTTTGTAACCTCGACTATGTATTTATATCAGTCGGGTGTGCCGTGGTCGCATTTTGTCGCGGCGCTTCCGGCAGTCGCCTTCGTCTTGTTGTTGTCGAGTGAACGCAAAACACCGCTCTCCCTCGGTGCGGCTGGTGGGGCCTTAGGCATCCTCGCATCGATCCGAGCGTTTGAGGCTCTGGCGCTTGGTTCTCTGTTGATGACCTATGCCGTGGTCTGGGCGTTGATCAATTTTCGCAGCGTCTCAAAAATCCACCTGCTCGGTTCTGCGGCTGTGTTCCTGGTTTGCGCCGCTGTCGGCTATAGCCTGCACGGCGTAATTCTCGGCCACGTGCATCTGTATGACCAATATGCCGGCGGAATGGATCCGGAGTCTTTCAAAGGATCGCTGCTTCGCATCCAGGATTTCCCGGTGAAGTTCATGCAATTCTTCATCGATCCATGCTTCTACTCGATCTGCAGTGAGGTCGACTATACCGCAGGCACGCCGTTCATCTTCCAGACCGACCCGACGCTTTCCAATTGGGCAAAGCCATTTGCCCTGCAAATCCCGTTCTTTGTAGGCGCGACGATCGTCGGGTTCCTGTTGCTGGTCGCGCGACCACGGCTGGTAAGGGCGGTCTTTGCCGATCCGGTCCTGTTCGTCAGTATCGGTGGCGCGTTCGGCATTGCCTTTGCCTATATGTGTTTCATCGTCGGCGGCGGCGACCAGCTCAAATACGGGTTTGCGCGCGAACTCTTCACGCCGTCGCTTCTTTTGATGATCGCCATCTTGCAGATCGTGACAACTGACTATCTGCCGGTTGGCATGCGAAGGGCCGCTGTTCCTGTGCTGGCATTCATCGCGATCGTAGGGCTTCAGATCATCCCGTCGATCTACGGGTTTGTGAGGCTGAACAGCACCTATATCGCGAAAGCAACCGGCGAGCAGGATTGCAGCAGCGGTTCGTGCCATTTGAAACTGCACTATTTCGATAGTGCCGGAAAAGAACTCGATATTCCACTCGATGATCCGGTGATGGTCAGGGTCACCTGCGGCGAGGTAACCACATTTTCGGGCGTTGTTGATCCCGACGAGTTTTCATACGACCCGAAGGCCTGCCCAAAGGGGGCGGTCGTGACAGCTCTCTCGACGACGACTGGTATATCGAGGCGAACCCGCGATCTTGGGATCGGGGCCGTTATTTCTCAGGGCGCGAACTGATTTTCATCGCATGGCGGTCAGACGCAATAAAAGGCTCGCGTGGGGGAGTCTGCAAGAGGTTTGGGACGCTGGCTGCGATATGGCGTCAACGTCCGGCGGGTAATGGATATATTGAAAGCCGGGTAATTGGAGGCTTCGCCTGGATTCGAACCAGGGTGTGAGGATTTGCAATCCTCTGCGTGCCGCTCCGCCACGAGGTCGTTGCACAACGATTTACATCGCTCGTCGTTGCGCGCAACAAGCATTGCCCGCGACGGTGAACAACCGGTTACTATCCACAGGTTGCAAGGCAGGGTGCGGTTGTGGATCACCGTCGAAGCCAGGTGGTGCGAAGATTGTTAGGCCATGCGCCATAATCTCGTCCTGTTGCGGCCATAATCGATTAACATCGTGATAAGCAATTCCTGTGCAAAAGGGATTGGGGATCAAGGTGTTGCTGGCATAGCGGTGACTTCTGGCTCCGTCGAATGGCAGCACGGTAGGGGACAATCGAAAACATGCAGGCTTCGGCGCGCCCGCGTCTTCGTCGCGCTTCTGCTTTGGCCCTGTGCGCACTTTCGGGGTTGCTTTTGGCCGCTTGCGCTTCGCAGCCCGAGCCGAAAGGCATGGTCTACAACAAGCCGCGCTCAAAGGAATATTTCGCCGAAACCGAATATGGAGTGAAGGCGAGCCCGCGCGTTGATTTCATGCGCCGCGGCGGTGGCCGCGACCAGCTTGGCAAGCCCTATCAGGTGCGCGGCAAGTGGTATTATCCGAAGGAAGACAGGAAGGGCTTCACCAAGGTCGGGCTCGCATCCTGGTATGGCGATGCCTTCCACGGCCGGCTGACCGCCAATGGCGAAGTCTATGACATGACGCATCTGACGGCGGCGCATCCGACGATGCCGCTGCCGAGCTATGCCCGCGTCACCAATCTCGAGACCGGCAGCTCGGTTATCGTGCGCGTCAACGATCGCGGGCCCTACCATGAGGGACGCATCATCGACGTCTCGGAACGCGCGGCCCAGATGCTCGACTATGACAAGGTGGGTACAGCCAAGGTCAAAGTGGAATATGTCGGACGTGCGCCACTCGACGGCGACGACGACCAGTATCTGGTTGCTTCCTACCATCCCGGCAACAATCGGCCGGATCCGTCGGACGGCCTGCCGACCGGCGTGATGGTTGCGATGGCCGGCCCGTCGCCGAGCGTCGCGGTTGGCGGAACGCCCGCCGCCGTTCCGTTCCCCGGGCAGTTGACCAATTCCGGACAGGCTTTTGACGGGCAGCCAGCCATGTCGGAACAGCCGACCGTGCAACCGGCGGCATTCTCGGTGCAAGGCGCCAGCGATGTCGTGCTGCCGGATTTCGGCCCGATCGTGCCGCAGCGGCCCGAGCTCACCTTGCCGGCGAACTCGCCTTTCGCCATGGCCTCGCTGTCCTACGCGGATGAACGTGTGCAGCGCGCCGATGTCTTTGCCGCGCTCGATACCAGCGGCATGTCTCCGGCCGACATCCTGCAATCCTGGAAGAAGTCGAACCGCCAGGAACAGGCGCCCGCGTCGGACTATGTCGCTGCCGGCTCCTTCGACGATGCCGCCCAGGCAAAGCGGGTCGCCGCGGCGCTGAAGCCCTTCGGCAGGACCGAGATTCAGCGCACGGAACTCGACGGCAACGACTGGTACGCGGTCAATGTGTATCCGGATGGCCATGGCGGCGTCGACGATCTGCTCAAGGCTGCCTGGTCGCATGGCGCGCCGGATGCGCTGGTTGTGCGGGACTGATCAATTTTTTGCCGCCCGTTGATCCGGCCAAACGAACCCTGATAGCTTGGCCCGGGTAATGGGTGGTCGATATTTCATGCAATTCCGCTTTCTTTCGACTGTCGCCGGTTTCCTGGGCGCCGGTTTTCTGGGTTTGGCCCTGCTGTTCCTTGGCCTGGTCCCGGCCGCCGCCCAGCTTTTCGAGACCAAGGCGACGCAAGCCTTCATGATCGATGCCGACACCGGCACCGTGTTGTTCGCCAAGGATGCCGACAAGGCGATCCCGCCGGCATCCATGGCCAAGTTGATGACGCTGGAGATGGTCTTCAACGCCATCAAGGCGAAGCGCATGACGCTCGACGACACGTTTGTCGTCAGCGAGAACGCCTGGCGCACCGGCGGCGCGCCGTCGGGAACCTCGACCATGTTCGCCAAGCTCAAATCGGCGGTTCGCGTCGAGGATCTCATCCAGGGCGTAGCCGTGCAGGCGGCCAATGACGGCTGCATCGTGCTTGCCGAAGGAATGGCCGGCTCGGAAGCGAATTTCGCCGCCCAGATGACGGAGCGCGCTCGTGAGATCGGCCTGCAGAAATCGACTTTCGTCAATTCGACCGGCCTGCCGGCCGATGGCCAGCAGACGACGGTGCGCGAGCTGACGATGCTGGCGCTGCATATCTGGCGCGACTATCCGGACTTCTTCCATTATTACGGCCAGCCGGATTTCACCTGGAACAAGATCGCGCAGAGGAACCGCAATCCGCTGGTTGCCATGGGCATCGAAGCCGACGGCTTCGTCGCCGGCGCCAGCGAGCAGGGGGGCTTCGGCCTGGTCGGCACGGTCAGCCACAACGGCACGCGCGTCATCGCGGCGATCAGCGGGCTGGCAAACGATCGCGAGCGCTCCGAGGAGGCGCGCAAGCTGCTCGAATGGGGCTCGCGCTCGTTCCAGAAAACCGAGATATTCGCCAAGGACGAGGTGGTCGGCGAGGCGCAGGTTTTTGGCGGCGCCAAGTCCGGCGTGGCCTTGAAAGCCAAAGGACCGGTGGACATATTTCTGCCGATCGCCAACCGCGACAAGCTGACCGCCAGGATCGTCTATAACGGTCCGGTGTCGGCGCCGGTGGAGGAGGGGCAACCGGTCGGCGAGTTGCGCGTTTGGATCGGTGACACGTTGAGCCAGCAAACGCCGCTTTTTGCCGCCGAGAAGGTCGCGGTCGGCACGCTGCCGCAGCGGGCGCTCGATGCCGCCAAGGAACTGGCTGTCGGCTGGCTGCGTCAGAAACGTTTGTGATCGGGTTGGTTCGTGGACCTTTTGTCAGACGAGAGCTATGACAGCGGCCAGCGCGGACAAAGGCAGTCTCGATTGACGAGCGGTTTTTTCATCACCTTCGAAGGCGGCGAAGGCGCAGGCAAGTCGACACAGATCGAGCGGCTGGCAAGGCGCATGCGCGCCAAGAAATACCAGGCGCTGGTGACGCGCGAGCCGGGTGGTTCGCCGGGCGCGGAAGCGGTGCGGCATGTGCTGCTTTCGGGCGCCGCCGAGCCGTTCGGCCCGAAGATGGAAGCGATCCTGTTCGCAGCCGCGCGCTCCGACCACGTCGAGCAGGTCATCCGGCCGGCCGTCGAGCGCGGCTCGATCGTGCTTTGCGACCGCTTCATCGATTCCTCGCGCGTCTACCAGGGCGTGACCGGAGGCCTCGATCCCGATTTCATGACGGCGCTGGAAGCCGTCGCCATCAACGGCATGATGCCGGATATGACGCTGATCTTCGATATCGATCCCGCGGAAGGGCTAAGGCGCGCTACGGCGCGGCGCGGCGCGGGCGACGCGGCCGACCGTTTCGAGAAAGAGACTTTAGCCATCCACCAGCGCCGCCGTGAGGCATTTCTGGCGATAGCCGCGGCCGAGCCGCAGCGTTGCATCGTCATCGACGCTTCGGCCGATCCCGACACGGTGGAGCATGTCGTCACCGCCGCCGTGTTCGCGGCGCTGGAGGAGCGGATGCCGGCACCAAGGAAGCAGGCGGCGCCGGCATGATCTTCGAACGCATCGCCCCGGAGCAGCACGACACGCTGGACGGCGTGCCTGAGCCGTCGGAAACACCGCGGCTGATCGGCCATGCCGAGGTCGCGGCGATGCTGACCTCCGCATACCGGTCCGGCAAGCTGCCGCATGCGCTGATCCTTGCCGGACCGCACGGCATCGGCAAGGCGACATTCGCCTTTCATCTGGCGCACCATCTTTTGAAACATACGGACTTCAGGACGGCGCCCGAGGCGCTGGCCATTCCCGATCCGGCGTCATCGCTGTTTCGCCAGATTGCGACCGGCGCGCATCCTTCGGTGTTGCATCTGACGCGCCCAGCCAACGACAAGACCAAAAGCTTCAAGACGGTGCTGACCGTCGACGAGATCCGCAAGGTCAACCGCTTCCTGTCGATGACCTCGCATGACGGCAGCTACCGGGTCGTCATCGTCGATCCGGCAGACGACATGAACATCAACGCCGCCAATGCCTTGCTGAAGAATCTCGAGGAGCCGCCGGCGCGCACCCTGTTCATCCTGATCGTGCATGCGCCGGGCAGCCTTTTGCCGACGATCCGCTCGCGCTGCCAGATGGTCCGGCTTGCGCCGCTTGCCGAAGATGAACTGATGGCGGTGCTGCAAGGCATCGAGCCGCCGCCGCCCGACGACCCGGCGGCGCGCGCGGCATTGGCCGAGCGGGCAGGGGGCAGCGCCCGCAACGCGATCCTGCTCACCCAGTATGGCGGGCTGGAGATTGCCGGCGCGCTCGATACGCTGGTGGCGGCCAACAGGCCCGACATTGCTGGCGCCCACCGCCTGGCCGAGGCCGTGGCCGGCCGCGACCAGTCGATCCAGTTCGATATCTTCAACAGCCGCGCGCTTGACCTGCTGTCGTCGGCGGCCAGCGATGCAGCTTCAGCCGGCGATCTCGCCAGGGCCAAAACGCTGTCCGAGGCTTGGCACGAAGCGCTGAACACGATATCTGAAGCCGAGACCTACAATCTCGACAAGAAGCAGCATGCTTTGACCATGATCGAACGCTTGAATTCTGCGATGCGAATGTGACGGTTTGCCTGATGCATGCCGCCGCCACCTTTTGGGCGACATGCATCGGCCTCGGGATGGCAATCGACGTTCCGATGCGATATCCACCGCCACAACTGACATTCAGACATTCATGACGGTTCATTCATGTCACGCGAAAAATTCTACCTGACCACTCCGATCTTTTATCCGAACGGCAAGCCGCATATCGGCCATGCCTATACGGT
Organism: Mesorhizobium sp. RCC_202; assembly: GCF_041355295.1. Classification (NCBI taxonomy): domain Bacteria; kingdom Pseudomonadati; phylum Pseudomonadota; class Alphaproteobacteria; order Hyphomicrobiales; family Phyllobacteriaceae; genus Mesorhizobium; species Mesorhizobium sp. RCC_202. Next base: position 52,473 of record NZ_JBFUPO010000009.1, read on the forward strand.
CATTGCCAGCGACGCGCTGGCCCGCTTCCAGCGGCTCGACGGCAAGGATGTGTTCTTCCTCACCGGCACCGACGAGCACGGCCTCAAGATGCAGCAGACCGCCGAGAATGAAGGCATCCCGCCGATCGCGCTTGCCGACCGCAACTCGGCAATCTTCCGCTCGATGGTCGAGACGGTCGGCGCCTCAAACGACGACTTCATCCGCACGACGGAACCGCGCCATTACGCATCCTGCCAGGCGATCTGGAAGGCGATGGCCGCCAATGGCGACATCTATCTGGATCGCTACAGCGGCTGGTATTCGGTGCGGCAGGAAGCCTATTTCGACGAAAGCGAAACCACGCTTGGCGAGGATGGCGTGCGCCGCGAGCCGCTGGGATCGCCGGTCGAATGGAACGAGGAGGAAAGCTATTTCTTCCGGCTCTCAGCCTATCAGGACAAATTGCTGGCGCTTTATGAAAGCCAGCCGGATTTCGTCGGTCCGGCCGAGCGCCGCAACGAGGTGATGAGCTTCGTCAAGTCCGGGCTCAAGGATTTGTCGATCTCGCGTACCGCCTTCAAATGGGGCGTTCCGGTGCCGGGCGACGACAAGCATGTGATGTATGTCTGGGTCGATGCGCTCACAAATTACATCACCGCCGCCGGCTATCCCGATACAAAAGCTGAGAAATGGAGCTTTTGGCCGGCCACGCATATCATTGGCAAGGATATCGTGCGCTTCCATGCGGTCTACTGGCCGGCCTTCCTGATGTCGGCCGGTATCGAACTGCCGAAGCGCGTCTTTGCCCACGGCTTCCTGTTCAACCGCGGCGAGAAGATGTCGAAATCGGTCGGCAACGTCGTCGACCCTTTCACCATGGTCGAGCATTACGGTCTCGACCGCGTGCGTTACTTCTTCCTGCGCGAGGTACCGTTCGGCCAGGACGGCAGCTACAGTCATGAGGCGATCGTCAACCGCACCAATGCCGACCTCGCCAACGGCCTCGGCAATCTGGCGCAGCGCTCGCTGTCGATGATCGCCAAGAACTGCGGCGGCGTGGTGCCGAAGCGCGGCGAACTCACCGAGGCCGACACGGCGATCCTCGACCAGGCCGTGGAAGCGCTTGCCGTCGCGCGCCGGGCTATGGCGGAGCAGGGCATCCATCTGGCGCTGGCGGCGATCTTCGGCGTCGTGGCCGAAGCCGATCGCTATTTCGCCTCGCAGGAACCCTGGGCGCTCAAGAAGACCAATCCGGAGCGCATGGAAACGGTGCTGTGGACGACGGCGGAAGTCGTGCGGCGGGTGACATTGCTTTGCCAGCCTTTCGTTCCGGGATCGGCGGCGAAGCTGCTCGATCTGCTGGCCGTGCCGGCGGACAAACGTGCTTTCGAGCATGTCCACGCCGATCACGCGCTGGTGCCCGGTACCGCATTGCCGGCGCCGGAGGGCGTGTTTCCGCGCTATGTCGAGCAGGATGGCAACAGCTGATGCTGGTCGACAGCCATTGCCATCTCGATTTTCCGGATTTTGCCGAGGAGCGGGCGGATATCGTCTCCCGCGCCCTCGCCGCCGGGATCGGTCGCATGGTGACGATCTCGACACGCGTGAAGCGGTTTCAGCAAATCCTTGAAATCGCTGAGACTTTCAGCGAGGTCTATTGCTCGGTCGGCACCCATCCGCATAATGCCGCCGAAGAGCTCGACGTCAGCGCCGACGAGCTGGTGCGGCTTGCCGATCACCCCAAGGTGGTGGCGATCGGCGAGGCCGGCCTCGACTATTTCTATGACAAGGCGCCTCGCGACGCGCAGGCGCAAGGGTTTCGCACCCATATCGCCGCCGCGCGCCGGACCGGCCTGCCGCTGGTGATCCATTCGCGCGATGCCGACGACGACATGGCCCATATCCTAGAGGAAGAGACAGGGAAGGGCGCCTTCCCTTTCATCCTGCACTGCTTTTCGTCCGGACGCCGGCTGGCCGAAGTCGGCGTTGCGTTGGGCGGCTATGTCTCCTTCTCCGGCATCCTGACCTTCAAGAATTCGACGGAGCTGCGGGCCATCGCTGCCGATGTGCCGCGCGAGCGGCTGCTGGTCGAGACCGATGCGCCTTATCTGGCGCCGGTGCCGCATCGGGGCAAACGCAACGAGCCGGCCTATGTCGCGAACACGGCTAAAGTGCTCGCCGAGACCATCGGCGTCAGCGATGCCGAGATCGCCGTCATCACGACGCAGAATTTCTTCCGGCTGTTTACGAAGATGCCGCGTCCGGCCGAGGCCTGAACGATGAGCGACCGGCTGCGCCTTACCGTTCTTGGCTGCGGCTCGTCGCCCGGTACGCCGCGCATCACCGGCGACTGGGGCAATTGTGATCCAGAAAATCCGAAGAACCGGCGCATGCGCGCGGCGGCTCTGATCGAGCGGATTGCCGGCAATGGCGCTCGTACCACGGTCGTCATCGACACCGGGCCGGACTTTCGCCAGCAGATGCTGATGGCATCGGTGAAGCGGATCGACGCTGTCATCTACACGCATCCGCATGCCGACCATATCCACGGCATCGACGATCTGCGCGGCTATGTGCTGGAGCAGCGCCGCCGCATCGATATTCACGCCGACGAGCCGACCATGCTGCGGCTGCGCGACGCGTTCGGCTATTGCTTCAAGACGCCGCCCGGCAGTTCCTATCCACCGATCGTCGAGGCGCATTTTATCGACCACGCCAAACCGGTCGTGATCGAAGGCGAGGGCGGTGCCCTCGCCCTTGAGCCTTTGCCGCAGATCCATGGCGACATCGTTTCGCTCGGCTTTCGCATCGGCGGGCTGGCCTATTGTCCCGATATCAGCGATTTCCCGGCTGCGACCGTCGAGCGGCTGCGCGGCCTCGACATGCTGGTCATCGACGCGCTGCAGTACAACACGCATCCTAGCCATCTGTCGTTCGGCCAGGCGCTGGATTGGATCGAGAAGCTCAAGCCGACGAAGGCAGTGCTGACGCACATGCATGTGCCGCTGGATTACGCCACGGTGATGGCAGAGACGCCGGATCACGTAGTGCCGGCCTATGACGGCATGGTGATCGAAATCCCTTATGAGTCAGGGCGATAGCGACACTCGCTCATTGGGTGTTCGCGGCCTGTCTCGGATCTATCGCCAGAGGCAGGTGTCGTGATGGTTCCATACAATAAAACGCGCAATTCCCACGTCAGCGCACAGAGTACAAGTTCCATAATCTATCTTATGCGACTTACGGACGTAGCTGCGGAAGGCATTGAGCAGATGCGAGCATGCCCCTAGAAACTCGCCAGAGCCCCGCTGAAGGCCGCCACGATTGCAACACCGTGGAGGATGCCAAGCGCCAGCCATCTCATGCCTCCGGCCGGAGCAACCAACAAGCCGTAGACGGGAAACTGCAGCACGGCCAGTCCCACGGAAAGGCCGGTGATGGTGTCGTTGGTCAACAGCGTTGCCAGCATTGGTATCGGATAGAGAACGCGCGCCAGCACATAGTCTCCGTGTCCGGATCCGCCTGAGAAGAGTGCAAGCAGCAAGGCGACGGGCGTTGCGCATAGGCCGAAAAGGAAGCCTGTCCGCGAAGAGAATTTCGGCACTGCCAGGCCCTCCCCAAGAGCGTTTCACACTCCCACACTGTGGCGAAGTCGGGCAATGGTCTAAACCAGAGTTAGCAGTCTTCCTGTAAACATTCCTGACGGAACCGCAAAAGACATGACCGCCTCTCCCTCCTTTCTCGGCCTACCCAACCATCTCGCCGATGGTCGCGCGCCCCGAGCGGTGATCTTCGGAGCCGGACACGGCACCACGTATCCGGGCCAGGACAGCGGCGGTCAGGCATCCGCACCCGATGCCATCCGCGCTGCCAGCCAGGCTGACGCTCCGCTCGTCGAGCATTGGGATTTCGATCTCGGCGGCCCACTGTTCGATGGCAGGCCGGCCAGTTGCATCGATGCCGGCAACATTGCGACGACCATGCACGACAATGCCGGCAACCGGGCCCGGATCGAGGCGAAGACGCGTGAGGTTCTGTCCTTGTCCGCCGTGCCGATCCTGCTTGGCGGCGACGATTCCGTCGTCATTCCATTCCTCGCCGGCTTTGCCGACCATGGACCGATCTGGATCCTGCAGATCGACGCCCATATCGACTGGCGCGACGAGGTGCATGGCGAACGCTACGGCTATTCGAGCCCGATGCGGCGGGCGAGCGAGATGGGCCATGTCGCAGGCATGGTGCAGGTCGGCTTGCGGAGCGTTGGCAGCGCCCGCCTCGCTGAAATCGAAGCGGCGCAGCACCATGGCAGCCGCTTCGTGACCGCGCGCGAGGTTCATGCCCGAGGCGTGGAAGCGGCCCTTCGGCATATTCCGCAAGGCGCGCGGGTTGTCGTCACCCTCGATTGCGACGGTCTCGATCCCGGCATCATGCCGGGCGTGGCAGCGCCTACGCCCGGCGGCCTCACCTATACGCAGACGATCGACCTCATCGGGGGCTCGGCGGGCGGGCGAGACTCATTGGCTTCGACCTTGTCGAACTCTATCCGCCGGCTGACATTGGCGGCCTTTCGGCCCTCACCGCCGCCCGCCTTCTGGTCAGTGCGATTGGAACCATCGTCCGGCAGGCCGGCTGATACCCGGTCGATGCGCCGTCGCCTCCGCCGAAAAGAGAGGTCTGCTTCCTATGTTCCATCTCTATTTGGATAAAGGCGGACTATATTTGTAGGTAATTGAGGAAACGTCCGTCGTTTGACTATTGGGTTTATAACGTATTGGCGATTTCATTCTCTGTGTTGCTTCGGTCTCTTGTCTGTTCGAAAGAATTTGATCAGCACTTGGCTTGGTAGGGTATGCCACTTGATCCGCCTACTCTTCTTTTTACTTCCTGCTTCGCAACCTGCTGATTTTTAAAGCAGTGCGGCTAAATCATCACACTTTATTTTCACATTTTCGACTATGCTTGTGTCACCGATGGGATCTGGGTGGATCGGAGGAATTCAGTGAAACGACTTATCGCAATTGCCGCGCTGGCTGGGCTTGGCGCGACCGCTGCTTCGGCGGCGGACATGACAGGGCCGGTTGCCGGATCGGCTTACGACTGGAGCGGCTTCTACGTCGGTGGGCATATCGGCTTCGCCAATGGCAATGTCAGGGCCACGGACGTCACGCAGCCGAATGGCGGCTTCTTTACCGATCTGGTTCCAGCCGGAACCGAAGGATTCGGTTTCCGCGACACGAACATAGCGGGCGGCGCGCATGTCGGCTGGCAGCATCAATGGGACCAGTTCGTGCTGGGCGGCGAAGCTTCGTGGACCTTCACCGGAATCGACAAGACGATCGTCAGCCCTTACTTCCCGGACAGCGATACCGAGACCGGAAAAATTCAGCACTACGCCACCGTTGTGGGCAAGGTCGGTTATGCGTTCGACCGCTTCATGATCTACGCCAAAGGCGGTTACGCTGGTGGCAAGGTTGGCTTCAAGGCGCGGGACAACGACGCTCTCGTCACCTACGAACAGAATGAATGGCACAACGGCTATGCCGTGGGCGCGGGCATCGACTACGCCCTCACCGACAAAGTGATCCTTGGCGTCGACTATACGCATATCGATCTTGGCTCCAAGACCAGCACCGGAAACAATGTTTTCGACGATGGCTCGCTGGGAGCCAATCCGGAAACCTACAAGGTCAAAGCCCGGGCCGATGCCGTCATGGCGCGGCTGACCTACAAGTTCGGGAACTAACGATCGATCGAACTGGCTTCAGGATGGCCCGGCCTCGCGCCGGGCTTTTCTTTGGGTCGAACCGTTGCGCTGTCAAAAATAGCTATCGAGAAACGCGGCGGTATCGTCCGAAATGCCGACGATCTTGTTTGTCGCCTGGCGATAGAATTTGAAATTGAGCTCGGTCTCCGGCCGGCCGTCCTGCCAGTCCCTGAAGCGCTTGAGCTCATCACGGCCCAGCCGTCTCGTGGCCAAGGCGGTGCGGCGGATCGAAACGCTGACGCGCGGCGTCTGGCGTTCGAGGTCGGGGCGTCTTGCGATGGCGGAAGAGGACGTGACCACGCCACGCGCGAACAGCCCCTGCCCGCCTTCATTCTCGCTGGCGAATACGAAGACCGTGTCGCCCTCGACAATTTGCCTGCCGCCATACATGGTTTTCTGCGCAGTGAACGCAAACGTCATCGCCTGGGTGTCCTGGACCTCGGCCTTGATCGCGAATGCTATGTGCCGTCTCCCGTTTGACTGACCTTGCCTGAGCAATAACTGCCCTATGACAGAAGCTCGTCGATCTGTGCGCGGTTGGCGCGTGCCAGTTGCCAAAGCCAGCGATTGTTTTCGTCGTCGCGCGCCGACAGCCATCGGTCGAGCCCGGCCATCCCGGCTTCGTCCCGCCAACCGCTGACGCCTTTGGCATATGCCTGCGCAAAGCCCGCCGGAGCCCCTGCGGTCAGCGCCTCCAGCATTGCTTGCTGGCGTGGCGCCGATGTTGCCTCGAAATAGGTCCAGACGCCGGAGCGGTCGGCCTGCGCAAACCAGACCAGGCTTTCGACGATCAGGAAGAACGGTCGCGGCAGACCGTAGTCTGCCTTCTCCAGCCGGCAGGTCGACGTTCCCTGAAAGAACGACGAGAGCTGAACCAGGCCATCATAGTCCTGCGCCGCGAACAGGCGGTCCAGAAAGGATCGGCTTATCACCGGTTTCATGGGCCCTCCTGCATTTACTCTCGGCGCGATTGCGCCGCTAGCGATCCACACGAATCCAGTAGCTCAGCGCACGCTTGGCGCCAGGTTCGATCAGCATCACGCCAGGCTTGTCCGCAAACTCGCCGTCGAAGTCGATGGGGCTTGCAATACCGTGCCAGGGCTCAATGCACAGGAAGGGCGCTCCGCCGGGTTTCGACCAGATGCCGAGCTCGTTCAACCCCTGCCACGACACTTCGATCGCCGGGCCCTGGTCTGCGGCGTAACGCACGCTGGTGCTGACCGGCCGGTCCAGGATGACGGCGTCGTCGAGGAAGAGCCGCTCCGACAGCGCCAAGGTTCTGCCTTCAATCGGCGTGGGCTGGGCTGCCGGCAACAGCAGGCCATCCTTCAGGCGGCGGATTGGTTCCGGCTCGGCCTCGGCAAAGGTCAGCCGGTAAGCCTCTTTGGGCAGGCCCGGCAGCAGCGGCCAGTTGAAGGCCGGATGCGCGCCGATCGAGGCCGGCAACACCTCCTCACCCGGATTGGTGATTTCGTAACCCACCTCGAGCCGCCGATCGCCCAGGCGGTAGCTGACGGCCAGGCGAAAGGCGAATGGGTAATGGGCGCGGGTCTCGGCATCGTCGGTCAGGACCAGGGTGCAGGACGAAGGCCCCTGCTCCGACCAGGCAAAGCGTTTGTCGCGGGCGAAACCATGCTGCGTCATCGGGTAGCTTTGCCCGTGATGCCGCAGCTGATCGCCCTTCAGCCGGCCGACGATCGGAAACAGCACCGGAGAATGCCGGCGCCATTCCGGGCCAGCCTGCCATAGAAGCTCGGTTCCCTCGCCATTGCGCAGCGAGACCAGTTCGGCTCCTTGCTCGATTATGATCGCCGAGATGCCATCACCGTGAAGCGTCACCTGTTCCATGTGCCCTCGCGGCTGGCCGTTATGGTGACAGGCTAGCAAAGGGCCGGACGTAAACTCAAGAGCGGCAGACTGCCCTTGGTTCTCATCCAAAAAAAGAGCCGGAGGTTTCCCTCCGGCCATAGGTCAGACATGTTGCTTGGACGGTTCTTGTTATTCGCGCTCGCCGGTGAAATTCAGCAACAGCTGGAAGATGTTTATGAAATTCAGATAAAGCGAGAAGGCACCGAACACGGCGAGCTTCTGCCGCGATTCCGCGTCGAAATTCTCGGCATACTGTTCCTTGATCGTCTGCGTATCCCACGCGGTCAGGCCGATGAAGACGGCGATGCCGATCACCGAAATGGCGAACTGCAGCGCGGTCGATCCGAGGAACAGGTTGACGAGGCTGGCGATCACCACGCCGATCAGGCCCATGATCAAGAACGACGAAAACTGTGTCAGGTCGCGCTTCGTCGTGTAGCCATAGAGGCTGGTGGCGCCGAACATCGTCGCCGCGATGAAGAAGGTGCGCGCGATGCTAGTCGAGGTGAAGACGAGGAACACCGAGGCAAGCGACAGGCCCATGACGGCGCAGAAGGCCCAGAACATCATCTGCGCGCTCGCGGCCGACATGGTCTGCATCTTGAACGAGAAGATCATGACGAAAGCGAGCGGCGCCAGCATCACCACCCATTTCAGCGGGCTGGAGAAGATCGGTACATAAAGCGCCGGCGTCGAGGCCACGAAGAAGGCGACGAGGCCGGTGACGACGAGGCCGAGGCCCATGTAGTTGTAGACGCGCAGCATGTGCTGGCGCAGGCCCTCGTCATAGGCGGATCCGGCCTGGACGCCTGCGCCCATGCGATATCCTGGATTGGGGTTGTTCATTTGGTTCTCCTTTGTTCTTAGCAAAGCGTGGTTTTCAGTAGAGCGTTCTGGCGAGTTTTTCGGCGGCTCGGTCGAGATTGGCGGCATCGCTTCGGCCGACGACCGCATAGGCAACCTCGCCGATCTGGAAATAGGCCGACGAGATATCGTCCGAAGGCGCGACCCTGGGCTTCACCACGTCGAACGTGCCGGGACGGATGGCAAACAGCGACAACAGGCCGAGGTCCTTCGTCTCGATCGCCATCTCGACGCTCGGCCCGAATTGCGACGGGTAGACCTGGACGTCGCGGATCTTCCAGTCATCGGGCAGCGTCGGCATGACGATTGCGGTGGCGGCGCGGATTTCGTCGGCATTGTAGCCCGGTGCCTCGGTTTGCGAGGGCATGGTCTCGCGCACCAGCGTCGTCCTGTGCGCCCGCACCGCTTCCTCGACATAGGCTGGCGGCTGCGTCGAAGCGACCACCTTGGTCACCGCGATCGGCCCGAAGATGCCGTTGGCCAGCCAGCCGGCGGCAATCAGCACTGCGGCGGCCGCGGCCCGCTGCAGCACGGAAAGGATCCGGCCCCTGGCAAGCCCTCTCTCCAGCCGTCGCGCCGCTTCGGTCGTTGCCGGGCGGGCCATGCCGGCCGGGCGGGCAAGCGCAACGCGCAGCTCGTCGCGGGTCCTGAGGTCCGCCATCACGCGCGCCGCGGCTTCCGGGCGCGCGGCCAGATACGCCTCGACCTCGATGCGGCGGGCAACGTCCAGCTGATCGTCGACATAACCGTCGAGATCGGCATCCGTCACGGGATCGACAAGCTCGCTCATCACTCGTCTCCAACAATTCTGAGATTGGGCCGGGCCTTTGCCGAACCGCCCTGCTCCATGTCGCGTAGGGCCGCACGCGCGCGGCCGATGCGCGACATCAGGGTTCCGAGCGGCACGCCGATGACATCGGCCGCCTGCTGGTAGGAAAGCCCCTCGACAGCGACGAGATGCAGCGCCGAACGCTGCTCTTCCGGCAGCGCCAGGAAGGCCTGCCTAACCTCTGCCAACCGCACGGAATGGTCCTGCGGCGCCGGCATGCTGGCCTCGGTCAGGTAGCCAGCCTGCTCGACGCGCGCTGTTTCCGACCGGCGCGAGCGCATGCGGTCGATGAAAAGGTTGTGCATGATCGCAAACAGCCAGGCGCGCGGATTGCCGCCGGTGCGAAAAGTGCCGCGCCGCTCATAGGCGCGCACCAGCGCGTCATGCACGAGATCCTCGGCATCAGCGCCGTCGCGCGTCAGCGAGCGCGCGTAGCGGCGCAGCGAGCCAAGCTGTCCGACAATATCGAAGCGTGCCATCGACCGTTTCATGCCCTGTTTACGGAGCAGATAGGGATATTAATCCCACGCCCCGGCATTTCTTTTCATGTCGCCGTCTGTGAGGAAACCGCTGGCGCGGCAGGGTCGATTTGCGTATCACTCCGCCGCCATTGGGAGTTGTTATCGATGTTCGAAGCCTTGCAGCCGGCGCCCGCCGACAAGATCCTTGCCTTGATCGGCCTCTATCGCAACGACCCCCGGCCCGGCAAAGTCGACCTCGGTGTCGGCGTCTACAAGGATATCGACGGCAAGACGCCGGTCATGCGTGCCGTGCGCGAAGCCGAGAAGCGGCTGCTCGCCAGCCAGGACACCAAGACCTATCTCGGCCTTGCCGGCGACATCGCTTTCAACACCGCGATGATCAAGCTTGCCTTTGGCGACAAGGCCGACCTGTCGCGCATCCGCGCGGCGCAGGCGCCGGGCGGTTCAGGCGCGCTGCGGCTGGTGGCCGAGCTCCTGCAGCGCAGCCGCCCCGGCGCCACGGTCTGGCTGTCCGACCCGACCTGGCCGAACCATCCGCCGGTGATGCGGGCCGCCGGGCTGGCGGTGCGCGACTATCCCTATTTCGACGCGGCTTCGGGCAGTGTGCGTTTCGACGATATGCTGGCGGCATTGAAGACGGCAAACTCTGGCGACGTCGTGCTGCTGCATGGCTGCTGCCACAACCCGACCGGCGCCAATCTCGATGTCGCGCAGTGGGCGCAGGTCGCCGATGTCCTCTTGGAGCGCGGTCTGCTGCCTTTCGTCGATATCGCCTATCAGGGCTTTGGCGAAGGTCTCGACGCCGACGCTGCCGGCCTGCGGCTGCTGGCCGAGAAAATGCCGGAAATGGTCGTCGCCTCGAGCTGCTCGAAGAACTTTGCCGTCTATCGCGACCGCGTCGGCGCGGCGATGATCCTGGCCAAGGATGGCGCGCAGGCCGACCTGGCGCTCGGCCAGATGCTGGCCGCGGCGCGTGCGCTTTATTCGATGCCGCCGGACCATGGCGCGGCGGCGGTGCGCATGGTGCTGGAAGACACCGAGCTGAAGGCGGACTGGGAAGCCGAGCTCGAGGAGATGCGCTTGCGCATGCTGCGGCTGCGCGTCGCCTTTGCCGAGGCGCTTCGCCGGCAGTCCAACTCCGACCGCTTCGACTTCGTCGCCAGCCATCGCGGCATGTTTTCCCGTCTCGGCCTGACCGAGGCCCAGGTCGAGCGTCTGCGCGCCGAGCATGCCGTCTACATGGTCGGTGACAGCCGCATCAATGTTGCCGGTCTGCCGGAAGACGGCATGGACGACCTCGCCAAGGCGATTGTTTCGGTCCTCGGCTGAGAAGCCGCAACTGTGGACAAGTGCTGGCCGCCTTGCCGCAGCGTTGGTCGCCCGCGGCGCGGCGCGCTAGGGTTGGCGTGATGACACCCTCCAAGGACATTTCCCGGCTGATCGAGATCATGGCGGCGCTGAGAGCGCCTGAGACCGGTTGTCCCTGGGATATCGAGCAGAATTTCTCGACCATCGCCCCCTATACGATCGAGGAAGCCTATGAAGTGGCCGACGCGATCGCGCGCGGCGATCTCGGCGATCTGCGCGACGAGCTCGGCGATCTCCTGCTGCAAGTCGTCTACCACGCTCAGATGGCGCAGGAGATCGGCGAGTTTGCGTTCGGCGATGTCGTCGAGGCGATCACCACCAAGATGATCCGCCGCCATCCGCATGTCTTCGGCGACGAGAAGGCGCGCAGCGCCGGCATGGCCAAAGGCATGTGGGAGAAGATCAAGGCCGAGGAGAAGGCCGGGAAGCGCAATGCCCGCATCGCCCGCGGCCTCGATCCCGAGGACCACGGCAGGGGTTTCCTGGACAGCGTGCCGGTCGCCCTGCCCGCTCTCACCCGGGCGCTGAAACTGCAGGAGAAGGCGGCCCGCGTCGGCTTCGACTGGAGCGAGGCCGCCCCCATCCTCGACAAGATAGAGGAAGAGATCGGCGAATTGCGCGAAGCGCTCGCCAAGGGCGATACCGCATCGATCAAGGACGAGTTCGGCGACATGCTGTTTGCCGTCGTCAATCTCGGCCGCCACCTCAAGCTCGATTCCGAGGCTGCATTGAGCGGCACCAACGAGAAATTCCGCTCGCGTTTCCACTATGTCGAACAGGCGCTCGAGGCGTCGGGCGGCTCGTTGGAGAAAGCCACGCTGGGCGAGATGGAAGCGCTTTGGCAGCAGGCCAAAAGCGCAAAATAAGCAGGTCTAGCCGCTGTTTTTGCGGTGCAGCCGGCTTTCGATCTCCTGCCGGGCGCTGTGCGTCGCCAGTAGCGAAATGGTGACGCTGCCGTCCTCATTGTCGATCCGCGATACGACGTCGCCATTGCGGTAGAGCCAGTCGACCTGGCCGAGCTGGGCAGGACTGAGCGTCACCGTCGTCTTTTCCAGCTCGCCCGAAACCCGCGTTTCGATGAGCGCTTTCAGGGCGTCGATCCCTTCGCCGGTTACGGCCGAGATCGCAATCGGCGGCGCCTTGCCGCCCGCTCCTTCGGCAAGCAGCCGCTCCCGGTTGCCGTCATCCAACAGGTCGATCTTGTTCCAGACCTCGATGACGCGCTTCGTGTCGCTCGCATCCACGCCAAGATCGCCCAGGATGCGCTCGACATCCTCGGCCTGCGCCGTCGTGTCCGGATCGGAGATGTCGCGCAGATGCAGCACGAGGTCGGCCTCGACGACCTCTTCCAGCGTCGCCCTGAACGCGGCGACCAGGTGAGTCGGCAGGTCGGAGATGAAACCGACCGTGTCCGACAGGATGATCGGCGTGCCGTGTTGCAGCCGCACGCGGCGCAGCGTCGGGTCGAGCGTGGCGAACAGCATGTCCTCGGCCAGCACGCCTGCCCCGGTCAGCCGGTTGAACAGTGTCGACTTGCCGGCATTGGTGTAGCCGACGATCGCCACCACCGGGAACGGCACTTTCTTGCGCTTGGCGCGATGCAGGTCGCGGGTGCGGCGCACCGTTTCCAGCTCGTGCTTCAGCTTGATGATCTTTTCCTGCAACTGCCGCCGGTCGGATTCGATCTGGGTTTCGCCGGGACCGCCAAGGAACCCGGCGCCGCCGCGTTGCCGCTCAAGGTGGGTCCAGCTGCGAACCAGCCGGCCCTTCTGGTAGTTGAGATGGGCGAGTTCGACCTGCAGCGTGCCTTCCTTGGTGCGGGCGCGCTCGCCGAATATCTCCAGGATCAGTCCGGTGCGGTCGAGCACCTTGGCGTTGAATTCCTTTTCGAGATTGCGTTGCTGCACCGGCGTCAGCGGGTGGTCGACGACGACCACCTCCGCGTGACCCTCTTTGACGATCTCCGCGAACTCCGCAACCTTGCCGCTGCCGAGCAAGGTTGCCGGGCGCGGATCGTTGACGGTCACCACCGCGGTGTGGATCAGGTCGAGGTCGATGGCACGGGCAAGCCCGACGGCTTCGTCGTGGCGGGCATCGGCCGAACGCGTCAGGCGTGGACGATTGATTTCGTCATCGCTGCGTTGATGCCGGGTAAGCACGGGCACAATGACAACAGCCCGGGTCGGGCCCTTGGCTTCCGTCCCGGGATGATGCGCTGGTTTTCCGCGAACGGTGGCGTCCGCGTCTTTCTCACGTGCCAATAATCAGGCGCCTTGGCTTTCCTCGCCATCGAACATCTGAACCGGCTGGCTCGGCATGATCGTGGAAATGGCGTGCTTGTAGACGAGCTGCGAGTGGCCGTCCCGCCGCAACAACACACAAAAGTTGTCGAACGAAGTGACCACACCGGTCAGCTTCACGCCATTGATGAGGAAGATGGTAAGTGGATTTTTGCTCTTGCGAACTGAATTCAGGAACAGGTCCTGAAGGTTTTGCGATCGTTCCGCCATTTTTCTTGTCTTTCGCCGATCCCCTTCGGTCTGCATGCCAATGCGCCAAATTACGTGGCACCTGTCAAGCGCGCAAACCCCCTCTTGCCGTCACAACGGCAAGCAGAACGAGATAGTTGAGGTTCATTCCAGTTGTGCGGTTATCAGGCTGGACTTTTTTCCGCAATGTCAAAAAAGGCCTGCCGCAACGAAAGTGTCATGGAACCGGGATGGCCATTTGCCACCGGGGCACCGTCAATTTCAACCACGGGCATGGCGATTGTGGTTGCTGAGCTGATGAACGCTTCCCTGGCGGTCTTCGCTTCGGCGACCGAAAAGGAGCGTTCCTCGATCCTCAAACCGAGCTTGGCGGCGACATCGAACAGCGTCGTGCGGGTGATGCCGCGCAGGATGCCGTGCTCGGCAGGCCGCGTGACCAGCACACCGTCCCTGGTGACGATCCAGGCGTTCGAGGAGCCGCCTTCCTTGACGCTGCCGTCGGCGTCGACGAACCAGGCTTCCTGGGCGCCGGCTTCCTTGGCCTTTTGCTTGGCGAGCACGTTGGGCAGGAGGCCGGTGCTTTTGATGTCGACGCGGTCCCAGCGATTCTCCGGCACGGTGATGACCTTGATGCCGGTCTCCGCGCGCTTGGCCGCCGAGGCAGGATCGGCCTTCCTTGCCGTGATCACGAGCGCCGACCTGGCGTTCGCCGGGAAAACGAAGTCGCGGCTGGCGACGCCACGCGTCACCTGGAGGTAGACGAAGCCGTTGACGACATGGTTGCGGCGCACCACCTCGCGCAGCAGCATCGGCAACACCCCTTCCGAGACCGGCCAGGCGATCGACAGCTCCTTCAGCGAACGCTTGAGCCGGGCAAGATGGCGCGGCATGTCGACGATGTAGCCGCGCGCCACTTCGCAGACCTCGTAGACGCCGTCGGCGAACTGGTAGCCGCGGTCCTCGATATGGACGCTGGCTTGAGCATGGACGACGTAGCGCCCGTTGACATAGGCAATGCGCGGCATGGGTCACCCCTGAACAGAATTCCTGGTTTCTTATGTGATTCCGCCGCCGTCGTAACCGGCAAATGCTTGGCCCAGCGCGATTGAACCGAGGTCGCGCCTGTCAGAGCGTTGACGCTTTTCCGGATGGAAAACCGTTTCTTTTTCCGGAATTACTCTAATTGAGGTTGCGGCCGGTAGATGATCGTATTCCGGCAGTTGAGTCCTCGCCTCGATCCCATTCAGAGCTCAAGCGCACCATGTCGATTTCAGATGCGATCTACCGTCCATTCGAAAACCTGATCCGGCCGCTGGAGATTCCCTATCGGCCGCTGCCCTCCAAGGGGCCTGTAGCCGTCCTCCTCCACTTCATTTCGATGTTTAGGGGCGTGCTGATTGCGCTGGCACTTTCCTCCATGGCGATGGAAGCCATCAATCTGACGATAGTCTGGGGACTTTCGGTCATCGTCGATGGCGTCACGCAACAAGGCGCTTCCGCATTCCTGCATAACGAATGGCCGCTTTTGACTTTCCTCGGCTTGCTGATTTTTCCGGCCATGCCGGTGGCTTCGTTCCTGCTCAACACTCTGACCTCGCACACGCTCGGCGTCGGCATGCCGGCCGCCATCCAGTGGCAGGGCCACAAGGCAGTCGAGCGGCAGGATCTCGCCTTTTTCCATGATCTCTATGCCGGTCAGGTCGCCTCACGCCTGCAGCAGGTGGCATCTGCCGTCCAGCAGCAGATCATTGCCGCATTCCAGTCCATTCCACGCTTCCTGCTGCAGTTGGTCGGCTCGGTCGTCCTGCTCAGCACGCTGTCCTGGCAGCTTGCCTTGCCGGTCGTCGTCTGGATCGCGCTCAACGTGGCATTCACCGTCAGGGTAGTTCCCACCTTTGCCGAACGCGCGCGCCGTACCGCCAAGCAGCGCGGCCTGGTGGCCGGCGCCATCACCGATCTCTACACCAACATGCAGATGATCAAGCAGTTCGCCGCAGAAGATAGTGAGGCAGGCACTATCCGCCGCACCATCCTGAAGGCCGTGCAGACGCAACACAGCGAACAACGCATCTATCGCACCTCGGAACTGACTGTCGTCGTCCTCAACATGGTGCTGTGGCTGACCATGCTTTCGATCGGATTTTCTGGTCTCGTCAACGGGTTTCTCACGGTCGGCCAGTTTGTAGGCGCCGTCTACATCCTCCAGCGGCTGTCGACACAGATCTTCACATTCCTGCAGATGGGCCAGCAGATCTTCCAGGCGATTGGCACGATCAAGGATGCCATGCCGGTCATGACAACCCCGCCCACGATCACCGACCGTCCGGATGCCCCTGATATCAAGGTCGAGACCGGCGAGATCCGTTTCGAAAATGTCCACTTCGCCTACAAGGCCGGCAAGCCTGTCATCGAGGATCTATCGCTGACCGTCCGCCCCTGCGAGAAGGTCGGCCTCGTAGGCCTGTCGGGCGCAGGCAAGACCACACTCGCAAACCTGCTCTTGCGCTTCTACGATATCAGGGAAGGCGCGATCCTCATCGATGGGCAGGACATCCGCACCGTCAGCCAGGCAAGTCTTCGGCGCGCCATCGGTGTCATCGCCCAGGATGTCGCGCTGCTGCATCGTTCGATCGGCGACAATATTCGCTATGGCCGGCCAGAGGCGAGTGGCCGGGAGATCGAAGAGGTGGCGAGGATGGCCGCCGCTGATGCCTTCATTGCCGATCTCTCGGACGCCGAAGGCCGCAAGGGCTATGGCGCCTTCGTCGGCGACCGCGGCATCAAGCTGTCCGGCGGCCAGCGCCAGCGCGTCGCTATCGCCCGCGTGTTGTTGAAGAACGCGCCGATCCTGGTGCTCGACGAGGCAACCTCCGCCCTCGACAGTGAGTCCGAGGCTGCTATCCAAGAGAGACTTAATCTCGTGATGGAGGCAAAAACGGTGATCGCCATCGCCCATCGCCTCTCGACAATTGCGATGATGGACCGGATAGTCTTGCTCGATCAGGGCCGTATCGTCGAAGAAGGCAAGCCGGACGAACTGGTCAAGCAGGGCGGCTTGTTCGCACGGCTGTGGAAACGCCAGACGGGGGGCTTTCTTCCGGAAGAGATCAGCTAGAGCGTTTCACCGTTTCACAGAACCGGCGAACCGCTCTATCTCTTTGTTTTAGCAATTCAGGACGGAAAACCGCTCAGACGTTTCCTGGAATTGCTTACACCCCAAGCGACTTCAGCTTGCGATGCAGCGCCGACCTCTCCATGCCGATGAACTCGGCGGTCTTCGAGATGTTGCCGCCGAAGCGGTTGATCTGGGCGATCAGATAGTCCTTCTCGAACTGTTCGCGTGCCTCGCGCAGCGGCAGCGCCATGATGTGCTGGTCCGACTGGTTGGGCGTACGCGGCATGACGTCGCCGATCTCGGAGGGCAAAAGATCGGCGGTGATCGGCGCATCGGCATCGTCGCCGCGCGCCAAAATCATCAACCGCTCGACATTGTTGCGCAGCTGGCGAACATTGCCCGGCCAATTGTGGGCCTGCAGCACGGCTAAAGCGTCATCGCCGATACGACGTGGCCTGATGCCGGCCTGGCGGGCGATCTGCTTCATGAAATTGTCGACGAGATAGGGGATGTCCTCGCGCCGTTCGGCGAGCCCCGGGACCACGACCGGAACCACCGCCAGGCGATGGTAGAGATCCTCGCGGAAACGGCCGTCGGCGATCATCGCCTCAAGGTTCTGCGAGGTGGACGAGATGATTCGGACATCGACCTTGACGCGCTTGGTGCCGCCTACCCGCTCGAACTGCTGCTCGACCAGCACGCGCAGGATCTTGTTCTGCGTCTCGCGCGGCATGTCGGCCACTTCGTCGATGTAGAGGATGCCGCGATGCGCCTCTTCCAACGCGCCGACCTTGCGCTCGGTGCCGTTCGATTCGGTGCCGAACAGCTCGATCTCCATGCGTTCCGGCGTGATGGTGGCCGCGCTCAGCGTGACGAACGGGCTGCCCTTGCGCGACGATAGCGTGTGGATGGCGCGTGCCGTCAGCTCCTTGCCGGAGCCGGATGGGCCGACGATCATGACGCGGCTGTTGGTCGGCGCGACGCGCTCGATGGTCTGGCGCAACTGGCTCATCGCCGACGACATGCCGATCAGGTCGAAGGTCTCGCCGCTGCGCTGCTTGAGGTCGGAGACCTCGCGCCGCAGCTTGGAGGTCTCGAGCGCGCGCTCGGCGACCAGGATGAGGCGATCGGCCTTGAATGGCTTTTCGATGAAATCATAGGCGCCGCGGCGGATGGCCGAGACCGCCGTTTCGATGTTGCCGTGACCGGAGATCATCACCACCGGCATGCTGGGGTGCATGGTCTTGATCTCGTCGAGCAGCGCCAGGCCGTCGAGGCGTGAGCCCTGCAGCCAGATATCGAGGAAAATCAAGCGCGGCGCGCGATCGGCAATCGCCGCCAGCGCGCTGTCGGCATCGTGTGCCGTGCGGGTTTCGTGACCCTCGTCGCTCAAAATACCGGCGACGAGCTCGCGGATGTCTTCCTCGTCATCGACGATGAGAATGTCAGACGCCATTACCGACCTTTTCAGTTTCTCGTTCGTGTTCGCTTCGACCTTCACCGCGTGGCGGCGCGGCAATGACCGTCGCCGGCGGCAGGATGATCGAGATCATCGCGCCGCGGCCACCGTGGAAATCCGACGGCGCGTCATGCAATTCGAGACGGCCGCCATGGTCTTCCACGATCTTCTTGACGATAGCGAGACCGAGCCCTGTGCCCTTCTCGCGTGTCGTCATATAGGGCTCGAGCAGCCTTTGGCGATTCTCACGCGGCAGGCCCTTGCCGTTGTCGATAACATCGATTCGTATGGCGCCATCTTGGCGCCCGGCTTGAATCCGGATTGTGCCGTCCGAGCGGTCTTCCGCATCAAGTCCGTCGATCGCCTCGGCGGCGTTCTTGATGATGTTGCCGAAGGCCTGCGCCATCAGGCGGCTGTCGAACGTGCCCTTGAGCGGCTCGTTGCCGAAATCGCGCTGGAAAGCGATGTCCGAGCGGCTGACTTCAACCAGGAAAGAGGCCTCGCGCAACGATTCGCGCAGGTCGATGGCTTTCATCTCGGGCTTCGGCATGCGGGCGAAGGCTGAAAATTCGTCGACCATGCGGCCGATATCCTCGACCTGGCGGATGATGGTGTCGGTGCACTGATCGAAGACCTCGCGGTCCTCGGTGATGACCTTGCCGTAGCGGCGCTTGATGCGCTCGGCGGAGAGCTGGATCGGCGTCAGCGGGTTTTTGATCTCATGCGCGATGCGCCGTGCGACGTCCGCCCAAGCGGACGAGCGTTGCGCCTGGACGAGATCGGTGATGTCGTCGACGGTGACGACATAGGATTTCTCCTCCGAACCGTCGTCGCCAGCCTCGACGGTGATCTGGACATTGAAGGTCCGTTCAACACCGGTGCGGAAGAAGGTCACCTGCTCGCGATAGACCGGCTTGCCGGATTGCCGGCCGATTTCGAAGACGCGACCGACATGCGGCAGGATCGTCGACAGGTTTTGGCCGAGCGCGGCACTGGCCGATATCCCCATCATGGTTTCGGCGGAGCGGTTGACGATGGTGACGATGCCGTAGGGGTCGACGCCGATGACGCCGGCCGTGACGCCGGCCAGCACCGCCTCGGAGAAACGCCGGCGCTCGTCGATCAGATCCTTGGCCGAGAGCAGCTCGTTGCGCTGCGATTTCAGCTCCAGGATCATGTTGTTGAAGGTCTCACCGAGCGAGGCGACGTCGCCATCTGAATGACGCACCGCGACGGCAACGTCGAGGTTGCCGGTCGCCACCTCATCGGCGGCGCCGATCAACTGCCGGATCGGCCGCACCAGACGATCGGCGACGGCAATGCCGGTCCAGATCGCCGATAGAATAATGATCAGCGTAAGCGACAGATAAGGCAGCGCGAACGCCACTTGCGACGTGCGACGGTTATCCTCGAGATTGCGGTATTCGTCGGTGTTGGCCCTGACGATCTGGCGCGCCTTGATCACGTCGGGGTCGACCAGGCGGATCGTGTAGAGATAGAGCCCTTCGATCTCGCGCAGCTTGATGATCGCGCCCATGATGTTGCGCGTCTTCGGCTCGATCAGCACCGGCTTGCCGTCCGCGGCCGTCTCCACCGCGCCCGACGGCGGGTCGGGCATCTTGAAGTCGGCGTCGGTCTGGGCGTTCATCACGAACGAGCCGTCCGACTTGACCAGGGCCGCATGCGCCAGTCCGCGACCGACGGCTTCCTTGTTCATCAAATCGAGAAAACCGCCCCGGTCGAGGCCCCAGAGCGTGCGCGAAGCGTCGAGATCATAGGCCATCGACAGCGTCGTGCCCTGAAGATTGCGCGCATTCTCCTGGACATAGGCGTCAGCGATCGACAACGACGAGTTGACGATCGCCTTGGTGCGGAGCTCAAACCAGCGATCGAGGCCGATATCGAGCGTGATCGAGGCGATGATCGCCACCATGATCGCCGGAATCGCGGCGACCAGCGCGAACATCGCCACAATGCGCACATGTAGCCGCGAGGCGGCCCTGCCATGCCTGCGCGCCATGACGATGCGATGGACTTCGCGGGCCACCAGCGCGATCAGGAACAGGACGAACACGGCGTTGGCGGCGATCAGCGCCAAAGTGGTGTCGGCGGTCGGCGCGATCGGTGTCGCGCCGACCAGAATCGCGAACGAGATCGCGGCCGTGATCATTGCTCCAGCAATCGCGACCACCCCGGGCAGCGCCAGCAGCCGGCGGCCGTCGCGCGTGCCGGCCTGGCTGAAAAGCGGTTGGGTCAGGATCGGAGCCTCAGCTGCCATGTCGCTGTACAGAGTCGGTCATTGGGTCGGATGTATGCAACGCATTGTGGCGATTATGCAACAAGTGTGGCCGTGAGGAAAATCTTTCCCCCGATCAATTCACCGACAGGGCGAGAAGACGCAAACGGGGTGGACACGAGGTCGACCCGGCGAGGCATCCTAAGCCGTTGTTATATGCCATCTTTTCCAACCCCAGCGCATTTGTGCTTCGCGCATCAAGGCTGCCGGGTGGATTTGTAGACGTTGACGCCAAGTTCGCGAATTTTCTTGCGCAGCGTGTTGCGGTTGAGGCCCAGCAGCTCGGCCGCCTTGATCTGGTTGCCGCGCGTTGCCGTCATCGAGGCCAGCACAAGCGGGAATTCGACCTCGGCAAGGATACGCTGGTAGAGCCCGGCCGGCGGCAGGTCGCCGGCGAAAGATGCAAAATAGCGCTGCAGGAAATGCTCGACCGCCTGGCCGATCGACAGATCGTCGGGAATGAGCGGGCCGCCGCCGGGAACAACCGGCCTGTCGCCGGTCTTCAATTCGGAATCGATAATCTCGGACGATATCTCGTCCTGGGAGTAAAGGGCCGCCAGCCGGCGCACCAGGTTTTCCAACTCGCGCACATTGCCCGGCCAGGGATAGCGCTTCATCAACTCGATGCCGCCCGCCGAAATGCGCTTGGTCTGCAAGCCCTCACTGGCGCCCTGCTTGAAGAAATGCCGCACCAGGTCGGGAATGTCCTCGGAGCGCTCGCGCAGCGCCGGCAGCCGCAACGGCACGACGTTCAGGCGGTAGAACAGATCCTCGCGGAACAGGCCCTGGTTGATCAGCGTCCTGAGATCCTTGTTGGTGGCGGCGACGATGCGCACATCCGTCTTGATCGGCGTGCGGCCGCCGACAGTGGTGTATTCGCCCTGCTGCAGCACACGCAGCAGGCGCGTTTGCGCTTCCATCGGCATGTCGCCGATCTCGTCGAGGAACAGCGTGCCGCCCTCGGCCTGCTCGAAGCGGCCGGTGGAGCGATTCTGCGCCCCGGTGAAGGCGCCTTTCTCGTGGCCGAACAGTTCCGATTCGATGAGGTCGCGCGGGATCGCCGCCATGTTGATCGCAACGAAGGGACCGCCGCGGCGGCGGCCATATTCGTGCAGCGCGCGCGCCACCAGCTCCTTGCCGGTGCCGGATTCGCCTGAAATCATCACCGTCAGATCGGTCTGCATCATGCGCGCCAGCATGCGGTAGATGTCCTGCATGGCGGCGGAACGGCCGACCAGCGGCATGGCGTCAGGCTGCTCGTCGGCACGGGAATCGAGCTTGGGCCGTTTCGGCTCGGCCAGCGCCCGGTTGACGATGCTGAGCAGTTCAGTCAGGTCGAAGGGCTTGGGCAGATATTCGTATGCGCCGGTCTCCGAAGCGCGGATCGCCGTCATGAAGGTGTTTTGCGCGCTCATGACGATGACCGGCAGCTCAGGGCGCGCCTTCTTGATGCGCGGCAGCATGTCGAAGGCGTTCTCGTCCGGCATCACCACATCGGTGATGACGAGGTCGCCCTCGCCGGCCGCCACCCAGCGCCACAGCGTCGAGGCGTTCGAGGTGACGCGCACCTCGTGGCCGACGCGCGACAGCGCCTGGTTGAGCACGGTACGGATGGCCGCGTCATCGTCAGCGACCAGAATATTGCCGCGAACGGTCATTGGCGGTCTCCTTCAGTTTCGTCGCCGAGGCCGGGTGGGTTGGCCTTCCAGGCCGGCATCAAGACGCGGAAATTGGTGCCGCGCGGCGTCGAATCGCATTCGATGACGCCGCCGTGCTCGCCAACGATCTTGGCGACCAGCGCCAGGCCGAGGCCCGAGCCGTTCGGCTTGGTGGTGATGAACGGATCGAACAGGATCGGCAGGATGTCCTCGGAGACGCCGGGACCGTTGTCATGCACGCAAAACTCAAGCGGCAGCGAGACGCGATCCTGCGTTCCCGGTACCGAAACGCGGATGCCGGGCCGGAAAGCCGTCGACAGGACGATCTCGCCCTGCGGGTCGGCGCCGATCGCCTCTGCGGCATTCTTGACCAGGTTGAGGAACACCTGGATCAGCTGGTCGCGGTTGGCGAAGACTGGAGGAAGCGATGGATCATATTCCTCCAAGATCTTGATCCGCTTGGCAAAACCATTCTTGGCGATCGCCTTCACATGATCGAGCACGACATGGATGTTGACGGGATAGCGCTCGATCGGGCGCTCGTCGGAAAACACTTCCATGCGATCGACCAGCGAGACGATGCGGTCGGTCTCGTCGGTGATCAGGCGGGTGAGCGCGCGATCCTCGTCGGAGGCGGAGAGCTCAAGCAGCTGGGCGGCGCCGCGGATGCCGGAAAGCGGGTTCTTGATCTCATGCGCGAGCATGGCGGCAAGGCCGGTGACGGAACGCGCGGCACCGCGATGCGTCATCTGGCGGTCGATCTTGTCGGCCATCGAGCGTTCCTGGAACATCACCACGACGGAACCCGGAAACTCCGGCACCGGCGCGACGTAGAGATCGACCATCTTCTCGATGCCGAGGCGCGGCGAGGAAACGTCGACGCGGTATTCGTTGACCGGCGCGCGGCGCTCGCGCACCTGGTCGACCAGCGTCAGCAGCGGGCTGCCGAACGGCACCAGCTTGGACAGCGTGTTGCGGGCAAGCATGTTAGCGCTGGAGCGGAAGAAATCCTCGGCATCCGCGTTGGCGAAGATGATGAAGCCGTCCGGATCGACCATGATCACCGGCCGGCGAATGGTGTTGAGCACGATGTTGGCGGCATCGGCCATATCGTTTGGCTGCGGGACGTTGGCCTTCATGCCGCGCTCCGCATTGCAGGCGTTGCAGCGCCTTGCGAAAATGTTCGACGCAATTCGGCAATGACCTCGGCCGGTTCAAAGGAGGTGAGGATGCGCTTGCGCTTCTCGGCGGGAACATCGGGCGCGTGTCGGTCGAGATACCAGCCGAGATGCTTGCGCGCCTGGCGCAGGCCGCTCTCGACCCCGTAGAGCGAGAGCATGTCCTCATGGTGAGCTACGATGTAGTCGGCGAGCGCTTCCGCCGTTTCAGGGATGCCGCTTGCTGCGGTACCGGCGGCCCGGGCTGCAATGCTGCCGGCGGTCCAGGGCGCGCCGTAGTGGGCGCGGCCGATCATCACCGCGTCGGCGCCGGACTGTTCAAGGATAACCGCGGCTTCTTGTGGTGAGCCGACATCGCCATTGGCCACCACGGGGATCGACACGGCTTCCTTGACGCGCGCGATCGCCCGCCAATCGGCCGTGCCCTGGTAGAACTGGCAGCGCGTGCGGCCATGCACCGTCACCATCCCGACGCCCGCCTGCTCGGCGCGGCGCGCCAGCATCGGCGCGTTGAGCGCGCTTTCATCCCAGCCCAGCCGCATCTTGACCGTCACCGGCACCGAAACGGCGCCGACCACGGCTTCGATCAGCAGCAGCGCATGGTCGAGATCGCGCATCAGCGCCGAACCGGCATAGCCGCCGGTGACCTTTTTGGCCGGGCAGCCCATGTTGATGTCGATGATGTCGGCGCCCTCGCCTGCGGCTATACGCGCGCCTTCCGCCATGTGGGCGGCTTCGCGGCCGGCCAGCTGGACCATGTGCACAGGCAGGCCGGAATGACGAATGCGCAGGTCGCAACCCGCCCTGCCCTTGGCCAGTTCTCCGCTCGCCACCATTTCGGACACGACCAGACCGGCGCCATGCGCATGAGCGCGCTGCCGGAACGGCTCGTCGGTAATCCCCGACATCGGCGCGAGGAAGATACGGTTGCGAATCCTCACGCCGCCGACGTCGAGCGGCGACGCCAATTTGGTCAATTCAGCCATGCACAAAAACCAAGCATGTTCCCTCGTTGCACATTCTCTAGACAGAAGTGTGGCATTGTGCAACGCGCAATGACGTCACATTAAGGCGCATTTTGGAAAATGCTGGCCTTCGGCCATGACCCCGACTAGGACCGATCCGAATGAGCGAGGCAAGCGAAAAGCAAGCGTCCAGCCCAAGCGGCGGTATAGGGGTGGTGATCGTCGCCGCCGGCCGCGGCGCGCGCGCTGGACAGGCCGACGGCCCGAAGCAGTACCAGCGCATCGGCGGCCGCGCCGTCATCGCCCATACGCTGGATATTTTTCTTGCCCACCCGATGATCGGCACGGTGGTCGTTGCCATCCATGCCGACGACGCCGAGCTCTTCGAGCGCGCGGCTGGTGGACATGGCGGGCGCCTCGTCACGGTGATCGGCGGCTCCTCGCGGCAGGCCTCGGTGCGGCTCGGGCTGCTGGCGCTCAAGGACCATGCGCCCGGAAAGGTGCTGGTTCATGACGCCGTACGGCCCTTCGTCGATGCAGCGATCATCGACCGCACCATCGAGGCGATCGACGATCGCCAGGGTGCGTTGCCCTGCCTTCCCGTCGCCGAAACTCTGAAGCGGGAATCCGCTGCCGGCATGATCGAGGAAACCGTGTCGAGAGCTGGCCTGCACGCCGCGCAGACGCCGCAGGGCTTTCCCTATGGCTCGCTGCTTGCGGCGCATGAGAAGGCGCATACTCTCGGCAAGGAGGATTTTACCGACGACGCGGCCATTGCAGAATGGGCGCAGATTCCGGTCAAGATCGTTCCTGGATCGCCGGACAATGTCAAACTCACCTGGGCAAGGGATATCGCATTGGCCGATCAACGGCTCTCCAGCGCCCTGGCGCGCTTTCCCGATATCCGCACCGGCAATGGTTATGATGTGCATGCTTTCGAGCCCGGCGACCATGTCACGCTGTGCGGCGTCGCCATCCCGTATGATCGCAAGCTCTCCGGGCATTCGGATGCCGATGTCGGCTTGCACGCGTTGACCGACGCGCTGCTCGCCACATGTGGCGAAGGCGATATCGGCACGCATTTCCCGCCGTCCGACCCGCAATGGAAGGGCGCGGCCTCGAAGATCTTCGTCGAGCATGCGGCAAAATTGGTGCGCGAGCGCGGCGGCCGCATCGCCAACGCCGACATCACGCTGATCTGCGAAGCGCCGCGCGTCGGGCCGCATCGCGCGGCGATGACGCAGGCGCTTGTCGCCATGCTCGGCATTGCGCCGGAGCGCATTTCGATCAAGGCGACGACCAACGAAAAGCTCGGCTTTGTCGGGCGCGGCGAAGGCATAGCGGCGATCGCCACCGCAAGCGTCGTCTATCCGGGAGACGTGCCGGCATGAGCAATGCAGAATTAGCCAACGCCCTGCTCCAGGCGTGCCAGCAGCGCGCCATCATGCTGGCGACGGCCGAAAGCTGCACCGGCGGCCTGATCATCGCCGCGCTGACCGATATCGCCGGCTCTTCGGCCGTGGTCGATCGCGGCTTCATCACCTATTCCAACGAAGCCAAGATGGAGATGCTGGGCGTCTCCGCCGCAACGCTCGACGCGCATGGCGCGGTCTCGCGCGAGACGGTGCTGGAAATGGCTGCCGGCGCGCTGGCGCATTCGCGAGCCAGCCTATCGCTTGCCGTCACCGGCATTGCCGGCCCTGGTGGCGGTTCGGCGGAAAAGCCGGTCGGCCTGGTCTGGTTCGGTATCGCGCTTGCTGGCCAGCTGGTCGTCGCCGAGCGCCAGCTTTTCGGCCAGAAGGGCCGCGAATTCATCCGCCACGAGACGGTGCGGCGCGCGCTGCAGCTTGGCCTACATGCCCTCGGCAAGGACTAAAGCATGTCTCCCGAAAGTAGGCCCGGTTTCGGGACAAAGACATGCTTAAACTCAAAAACTTAAAGCAGGTCGCGTGAATCCTTTTTCACGCGACGTGCTTTAAGCCGGCTTCGGTCCGTAGATCACATCGGCACGTTTCTCGAAGGCTTCCGAAAACATGCGGAAGGCACGGTCGAACATCGTGCCCATCAGCGCGCCGAGGATGCGGCTCTTGAATTCGTAGTCGATGAAGAAGTGCACTTCGCAGCCCTTGTCGGCAGGGTCGAAACGCCAGATGTTGCTGAGATATTTGAACGGGCCGTCGATGTATTTGACATCGATGGCGCGCTCGGCCGGATTGAGCAACACCTGCGTGGCGAAGGTCTCGCGGATCGCCTTGTAACCGATGCTCATATCGGCAACCAGAATGGTGCGGCCGTCGCGTTCCTTGCGCGAGCGCACGGTGAGCGATTCACAAAGCGGCAGGAACTGCGGATAGGCCTCGATGTCGGCCACCAGCGCGAACATCTCTTCAGGGGTATGCGCGACGCGGCGGGTCGCCTCGAATTTCGGCATAGAGTGTCAGCCGGCCTTCTTGAGCTGTGCCTCGCGCGCCGCGCGCAGCCTGGCGAAGTCCTCGCCGGCATGATGCGAGGAGCGCGTCAGCGGGCTCGATGCGACCAGGAGGAAGCCCTTGGTCCTGCCGATCGTCTCGAACGACTTGAATTCGTCCGGCGGGATGAAGCGGATCACCGGATGATGCTTCTTCGACGGCTGCAGGTACTGGCCGATGGTCATGAAGTCGACATTGGCCGAACGCAGATCGTCCATCAATTGCAGCACTTCATTGCGCTCCTCGCCGAGGCCGACCATGATGCCGGACTTGGTGAAGATCGAGGGATCGAGTTCCTTGACCCGCTGCAGCAGCCTGATCGAATGGAAATAGCGGGCGCCGGGGCGCACCGTCAAATAGTTCGACGGCACGGTTTCCAGATTGTGGTTGAAGACGTCAGGTTTTGCGGCAACGACGATCTCCAGCGCGCCCTCCTTGCGCAAGAAGTCCGGCGTCAGGATTTCGATCGTGGTCGACGGCGTCGCGGCGCGAATGGCGCGGATGACGTCGGCGAAATGCTGCGCGCCGCCATCGGCGAGATCGTCGCGATCGACCGAGGTAATGACGACGTGGCTGAGGCCCATTTGTTTTACCGCGTGCGCCACCCGCGCGGGCTCGTCGGCATCAAGCGCGGTCGGGATGCCGGTGGCGACATTGCAGAAGGCGCAGGCGCGCGTGCAGATCTCGCCCATGATCATGAAGGTGGCGTGCTTCTTTTCCCAGCATTCGCCAATGTTGGGGCAGCCGGCCTCCTCGCAGACCGTCACCAGCTTGTGCGACTTCACGATCTCGCGCGTTTCGGCATAGCCCTTGGACACAGGCGCCTTGACGCGGATCCAGTCCGGCTTGCGCAGCACCTCCTGGTCGGGCTTGTGCGCCTTCTCGGGATGCCGCAGGCGCGGCGCGTTGGCGATCGTGTCGAGAACAGTGACCATCTCAAACCCTTCGCGGCCGCGCTTGCGTGCAGCCGCCTGTTTTTAGTCATCTAAGACTTTTCGAGGTAAAGAAAAAGGCCGCGGCGGCGCATGCCGCCACGACCGTTTTTGCATAACGGCCTTCGTTCAGCGACGCATTCGCGCGCTTTAGCGGCGAACGAGCCGGCCGACGAAGATCAGCAGGCAGGCGCCGATGAAGCCGGTGATCAGATAGGCGACCCAGCCGACACCGAAGGTCTGGATGTTGAGAGCCTGCAGGATCGCGTTCAGCACGATTGCGCCGACGATGCCCATGATGATGTTCATGAAGATGCCGGTGTTGCTCTTCATGACCATTTCGGCGAGCCAGCCCGCCAAGCCTCCGACGATGATGGCTGCGATCCAGCCCACGCCATTCAAATGCATATGCCAGTTCCTCCTCGGTCAGGTGAAAATGCATCCGGATACAAGCTGCCTTGCCGTCAGGTTTCTCCGGCTGCCGCGCATGAGTCTCGCACAGGCAGTCTATCATGCGTTCAAAGCGCGGCCATAGGCGTCGAGCACGCTCTCTTTCATCATCTCCGATAGCGTCGGATGCGGGAAGATGGTGTGCATCAGCTCTTCCTCGGTGGTTTCGAGGTTCATAGCCACGACAAAGCCCTGGATCAGCTCGGTCACCTCGGCGCCGACCATATGCGCGCCGAGAAGCTGTCCGGTCTTCTTGTCGAAGATCGTCTTGATGAAACCCTGGTCCTCGCCGAGCGCAATGGCTTTGCCGTTGGCGCTGAACGGGAAGCGGCCGACGCGGATATCCTTGCCTTCCGCCTTGGCCTTGGCCTTGGCCTCGGTCAGGCCGACCGAGGCGACCTGCGGGTTGCAATAGGTGCAGCCCGGGATCTTCAACTTGTCGATGGCGTGCACACCGGGGAAATTGGCGATTTTCTCGATGCAGACCACGCCTTCATGCTCGGCCTTGTGGGCGAGCATCGGCGGTCCGGCGACGTCGCCGATGGCGTAGATGCCAGGCACATTCGTCTTGCCGTAACCGTCGACGACAACGCAGCCGCGATCGGTCTTCACGCCGAGCGTTTCAAGGCCGAGATTTTCGATGTTGCCCTGCACGCCGACAGCGGAGATCATGCGGTCGGCGGTTATCTTCTCGACCTTGCCGTCCTTCATCTCGACATGCGCAGTGATCGAATTGGCCGATTTCTCGACCTTGGTCACCTTGGCCTCGAGGATGATCTTCATCCCCTGCTTCTCGAACTGTTTCTGTGCGAATTTCGAGACCTCGGCGTCCTCGACCGGCATCACCGCCGGCAAAAGCTCGACCACGGTCACATCGGCTCCCATGGTGCGGTAGAAAGAGGCGAACTCGATGCCGATGGCGCCGGAGCCCATGACCAGCAGCGACTTCGGCATCTCCTTCGGCACCATGGCCTCGAAATAGGTCCAGATAAGCTTGCCGTCCGGCTCGATGCCGGGCAGCGCGCGCGGTCGCGCGCCGGTCGCCAGGATAATGTGCTTGGCCGTATAGGTGCCCTCACCCTTGACGCCCTTCGGCACCGGCGGCTGCGGTTCCATCGCCTTCTTGGCCGTCTTGGAGACCACGACCTCACCGGGCTTGGCGAGCTTCGCCTCGCCCCAGATGACGTCGACCTTGTTTTTCTTCATCAGGAAGCCGACGCCGGTGTTGAGCCGGAGCGACACTTTTCGCGAGCGATCGACGACGGCGGCCGTATCGGGGCTGATCTTGCCCCCTTCGAGCTTCAGCCCGTAATCCTTGAGGTGATCGGAATAATGCATGATCTCGGCCGAGCGCAGCAGCGCCTTGGTCGGGATACAGCCCCAGTTCAAGCAGATTCCGCCGAGATGCTCGCGTTCGACGATCGCCGTCTTGAAGCCGAGCTGGGCGGAACGCACCGCCGTGACATAGCCGCCGGGGCCTGAGCCGATGATGATGACGTCGTAGGATTCAGCCACGGGTTTTCTCCGATTTTCTTTCTAGAGTTCCAGCATCACGCGCACGAGCGGCGCCAGCGCCTGCCCGATGTTTCGCGTGTTTTCAGCATCGAGATGGACGCCATCGAGCGGGGTGGTTTCGGCCACTGTGCCGGCATCGAAGAAGCCGCAGCCAGCCTCGTCGGCGAGCGCCGAATATTGCGCCGCCAACCGCTTTGAGGCGTCATCGCCCCCGGCGAACATTGCCTTGAATTCCGAATTGTCGGTGCGTGACACGACCGGCGGTGCGACCAGCAGGATTTGCGGAGCTTCCCAGTCGAACGGGTAGTCGTGACCGCGCACGATATCGATCAGGCGCTGCATGCCTTGCTTGGCGGCGACCGGATTGCCATGGATCCACGGCTTCATGTCGTTGGAGCCGAGCAGCAGGATGATCAGGTCGAGTGGTGCGTGGCTGGTGAGGATCGTCGGCAGCACACGGGCGCCGTTGCGGTCGGCGCCGGCCAGATGGTCGTCGAAGGCGGTGGTGCGGCCGTTGAGACCTTCGGCAATGACCTCGACATCGCTGCCGAGCTCGGCCTTGAGCGCGCTTGGCCAGCGGTCTTCCAGCGCATGGCGGCCGAGGCTGGCGGCATCGTAGCCCCAGGTCAGCGAGTCGCCGTAGCAGAGAATGGTCTTCACGCGTTTACCCCGCCTCTACCAAAACCAATCTGAGCGCGCCTGACCCGCCAGCGCACGAACAACCACTGCACGATGATGGTCACCAGCCCGGGCAAGCCAAGGCCTGCAAGGAACGGCATGTCTTCCCTGACGACCGCCGCGCTGCTGTCGCTGTAGAGCGTCAACGCGACCAGCAGGACAAGCAGCACCGCAAACACGATCAGCGTCCATTTGCCGGTTTTGGCCACTGCCGCGACGGGGTCATTCATCAACTGGGCGATGAAGAATACAAAGGTAACGACGAACGTCACCAGCATCGAGACTGTGAAGGCGACGATGTAGGCTCCCTGATCGTCGGTGGCGACAGCCAGCCACTGCGCCACCAACCCGCCGGCGAAGCCGGAAAGGACAAACGCGAAAAGGCTGGTGAAGAATACCCGCACCGCCTTTTCCCTTCCTACACCAGCATGCCCATCGGGTTTTCGATCATGCGCTTGAAGGCGCCGAGCAGCTCGGCGCCGAGCGCACCGTCGACGGCACGATGATCGGTCGAGAGCGTCACCGACATCACGGTCGCTATCTTGATCTCGCCGTTCTTGACCACCGCCCGCTCCTCGCCGGCGCCGACCGCCAGGATCGTCGCATGCGGCGGGTTGATGACGGCGGCAAAGTCCTTGATGCCGAACATGCCGAGGTTGGACACCGCCGTCGTGCCGCCCTGATATTCCTCGGGCTTCAGCTTGCGGCTGCGGGCGCGGCTGGCGAGATCCTTCATCTCGTTGGAGATGGTCGACAGCGTCTTTTCATCGGCATGGCGGATGATCGGCGTGATCAGGCCGCCGGGGATCGAGACGGCGACGCCGACATCGGCATGCCGGTGCTTGACCATGGCGCTTTCGGTCCACGACGCATTGGCATCCGGGACCGCCTTCAAGGCCATGGCCATTGCCTTGATGACCATGTCGTTGACCGACAGCTTGTAGACCGGGGCTTCGCCCTTGTCGGTCTTCTTCATCGGGGCGGCCGCATTCAACTGCGTGCGCAGCGCCAAGAGTGCGTCGAGCTCGCAATCGAGCGTCAAATAGAAATGCGGGATGGTGGATTTTGCTTCGACCAGACGGCGCGCGATGGTCTTGCGCATATTGTCGTGCGGAACGAGTTCGTAGGAGCCCTGCTCGAACAGTTTCAGCACCTGCTCGTCCGACATCGCCTTGGGTGCGGCTGCGGGGGGCGCGGCGGGCGCGCCGGCCGGAGCCTTCGCGGCGGGGGCCGGAGCGCCGCCGGATGAAATCGCGGCTTCGACATCGGCGCGAACCACGCGGCCATGTGGGCCGGAACCGGTCAATGAAGCGACATCGACGCCGGCATCCTTGGCGATACGACGGGCCAGTGGCGAGGCGAAGACGCGCTCACCAACAGCATGGCCGTTGGCGGCCGGAGCAGATTCAGCCTTGGCTGGTGCGGGCGCAGCAGCGGCGGCTGCCGGCTTGGGCGCTTCCTTGGGCGCGTCTGCCTTCGGGGCTTCTTTCGGCGCCTCAGCTTTCGGCGCGGCATCGCCGCCGCCCTTTGCCGCGGCGCCGGCATCCTCGCCTTCGCCGGCCAGGATGGCGATCAGCGCGTTGACCTTGACTCCTTCGGTTCCGGCTGGAACGACCAGCTTGGCGACGGTGCCCTCATCCACGGCTTCGACTTCCATCGTCGCCTTGTCGGTCTCGATCTCGGCGATGACGTCGCCAGGCGAAACCTTGTCGCCTTCCTTCACGAGCCACTTGGAAAGATTGCCCTCTTCCATCGTGGGCGACAGGGCCGGCATGGTGATGTTGATGGGCATCGCTCACTCCTGAATGAATTTGAACAGGCCCCGCATGACTGTCAGCGTGGCGACGATGAAAACCGGCGGCAGGACGCCGAAATGGAAACTGCTCTTGCTCATTTCCAGGCTCATCATGCCGCCCGTCTGGTCGATTTGGGCGGAACCAGTCGCGACGGTAGCGAGAACGAGCGATGCGACTCCGCTGAGCATCAGCAGGATCGCATCGAATTTGCCCGTCATGGTGCGCACAAGAAAAGCAATCGCGACGGTAGGTGCGATGATGGCCGCCAAGACCCAGAAGGATGGCATGGGCATCTTTCCCTACCGATATGTTACAGCTTTGACTGCTTCGACGACCTCGCCGACATTGGGCAAAGCCAGCTTTTCGAGGTTGGCCGCGTAAGGCATCGGCACGTCCTTGCCGGCAATGGTGATCACCGGCGCGTCGAGGAAGTCGAAGGCGCGCTGCGAGACCTGGTTGGCAATGTGGTCGCCGACCGAGCTCTGCGGGAAACCTTCTTCCACCACCACCAGGCGGTTGGTTTTCTTGACCGAAGCGATGATCGTGTCGAGATCGAGCGGACGGATGGTCCTGAGATCGATGATCTCGGCGTCGATGCCCATGCCGCGCAATTCGGCTTCCGCCTTGACCGCATAGGTCATGCCGATGCCGAAGGAGACGAGAGTGACGTCCTTGCCTTGCTTGTGGATGCGCGCCTTGCCGATCGGCAGCACGAAATCGTCGAGCTTCGGCACGTCGAAGGACTGGCCGTAGAGGATTTCGTTTTCGAGGAAGATGACCGGGTTCGGATCGCGGATCGCCGCCTTGAGCAGGCCCTTGGCGTCGGCGGCCGTGTAGGGCATCACCACCTTCAGGCCAGGGATGTGGCTGTACCAGGCGGCGTAGCATTGCGAGTGCTGGGCAGCGACGCGAGCAGCCGCGCCATTCGGACCACGGAAGACGATCGGCGCGCCCATCTGGCCGCCCGACATATAGAGCGTCTTGGCGGCCGAGTTGATGATCTGGTCGATCGCCTGCATGGCGAAGTTGAAGGTCATGAACTCGACGATCGGCTTCAGGCCGGACATCGCCGCACCGACGCCGACGCCGGCAAAACCGTGCTCGGTGATCGGGGTGTCGACGACCCGGCGCGGGCCGAATTCCTGCAGCAGGCCTTGCGTGATCTTGTAGGCGCCCTGGTACTCGGCGACCTCCTCGCCCATGACGAAGACATCGCCATCGCGGCGCATTTCCTCGGCCATGGCATCGCGGAGCGCCTCGCGCACGGTGGTCGAAACCATTTCGGTGCCGGCAGGGATATCCGGGTCGGCGGCGACTTCCGTTTTCGGCGCGGCGGCAACAGGGGCCGGAGCCTCGCTCTTGGAGGCAGCGGGCGCCGGGGCCGGCGCGGCTGCTTCAGCCTTGCCTTCTTCACCGATGCCTTCACCGGCCTTGTCGACGTCTTCGCCGTCGACCGCGATCACGGCGATCACCGCGTTGACCTTGACGCCTTCGGTGCCGGCGGGAACCACGATCTTGGCAAGCGTGCCTTCGTCGACGGCCTCGACTTCCATAGTCGCCTTGTCGGTCTCGATCTCGGCGATGACGTCACCGGCGACGATCTTGTCGCCTTCCTTTTTCAACCACTTGGAAAGATTGCCCTCTTCCATGGTCGGCGAGAGCGCGGGCATGAGAATTTCGATTGGCATGTCCTTGCCCTCCCTTACAATACGATGTCGGTCCAGAGCTCGGACGGATCCGGCTCGGCGTCGTGCTGGGCAAATTCGGCGGCATCGGCGACGATGTCGCGGACATCCTTGTCGATGGCCTTGAGCTCGTCCTCGCTCGCCCACTTCTTGTCCATCAAGCGCGCCTTGACCTGCTCGATCGGGTCGTGCTCGGAGCGCATCTTCTGCACTTCCTCCTTGGAGCGGTATTTCGCCGGGTCGGACATCGAGTGGCCGCGATAGCGATAGGTCTGCATCTCGAGGATCAGCGGGCCGTTGCCTGAGCGGCACCAATCGGTGGCGAGATCGGCGGCCGACTTCACGGCGCGCACGTCCATGCCATCGACCTGGATGCCGGGGATCTTGAAGGAAGCGCCGCGATGCGAGAAATCGGTCTCGGCCGACGAGCGCGACACCGAGGTGCCCATGGCGTAGCGGTTGTTCTCGATGATGTAGATCACCGGCAGCTTCCACAGCGAGGCCATGTTGAAGCTTTCGTAGACCTGGCCCTGGTTGGCGGCGCCGTCGCCGAAATAGGTCAGCGAGACATTCTTGTTCTCGCGGTAGCGGTTGGCGAAGGCCAGACCGGTGCCCAGCGACACCTGCGCGCCGACGATGCCGTGGCCGCCGTAAAAATGCTTGTCCTTGGAGAACATGTGCATGGAGCCGCCCTTGCCTTTCGACAGGCCGCCGCGGCGGCCGGTAAGCTCGGCCATCACGCCGCGCGGCGACAACTCCATCGCCAGCATGTGGCCGTGGTCGCGATAGGCGGTGATCATCTGGTCGCCTTCGACCAGCGCCATCTTCATGCCGGTGACGACGGCCTCCTGGCCGATATAGAGGTGGCAGAAGCCGCCGATGAAGCCCATGCCGTAGAGCTGACCCGCCTTCTCCTCGAAGCGGCGGATGAGCAGCATGTGCCGATAGGCGGAAAGTTCTTCTTCCTTGGTGAAATCGGCCGGCTTCGGCGCGGACAGATTCGGCTGCTTGTCGGATTTGGATCTGGCAGGCGCTTTTTTGGCGGCGGTGGCCATGCATCACTCCCTGTTGGCGTCTCTTTGCGGACATTCAGGGAGATCGAATGTCTCCCACCGATTTGCGAGAGGCTAACATGCAAGAATGCATTGCGCCATGCTGAAAAATGCATGGCTGGCATGCATCTAAGCGATTATAATCATTGCAAATAAGGTTGATTAACCGAAATTCGGTTATTTCGCCGAGACGGGCAACATGATGGTGATTTCGTCAGGCTGGGACAGATTGAGCGCCTTTCGCGCCTGCTCGTCAAGCATGTCCTTCTCCAGCGTGCCTTCATGCAGCAGCTGGACGCGGCGCTCAAAGTCGATCCTGCGCGCCTTGACGGCGTCGAGCTGAGCCTGCAGCTCTACCGCGCGCGCCTCCAGCCGGTATTTGGAATAGATGCCGAATTCGCCGTGATAGGCATGGAAACCGAAATAGGCCAGGAAGAGCACGCAGAGTGACGGAATGATCAGCCGTCCGGTGTTTCTCTGCTTGTGCTGACGTGTCCACATGACCCGAACCCTTAAGGCCGCGAACGCAGGCGGCATCGACTCCTATTTCGCCCAATTGTGCTTAATGGACGGTTACGGAGCGCCGATGGGTGACCGGTGGGTCACGAAAAAGGGCGGGAATAACCCGCCCTTTTCGAACAATCCGGATTTGGCTGGGTTCAGCTCTTGACCACCGACTTGCCGGCGTAACGCGCCTGCTGGCCGAGCTCTTCCTCGATGCGGATGAGCTGGTTGTACTTTGCGGTGCGATCCGAGCGCGACAGCGAGCCGGTCTTGATCTGCCCGCAATTGGTGGCGACGGCGAGGTCGGCGATGGTCGAATCCTCGGTCTCGCCCGAGCGGTGCGACATGACGGCGGTGTAGCCGGCCTTGTGCGCGGTCTCGACGGCGTCGAGGGTCTCGGTCAACGAGCCGATCTGGTTGACCTTGACCAGGATCGAGTTGGCGACACCCATGCGGATGCCGTCGCGCAGCCGCGCCGTGTTGGTGACGAAAAGGTCGTCGCCGACGAGCTGGATCTTCTTGCCGATCAGGTCGGTCAGGATCTTCCAGCCTTCCCAATCGTCCTCGGCCAGGCCGTCCTCGATGGTGATGATCGGATAGTCGGCGGCGAGCTTGGCCAGATACTTGGCCTGCGCCTTCGGATCGCGGGTCTTCTTCTCGCCTTCATAGACGTAGTTGCCGTCCTTGAAGAACTCGGTCGCGGCGCAGTCGAGGCCGAGAGCCACGTCCTCGCCGGGCTTGAAACCAGCCTGCACGATCGATTCCATGACGAAATCAAGCGCGGCCGGCGCGCTCTTGAGGTTCGGCGCGAAGCCGCCTTCGTCGCCGACATTGGTGTTGTGGCCGGCATCCTTGAGCTTCTTGCGCAGCGTGTGGAAGATTTCGGAGCCCCAGCGCACGCCCTCGCGCAGCGTCGGCGCGCCGACCGGCAGGATCATGAATTCCTGGAAGTCGATCGGGTTGTCGGCATGCGCGCCGCCATTGATGATGTTCATCATCGGCACCGGCAGGATATGCGCCTTGGTCCCTCCGACATAACGATAGAGCGGCAGGCCGGCGGCTTCGGCGGCGGCCTTGGCGACCGCCAGCGACACGCCGAGGATGGCGTTGGCGCCGAGGCGGCTCTTGTTGGGCGTGCCGTCGAGCTCGATCATCGTCTGGTCGATATGGATCTGGTTCTCGGCTTCCATGCCGCCGATCGCCTCGAAAAGTTCGCCGTTCACCGCCTCGACGGCGCGCTGGACGCCCTTGCCGAGATAACGCGGCCCGCCGTCGCGGAGCTCGACCGCTTCATGCGCGCCGGTCGAAGCGCCGGACGGCACAGCGGCGCGGCCCATCGAGCCGTCCTCCAGCACCACATCGACCTCGACGGTCGGATTGCCACGGCTGTCCAGGATTTCACGCCCGACAATGTCGATGATGGCGGTCATTTGCGATGTCCCCGATTGATCGATTGAAGCGTCGCGCCCGTCTTAGCCAAAGCGGCGCAAAAGGCAATCGGCCGGCCGGCAATTATTGCCCCGAGAAAGAGTCACGAAGCGCAAATTTCTGTCATCATAAGTCATGCACGCTAAGCGACCTTCTGATCTATGGTCGCGTTCGCGCGGGGCGAAACAGGAGGAGTTTCGCCATGTCCCAGTTGAGCGGTATCGTGAGTTTGTTGCTGATCGCGGCGGCGTTCATGACGTCCTGCGACAACCAGAAACCGCAGCAGAGCTCCATGGA
Organism: Mesorhizobium sp. RCC_202; assembly: GCF_041355295.1. Lineage (NCBI taxonomy): Bacteria > Pseudomonadati > Pseudomonadota > Alphaproteobacteria > Hyphomicrobiales > Phyllobacteriaceae > Mesorhizobium > Mesorhizobium sp. RCC_202. The sequence continues at coordinate 89,594 of NZ_JBFUPO010000009.1, forward strand.
GCTATCGACTCTGCGCTAGTGGAGTAGCGTGAAAAAGAAGGCCCCGTCGACGGGGGCCTTCTCATGGCTCATCCTTGCTCAATGCCAGTAGGGCGTGACCTTGTAGTAATCGAAGGACGCATCGCGCGCGGCTTCGCTGTCGGCGCCGGTCAGTTCGTTGATGGAATAGGCCGGCGCGGCCTGAAGCTGCTCCTTGGTGAACGGCACGAGATAGCCGCCCTTGTCGGTGTCGTAGTCGAGCGTGGCCCAGGGAACGGCGTGATATTTCTCGCCCATACCAAGGAAGCCGCCGAAACCGATGACGGCGAACATGATGCCATTCGACATCTTGTCCAGCATTACGTCCTCGATGCTGCCGATGCTCTTGCCTTCGGTGTTGTAGACGGCGGTGCCGATGACGCGCGAGGCGGCAATGGCTTCGGTATGGCCAGACGGGGTGGTCATAGGGGGAACTCCTCTCGATTGAATGCCTGAATGGACAATGAGAGGAGCCGTTGAAGGTTCCCGAGTTAGTTGTCGGTGAGGATGAACGTCACCTTCATATTGACCCGGTAAGCGGCGATCTTGCCGTCCTCGACAACGATCTTCTGGTCCTGGATCCAGGCGCCTTCGACGTTCTTCAGGGTTTTCGCGGCGCGCGAGATGCCCTTTTCGATGGCATCCTGAAAACTCTTCTTGGACGATGACGTGATTTCGGTGACGCGGGCGACAGACATGGCTTCCTCCTGCCAAGACGCTCATTTGCAGGTCGAAGCGTACCGCCGGCTTTGCACATTCACAAGCCGACCCAGGATCCGCGTGAAGCGCCGCGTCAGTGCCCCTTGGCGATACGGTCGAAGGCCATCAGCTTTTCCAGCAGCGCCGGCATGTCTTTGAGGGGCAACATGTTGGGGCCGTCGGAAGACGTCGAGTTGTCCGGGTCCTGATGGGTTTCGATGAAGACGCCGGCAACGCCGACAGCGACCGCCGCGCGCGCCAGCGTCTCCACGAAGCGCCGCTCGCCGCCGGAAGAGCCGCCCTGCCCGCCCGGCTGCTGCACGGAATGGGTGGCGTCGAAAATCACCGGAGCACCGATCTCGGCCATGATCGGCAAGGCGCGCATGTCGGACACCAGCGTGTTGTAGCCGAAGGAGGCGCCGCGCTCGGTCGTCAGCACGTTCAGATTGCCGGAGCCGGTGATCTTGGCGACCACGTTCTTCATGTCCCAGGGCGCCAGGAACTGCCCCTTCTTCACATTGATGACCTTGCCGGTCTTGGCCGCGGCGACCAGCATGTCGGTCTGCCGTGACAGGAAAGCCGGGATCTGCAGCACATCGACATGCGGAGCGACAACAGCGCATTGTTCCTCGGTGTGAACATCGGTCAGCACCGGCAGACCGAACTCCTTGCGCAGATCGTCGAAGATCGGCATCGCCGCATCGAGCCCGGCGCCGCGCGTCGCCGACAGCGAGGTGCGGTTGGCCTTGTCGTAGCTGGTCTTGTAGACGAGGCCGATGCCCAGCCGTTGCGTCAACTCTTTCAGGGCGCCGGCCATGTCGAAGGCGTGCTGGCGCGATTCAAGCTGGCAGGGGCCGGCAATCAGGGACAGCGGCGCATTGTTGGCGAAGACGACATTGCCGACGCTGACGGACGCGTTAGGGGCCAGGGGCTTGCTCATGGGATCTCCCGGAAGATGAAGGCGGCGCCCTGCCCGGGCGCCGTCGGCACGGCGATATCGTTGCCGCTCATGTTGTGTTCGATTGCGTTGTTCGCAAGCACACGCTTGGCGGCAGCGTTGTCGCGGACCGAGAAAACAACAGCGGCGAAGCGCATATCCGGCGATGGCCCGGCAGGCAGGCCAAAGCGCGCGCTATAGTCCTGGGGCGAGAGCACGCTGAGCATCGCATTCGGCAGCCGCACCGCGTCACCGTCGGTTGCGCCCGCGCTTGCAGCGGTCGCGATCAATCCGATCTGCGCGGATGGCCTGTCGCTGACAGCGACGATTTCCACGATGCCGGTCACGCCATTGCCATGCGCCTGCAGCGCCGTTCGGTCGATGCTTGGCGCGTTGATGCGCTGGCAGGCGAAGAGGAAGGCATCATCGGCTTCCTTGCTGGCGCAGAAGGTCAGCCTGAAGGATGCCAGGTCGCTCTTGCCGCTTGCATCGGCAAAGGTGCGCGAGAAGCTCAGCATATTGCCTGCCGACAGGCCGGCCTCGAAATAGCGTGCATGGTCGGCATCGGCGTTGCCGGTACCGAGCGCGACGGCGGAGAAGCCTTCTTCGCCAAGGTTCTGGCGGTAGAGACGGTCGCGCCCGACGAAGACATTGCCCTCGCCTATAGCCCGGTCCGCCACCTGTTCGTTGCCGATGGCAAGCGGCTCAAGATAGGTGCCGTCGGCGAAGAAGACGCAGGCGTTCTCCGTGCCGAAAGGATGGACGCCAACCGGCGCGACGACAAAGCCGAGCGCGGTCAGACGTGCCCGCGCGACATCGAGGCTTGCAGTCGGCAGCACCAGATGGTCGAGCGGATGAGGTGATGTTTTGGTCATGCCGGCGCGGTGTGCCCCATTCCTGCCGGCGGTTCAAGTGCAACGGAGATGGATCGGCGCCCTCAGGCTGCCGCGACTACATCCGCCGAATAGCGCAGCTCGCGCAGCGGTTTCACCTTGCTGGTCGTCTCCGCATAGGTCGGATGCGCCTTGTAAGCCGCAAGGGCCGCCTCATCCTCGAATTCGGCATAGACGACAACGTCGATCGCGTTGGAGAACAGGTCGACCTTGGTGTTGAGCGTCACTTCGAAATGGCTCGAATGCGGGATATTGCCGAGAGCCTGCAGACCTGTCCGCACAGCTTCGACATCTTCCTTGCACCGCACGCTGAAGAAAACGATGTGCCGGATCAACCCAGCCTCCTTGATCGTCAATTCAGCTTTCTTGTGGGAGCGACGCGCTAGCGTCAACCGGCAACGATGTCGCGCCCGCGATCCGCAGATGCCCGGAGTTCAGACCGCTCCGGTGACGGTGCGCACGATCCGCGACATCTCCCTCACCGTCTGATCCAGGTAGTAGCCATGGTTGTAGAGACCGTCCCAGATCAGGAAAAAGGCGATGGCGGCGATGACGATCACATAACGCATAGCTAAAACTATCGTATGCAGGCTGTCGGGGCCATAGCGCGCGTTCCAGTCCACGGCTTTTTTACCGAGGCCGCCCAGCTTCAAGCGCTCGTGTCGATCCAGCCGATATTGCCCGGGCCGCTCTCGACGCCTGCTACGGGTTCGCCATAGTTTGCCGACTTGCGTGGCGCGGAGCTTCAAAGCGTGATGCGGTACCGGGCAAACCCCGCGTCACCGTCCCCCGCGGCCTCAATTTTGAGGGTTTTCACCTCGGCGATGAAATCCTTGGCCTTCGATCCGGTCTCGAAGACGACGCTGGTTCCCGGCAGCGGTGCAAACGACCAATTGTCGTCGGCTGACGGATTAATCGTGCCCTCGCTGATGACGAAGCGCACGATCACATCGCGGTTGGTGTCCGGCGCCTCGTAGATGATCTTCGAGGCGTTGATGTCGGGGAAATTGCCGCCACCGCCTGCGCGATAATTGTTCGTGGCGACGACGAATTTCGCTGCCGGATCAATCGGTTTTCCGTTGAAGCTCAAGTCAATGATACGGCTGGAGCCTGCGTTGGCGATGCCGCCCTTCGAATCGTATTTCGGCGGCTGCGACAGATCGATCCTGTAGGTGACGCCGTCGATCACGTCGAAATTATAGGATGGGAAATCGGTGTTGATCAGCGCCTGATCGGCCTTGCCCGGCTCGATCCGGTTGAAGATGCCGGCCGACATCTCGAGCCATTCCTTGACCTGCGCTCCGATGATTTCGACCGCACGCACGGTGTTCGGATAGAGGTAGAGGTCGGCGACGTTCTTGATGGCGATATCGCCCACCGGAACGTCGGTATAATAGTCGGCGCCGTTGCGCCCGCCGGCCTTGAAGGGCGCTGCCGCCGACAGCAGCGGCACATCCTTCCACTCAGTGCTCTTCAAGATGCCCTTGAGGTACCAGCTCTGCGCCTGGTTGACGATCTGCACCGACGGATCGTCGGCAACCAAAGCGAAATAGGAATAGAGCGGCGCCGATGTCTTGCCGACCGGACGGCGCACATAGGCAAGCGTCGCCTGATGGTCCTGCTCGAGTGCCGCGATGATACGTTTGTCGTCCGCAACGGTCGGCTTGTTCTTGTTGTCGACCCGCTCATAGATCGGCCGCGCTTCCGAGGTTGCCGAAACCACGCGCCATTTCGAGCCGTCGCGCTCAAGCAAAAGGTCGATCAGGCCCATATGCGAGCCCCAGAAGCCGCCCATCACCGCCGGCTTGCCCTGCAGCGTGCCTTTGTCGGTGTTGACGCCTGCTAGTGCCTGGAAATCCTTCTTGCCGGGGAAGACCAGGTGCTGGTGGCCGGTGAAAACGGCATCGATGCCCTCGACGCCGGCGACGAAGAACGAGGCGTTCTCCATCTTGTCGCCTTGCTTGACGTCGATGCCCGAATGCGAGAGCGCGATGACGATATCGGCGCCCTCTTCCTTGATCTGCGGCACCCAGGCCTTGGCCGCCTCGACGATGTCGCGCGTCTGGACATTGCCTTCGAGGTTCTTCAAGTCCCAGACCATGATCTGCGGCGGCACGAAACCAATGACGCCGATCTTGATCGGCTGCTCGGCGCCGGAACCATCCTTGATCTTCCTGTCGAGGATCACATAGGGCTTGAGATAGAGCTTGTCGTCGCGCGGGTTGGCGGCAAGCGTCGTGCCGCGGATCAAATTGGCGCAGACGAAGGGGAAATTGGCGCCGGCCAGCACCTTGTCGAGGAAGGACAGACCGTAGTTGAACTCGTGATTGCCGAGCGTCGAGCATTCGTAGCCGAGCAGGTTCATGCCCTTCATGATCGGATGCAGATCGCCGTCCTTGAGACCCCTCTCATAGGCGATGTAGTCGCCCATCGGGTTGCCCTGCAAAAGGTCGCCATTGTCTATCAGCATCGAATTGGCGGCCTCCTTGCGTACCGCATCGATCAGCGAGGCCGTGCGCGACAGGCCCATCGTGTCGTTCGCTTTGTCGGCGTAGTAGTCGTAGGGCAGCACGTTCACATGGATGTCGGTCGTTTCCATGATTCTCAGATGCGCCTGATTGGTCGCGGCGCGGGCGGAGAACGGATGCAGCATGATCAGCGCGCCGCTGGCGGCGGCGCCGGCCAGGAATTCCCGGCGGGAGAATTCGCGGCTGGAGATGGGCAGTGGTGACATCGTTCGCTCCTCTTCGACAACACACCAACCCCTGCCCCGGCGCGGAGCATCGCGCCAGAGGCGCTTCGAGTCCATGCGCAGGGAAAAGCTTTCGATCACGACAAGGTGACGCCGCGATGAAACGGCAGACGAGCCTATTAGCTCTTGTCGTCGCCCTGGGTGATCAGCCGCGCGCTGCGCTGGCCGGTAAAGTAGATCCATAGCCAGCTAAGCGAAACCGCCAGACGATTGCGGAAATCGATCAGGAAATAGATGTGCGCGATGCCCCAGAGCCACCAGGCGAGCCAGCCGGTGAGCTTGATCCAGCCGAAATCGATCGCGGCCGCCCGCTTGCCGATCGTCGCCAGGTCGCCGGCATGCCGGTACTGGAAAGGACGGGCCGCGGTGTCGCCGGCAAGCCGCGCCTTGATCGTCGCGGCAACATGCTTGCCCTCCTGCTTGGCGGAAGGAGCCACGCCCGGCACAGGCTTGCCATCCGGCCGCAACACATGAGCGGTGTCGCCGATGACGAAGATTTCCGGGCTGCCCGGTACGGTGAGATCGGGCTCGACCAGCACCCTGCCCGCGCGGTCGACCGGTGCCTTTAGCCACTCTCCCGCCGGCGAAGCGGCAACACCGGCGGCCCACAGGATCGTTCGCGCCGGCAGATGCGTATCGCCGAAGACGACACCCTCCGCGTCGAGCTTCGTGACAGCCCGGCCAAGCTCCACCGTCACGCCAAGGCGCTCCAGCGACGCCTTTGCGTAGGCGGACAGCTGTGGCGCGAAATTGGAAAGGATGCGGTCGCCGGCCTCGACCAGCACCACGCGCGCCTGGCGCGTATCGATGTTGCGGAACTCGCCGCGCAGCGTGTCATGCGCGAGTTCGGTGATGGTGCCGGCAAGCTCGACGCCGGTCGGCCCGCCGCCGACGATGACCAGCGTCAGCAGCGCCTGGCGCCTGGCGGGATCGGTCTCGCGCTCCGCCTGCTCGAAGGCCAGCAGGATGCGGCGGCGGATCGTCGTGGCATCCTCGAGCGTCTTCAGCCCCGGCGCGAACGGTTCCCATTCGTCATGGCCGAAATAGGCGTGGCGGGCGCCGGTGGCGAGCACCAGCGTGTCATAGCCTATCGAACTGCCGTCCTCGAGCAGGACGTGTTTGCCGGCGCGGTCGACGCCGGTGACGTTGCCGAGCAGCGTGGTCACGTCCTTGCGCTTGCGCAGCAGGTGACGGATCGGCCAGGCGACCTCGGAGGTAGCCAGCGACGTGGTCGCCACCTGATAGAGCAGCGGCTGGAACAAATGGTGGTTGCGCTTGTCGATCATGGTGATGCGCACCGGCGCACCGTCCAGTGCGCGGGTCAGTTCGAGGCCGCCGAACCCCGCGCCGACAACGACGATATGATGGCTGGTTTCGCTCATTTCATCCCACCTCGCGACGTAAAAACTACCTCAGTCATGTAGGTATTTTTGTGCGCTGCAACAACGTCGAGCGGGACCGATGCCCCGGAGTCGTCGCGCGGCGTCGTGAATGCACATGTCGCCAGCAAGGAGCAGGTATAGCCTGAAATGAAATCATGGGAGCCAGGTATGGCTGACAATCGCGACGACGACCCGGCCCAATACGCCTCGCCACCCTGTTTCATGCATGAACTCGATCCGGAATACCGGGCGCCACTCACCGACTGGGCCGATGTCCGGCGCTGGCGCAAGGCTGAGCGCGAGAGGTTGATCTCGGCCCGCCTTGCCGTTTCCGCCGACGCTCGCGCCACCATGTCGACACGCATCGCCGAAGGGCTCGACGCACTGATCGGCGATATCGCCGGCCGCATGGTCAGCCTCTACTGGCCGTTTCGCGGCGAGCCGGATTTGCGCGGCTGGATGGCGGCAATCAACGATCGCGGCGGTCGCACCGCCCTGCCCGTGGTGATCGAGAAAGGCCAGCCTTTGGTGTTCCGGCCCTACAAGCCAGGCGACCGATTGGAAAAAGGCGTGTGGAACATTCCGATCCCCGCCGAGGGTGAACCGGTGCTGCCGGACGTCGTCATTTCACCGATCGTCGGCATCGATCCCGGCAATTACCGGCTGGGCTATGGCGGCGGTTTTTTCGACCGTACGCTGGTCGCCATGCCATTCAAGCCACTGGTCATCGGCGTTGGTTACGAATTGCAGCGCATCGCGACCATCTATCCGCAGCCGCACGACATCCCGATGAGTGAGGTGGTGACGGAGACTACGGCTGCCTAGCACTCTTCTGGTTCAGCCGGTTCTAGGTCAGACGGTCCAGGTCCAGTCGATCGGGTAGTTGAAAATCGGGGTGAAGGTCACGCCGACCGCCTCCATGTCCCTGCGGCCGTCGACGACCATCTCCTTCAGGTGATCCAATTGTGCCGCATGCTCGTCGGTGTCCCAAACACTGACTTGCACGATCGAGCCCTTCGGCGAGACGCCGGCATAAAAGTGAAGCAGCCCCGGCAGTCGCCTGAGGGCCGGGATTATGTACCGCGAGGTCTTCTTGCTGGCGGCGTCGACCTCGGAGAACCGGCTCGGGTCGTAGCTGGCGCGCGAGACGCGGACGACGGCAGTTGCCGGCAATGACTCGGCCATGGTCGTTCTTTCCGTCATGGGGATACGATCTCCTGCCAATTGCAGACTGGCTATAGTCCGGGCCCCTAGGCCATCTCCGGCCGCAAGCCGACGGCCGTGCGATCGACGATCTCGCGCAGGGCGAAGGATGAATTGATCTTCGTCACATGCGGCATTGCCGACAGCCATTCCTTGTGGATGCGCTCATAATCGACGAGATCCTTGGCCGCGATGCGCAAAATGTAGTCGTATTCGCCCGACATCAGGTGGCAGGATAGCACATTCGGACAGCGCTTGATCGCCGCCTCGAAGTCCGACAGCGTCTTCTCGAACTGGCCCGACAGCGATATATGCACGATCGCCGTCATCTGATGGCCGAGCGCGGCGTTGGATAGCCTGGCGTGATAGCCGCGGATGGTGCCGGCTTTCTCCAGATTGTCGAGCCTGCGCGAGCAAGCCGATTGCGAGAGCCCGACCTTCTCGGCAAGCGCCGCATTGGGTATCCGGCCATCCTTTTGCAGAGTCTCCAGAATGGCGATATCAATCCTGTCGAGCGGCATTCTTCATGATTCCTGCGAATATAGCGACGATTTGCGCAACGATTAACGAAGATCGGGCCTTGCCGCAAGTGCATTCGCAAACACATACGCAACGATTCATGGTTGACTGACTTTGCTGCACGTCGCCCGAAATCGCATGGCGGTTTCGACGCTGATGGCATGTCGAATGACAGGGAGAGTGCCCTTTAAAGGGCCGTATAGGAGAACAAAATGCGCGTCGGCTGCCCCAAGGAAATCAAGAACCACGAATACCGCGTCGGCCTGACGCCTGGCTCGGTCCGCGAATATGTCGCGCATGGCCATGAAGTGCTGGTCGAGACCGGCGCTGGCGCCGGCATCGGCGCTGACGACAACGCCTATCGCGCCGCCGGCGCCACCATCGCCAAGAGCGCGGCCGATGTGTTCGCCAAGTCGGACATGATCGTCAAGGTCAAGGAGCCGCAGCCCAATGAATGGGTGCAGCTGCGCGACGGCCAGATCCTCTACACCTATCTGCACCTGGCTCCGGATCCGGAGCAGACCAAGGGCTTGCTTGCTTCGGGCGTCACAGCCATCGCTTACGAGACCGTGACCGACGATCGCGGCGGCCTGCCGCTGCTCGCGCCGATGTCGGAAGTCGCCGGTCGCCTGTCGATCCAGGCCGGCGCTACCGCGCTGCAGAAGGCCCATGGCGGCCGCGGCGTGCTGCTCGGCGGCGTGCCAGGCGTGCTGCCCGGCAAGGTCACCGTGCTCGGCGGCGGCGTCGTCGGCCTGCATGCGGCCAAGATGGCGGCAGGCCTCGGCGCCGACGTCACCATCATCGACCGTTCGATCCCGCGCCTGCGCCAGCTCGACGACATCTTTGGCGGCCGCGTCCACACCCGCTACTCGACCGTCGAGGCGCTGGAAGAGGAATGCTTCTCGGCCGACGTCGTCATTGGCGCCGTGCTGATCCCAGGTGCGGCAGCGCCCAAGCTCGTCACCCGCGAAATGCTGTCGGGCATGAAGAAGGGCTCGGTGCTGGTCGACGTCGCCATCGACCAGGGCGGCTGCTTCGAAACCTCGCATGCCACGACCCATGCCGACCCGACCTATGAGGTCGACGGCGTCATCCACTATTGCGTCGCCAACATGCCGGGCGCCGTGCCGGTCACCTCGGCGCATGCGCTCAACAACGCGACGTTGCATTACGGCCTGCAGCTTGCTGACAAGGGGCTGAAGGCGCTGGTCGACGACCACCATTTGCGCAACGGGCTCAATGTCCACAAGGGCAAGATCACCAACCGTGCCGTCGCCGAGGCGCTCGGCTACGAAATGGTCGAGCCGAAGGCAGTGCTGGTCGCCGCCTGACAGTCGACCAAGACTTTTCCTCCTGTCGCGCCCGCCGGTTCGTTCCGGCGGGCTTTTTCTTGCGCCGGAGAAAAAACAAAAAAGCGGAGCAAAAGCCCCGCTTCCTCGATGTTGCGACCTGCCGCCGGTTCATCCGCGGTCGACTGATCATCAACGATTACTGTCTAGCGCGGTAGTACGACGAGAATACGACAGTCATGACGAAATGCCCGATCCCGCCCGGCATTATCTGCCTTATGTGAAATGCTTCACATTCGGCCGGTCGGGAAGACGCATAGACATTCATTGTTACCTGGCGGCCTGAGCTGCTTGCCGGCGCCGGCTCAGCCGGCCCGGGACAGCACTCGCCGACAGCTTCTGTCGCAGACCTTCCCAACGGCCCGCCCGACCATCGGCGGGCTCTTTTTTTGGCGAGTCAGGCCCGGTCGATGCGGCACTGGTAGCAGTTGTTTCGCGCCGAACGGACGTGGATGTAGGCGATGTCGTCACGCGCAAACAGCGTTTGCGCCCGCGCGGCGATCTCGTCTGTCGGCGTGACGGCGCCGCTGCCGTAGACGATGCGGTCGTCCATGCCGTAACCGCGCACGATGTAGTCGCTGCTCGCCAGCATCTCCGGCAGCGCATCCCCTTCCGCGGCACGCTCGCATTCCTGCGCATGCAGGAAGAGCGGACCGGTCTCTGCGTAGGGCTGAAGTTCGGGAAATGGCCGGTAGGCGACGATGAGATAGGCGTCACCCTCGGCAACGTTCTTCATGCAATGCCGGCACGGCACACCGTCGCCGTCGGAAATCCTGTGCTCAGGCGTGCGACCATAGGCGTCGGGCCCTCCCCGCTGCAAGGCGCGAACGGCTTCGGTTGGCAAGGCTGTGAACTGAATCGACATGGCAACGTCTCCGATTTCGATGACCGGAAACTATGCCTTGGGAGCAGCTCCTCCCACCCGATTCCTGCCTGGCGCTTAGAGCAATTCCAGGAAAAGTGTGTAGCGGTTTTCCGTCCGGAATTGCGCAAAAACAGAGACTTAGAGCGGTTCGTTTTCCGTCAAGCGCTGAACCCTCTAAGGTGCGCAAAGCCCGGTTCCTTCAAGCCGGGCTTTGGTGTCTGTGGCGTTATCGGACGAAGTCGTCATAGCGGCGCAGCGTCACGCGGCGGTTGCGCCAGTTCTCCTGCTGCGTCGGCACCAGAAGGAATTCCTCGCCATAACCGACGGTATCGAGCGCATAGGCCGGCACGCCGAATTCGCCGACCAGCGTCCGCTTCAGGGAAGCGGCGCGGCGCTCGGAAAGGACCTGATTGGACGCGAACGAGCCAACGGCGTCGGTATGCCCCTCGATCAGGATGCGGGCGCCGCGGTCACGACGCAGGATGCGGTGCAATGCGTCGGCTATGATCTCGACCTTGCCGTATTGCGAGGGCGCAATCGCCGCCGAGCCGAACTCGAAATTGATCGACTGGATGTCGATCGAGCGCGCCATGCGGCGTAGATCCGGCCGGCGCTTGAATTCGCGGATGGTGACGCGTTCATTGGGACGCAGCCTCTTCGTGGGAGCAGCGTCGAGCTGACGCTCGATCGTCGCGGCCGAAGGCGTGGTTGCCTGCGCCGATGCCAGGCTCGGCATGGCAATTGCCGCGATCATGGCCACGGCAAATGTACGTCGGGTCAGCATGTCCTTTTTCTCCTTCGGCCACTGATGTTGAAAGGAGAATGGCAAAGTCAGCCTGAAGGCTCGATGAACGCCAGGTTCATCTCGGACGTTCCGGGGAAGATCAGGGCCGCATCACGCTGGCCGAACGCTCGGCGAAGGCCATCGGATGCACGACTTCCTTCTTCTGCGCAACGGGCGTGAAGCCAAGCTTCTGGTAGAGCGGCAGCGCCGCCGGATGATCGAGCGTGCAGGTCTGCACGGTGACGCGTTTCGGCCCATGCGCCCAGGCGGCCGAAATCGCCGCGCCCAGGAACCAGCGGCCGATGCCCTGGCCGTGCGCATGCTCCATCATGCCGAAATAGGCGAGCTCCACCTCATCCGGCAAATGCGGCTTGAGATCGAAGAAGCCGGCCGGTGCGCCGTCGAGGTAAAGCACCCTGATGTCGCGGTCCTCACGATGCAGGCCGGCTGCCAGCTCCTCGTCGCTCAAGCGCAGCACATTGACCCAATGCCATTTGCGCCCGACGCGATCCATCAGATAGCGGTAGAAATGCAGCGGGACGTCTTTCGTTTTTAAGAGCGCGATCTGGCGGTTGTAAGGGATGGATGGGGAGACAGCCGGCGGCGCATGCATCTCCAGGAATGTCACCGTGACGTCGATATCCTTCAACGCGCCGTTTTCCATCATTTATTCCCCGTCACCACCGGCGTGTCGCTGAGACCGCCCCATTCCGTCCACGAACCGTCGTAAAGCCTGTTGTCGGTGTGGCCAAGCGTTTCCAGCGCCAGCGTGATCGCTGCCGCCGTGATGCCCGATCCGCAGGAGGTGACCACCGGCTTCGATAGGTCAATGCCGGCATCCTCGATCACTTTGCGCAGCCGGTCCTTGGACAGCAATTCGCCATTCTCGCCGAGCGCGGTGATCGGGACATTGCGGGCGCCAGGCATATGGCCGGAACGCACGCCGGCACGCGGCTCGGGATCTGTCCCGGCAAAGCGGCCGGCGGAGCGCGCATCGGCGATCTGGCTGTCACCGTTGCCGACGATCTTGCGCATCTCATCGAGGCTAACCACCCTGCCCGCGTCGAAATCGGCGTGGAAGACGCCGGGCGCTATTTTGGTCGGTTCCGCCGTCACCGGCCGCCCTTCCGCTTTCCAGCGCTCGAAGCCGCCATTCAGGATATAGACCTGGAAAACGCCCATGACGCGGAACATCCACCAGGCGCGGGGTGCTGAAAACAAGCCGGGCCCGTCATAGACGATAATCGTGTCGTCGGCCGACACGCCCATCGAGCCGACATATTGCGCGAAATACTGCGGCGACGCCAAAGTGTGCGGCAGCTTGGAATCGGGATCGGAAACAGCATCCTGATCGAGGAAGCGGGCGCCGGGGATATGGGCTGCTTCATACTCGGCGCGCGCGTCGCGCTTTTGCGCCGGCAAATACCAGGAGGCGTCGATGATGGTGAGGCCAGGCTCGCCCAGCCGCTTCTCAAGCCAGTCGGCGTCGACGATGAAAGGACTGTCCTGCGCCATTTTTTTCTCCTGCCCGATTAGAGCCCTTCATCGTTTCACGGAAACGTCGAAGCGCTCTATCTGTTTGTTTTGGCGCAATTCCGGACGGAAAACCGTTTCGCACTTTTCCTGGAATTGCTCTAATTCGCCGGCATCGGCCCGAAGCGGATGCGGAAGCGCCGGTTCTCGCGGCCCTTCTTTTCGATCTTGCCGATATGGATCTCGCCGACCTCGCCGGTGCTTTTGACATGCGTGCCGCCACAAGGCTGGCTGTCGATCATGGCATTCTCGCCGATGCAGACCAGGCGGATCTTGCCGGTGCCGACAGGCGGTCGCACGTTCTTGGACTTGACCAGGCCTGGATTGGCAGCGAGTTCCTCGTCGGTGATCAGCCGGGTGAAGACGGGATGGTCAGCGCGCACCAGTTCCATCAAGGCGGCCGTCACATCTTCCTTGGTGAAACCGGTATCGGGAATGTCGAAGTCGACGCGGCTGTCGTCCTCGGCGACCGCTGCCCCGGTGATCGGAAACGGACAGACGACGGTGAGCAGATGGCAGGCGGTGTGCATGCGCATCAAGAGGTGCCGCCGTTGCCAATCGATTGCGAGCTTCAGTTTTTCGCCAACCGTGGGCAATCCCTGGTCCGGCGCCGGGACATGGATGATCTCTTCCTTGGTCTCGCCGGTAATGGTGGTGGCAATCGCGATGCGGCTGCCATCGGCGCGCTCGAAAAGCCCGGTGTCGCCCGGCTGGCCGCCGGAGGTGGCATAAAAGATCGTGCGGTCCAGCAGCATGCCGCCGCGGTCGTTGACGGCGACAACCACTGCATCCGCCGCCTTCAGATAGGCGTCGTCGCGAAACAGCGCTTCGGTCTTTTGCGCCATCAGGCCACCTTTTCGAACGGCACTGAAATGTCGGCCTTCTCTTCCATCCAGCCTGGTACCGGCAGATTCTTTTCGCGCAGGAAAGCGGGATTGAACAATTTCGACTGGTAGCGCGTGCCGTAGTCGCAAAGCACGGTGACGATGGTATGGCCGGGCCCGAGCTCGCGCGCCAGCCGGATGGCTCCGGCAATGTTGATGCCGGTCGAGCCGCCGACGCACAGCCCCTCTTCCTGGATCAGGTCGAAGATGATCGGCAACGCCTCCTCATCCGGGATCTGGTAGGAGAAGTCCGGCGTGAAGCCTTCGAGATTGGCGGTGATGCGGCCTTGCCCGATGCCTTCGGTGATCGAGCTGCCATCGGACTTCAATTCGCCGCTGGTGTAGAAACTGTAGAGCGCCGCGCCCAGCGGGTCGGCGAGCGCGATCTTGACTTGCTTGCTCTTGGCCTTGAGCCCCATCGCCACGCCGGCCAGCGTGCCGCCCGAACCTACGGCCGAGACGAAACCGTCGACCTTGCCATTCGTCTGGGCCCAGATCTCCTGTGCGGTCGTGCGGATATGGCCGTCGCGGTTGGCGACATTGTCGAACTGGTTGGCCCATATCGCGCCATTCGGCTCCGACCGCGCCAGCTGCTCGGCAAGGCGGCCCGACAGTTTTATGTAATTATTGGCGTTCTTGTAGGGCACAGCCGGCACCTCGATGAGCTCCGCGCCCAGGATCTTGATCACGTCCTTCTTTTCCTGGCTCTGCGTGTCAGGAATGACGATCACGGTACGGTAGCCGAGCGCCTTGGCGACCAATGTCAGGCCGATGCCGGTGTTGCCGGCCGTTCCCTCGACAATGAAGCCGCCTGGCTGCAAAAGCCCGCGCTGTTCAGCGTCGCGAATGATGAACAGGCCGGCGCGATCCTTGACCGATTGCCCAGGATTCATGAACTCGGCCTTGCCGAGTATCTCACAGCCTGTCGCTTCCGAAGCCTTGTGGAGTCTGATCAGAGGCGTGTTGCCGATGGCTTCGATCACAGAGCGGGGCATCAAGGGTTCCTTGTGTAGGTGTGCCGCGACCCTAGAAACCGGACGCCGCGGTTTCAAGGTAAGAATTTGCCTGGTCCAGTCGCATTGTGGATGCTGCAAAGCGAGCAATCATTTCAGCGGGCGGCGCAAAAGCGCTCTTTTCATTCGATTCCTGCACCGCTAGAGCAAGCCAGACTATTCGCGGGACTTCGCATGACACTTTACCGGGCCAATCCGAAGGACGGTGTCGCCTGGATCACGGGCGCCAATACCGGCCTTGGTCGCGCGCTGGCCAAGGATTTCGCCAATCAAGGCTACGCTGTTGCGGTCACTGCGCTGCCGGGCGACCCTGTCGACACGCTGCTGGTCGAGACCGCCCAGATGCCCGGCCACATAAAATCGTTTCCTTGCGACGTCACCGACGAGCACGGCATGGCGCAGACGGTCGCCGCGATCGAACAGGATATGGGGCCGATCGTGCTCGCCGTGTTCAACGCCGGCAACTATATTTCCACTCCCGGCGAAAAACTGGTCGTGCGCGATTTCCACCGCTCCTTTGCCGTCAACTATTTCGGCATCGTCAACGGTGTGGTGCCCGTTGCGGAGCGCATGCGGGTGCGCGGCCGTGGCCATGTCGTACTGGTCGGATCGGTCACCGCCTATTCCGGCTGGCCGACCACGGCCGCCTATGGTGGCACCAAGGCGGCGATCAACATCCTGGCCGAGTCGCTCAAATACGATTTCGACAAGATGAATATCCGCATTCAGGTTGTGAACCCGGGCTTCGTCGACACGCCGCTGACGGAAAAGAATCAGCTGCCGATGCCGGGGCTGATGCCTGTGCACCGCGCCTCGCGGCGCATGGCGCGCGGCATCAGAAAAGGCGGCTTCGAAGTCACCTTCCCCTACCACATAAGCTGGCCCTTGAAGCTGCTTGCCCTGTTGCCGCGGCCGATTGGCCGCTTCGTCATCGGCCTGACCACCAGCTGGTGGGGGCGGCCGTTGTTTTTCGATCGCAAGCCGGCGCAGAAACAAGACTCATCCCCGGATCAGACGAGATAACCGGCGAAACCGCGATTGCCTGCCGGCTGGGGCGGCCATAGGTTGAGAATCATTGCTTGGAGTCTGCGATGGGGCGACGGATCGTGCTTGCGGTGCTTGGCCTTGCCCTTATTCTGGTCGCAGGCTTCTTCCTTGGCCCGCGCGTGCCTGTCGACACCACCATCCGCTTCAGTCCTTCGGTGATCGGCGACGATCCGCAAGCCTATCTGGCGCGTGAAGAAGCGGCGGTGCCCAATGTCCGCGACGGGTTGGACAAGGAGATCATCTGGGCGAACCCGATGGTCCATGCCAAGACGCCTTTGGCCATCGTTTACGTTCATGGCTTTTCCGCCTCGAAGGGCGAAGTCCGTCCTTTGCCTGACGATGTCGCGGATGAATTGGACGCCAACCTCTACTACACCCGCCTGACCGGGCACGGCCGGGATGGCGCCGCCATGGCCGAAGGCAGCGTCAATGCCTGGATCAACGACTATGAGGAGGCGTTGGCCATCGGCAGGGCGATCGGCGACAAGGTGATCGTCATTTCCACCTCGACCGGCGGCTCGCTTGCGGCCTGGGCCGCAACACAAGCCGGCGCTTCCGATGGCGTCGCGGCAATCGCGTTCATCTCGCCGAATTTCGGCGTAAAGGCCTCCGGCGCCGAGGTCCTGACCATGCCATGGGGCAAGCAGATCGCCGAGCTTGTCGGCGGCAAGGAGCGCAGTTTCACACCGCACAATGCGCTGCATGCGAAATTATGGACCACCAAATATCCGATGGCCGCGCTGCTGCCGATGGCGGCGCTCACCAATCTTGCCTATGAGGCGCCGGTCGAAAAGGCGACGATCCCTACCCTGTTCATCTTTTCGGATTCCGACAAGGTCGTGCGGCCCGACCGCACGCGTGAGATCGCTGGACGTTGGGGCGGTCCGCACGAATTGGTGCCGATAGACGACACCGGCGATCCCGACAACCACGTCATCGCCGGCGATGCGCTGTCGCCGCAGACAACGGCCTTCCTCACCGAGCGTATCGTGGTCTGGGTGAAGGCATTGATGCAGCAGCAATCAGGCCAATGAAATGAAAACGGCCGGAGCATTGCTCCGGCCGTTCTTTATAGTCTCTGGCCTGCTGGGATTTAGGCTGCCCGATTCGCCGGGCGCTTGCCGCCGAAGCGGCGCTTGTTGTTGCCCTTGAAGCGCTTGAACCCGTCCGGCTTGCGCTCGCCATTCGGCTGGGCGCCAGCCGGGCGTTCGCCTTGCGGCTTTGCAGCGAACTGACGCTCGCCGGCGGGCTTGCCGCCAAACCGCTGCTTGCCGGCGCCATTGGCAGGGCGCCGCCCGTCCCGGCGGCCGCCATGATGCTCGCGATCGGTCGGCTCGAAATGACGCTCGTTCTTCTCAGCCGGATTACGCTGCGGATCCGGGCTGCCGAGATGATCGGCAACGATCGGCAGCTTGGTGCGGATGATGCGTTCCACCTGGCGCAGCTTGGCGTTTTCCGACGGATCGCAAAGGGTGATGGCGATGCCGTCCATGCCGTTGCGGCCGGTACGGCCGATGCGGTGGACGTAGCTTTCCGCCTCGTCCGGCAGGTCGAAATTCACGACATGGCTGATGCCGGGGACATCGATGCCGCGCGCCGCGATATCGGTCGCGACCAGGATGCGCACCGAGCCCTCGCGGAAATCGTTGAGCGCCTTCTGGCGCGCGTTCTGCGACTTGTTGCCGTGAATGACGGCGGCCTTGAAGCCATCGCGCTCGAGGTCCTTGGTCACCCGGTCGGCGCCATGCTTGGTGCGCGAAAAGATGATGACGGACTTCATGGCCCCGTCGGCCAGCATCTTGGACAGCACCTGGCGCTTCTGCTTGGTGCGGGCGAAGACGACACCCTGGGAGATTTCTACCGCTGCCGTGCTTTGCGGCGAGACTTCGATGCGGACGGGGTTCTTCAAAAGGCCCTTAGCCAGCTCGGCGATCTCGTCCGGCATGGTGGCTGAAAACAGCGCCGTCTGGCGGTCAGGCGCGGTCGCCTTGGCGATGCGCTTGACATCGTTGATGAAACCCATGTCGAGCATGCGGTCGCCCTCGTCCAGCACCAGCCATTTGGTGTCGGAGAGGATGAGGTCGCCCTCGCGCACCAGGTCGGTCAGACGTCCGGGCGTGGCGATGAGGATGTCGACGCCGGGCGCAACCTTCTTCACCTGGCTGAAGCGCGAGACGCCGCCCAGCACCAGTGCGGTCGAGACATGCGCGCCCTTGGCGAGGATCTTGATGGTGTCCTCGATCTGCACCGCGAGCTCGCGCGTCGGCGCCAGGATCAGCGCGCGCGTGGTCTTGGCACGACGCTTGGTGCCGAGCGCGATGATCTTCGACAGGATCGGCAGCGCAAAGGCGGCCGTCTTGCCGGAACCGGTCTGGGCGATGCCAAAAATGTCGCGACCTTCAATTTGCGGCGGAATCGCCTGCATCTGGATCGGCTTCGGCTCGGAGAAGCCGGCGTTGTGGGTGGCCTTGAGCAGCGCACCCGTAATTCCCAGCGCTGCGAAACCGGAGAGTTCCGCTGTGTCCTTGCCGGGCAATGTGTTTTCGTTGGTCAAAATAGTCTTCTTTCACGCGGCCCGTGGCCGCAAACATCGAAGCCGGCAGGGCGCAACCTGCCGTCGAAAAAATCATATGAAACGACAAGGCGGGCGGACGATAACGTCCACTCGGCTGCGCTGTCGTGCCCGCGAGCATCATGCCACGGGGCTTTTCGCCACTTTGTGATGTACCGGAAAGAGGGGCCGATATACCGGAAAGAGGGAAAACAGACGCAACCAGTCTCATTTGTCGAGAAGGCCGGAATCTCCCGGCCCAAGCGCCTATGGGCTGCATATGGCTGAGTTCGCCCCGGAATGCAAGGGGTATCATGTTGCAGTGCAGCAAAATCGACTAGAGAGCAGTCGGCAATATCAATTCAAACTTCATCCGGCCATTTCCTGGCGCCGTGTTGAACAAACAGAATTTCTATCTGAGTTTCCTTCACTCGATACGCGACGATATACGGCGTGCCAGGAATCACCAATTCACGCGTACCTCTGATCTCGCCTACTCGGCCGATGAACGGGTTGGCGGAGAGCAGTCGGGCGGTCTTTGAATGAATCTCGTTGACGACCCGGGCAGCCGCTCGTGGGTTATGTCGGCCGATGTAGTCGCCGATTGATGCAAGCTCGATCAGATAGTGTCGGGTCCAGACAATTCGCACAGAGGCTCATGCCTGACTGTATTTGTTGAGAACCGTCGCTATCTCTTCTTCGTTGGCAAAGTCGCCACGGTCGGCAGCCTCGATTCCCGCTTGGACGCCGGCGATCCACTTTTCCTGCCACGCCAGCGAACGGCCATGGGACAGGGCGTCCTCGATGATCTGATCGCGGGTGAGTGTCGAGCGCGAGGTCAACATTTCGATCCGACGGTTTAAGTCCTCGGATATTTCTACGTTGTTCTTCATAGGCTTATTCTGCCATATCTGGCGAATGCCTGCCAAGAAGTATCGCGCATAGGGACCGAGCGATGAAAGACGTGCTGAAGGAACTCGAGCGCCGCCGCGAAGCCGCCCGCATGGGCGGCGGCAAGGACCGCATCGAGGCGCAGCACAAGAAGGGCAAGCTCACGGCCCGCGAGCGCATCGACGTCTTCCTCGACGAGGGCTCGTTCGAGGAGTTCGACATGTATGTCGAGCACCGCTCGACCGATTTCGGCATGGAGAAGACCAAGATCGCCGGCGATGGCGTCGTCACCGGCTGGGGCACGGTCAACGGCCGTCCGGTCTATATTTTTGCCAAGGATTTTACCGTGTTCGGCGGTTCGCTGTCGGAGGCGCATGCCGAGAAGGTAATTAAGGTCCAGGAGATGGCATTGCGCAACCGCGCGCCGATCATCGGCCTTTACGACGCCGGCGGCGCGCGCATCCAGGAGGGCGTGGCCGCACTTGGCGGCTATGCCGAGATTTTCCAGCGCAACGTTCTGGCATCCGGTGTCATTCCGCAGATTTCGCTGATCATGGGGCCTTGCGCGGGCGGCGACGTCTACTCGCCCGCCATGACCGACTTCATCTTCATGGTGCGCGATACATCCTACATGTTCGTCACCGGGCCGGACGTGGTGAAGACGGTGACCAACGAGACGGTGACGGCCGAGAGCCTTGGCGGCGCTTCCGTGCACACAACCAAATCCTCGATCGCCGACGGCGCTTACGACAATGACGTCGAGGCATTGCTGCAGATGCGGCGGCTGGTCGATCTTTTGCCGGCGTCGAACACGGCCGAAATCCCCGAGATCGAATGCTACCAGTCCGTGACGGACCATGATTTATCGCTCGACCGTCTGATCCCGGACAACGCCAACAAGCCCTACGACATCAAGGAACTGATCCTGAAGGTCGCCGACGAAGGCGACTTCTTTGAAATCCAGCAAAACTTTGCCAAGAACATCGTTACCGGCTTCGGTCGCGTCGAGGGCCGCACGGTTGGCTTCGTCGCCAACCAGCCGATGGTGCTGGCCGGCGTGCTCGATTCCGACGCCAGCCGCAAGGCGGCGCGTTTCGTGCGCTTCTGCGACTGTTTTTCTATCCCGATCGTCACCTTCGTCGACGTCCCGGGCTTCCTGCCGGGCACCGCGCAGGAATATGGCGGGCTGATCAAGCACGGCGCCAAGCTCTTGTTTGCCTATGCCGAAGCGACCGTGCCGAAGATCACCGTCATCACCCGCAAGGCCTATGGCGGCGCCTATGACGTCATGGCCTCGAAGCATCTGCGCGGCGACATGAACTACGCCTGGCCGACGGCGCAGATCGCCGTGATGGGTGCCCGCGGCGCTGTCGAGATCATCTACCGCAAGGATATCGGTGATCCCGAGAAAATCGCTGCGCATACAAAAGCTTACGAGGATCGGTTCCTGTCGCCCTTCGTGGCGGCCGAGCGCGGCTATGTCGACGAGGTGATCATGCCGCATTCGACAAGACGCCGCGTTGCCCGCGCGCTACGGATGCTGCGCAACAAGGACATGCAGAACCCCTGGAAGAAGCACGACAACATCCCGCTGTAAGGGCGACGCCTTCCAATCGAACAGGACCCATCTTGAGCCCGATCCTCGTAGTCAGCTTCCCGGCGATCGGCGATTTCATCCGCTCGCACTCGGCGATCCAGATCATCGCCGAAAAATTCCCGGGACGCCCGATCGACGTCGTCACCTCCTCCATCGCCGCGCCGCTCGCCGATCTTATGCCGCATGTCCGCAAAAGCTGGACGCTGAACAAGAAGAAGCGCCAGCTCGGCCTGGCCGACCGTCGCCGCCTTGCCCACGAACTCCGCGCCGAGAATTACGGCACAGCCTATCTGCTGACCAACACAGCGAAGGCAGCTTTTATACCTTGGCTGGCGCATATACCCGAACGCATCGGCTATCCGCGAGAGTTTCAGTTCGGCCTGCTCAATCGCTTCCCAGCCGACTGGTGGCGGCAGTTGCCGCTGTTGGGCGAAAGGCATCCGCGTCTCTACGAGGAGGTCTGTGCTGTCGCCACGCTCGCCAGCGCAGATGTGCCCGTAGCGGGCTGGCCGGCACCCAAGCTTGTCCTTTCACCTGAACGCTTGGAGGAGTGGCGCCGCCGCAGCGGTCTCGACCAGACAAAGCCGGTGCTTGCGCTATATGCCTCCGCCTTCGAGGATCGACGGGCATGGCCGATCGAGCGCTTCATTTCGGTCGCGGCGGACCGCGTCAAGCGCGGTTGGTCGGTCTGGATCATCGGCGCGGCGCGCGAGCGTGAGGCAGCCCGAACGATCCGCTCCGCCGTGCCGGAGGTCGTCGACTTGACGTCGACGCCGCAGCTCATCGACGCCATGTGCCAGATCGCGGCCTCGACCGCGTTCCTTGGCGTGGATGGCGGCCCCGCACATGCCGCTGCGGCGCTCGACGTTCCGACCCTGCTTATCTTCAGGGCCAATCATGCCTTCGAGGGCTGCCCGGTGAACCGCGGCGTCCGGTTCGTCGAGCCGCCGATTTCAACGCCGAGCCGGATTGCGAGCACACTAGGCATCAGTGCCGACCAAGTGCTCGAGGCGCTTGAAGACACGTTGCGGACCGCGAACCGCGCGCGCGGCGCCGGAGGCTATTCGTCCTGAGCCGCGCCGAAGCCCGGGCCTATGATCAATTCGCGCAGCACCGGCACCATTGCCAACGGCAGATCCTCGGCGATCAGTCCCGGCCCGAAACGGCTGCCCGCCTCGGCATGGATCCACACACCGGCGCAGGCGGCATCGAAGGCCGGCATGGCTTGGGCAAGCAGGCCGGCAATAATGCCCGCCAGAACATCGCCCGATCCGGCGGTTGCGAGCCAGGCGGCGCCGTTGCTGTTGATGGCCGCGCGACCATCCGGGGAGGCTATCACGCTGTCTGCACCTTTGTAGACGATGACGGCCTTGGCGCGTTGCGCGGCCGCGCGCGCTTTGGCGAGTTTGGAGAGCGTCTTATCGCCGGCGATGTCGGGGAACAGCCGGGCGAACTCGCCTTCATGCGGCGTCATGACCAGCGCGGGAGCATCCGGCTTGCTGGCAGCATCGAACAGCGTCGAGCCGACATTACGAAAAGACGTGATGCCGTCGGCATCGAGGATCAATCCCTCGACGCCGCCTTCCTGCCTTGTCCGGCCGAGCACGGCGAGCGCGAAATTGCGCGCCCTGTCGCCGACGCCAAAGCCAGGGCCGAGGACAAAGCTCGACGATCGGCGATCGCCGAGAAAGTCGTGTACGTCTTCAATCGCATCCGTCTTGCGCAGCATGATCGCGGTCAGATGCGCGGCATTGACCTGCATGGCATTTCCCGGCGAGAGCACGGTCACCGCCCCTGCCCCGCTTCTTGCGGCGGCAAGTGCGGCTAGCCGCGCCGCGCCCGTTGCCGACGGCCCGCCGGAAAAAACGCCGACATGGCCGCGTTTGTATTTGTGCGTATCAACTGCCGGAGCCGGAAAGTCCCCGAGCCAGAACGCCGGCTTGTTTTCGAACGTGCGCGGCGCGACGCGAGCGATGATATCGTCGCCAATGCCGATATCTGCAACCACGATCTCTCCGCATCGCGCGCGACCCGGCAAAAGCAAATGGCCAGGTTTCTTGCGCGCGAATGTCACACTGACGGAGGCGCGAAATGCCGTGCCAAGACTATCGCCGCTTTCTCCGGAAACGCCCGACGGCAGATCGACCGCGATAACCGGCAGGTCGAGCTTGGCCGCGATCTCGACGGCGCTCCGGGCATCGCCTGACAACGGTTTCGATAACCCGGCACCGTAAAGAGCATCGACAACCAGTGAGTGGGGCTCCGCCGTGAAGGCAGACAGCGGCCGTCGCTTCAGGGTGCATTCAGCAGCAGCAAGCGCGGCATCAGTGCCTGACCGCGGCTCGCTCTCGGCCCAAATCGCCACGTCGACGCCGGCCTCGGCCAGCAGCCGCACCACGACGTAGCCGTCGCCGCCGTTGTTGCCGGGGCCGCACAGCACATGCACCTTTGTCGCAGCCGGGTAGCGCGCCAGCACTACCGCAGCGACCGCCTCGCCGGCGCGTTGCATCAGTCCATAGCCATCGAGCGGTCCGGCCGCGATCGCCAGCCGGTCAGCCTCGGCCATTTCGGCCGGTGAAAGAAGTTCATTACGCATGGGATTGCCGATCTTCATGCGATCAAGCATTGTCCAGTTTCAGGTTCGAAGCAAACCGTTGCATCCGATATTGCTGGCAACGATGGACGTGTCCGGGAGGAGATCTGCCTGCGAATTGCGCTGCATGCCTATTTTTTGCGCAGACCTTAGGAGGAGCGATGCGCAAGGTTCAGGCGTCCGTGACGCATCCAGTGCCGTGGATGGCGCGAATTTGCGTCGGGGTGCGGCGTGGGGTTGGAATCGCCCTGCCCTGCCTTCCAGGCCTTGGATTGGCACGCTTCGTGCTTGATGGAGGCGCAAGCGGGGCTCATAACCCGACTTTTTGGCAGTGGAGGCCACTTTTTACATGAAAAAGATCGAAGCGATCATCAAGCCATTCAAGCTGGACGAAGTGAAGGAAGCGCTTCAAGAGGCCGGACTGCAAGGTATCACCGTCACCGAAGCCAAGGGCTTTGGCCGGCAGAAGGGCCATACCGAGCTCTATCGCGGCGCCGAATATGTCGTCGATTTCCTGCCCAAGGTGAAGATCGAAGTTGTGCTCGGCGACGAGGCTGTCGAAGGCGCCATCGAGGCGATCCGCAAGGCGGCGCAGACGGGCCGTATCGGCGACGGCAAGATCTTCGTCTCCAACATCGAGGAAGTCGTGCGCATCCGTACCGGCGAGACCGGCATCGACGCCATCTGACCGCAAGCTTCAAATCATTCCAGACGTCATCACACAGGGAAGAAACGACATGACGACAGCCAAAGACATAATGAAGCAGATCAAGGACAACGACGTGAAGTTCGTCGACCTGCGCTTCACCGATCCGCGGGGCAAGCTGCAGCATGTGACGATGGATGTCGTCGAGGTCGAGGAAGACATGTTCGCCGACGGCGTGATGTTCGACGGCTCCTCGATCGCCGGCTGGAAGGCGATCAACGAGTCCGACATGGTACTGATGCCGGATACCGACACTGTCCACATGGATCCGTTCTTCGCCCAGTCGACCATGGTCATCCTGTGCGACATCCTCGATCCGATCTCGGGCGAGGCCTATAACCGCGATCCGCGCGGCACGGCCAAGAAGGCCGAGGCTTACATGAAGGCGGAAGGCATCGGCGACACCATCTATGTCGGCCCTGAAGCCGAGTTCTTCGTGTTCGACGACGTCAAGTACAAGGCCGATCCCTACAACACCGGTTTCCGGCTCGACTCGACCGAACTGCCTTCCAACGACGACACCGACTACGAGACCGGCAATCTCGGCCACCGTCCGCGCATCAAAGGCGGCTATTTCCCGGTGCCGCCGATCGATTCCTGCCAGGACATGCGTTCCGAAATGCTGACCGTGCTCTCCGAGATGGGCGTGCGCGTCGAGAAGCATCACCACGAGGTGGCAGCCGCACAGCACGAACTTGGCATCAAGTTCGACGCGCTGGTTCGCAACGCCGACAAGATGCTGATCTACAAATATGTCGTGCATCAGGTCGCCAATGCCTATGGCAAGACGGCGACCTTCATGCCGAAGCCGGTGTTCGGCGACAATGGCTCGGGCATGCACGTCCACATGTCGATCTGGAAGAACGGCAAGCCGACCTTTGCCGGCAACGAATATGCCGGACTGTCGGAGAACTGCCTGTTCTTCATCGGCGGCGTCATCAAGCACGCCAAGGCGATCAACGCCTTCACCAACCCGCTGACCAACTCCTACAAGCGCCTGGTGCCGGGCTATGAAGCACCGGTGCTGCTCGCTTATTCGGCGCGCAACCGCTCGGCGTCGTGCCGTATTCCGTTCGGCTCGTCGCCGAAGTCGAAGCGCGTCGAGGTCCGCTTCCCCGATCCGGGCGCGAACCCCTATCTTGGCTTCGCGGCGCTGCTGATGGCCGGTCTCGACGGCATCAAGAACAAGATCCACCCCGGACAGCCGATGGACAAGGATCTCTACGACCTGCCGCCGAAGGAGCTAAAGAAGATCCCGACCGTCTGCGGCTCGCTGCGCGAAGCGCTGCAGAGCCTCGACAAGGACCGCGGCTTCCTCAAGGCCGGCGGCGTCTTCGACGACGACCAGATCGATTCCTATATCGAGCTGAAGATGGCCGAGGTGATGCGCTACGAAATGACCCCGCATCCGGTCGAGTTCGACATGTATTATTCGGTCTGACGACCGAACTTCTTCTCATCGATGACAAAAAGAACCCCGGCTTTCGCCGGGGTTCTCGCATGGACAGGACGTCGGAGGGCTGACGCCTATCCCGCAAGCTCGTCGGGACCATGCAAATTCCAGTCGGCGCGCCGCGCCAGGAACACCAGGAAATAGATCGCGGCAACGGCCATGATCGCCAATGTCGCGATCAAGCTCGGGCGGCCGAAGGCTGCGTCGAGCAGGTTCTGGTAGGCGACATAGATCAGCGCGACGAAGGCGAGGATCGCCGGGATCGGGAACAGCGGCATGCGGTAATGCCCGCCCGATGTCGTGCCGTTGCGGCGGCCGGCAAAGACGGCGACGCAAAGCAGCGCGTAGATCACCACCAGCGACGTGCCGCTGACGACCAGCAGCAAATTGAGGTCAATGAAGCAGGCAAGCGCTGCCAGCACCACGACCACGATGGTGGCGATCCATGGCGAAGCATAAGTGCCATGGACGGAAGCGACCGCGTTGTTGATCGGGCCGAACCAGGTCTTGTCGCGGCCGGAGCTGAACAGAAGCCTGGCCGCCTGCAGGATGATGGCGATGACGGCGTTGAAGATGGCGACCACGATCGCCAGGCTGATGGCGACCGTCAGCCAATGGCCGCCGCGCGCTTCGAGGAAATATTCGATCTTCTGCGGCGCGGCGAGCAGGCCGACGAGATCGGGCGCGCCGAGCAGCACGGCGGTCAGCGGGATAAGCTCGGCGGCCACCGTGATCACCAGCGCCCACAGCACCACCTTGCCGATACTGCGCCTGGCGTCATGCGTTTCCTCGCCGAAATAGGCGGCCGCGCCGTAACCGTTGTAGGCGAAGAGCGAAACGGCGGTGGAGGCCAGGATGATGGCGGCTGAGGCCGGAACCAGCGCGTTGCTGGTGGCGTCGAGCAGCTGCGGCGCGGTGAACAGGCTGGAGAGCGGCCGCTCGACATGGGTGAAGCCGAGCCCGGTCAGGATCAGCAGCGCCAGCATCTCGATGCCGAGGAAGATGCCGGTGACGAAGGCATTGAGCTTGATGCGCATGGCCGCGACCACGCCGGCCAGAATGATCGTCACCACGCCCACCCATTGCGGGCTGAGATTGGGGATGAGCACGCCGAGATAGGTGCCGACGCCGAGCGCGATGACGGCGACGATGAGCACGATCGACACGAAGACCAGCACCAGCGTGACGAAACCCCAGAAGCGGCCGAGCGTGCGGCCGATCATGGTGTATTCGCCGCCGGCCATCGGGTAGGCCGACGATAGCTCCGCATAGACGAAGGCCATGAACAGACCGATGACGGCTGCGATCACGAAACTCAGGAATGAACCGGTGCCGGCGAGCGCAATGACGCCGGGCACGATGATGAAGACCGATGATGCCGGCGTCACCGCCGAGAGCACGATCATCAGCGTGCCCAATGCGTTGAGCGCGCGATCCAGGCCCTTGGCGGTTGGCGCGGCCTTATCGACGGCCGCTGTCGTGGCTTCGTTTGTGGACATTGTCCTCCCCTTTTTTTAATTGGATAAAAATTACTATCCGCTGCGGAACCTATCTGCGTCGACATATACCGTCAACAAATATGCGATATGCCGGCTTGCAAAAAACCGCAGGCCAGTTTTAATTGAATTGAATTCAGGAAACGAAATGGGCAGACCCAAGACACAGACCGATCGCCGCCTGACGCTGGTCGCGGCAGCCGAATCGATGATTGCCAGGCGCGGCCTTGCCGGCGTCACCTTGCGCGACGTCGCCAACGAGGCCGGCATGAGCTCGAGCGCCCTGCTCTATTATTATCCGGGCCTCAAGGAGCTTCTGGACGACGTGCAGACAAAGGCCGTCGAGCGCTTCTGCACGCAGCGCGCGGCCTCCGTCGCGGCGATCGCCGATCCCCGGTTGCGGCTGAGGGCGATGATCGACACAGGCCTGCCGACCGACCCCGACGACCAGCTTTGCCGGCTGTTGCTCGAGCTCGGCGCCTATTCGCGTTCGGACGCCAGTTACGCCGCGCGGCACATCACGCTGTTCGAGCGCCAGGTGGCGATCTATGTCGGCATCCTTGAAGCGGGTGCCGCCACTGGAGCGTTCAAGCTGAATGCCGCCAGCGAGGTCATAGCCCGCAGCCTGGTCGTTCTCGAGGACGGCCTTGGCCTGCATCTCGTCAACGTCGTGCCCGCCGTCGACCAATCCTCGGCTCTGGCAATTCTCACCAGCTATGCCGAACTCGCGACAGGCTGCAGCCTTCGCTGAGCCGGCTTTCATCAACGGAGCATTTTGAAGCATGGACCAACTCATAGTCTCGACCGTCACGCCGGCCGGCAAGACGCGCGCCCGCGGCCTCGGCATCCCGCTGCCGGGCACGCCCGGCCCTGCCAATGCCATCACCGATGTCGATGGTGTGCTCGTTGGTTACGCGACGCTGATCAAGGGCGACGGCAAGCTCAGCCTTGGCCATGGCCCTGTCCGCACCGGTGTCACCGCTATCCTGCCGCTCGGCCGCGATGGCGTCGGCATCGCTTGCGCAGCCGGCTATCATTCGTTTAACGGCAATGGCGAAATGACCGGCGCTTCATGGCTGGAAGAGGCCGGCAGCCTCAACATGCCGATCCTGATCACCAACACGCATGCCGTCGGTACCTGCCATCGCGGGGTCATCGACTGGGCGGCGCGCAACAAGCCGGAGGTGGCGCAGCAATGGCTGCTGCCGGTGGTGGCCGAGACCTGGGACGGCTATCTCAACGACATCAACGGCTCGCATGTCACCGTCGAGCACGCGATGGAAGCGATCGACAACGCCGCCGGCGGCGCGATCGAGGAAGGCTCCGTTGGCGGCGGCACGGGCATGAATTGCTATGCCTTCAAGGGCGGCTCCGGCAGTGCGTCGCGGATCGTCGACTACGGCCACCGGTCCTACACCGTCGGCGTTTTCCTGCAGGCCAATTTCGGCTCGCGCAATGAACTCGGCATCGCCGGCGTGCCGCTTGGTGCAGAGCTTGCCGATGACAATCCGATGGAGGCCTATTTCAGCGGCGGCCCGACCGGCGCCGGCTCCTGCATCGGCATCGTCGCCACCGACGCACCGCTGCTGCCCGGACAATGCAAGGCGCTGGCGCGACGTGTGCCGCTCGGCCTGGCGCGCACCGGCACGGCCGGCTCGCATTTCTCCGGCGATATCTTCCTAGCCTTCTCGACCGCCAACCGCGATGCGCTCAACGGACGCTTCCCGAAGGGCGCGCCGAGCGAGGAGAGCTACAGCCATATGGACTTCATTCCCTGGGGCCGCATGGACGATTTCTACACCGCCGTCGTGCAGGCGACCGAGGAGGCCGTGCTCAATGCGCTCATCGCGAATACCGAGATGATCGGCCGCGACGGCAATCGCACACCTGCCCTGCCGCATGCCAGGGTGGTGGCAGCGCTGAAAGCGCGTGGTGTGGTTGCCGGCTGACAGGCCAGCCATTCCTGCAATCGACTCGCAAAAAGCCCCAGCGTTTCCCTGCTGGGGCTTTTTTATCTTCAATGGCCTTGTGGCCTACGCCATCAAACCAATCAGGCTGCGGCCGAAACCTTCGCGTCGGTCGAAACCTCCGAGATCGTCTTCAGCACCTGCGAAGCGATCTGGTAGGGGTCGCCCTGCGAGTTCGGGCGGCGATCTTCCAGATAGCCCTTGTAGTCATTCTTGACGAAGGAATGCGGGACGCGGATCGAGGCGCCACGGTCGGCGACGCCGTAGCTGAACTTGTTCCACGGCGCGGTCTCGTGCTTGCCGGTCAGGCGCTTGTCGTTGTCCGGGCCATAGACGGCGATGTGGTCCATCAGGTTCTTGTCGAACTGGGCCATCAGCGCCTCGAAATAGGCTTTGCCGCCGACTTCGCGCATGTAGGTGGTGGAGAAGTTGCAGTGCATGCCCGAGCCGTTCCAGTCGGTGTCGCCGAGCGGCTTGCAGTGGAATTCGATGTCGATGCCGTAAGTCTCGGTCAGGCGCAGCAGCAGGTAGCGCGCTATCCACATCTGGTCGGCGGCCTTCTTGGAGCCCTTGCCGAAGATCTGGAATTCCCACTGGCCCTTGGCCACTTCGGCGTTGATGCCTTCATGGTTGATGCCGGCGGCCAGGCAGAGGTCGAGATGCTCCTCGACGATCTTGCGGGCGACATCGCCGACATTCTTGAAACCGACGCCGGTGTAGTACGGGCCTTGCGGGGCCGGATAGCCGCTTTCGGGGAAGCCCAGCGGACGGCCGTCCTTGTAGAAGAAATATTCCTGCTCGAAGCCGAACCAGGCGCCCTCGTCGTCGAGGACGGTAGCGCGCTTGTTGGAGGCATGCGGCGTCACGCCATCGGGCATCATGACTTCACACATGACCAGCACGCCATTGGTGCGGGCCGGATCCGGATAGACGGCGACGGGCTTCAGCACGCAGTCCGAGCTGTGGCCCTCGGCCTGGTTCGTCGAGGAGCCATCGAAGCCCCACAGCGGCAGCTGCTCGAGCGTCGGGAACTCGGCAAACTCCTTGATCTGGGTCTTGCCGCGCAGGCTGGGGGTCGGGACATATCCGTCTAGCCAGATATACTCGAGCTTGTATTTGGTCATTCCAGTGCCTCTCGTTGCTAGGACGCCGTATGTGGGCGGCATCAACGCATGGCCGGACTGGGCCGGCCTGCCGATCGTTAAAAAGCAAATCGTATGCCACTCGGCTGATGGCGGGTGCGGCAAAATGGTCATGGCAAGACGTTGATTTTGCTGAGCCATCTCAGCAATGCGTGCGGATCGTTCAGGCGCCGATTTTGCTCAAATCATAGGCAAAAGATGATCTTTTTGTAGGCATATTGCCTAAAGGAATCGCAGAACCTATCTTGATGGAAAGCTGAATCGATAGCCCCTGGAAAAGTAAGGAGGGCAGCCAATGCAAGTCACGCAACCGCGCCCGTCGGCAAAGATCCTGATGTTCCCGCTCGCAGCCCGCAAGTCTGCCTCAAATTTAGGCGCCAAGGCGAAATTCGCGGCAGAGCTGGCATCGTTGCGCGGCGAGCATACCGACTTCGACGGCTGGTACCACGAAGCGGCCGTCGAGGAAGAAAATCACCAGCGTAAGAGCTGATCCGCTTCATCCCTTCCGACAAGAAAACCCGGCGCGATTGCTCGCGCCGGGTTTTCTATTGGATGTCCTGACGATCAGTCCTTGGCGTGCAAGTCGGTGCCAAGCGTATCCTTGACGAAGATCATGCCGATGATCAGCGTCATCGCGGCGATGATCACCGGATACCAGAGACCGAAATAAATATCGCCCTTGTAGGCGCTGAACGCGAACACGATCGCGGGCAGCAGGCCACCGAACCAACCGTTGCCAATGTGGTAAGGCAGCGACATGCCGGTGTAGCGGATGCGGGTCGGGAACATCTCGACCAGGATCGCGGCGATGGGGCCATAGACCATGGTCACGAAGATCACGAGGATGAACAGGATGCCGATCGTCATCGGCCAGTTGACCTGGGCCGGATCGGCGACCATGGCGAACGGACCGCCGCCCGGGATGTTGTAGACTGTGACCTCCGGCGCACCGGCCGCTTCATCCTTGGTCAGCAGCTTGTCGCTGATTGCCTTATCGATCGGAACCGTCGCCTTCTCGCCGCTGCGGATTGCCGCGGCGTCGAGCTTCAGCTCCGGGTTGGCCGCGATGAAGGCGTCCAGCTTCTGGTCAGGTATCTTGATCGCCGCGCGCTTCAGCGGATAGCCGCCGTCCTGCAGCGACATGTTGACCGCCTTGACGAAGGCTGCGTCCTTGGCTTTGGCCTGGTCGCCGGCCGCGACGGCGTCGTAGGACGGCACCGTTTCGTTGCCGATCTTGACCGTGGCCGCCGTGCCGGGTGCAGCCGTAGAAACGACGTCGTAAGGCACCGAGTTCTTGGTCAGGAACGAAGTTGCGATATCACAAGACGTCGTGAACTTGGCGGTGCCGACCGGGTTGAACTGGAACTTGCAGTCGCCCGGCGCGGTCGTCACAGTGGCGCGTGTGTTCTGCTGGGCGGCGGCAAGAGCCGGGTTGGCCGCCTTGGTCAGCGCTTTGAACAGCGGGAAGGTGCAGACGATGGCAAGCGCGAGGCCGGCCATGATGATCGGCTTGCGGCCGATCTTGTCGGACAGCCAGCCGAACACGACGAAGAAGATCGAGCCAAGCGCCAGGGCAATCGCAATCATGATATTGACCGATTGCGGATCGACCTTGAGCACGTTCTGCAGGAAGAACAGCGCGTAAAACTGGCCGTTGTACCAGACGACGGCCTGACCGGCGGTAAGGCCGAGCAGCGCGAGCAGCGCGATCCTGGCGTTCTTCCACTGGCCGAAGGCTTCGGTCAGAGGCGCCTTGGAACCCTTGCCCTCATCCTTCATCTTCTGGAAGGTCGGAGACTCCGAGAGCGACAACCGGATCCAGATCGAAACGGCGAGCAGCAGGAAGGAGACGATGAAAGGAATGCGCCAGCCCCAGGCAGCGTAGGTTTCCTTACTGAGCGAGCCTTGCACGATCAGGATGACGATCAGCGACAGGAACAGACCGAGTGTGGCCGTCGTCTGGATCCACGATGTGTAGAAGCCACGGCGATCGTCCGGCGCGTGTTCAGCGACATAAGTCGCGGCACCACCATATTCGCCACCCAGCGCAAGCCCCTGCAGCATTCGCAGGATAATTAGGATCACGGGTGCCAAGATGCCCAGGGTTGCGTAGCCGGGAAGCAAGCCGACCAGGAAGGTCGACAGGCCCATGATCGTCATGGTGACGAGGAAGGTGTATTTGCGGCCGACGAGATCGCCGATGCGGCCGAAGACCAGCGCGCCAAACGGGCGGACAAGAAAGCCGGCGGCAAAGGCAAGCAGCGCGAAGATGTTTCGCGTGGCTTCCGGGATTGCCGGGCTGAAGAAGGTCGAGCCGATAAAGGCCGCCAGCGAGCCGTAGAGATAGAAATCGTACCATTCGAATACGGTGCCGAGCGAGGAAGCGAAGATGACTTTCTTCTCTTCCCGCGTCATGCCGCGGCTTGTTCCGCCGGCGGTCGATGCCATTGCCATTGAACTGTCCTCCCGTGGGATCCCGTCTGTCCTCGATGGCTGCGCGCGACAGTCCGCCTTCCTCCGAATGCGGACTCAAAAAACGCAGCCACGGGTGAAAAAATGACAGAAAGGAGCCGGCAACGGCAGAGCGACGATGGGATTATGACTTTCGTATTAGGTGCAGTGCGGTACGCTTAACCCTGCAGCGCCTCGAGCAAGCTGACAGCCGCCATCATGTCGCGTTTGCGTGCCGAGCGGCGGGCGACCGCTTCGGCGTCATGGCCCCAGTGCTCGATCTGCCAGTCCTCATCGACATGGGCGGCAAGCCAGGCTTCCTCGCCGTCGATCTCGCCGAAATCGACCGCGAGCGCCAGCAGCGCCGAGCCGGTCAGCGAGGTCATGACATGGATGGCGGCCAGCCGCATCGGTTCGGCGCGCTGCCCAAGATGCGAGCTGAGCACGGCAATCGTCTCACGTGGCTGCTCGACATGGATGACGCCCTCGGCAAGATTGAAACGCGCGCCAAGGCGGCCGCGTGCCCAGTCGAGCACCGGATCCCAGTGCTTGTTCTGGCGATCGACCAGGCCTTGCGGAGCGTCGGCGCGGTAGCAGAGCAGATCGGATGACGCAAAACGCAGCACATCCTCCAGCACAGCCTGCGGATCGGTGGCGACGCCGTCGACGGCGGTGTTGACGAGGCGCATGACCGGCATCGTCACCGGGTCGATGACCTCACCCTGCGCGGCAAACTCATCGGCCACCAGGTTTGCGGCCTTTTCGGTCGGCAACACCATCACCGCCTTGCCCGGTGTGCGCACCGGACGGCCGTCGAGATGCACGGCAAGGCCGTTTTCGACCGGCGCCACCGAGACATCTTTGTAAAAACGCTTCGGCAGCGGCGTCTTCATCTGCAGCTGGGCACGGCGCACCGGATCCGGATCGGACAGCAGTTTTCCTGCTTCGAGGTCTTCAAGAATATCGCGCATATCGATTCGATTCCGTAGACTACTAGGGCGCCGGCTGCCTTCGCGCCGGCCGGTTGACGATGATCAGGCCAGCCGCGATCAGCGCCAGCGCCACAAAAATCCGGACCGTCGGCGGCTCACCCAAAATGACCGCGCCGCACAGCACGCCGAACACCGGCGACAGGAAGGCGAAGCTCGACAGGCCGGACGCCGGATAGCGCCGAAGCAGCCAGAACCACAATACATAGGTGAAGGCGACGACATAGAAAGACTGGAAGAGCAGCGCCCATGTCGCCAAGGCGTTGACGTTGCGGATCGGCGGACCGGCGAACGGCAGCACCAGGAGGCCGACAATTGCAGCGCCGGCCAGTTGGTAGAGCAGAAGTTTCTCAGCGCTGGTTTGGACCAGCTTCGAGCGTTTGATGACGATACTGGTGGATGCCCACAGGACGCCGGAGCCGAGGCTGAGCAGGTCGCCGGTCAGCGTCGCGTCGGTGCCGGCGACGATGCCGTCGGAAAAGACCGCCGCAAGACCGCAGAAGGCGAGGATGAGCCCGGCGAGCTTGCGCGTATTGATGCGTTCGCCAAGCAGGAAATGGCCGCCGATCAGCACCCAGAACGGCATGGTGTTGACCAAGAGCGTGTTGCGGGCAACGGTGGTGTATTCCAGCCCGACATAAAGGCACAGGAACTCGACACCGAAGAGCACGCCGACCATGATCCCCGCGATCAGCGTGCCGTCGGCTTCGAACAGCCTGATGCCGCGCAGACGGCACCAGGCGAACACACAGAGCCCGCCGATGATCGAACGCGCGATCGAGACGAAGACAGGATCGTAGCCGGCATAGGAGATCTTGGCGGCGACGTAGTTCAGCCCCCAGGAGAAGGTCAGCCCGACCATGATGAGGACCGCCGCCATATCGACAGCGTCGCGGCGATCCAATGCGGGCACGACGGCCACTATCAGTCCTCCGCGCTGGCGTCGTCGAAGCCGATCAGGTTCCAGCTCTGGCGCATATGCGGCGGCATCGGCGCGGTGACGTCGATGACGCCTTTGTCGGGATGCGGAATGACGATGCGGCGCGCATGCAGATGCAGGCGGTTCTGGATGCCGCCCGGGAAATCCCAGTTGGTATCGGCCTCGAAATATTTCGGGTCGCCGATGATCGGGCAGCCGATATAGGCGGCATGAACGCGAAGCTGGTGCGTGCGGCCGGTATAGGGCTCCATCTCCAGCCAGGTCATAGTCTGCGCCGCCTGCTCGATGATGCGGTAGAAGGACACGGCATGGTCGGCGCCTTTTTCACCGTGTGCCGCCACGCGCACACGATCGCCGTCCTCGGTCGGCTCCTTGATCAGCCAGGTCGAGATCTTGTCCTCGCGCTTCGGCGGCACGCCCTTGACCAGCGCCCAATAGGTCTTCTTCGTCTCGCGTGCCCGGAACGCTTCCGAAAGCTTCATCGCCGCAAGCCTGGTGCGGGCAACCACCAGCACGCCGGACGTATCGCGGTCGAGCCGGTGCACCAGGCGTGGCTTCTCGCCCTTCTGGTTGCGCCAGGCCTCCAGCATGTCGTCGACATTGCGGGTGACGCCTGAGCCGCCCTGCACGGCGAGGCCCGCCGGCTTGTTGAAGACGAAGACCTTCGGGTCCTCATGGATCAGCATCTTCGCCAGGACATCGGCATCGCCCTGGTTGCGGATCGAGTGGCCGGTCAGCGCGCTCTCGCCCTTCTTGTCCACCTCGAGTGGCGGGATGCGGACAACCTGGCCAGGCTCGACGCGGCTGTCGGCCTTGACGCGGCCGCCATCGACACGGATCTGGCCGGAGCGCAGCAGCTTCTGCAGGTGGCCGAAGCCTAGGCCGGGGAAGTGGGTCTTGAACCAGCGATCGAGCCGCATGCCCGCTTCGCCGGCCTCCACCGTGATCTGTTCAACGCCTGCCATGACTTCGCTTTTCCATTTGAAGCGGCGCCATAGCACTAAGACAGCTAGGTTGCGAGCCAAAGACCCAACTTAGCGCGACGATTGCCCCAATCGTCGCGGCTTTAATGCGGTTAGTTGTCCGCCGGCGGCGGCACGGCGCAGATCGTCGAGCCTTGCGGCGCCATAGGATAATGGTGCTAGAGACCGTTTCGACGGTTCGGCCGGACAACGGCCGAACCGGAGAACAAGCAGCAATTGCCAGGATCAGTTGGCAGCCGCCTTCGGCTTGGACGAGCCGATCATCTTCCAGTTCTTGTAAAAGACCGAATTGATGCGCTCGACGCTGACCGAGACGATGGCCAGAAGGCCGGCGATCAGCCCAGGGAACGGAGACGGCCGGATGATGTCGACGAAGACACAGTAGCGGCGGCCGTCATACTCGTTGACCGAGCGGTGGAACAGCGTGTCGTCGAAGATGAACAGCGGATTGTCGAACCAGTAGTTCTTTTTGCTGCCGCACTGGACGAAGATCTCCGCCTGCACCGGGATCAAATTGTAGAGAATGCGCAGGCTGAGCCGCAGCGGGCCGAAATGCCAGGAAGTCGATTCGCGCTTGCTGAAAACCGAGACGGCAATCGTCTTGATGTATTTGTAATCCTTGTTGAATTCCGGGACGTTGTCGATCTTGTGCTTGCCGTACCACTGGTAGACATACATGCCGCGCCGGCCGGCGCCGAAATTGGCATCGATGTCGGCGATGATCTCATCCTTGCGCGCCTTGAAGACGCCGAGAATCTCGTTGATCTCGCGCTGATAGTCTTCCGGGAACTGCTCGGGCTTCCACACGCCGGGGTTCCGGTAGCAGATCAGATCGACGATCAGGTTGAACGGCGATAGCAGCCAGGTGAACAGGCCGTTGCCGAGGAAATAGCGTTCGAAAAGGTTGCGGTCCTTCTGGTCGTTGCGCATGACGTCGATCAGGCCGCAGACGACGAAGATCGCCGTTATGATCGGGATGAAGTAGAAGGCGAGCGCGAGAACCACCACTGCAATCGCAGCCTTGCGAAGGGTCTTGACGGTTTGCTTTGTCATTCTTGTTACGCGCGGGTGCGCGGTCCTATTCCATGAGCCAAAATCACGGCGACCCCCGCGGGCCGTGCGCCTTGATAGGATTTTTTGTTTCCCGGCACAATGCTAAGGCATGGGTCCGAGCCGCCAGCAGGCATAAATATTTGGAGTAAAAAACTCCACTTAAAGCGCATCGCGGCGGGATGGATTCAAACGACGCGCTTCAAGTCACCGACACCCTCTCCTCTTCCAGCCCTTTCGGCCGCTTGGGCAGCGGCATCAATGCCAATGCCACGGCAAGCAATGCATGCAGCGCGATCGATGTAGGGATGCCCCAGGGCGAAATCTCGCTTCGAAGCGCACCGACCGCCTGGCCGCGCAATTCAGCCGTTCCGTTCGCTGCGCAGCTTTGCCCAGTATTCCAGCCGCTTGCGGATATCGCGTTCGAAGCCGCGTTCGGGCGGATCGTAGAATGTCCGCCGTCCCATCTTTTCAGGGAAATAATCCTGGCCGGAAAACGCGTCCGGTTCGTCATGATCGTAGCGATAGCCGGCGCCGTAATCTTCCTCTTTCATCAGCTTGGTCGGCGCGTTGAGGATGTGTTTCGGCGGCAGCAGCGAGCCGAATTCCTTGGCGGCGGCCGTCGCGGCCTTGAAGGCATTATAGACAGCGTTCGATTTCGGCGCGGTGGCGAGATAAACGGCGGCCTGGGCAAAGGCGAGCTCACCCTCAGGAGAGCCGAGATAGTCATAGGCATCCTTGGCGGCGTTGGCGACGACCAGCGCCTGCGGATCGGCAAGGCCGATATCTTCCACCGCCATGCGCACCAGCCGGCGGCCGAGATAGAGCGGATCCTCGCCGGCGTCGAACATGCGGGCGAGATAGTAGAGCGCTGCATCCGGATCGGAGCCGCGCACCGACTTGTGCAGCGCCGAGATCAGATTGTAATGGCCGTCCTGACCCTTGTCGTAGATCGGCGCGCGGCGCTGGATGACGCGCTGCAGGCCTTCGGGAGTGAACACTTCGCCTTTCTTGGCGGCGCGCCAGACCTCCTCGGCCAAAGTCAGTGAGGCGCGGCCGTCGCCGTCCGCCATGCGGATCAGCATCGCGCGCGCCTCGTCGTCGAGCGGCAGCGCCCTGCCCTCGGTTTCCTCCGCTCGCGCCAGCAGCTTGGCGATGCTCTCCTCGCCAAGCGAACGGAACACCAGCACGCGCGCGCGCGACAAAAGCGCGGCGTTGAGCTCGAAGGACGGGTTTTCCGTCGTGGCGCCGACCAGCACGACGGTGCCGTCTTCCATCACGGGAAGAAAGCCGTCCTGCTGCGCGCGGTTGAAGCGGTGGATCTCATCGACGAAGAGCAGCGTCTGGCGGCCGTTGGCGCGACGCAGCTTTGCCGTCTCGAACACCTTCTTGAGGTCGGCCACGCCGGAAAACACCGCCGATATCTGCTCGAAGGCAAGATCGGTCTCGCCGGCGAGCAGCCGCGCCACGGTCGTCTTGCCGGTGCCGGGCGGCCCCCAGAAGATCATCGATCCAAGCGAACCGGAATCGATCAGTCTGGTCAGTGCGCCGTCAGGGCCGGTCAGATGCTCCTGGCCAACGACCTCGCCGAGGTTCTTCGGGCGCAGCCGGTCGGCAAGCGGCCGGCCAGGCGCCGCTTTTTCGGGTTCATCAACGCTGAAGAGATCAGCCATGCAAGTCTTTTGGTTGGAGCACGAGCCTGCTCTTTCTGGAGCATGATCCTATCGGAAAACCGGTTCCGGGGATCAT
Organism: Mesorhizobium sp. RCC_202; assembly: GCF_041355295.1. Classification (NCBI taxonomy): domain Bacteria; kingdom Pseudomonadati; phylum Pseudomonadota; class Alphaproteobacteria; order Hyphomicrobiales; family Phyllobacteriaceae; genus Mesorhizobium; species Mesorhizobium sp. RCC_202. Next base: position 128,030 of record NZ_JBFUPO010000009.1, read on the forward strand.
GCTCTAAAATGGGAAGATCGCCTCAGTAGCGCAACACCTGGCGCAGTATCTGCCCGCCACGCTCGACGGTAAAGCGCCACCAGCGCGTGTCCTGCTGGGCGGCCTGCGCCAACGTTGCGGCGGTGTCGATGGTGGTGCCGTTCACCTCGCGCACGATATCGCCCGGCTGGAAGCCGAAATCGGCGGCCGGTGAATCGCGGTTGACATCGACCACGGTGACACCCTTGAGGTCGGTGCGCAGGCCAAGCCGCTGGGCAAGGCGCGGCGATAGTTCCGTCACCTTGGCGCCGGAGAACGGGCTGCGGCCATGCAGCGTCACCTCGACCGCCCTGGCGCCTTCCGGCGCGCGCTCCAGCGGGATCTCCAGCGTCGCCTGCTGGCCCTTGGTCAGGATAGCGAAGGTTGCCTTGGTGCCGATCGACAGCGTCGCCATGCGGTAGTCGAGCGCCTCGATGCTCTCGACCGGCGTGTTGTTAAGCGACAGGACGACATCGCCTGGCTTCAGACCGGCCTTGCCGGCCGGGCCGGCGCCCTCGACCGAAGAGACCAGCGCGCCGGTCGGCTTCTCCATGCCGAGCGATTCGGCGATCTGCGGCGTCACCGCTTCGAACTCGGCGCCGATATAGGGACGCTCGAAGAAGTCGAGCCCCGCCTTGGCGGCGTCGGCGAAGGCGCGCACCATGTTCGACGGGATGGCGAAGCCGATGCCGATCGAGCCACCGCTGCGGCTGTAGATGGCGGTGTTGATGCCGACCAGCTGGCCGCCCATGTTGATCAGCGCGCCGCCGGAATTGCCGGGGTTGATGGCGGCATCGGTCTGGATGAAATAGCCGGAATCCGAGACGCCGATATGGCTGCGGGCAAGTGCGGAAACGATGCCGCTGGTGGTGGTCTGGCCGACGCCGAACGGGTTGCCGATGGCTAGCACCAGATCGCCGACCTCGAGCGCGTCGGAATCGCCGATGGCGATCACCGGGAACGGCTTGTCGGCGGAAATCTTGAGCACGGCGAGATCGAGCGTTTCGTCCTTGAGCATGACCTTGGAGGTGAACTCGCGGCCGTCGGCGGTCGCCACCTTCACTTCGTCGGCATCCTTGATGACATGGTAGTTGGTGACGATGACGCCGCTCGGATCGACCAGCACGCCGGAGCCCAGCGAGGACTGCGCGCGCGGCTGGGCGCGGCCGAAGAACTCCTCGAAGAACGGATCGCCCTCGAAAGGCGAGACCACCTTGGCGGTCTGCGAGGCATAGACGTTGACCACCGCCGGCGCGGTCTGCTTGACCAGCGGCGCGAAGGACAACTGCACCTCTTCGCGGCCGAACGGCACGCGCTTGTCGGGACCGGACGTGCCGTTCTCGCCTTCGACGCCATGCAGCAGGTCGGTCAGCACATCGGAGAGACCGGGATCGGCCGGCTTGGCGGCATCCTCTGCCAGTGCCTGCCGCACGGCCGGCGCCGCGGCGAAGGCGGCGAGCGCGCAAATGGCAACAAGAAACAGCCGTTTGAGGTGCATTTCCGAATCCCTCCTGAACGGGCGCCATTGTCCCGACGATTGTGCAGAATGAAAGGCTAATGCACGCAAATGCGGCACTTGTCGCGCAAAAGAGTAAGCGCCAGGTCGAAAATTCGCCCTCACCTGCTCGCGCTTCAAAAATGCAAAAGGGGCCCGAAGGCCCCTTGAACTCATTGAAGAAAACGCTGGCCTCAGGCGGCCGCGGCTTCCTCGTTGGCGCCTTCAGCTTCGACGCGAGCGCGGTCGGCGGCGCCCTTGGCCGAAGTGTCGCGATCGACGAACTCGATGACCGCCATGGCGGCGTTGTCGCCCTTGCGGAAGCCCGCCTTCATGATGCGCAAATAGCCGCCGTTGCGGGTGGCGTAGCGCGGAGCGATGGTTTCGAACAGACGCTTGACGACGCCTTCATTGCCGATCTGCGCGATCACCTGGCGGCGGGCGTGCAGGTCGCCGCGCTTGCCGAGCGTCACCAGCTTCTCGACGATCGGACGCAGGTCCTTCGCCTTCGGCAGGGTGGTGACGATCTGCTCGTGCTCGATCAGAGACACGGCGAGGTTGGCGAACATCGACTTGCGGTGGCTTACGCTGCGGGCGAAGCGACGGCCTTTAAAACCGTGGCGCATGGCTCTTTTCCTTCTTCAGTTGTTCAAGAGGCCATAGCCTCTGATGGTTTTCCGCATGACCGTCGGATCGAGTGGCTCACGCCGCCCGATCCTTGGAATTCATGCTCAATATTGGTCTTCGTAACGTTTTGCGAGGTCTTCGATGTTTTCCGGCGGCCAGTCCGGCACTTCCATGCCGAGGTGCAGGCCCATTGCCGCCAAGACTTCCTTGATCTCGTTCAGCGACTTGCGGCCGAAGTTCGGGGTGCGCAGCATCTCGGCTTCGGTCTTCTGGATCAGGTCGCCGATATAGACGATGTTGTCGTTCTTCAGGCAGTTGGCCGAACGCACCGAAAGCTCGAGCTCGTCGACCTTCTTGAGCAGCGCCGGGTTGAAGGCGAGCTCGGTGACGGCTTCGGCGGCGACTTCCTTCTGCGGCTCGTCGAAGTTGACGAACAGGGCGAGCTGGTCCTGCAGGATGCGAGCGGCGAAAGCCACCGCGTCCTCGCCCGAAATCGAGCCGTTGGTTTCGATCGTCATGGTCAGCTTGTCATAGTCGAGAACTTGGCCCTCGCGGGTGTTCTCGACCTTGTAGGAGACCTTCTTGACCGGCGAGTACAGGCTGTCGACCGGGATCAGGCCGATCGGCGCGTCCTCGGCGCGATTACGCTCGGCCGGCACGTAGCCCTTGCCGGTGTCGACGGTGAACTCCATGCGAATCTCCGCCCCTTCGTCCAGCGTGCAGATCACGTGGTCGGGGTTGAGGATCTCGACGTCGCCAACCGTCTGGATGTCGCCGGCGAGCACGGCGCCCGGGCCCTGCTTGCGCACGACCATGCGCTTGGGACCATCGCCTTCCATGCGGATGGCGATTTCCTTGATGTTCAAGACGATGTCGGTCACGTCCTCGCGCACGCCGGCGATGGACGAGAATTCATGCAGCACGCCGTCGATCTGCACGGCGGTCACAGCCGCGCCGCGCAGCGAAGACAAAAGCACGCGCCGCAGCGCGTTGCCCAGCGTCAGGCCAAAACCGCGCTCGAGCGGTTCGGCGACCAGCGTGGTCAGCGTCTTCTTCTTCGACGAGAACTCGATCTTGTTCGGCTTGATCAGTTCCTGCCAGTTTTTCTGGATCATGGTGTCTTCCTTCCTTGGACCCGCCACCATCCAATCGTGGCGGGCAGCCTGGAAATACCGTGGAGGACCGCCCTGAGGGGCGTTCGCGCGGCGTTCAGTAATTGTTAGACGCGACGCTTCTTGCGCGGGCGGCAGCCATTGTGCGGGATCGGCGTCACGTCACGGATCGACGTGATGGTGAAGCCGGCGGCCTGCAGGGCGCGCAGCGCCGATTCGCGGCCGGAGCCGGGTCCGCAGACCTCGACCTCGAGCATGCGCATGCCGTGTTCCTGCGCCTTCTTGGCGACGTCTTCGGCAGCCATCTGGGCGGCGAACGGGGTCGACTTGCGCGAACCCTTGAAGCCCTGGGCACCGGCCGACGACCAGGCAATCGAATTGCCCTGCGCGTCGGTAATGGTGATCATGGTGTTGTTGAAGGTCGAATTGACGTGGGCAACGCCCGACGAGATGTTCTTGCGTTCGCGACGGCGAACACGAGCGGCTTCCTTGGCCATAATAGTCCTTTCAGTTGATCTCTACACCGCCGTAATGCCAGCGGCTCCACCTAGGAAAGTGAATAGCAAATTAGTGAGTAGTGAAGAGATGCAGCCGTTGACGCTGCTACTCACTACTCACTACCGGCTACTCACTCCAATTTACTTCTTCTTGCCGGCGATCGCCTTGGCCGGGCCTTTGCGGGTGCGCGCATTGGTATGCGTGCGCTGGCCGCGAACCGGCAGCGAGCGGCGGTGACGCAGGCCGCGGTAGCAGCCGAGGTCCATCAGCCGCTTGATGTTCATCGAGACTTCGCGGCGCAGATCGCCTTCGACCTGGTAGTCGCGGTCGATCGTCTCGCGGATCTGCAGCACTTCGGCGTCGGTCAACTGGTTGACGCGACGGTCCGCCGGGATGCCGACCTTGTCGACGATCTCCTGGGCAAACTTCTTGCCGATGCCGTGAATGTATTGAAGCGCGATGACGACGCGCTTGTTGGTCGGAATGTTGACGCCGGCTATACGAGCCATATTCTTCTCTTTCTCCATATGGGCCGGACAACCCCGATAAACAAGGTAGGCCGGCACTGTCAAAGTTGCCCCGCGTCCGGTGGAGGCCGGCCCTTGCGGGAGTTTCCTGGTTCAAAACGGATGCCTTGCCCTTTTGGGGCAAGCAAACTCCATGCCTGACAGGAAGACGGGCCGCCATACCCCAGCGGCTCGCTCCAGTCAAGCGCAATCTTTAATTGTTGCCGCGGCCTACTTCACCGCAGCCGCGAGCACCTTGCCGATCTCCGCGGTCACCGCATCGATACTGGCCATGCCGTCGACGGTCTTGAGCTTGCCTTTGGCGTAGTAATAGCCGGTCAGCGGCGCCGTCTTTTTGTAATATTCGCGCAGGCGCTCTTCGAACACCTCGGGGTTGTCGTCCTTGCGCACCGGCTGGCCGGCGGCCTTGGCATCCTCGGCGCGCTTGACGATTCGCCCGACCAGCGCCTTGTCGTCGACGACGAGCTCGATGACGGTGTCGAGTGCAATGCCGCGCTCGGCGAGCATGGCCTCGACAGCGTCGGCCTGCACCAGTGTGCGCGGATAGCCATCGAGGATGAAACCGTTGGCGCAATCGGCCTGGTCGATGCGCTCGGCGACGATCGCGTTGACGATGGCGTCCGACACCAGCTCGCCGGCATCCATCACCGCCTTGGCGCGCTTGCCGACCTCGGTTCCTGCCTGGACTGCTGCACGCAGCATGTCACCCGTCGAGAGCTGTGGTATGCCGTGTTTTTCTACCAGTCTTTGTGCTTGCGTCCCCTTGCCCGCTCCTGGCGGCCCAAGCAATATCAGCCTCATCTGCTCCTCTTCCCCCCGCGCAACTTCGACTTCTTGATCAGGCCCTCATATTGGTGCGCGATCAGGTGACCCTGAATCTGCGCCACCGTGTCGAGCGTGACACTGACCACGATCAGAAGCGATGTGCCACCGAGGTAGAAAGGTACGCCAGTCGCCGAAATCAGGAACTCCGGCAGCAGACAGACAAGCACCAGGTAGATGGCGCCGATGACGGTGATGCGCGTCAGCACATAGTCGATGTAATCGGCAGTACGCTCGCCCGGACGATAGCCCGGGATGAAGCCGGAATGCTTCTTGAGCTGGTCGGCCGTGTCCTTCGGGTTGAAGACGATCGCCGTGTAGAAGAAGGCGAAGAAGACGATCATGCTCGCGTAGAAGATCATATAGAGCGGCTGGCCGTGGCCGAGCGAGGCCAGGATGGTGCTTGCCCAAGCCGGCAGGTTGGTCGACTGCGAGAAGCCGGCCACTGTTGCCGGCAAAAGCAGCAGCGAAGACGCGAAGATCGGCGGGATGACGCCTGATGTGTTGAGCTTCAGCGGCAGGTGCGAGGTGTCGCCCTGGAACATACGGTTGCCGACCTGGCGCTTCGGATACTGGATCAGCAGGCGGCGCTGCGCGCGCTCGAAGAAGACGATCAGGCCGATGACGATGATAGCGAGCACGATGATCGCCAGGATCAGGCCGGTCGACAAGGCGCCGGTGCGGCCCAGTTCCAGCGTGCCGGAGATTGCCCTGGGCAGGCCGGCGACGATGCCGGAGAAGATGATCAGCGAGATGCCGTTGCCAATGCCGCGCGCCGTGATCTGCTCGCCGAGCCACATCAGGAACATGGTGCCGCCGACCAGCGTGCAGACGGTCGAGAGCCGGAAGAAGATGCCCGGATCGTTGACGATGCCGGCGCCGCCTTCGAGGCCGATCGAAATGCCGTAGGCCTGGACCAGCGCCAGAAGCACGGTGCCGTAGCGCGTGTACTGGTTGATGATCTTGCGGCCCTGCTCGCCTTCCTTCTTCAGCGCTTCCAGCGACGGAATGACCGACGTCATCAGCTGCATGATGATGGAGGCGGAGATATAGGGCATGATGCCGAGCGCAAAGATCGCCATGCGCTGCACGGCGCCGCCGGCGAACATGTTGAACATGCCGAGCACGCCCTTGCTCTGCGAAGAGAAGGCCTGGGCGAAGGCGTCGGGGTTGATGCCGGGAAGCGGGATGTAGGTGCCGAGGCGGTAGACGAGCAGCGCACCGATCGTGAACCAGATGCGCTTCTTCAGGTCTTCGGCCTTGGCGAAGGCCGCAAAATTGAGATTGGAGGCTAGTTGTTCAGCAGCCGAAGCCATGCCTGATTCTCCGCTAGAGCATGGTGCCGAAAAGTGTGGAGCGGTTTTCGGACAACGTCATGCTCTACTTCATTGATTTCTATGCCACGCTCGATGTCCGCAGCTCAGGCGGCGCGTGTCACCGAAGCTCACGAGATAAGCTCCGGACTGTAAACATGCAAGCGGCCGCGTTGACGCGGCCGCTCAATTCAACGGAGCAAAGCGCGGTTCGGCGGCAAATGCGAACGCATTCGGGCCGGCTGCGCTTCAAATCGCCGTTACTCGGCGGCGGCCGCTTCCGGCAACTTCACCGAACCGCCGGCCTTTTCGATCTTTTCGATCGCGGCCTTGGAGGCGCCGGCGACGTCGAAGGAGAGCTTGGCCTTGAGTTCACCGTCGGACAGCACGCGCACGCCGTCCTTGACGCGGCGGATGACGCCGGCGGCGACCAGGGCCTCCGCCGTCACGGTCGCCTTGGCGTCGAGCTTCTTGGCGTCGACGGCGGCCTGGATACGGGCCAGCGAGACGACCGTGAAGCTCTTGGCGAAGATGTTGTTGAAGCCGCGCTTCGGCAGGCGCCGGTAGAGCGGCATCTGGCCACCCTCGAAGCCGTTGATGGCGACGCCGGAGCGCGCCTTCTGGCCCTTGACGCCGCGACCGGCTGTCTTGCCCGAGCCGGAACCGATGCCGCGGCCGAGACGCTTCTTGGAGTGCGTCGCGCCGTCCTTGTCACGCAGATCGTTGAGTTTCATCTGAGTTCTCCTGCGCTTCTGTTCAGCCCTCGTCCACGACGCGGACGAGGTGCTGGACGGCAGCGATCATGCCGCGCACGGAAGGGGTGTCTTCCAGCGTGCGCTGCTTGTGCATCTTGTTGAGGCCGAGGCCGACCAGCGTCGCGCGCTGTTCCTTCGGGCGGCGGATCGGCGAACCGATCTGCTCAACGGTGATGGTCTTGGTAGCTTTCTTGGCCATGGTCTAAATCCCTGGTCAGATCGACTATTCTTCAGCCGCAACGGCGGTGCCGCGGCGGGCCTGAAGGGTCGAGTACTTGACGCCGCGCGCAGCAGCCACATCCTTCGGATGCATCTGGCTCTTCAGCGCGTCGAAGGTGGCGCGGACCATGTTGTAGGGGTTCGACGAACCCATCGACTTGGCGACCACGTCATGCATGCCGAGCGTCTCGAAGACGGCGCGCATCGGACCACCGGCGATGATGCCGGTACCCTGCTTGGCAGCGCGCAGCAGAACGCGTCCAGCGCCCCAGCGGCCTTCGACATCGTGATGCAGCGTGCGGCCGGAGCGCAGCGGCACGAAGATCATGTCGCGCTTTGCCGATTCGGTTGCCTTGCGGATGGCTTCCGGCACTTCGCGCGCCTTGCCGTGACCGAAGCCGACGCGGCCTTTCTGGTCGCCGACGACGACGAGTGCCGCAAAACCAAAGCGACGGCCGCCCTTGACGACCTTGGCGACGCGGTTGATGTGGACCAGCTTGTCCACCATGCCGTCATCGCGTTCTTCACGATCGCGGCCGCGGCCGCCATCCCTACGTTCCTGTGCCATATCCTGTTCCTTGTTTTTTTCCGGAAGCACGGTTGATGATAAGATCCGGTGCCTCGCCCCGAAAAAATCGGGAAACGGTCACCGGGGGCGAAAGCTAATTTTTCCCTCGCATAATCTCTATCCGAAAAGTCTGCAACTTTTTGCTACGCCGACCTTCGGTTCGGGATCATGCTTAGAAGCTCAGACCACCTTCGCGGGCAGCCTCGGCCAGGGCCTTGACGCGGCCGTGATAGATGTACGGGCCACGGTCGAAGACGACTTCCTTGACGCCGGCCTTGGTGGCGCGCTCGGCGATCAGCTTGCCGATCGCGGCAGCGGCAGCGGTGTCGGCGCCGGTCTTGAGCGAACCCTTGAGGTCCTTCTCAAGCGTCGAGGCGGCAGCCAGCGTGTGGCCGTTCGCGTCGTCGATGACCTGGACGTAGATGTGCTTCGAGGTGCGGTGCACCGAAAGCCGAGGACGCTCGCCGGCAACCTTCTTGAGCTGGCGGCGGACGCGCTGCGCGCGGCGCTGGATGGTTTCTTTTGGGCTAGCCATGATGTCAGTTCCTTGCCTTCAGTAAACGGGGGCAACCCTGTGCGGTAGGCCAAGCCTCCCGCGGTCGCGCCCCGCGGCGTTGTATTCTCAGACCTGGCCCCTTGCGAAAAGTCTGCGACCTTTCGGGGCCAAGCTATTACTTCTTCTTGCCTTCCTTGCGCACGATGCGCTCGCCGGCATAGCGCACGCCCTTGCCCTTGTAGGGCTCGGGACCGCGATACTCGCGGATCTCGGCTGCAACCTGGCCGACCTGCTGCTTGTCGATGCCGGTAATCGTGATTTCCGTCGGCTTCGGCACGGTGATCGTGATGCCAGCCGGCGTCTCGTAGACGACGTCATGGCTGAAGCCAAGCGCCAGCTGCAGGTTCTTGCCCTGCAACGCCGCGCGGTAGCCGACGCCGGTGATCTCGAGCTTCTTCTCGAAGCCGTCCTTCACGCCCTGCAGGATGTTGACGATCTGCGTGCGCGACATGCCCCACTTGGAACGTGCGGTCTTGGTCTGGTCGCGCGGCTGGACAGCGATCTCGCTGCCTTCCATCTTGACCAGCACTTCGTCGTTCACCACGAACTTCAGCTCGCCCTTGGGGCCCTTCGCCGTCACGGTCTGGCCGTTGACGGTCGCGGTCACGCCCTGCGGCAGCGAAACGGGTTTCTTTCCAATACGAGACATTTTGTTGTCCTCGTCACTTCTCTTGTTTCAGGTCTCTGTCTTCGGGAACGATCCGAAGACCGGATTCCACTTTGCGGTCAGCTGCCGGATCAGAAGATCTGGCAGAGGATCTCACCGCCGACGTTCTGTTCACGCGCTTCGTGGTCGGCCATCACGCCCTTCGGTGTCGAAAGGATGGCGATGCCGAGGCCGTTGGCGACATGCGGAATCGACTTGGCCGACACATAGACGCGGCGGCCCGGCTTCGAAACGCGGGCGATTTCGCGCACGACCGGCGCACCGTCGAAATACTTCAGCTCGATCTCGATTTCGGACTTGCCGTTGTCGAAGTCGGTCTGGCTGTAATCGCGGATGTAGCCTTCCGACTTCAGCACGTCGAGAACACGGGTACGCAGACGCGAGGCCGGAGTCGAAACGGTCGACTTCTTGCGGCCATAGGCGTTGCGGATGCGGGTCAGCATATCGCCGAGGGGATCGCTCAATGACATCTCAGTGTCTCCTTACCAGCTCGACTTGACCAGGCCCGGGATCTGGCCGTTATTGCCGAGATCACGCAGCGCGATACGCGAAAGCTTGAGCTTGCGATAATAGGCGCGCGGGCGGCCCGTCACTTCGCAACGGTTGCGAATGCGGATCTTGGCCGAATTGCGCGGCAGCGCCGAAAGCTTCAGCTGAGCGCGGAAGCGCTCTTCCATCGGCTTCGACTGATCCATGATGATCGCCTTCAGCGCAGCGCGCCTGGGACCGAACTGGTCGGCAAGCTTGCGGCGTCTGTTGTTCTTTTCGACTGAGCTGGTCTTTGCCATTTCAGATTTTTCCTTTTTCGCTGCCGTTACTGGCGGAAGGGGAAGTTGAAAGCCTTGAGCAATGCCCTGGCCTCGTCGTCCGTCTTCGCCGTCGTACAAACGATGACGTCCATGCCCCAGACCTGATCAACCTTGTCGTAGTTGATCTCCGGGAACACGATGTGTTCCTTGATGCCCATGGCGTAGTTGCCACGGCCGTCAAAGCTCTTCGGGTTCAGTCCGCGAAAGTCGCGAACGCGCGGCAGCGCGATGTTCACGAGGCGGTCGAGGAACTCGTACATGCGTTCCTTGCGCAGCGTGACCTTGGCGCCGATCGGCATATTCTCGCGCACCTTGAAGCCTGCAATCGAGTTGCGGGCGCGGGTGACGACGGCCTTCTGGCCGGCGATCATCGCGAGATCCTCGGCGGCGACCGAGGGCTTCTTGGAGTCCGCGGTCGCTTCGCCGACACCCATGTTCAGCACGATCTTGTCGATGCGCGGAACCTGCATGTCGTTGTCGTAGCCGAACTGCTCCTGCATCGCCTTGCGGATGGTCTCGTTGTAGACCTTCTTGAGGCGGGGCTCGTTCTTTGCAGTTGCCTGCTTGCTTGCAGCCTTAGCCATTGATGACTTCTCCCGAACGCTTGGCGACGCGCACCTTCTTGCCGTCCTTCTGGGTGGTGAAGCCGACGCGGGTCGGCTTGCCATCCTTGGGGTCGGCCAGCGCGATATTCGACAGGTGGATCGGCGCTTCCTTGGTGATGATCCCGCCCTCTTGGGACTGGGTCTGCTTCTGGTGACGACGGATCATGTTGACGCCGCGCACCAGCGCGGTGTCTTCCTTCGGCTGAACCGACAGGACTTCGCCCGAACGGCCCTTGTCCTTGCCGGCAAGCACGACGACCTTGTCGCCTTTTTTTATCTTTTGCATTGGTCCGGCTCCTTACAGCACTTCAGGCGCGAGCGAGATGATCTTCATGTGGTTCTTGGCGCGCAACTCGCGCGGAACCGGCCCGAAGATACGCGTGCCGATCGGCTCTTTCTTATTGTCGACGAGAACGGCCGCGTTCTTGTCGAAACGGATCACGCTGCCGTCCGGGCGGCGGATGTCCTTGGCCGTGCGAACCACGACCGCCTTCATCACATCGCCCTTCTTAACGCGGCCGCGCGGAATGGCTTCCTTGATCGACACCACGATGATGTCGCCGACGGAAGCATATTTCCGCTTCGAACCGCCCAGCACCTTGATGCACATGACACGACGGGCGCCGGAATTGTCCGCGACGTCGAGGTTTGTTTGCATCTGAATCATGACTGGCCGCCTTCTTCTTTTCTAACGGGACAGGCGCGCGACGCCCCTCCCCGGTCTGTCCAAAATTCGTTGTTTACGCCTGGTCCGAGGTAATGACGATCCAGCGCTTGTCCTTGGAAATCGGCTTCGATTCCTGGATGAACACCTCATCGCCAACCTTGTGGGCGTTGGTTTCGTCGTGCGCCTTGTACTTCTTGGTCATGCGCACGGTCTTCTTCATGACCGGATGCGTGAAGCGACGCTCGACCTTGACGACGACCGTCTTCTCGTTCTTGTCGCTGACGACGGTGCCCTGCAGGATGCGCTTTGGCATGGTCTTAACCCTTCTTGGCCGCGGCTTTTTGCGCGGCAATGGTCTTGATGCGCGCGATGTCCTTGCGGACCTGTTTCACGCGCGCGGTCTTCTCGAGCTGGCCAGTCGCCTTCTGGAAGCGCAGGTTGAACTGCTCTTTCTTGAGGGCCGCCAGGTCGTCGGTCAGCTGATCCTGGGTCTTGGTCCGGATGTCTTCGGCTTTCATGGTTCAGCCCGTCCTTATTCTGCGATGCGCTGTACGAAGCGCGTCTTAACCGAGAGCTTGGCGGCGCCGAGACGCAGCGCTTCACGCGCGATCTCCTCGCTGACGCCGTCGATCTCGAACATGATGCGGCCAGGCTTGACGCGGGCCGCCCAATAATCGACGGCGCCCTTGCCCTTACCCATACGCACTTCGGTCGGCTTCGAGGTGACCGGCAGATCCGGGAACACCCGGATCCAGACCCGGCCGGCGCGCTTCATCTCGCGGGTGATCGCGCGGCGGGCCGCCTCGATCTCGCGCGCGGTGACGCGGTTCGGCTCAAGCGCCTTCAGCCCGAAACCGCCGAAATCCAGATTGGTGCCGCCCTTGGCGGTACCGTGGATACGGCCCTTAAACTGCTTACGGAACTTTGTGCGCTTTGGCTGCAGCATCGTTCTAACTCCAAATTCTCAAATGTCTCAGGCGTTCTCGCGACGGCGACCGCGTTCGCGCTCACCACCACCGCCGCCATGCGCTGCATCACCTTCGGTGGCGCGACGCTCGGAAGCCATCGGGTCGTGCTCGAGGATCTCGCCCTTGAACACCCACACCTTGACGCCGCAGATGCCGTAAGCCGTGTTGGCCTCGGCCGTGCCGTAGTCGACATCGGCGCGCAGCGTATGCAGCGGCACACGGCCTTCGCGGTACCACTCCATGCGCGCGATTTCGGCGCCGCCGAGACGGCCGGAGCAGTTGATACGGATGCCTTCGGCGCCGAGACGCATGGCCGACTGAACGGCGCGCTTCATGGCGCGGCGGAACGCGATGCGGCGCTCGAGCTGCTGGGCGATCGACTGCGCGATCAGCGTGGCGTCGATTTCCGGCTTGCGCACTTCAACGATGTTGAGGTGCGTCTCGGACTTCGTCATCTCGGTCAGCTTCTTGCGAAGCTTCTCGATGTCGGCGCCCTTCTTGCCGATGATCAGGCCCGGACGCGCCGCGTGAATGGTGACGCGGCACTTCTTGTGCGGGCGCTCGATCACGACCTTGGAGATCGCGGCCTGCTTGAGTTCCTTCTCAAGATACTTGCGGATCTTGATGTCCTCATGCAGCAGCTGGCCGTACTCGCCCGTGTTCGCGAACCAGCGCGAATCCCAGGTGCGGTTGATGCCGAGACGCAGCCCGATCGGATTGACTTTCTGGCCCATTATGCGGCCTCCCCTTTTTCCTCGACTTCACGAACGACGATCGTGAGGTGCGAAAACGGCTTCTCGATACGGCTGGCGCGACCGCGGCCACGAGCGTGGAACCGCTTCATGACGATCGACTTGCCGACATAGGCTTCCGCCACCACCAGCGCATCGACGTCGAGGTCGTGATTGTTTTCCGCGTTGGCGATCGCCGATTCCAGCGTCTTCTTGACCGTGCCGGAAATCCGCTTGGCCGAGAATTCGAGGTCGGAGAGCGCGGTCGCGACCTTCTTGCCGCGGATCAGCGCGGCAACCAGGTTCAGCTTCTGCGGGCTGATACGGATCGTGCGCAGAACGGCGCGCGCCTCGTTGTCAGCAAGCCTGCGCGGAGCTTTGGCCTTGCCCATGATTATTTCCTCTTCGCCTTCTTATCCGCGCCGTGACCGTAATAGGTCCGGGTCGGAGCGAATTCACCGAACTTGTGGCCGACCATGTCCTCGTTCACCGAGACCGGGACGTGCTTCTGGCCGTTGTAGACACCGAAGGTGAAGCCGACGAACTGCGGCAGGATGGTGGAGCGACGGCTCCACATCTTGATCACCTCATTGCGACCACCTTCACGAACCTTGTCCACCTTCTTGAGAAGGTAGCCGTCGATGAAGGGGCCTTTCCAAATAGAACGAGTCACTTGGCGTTACCTCTTCTTAGCTCTTGCGCTGATGGCGCGAGCGCAGGATGAACTTGTCGGTCGCCTTGTTGGACCGCGTCTTCTTGCCCTTGGTCGGCTTGCCCCATGGGCTGACCGGATGACGGCCACCCGAGGTGCGGCCTTCACCACCGCCGTGCGGATGGTCGACCGGGTTCATAGTCACGCCGCGATTGTGCGGGCGCTTGCCACGCCAAACCGTGCGGCCGGCCTTGCCGTCGTTGATGTTGCCGTGGTCGGGGTTCGACACGGCACCGACCGTGGCCATGCAGGAACCGTGAACGACACGCTGCTCACCCGAGTTGAGGCGAAGGATCGCCATGCCCTGGTCGCGGCCGACGAGTTGGGCGTAACCACCCGCCGAACGGGCGACCTGGGCGCCCTTGCCCGGCTTCAGCTCGATGTTGTGGACGATCGTGCCGACCGGCATCGAGGCCAGCGGCATCGCATTGCCCGGCTTCACGTCGACCGCTTCGCCGGCCACGATCTTGTCGCCGGCGGCAAGGCGCTGCGGGGCGATGATGTAGGACAGCTCGCCGTCGTCATACTTGATCAGCGCGATGAAGGCGGTGCGGTTCGGATCGTATTCGATGCGCTCGACCGTGCCGACGACATCGTACTTCTTACGCTTGAAGTCGATGATGCGGTACGAACGCTTGTGACCGCCGCCGATGAAGCGGGCCGTGATGCGGCCGTAATTGTTGCGGCCGCCCGACTTGGTCAGGCCCTCGGTCAGGCCCTTGACGGGCTTGCCCTTGTAGAGCCCCGAGCGGTCGACGATGACCAGCTGGCGGGTGCTCGGCGTTACCGGGTTGAATTTCTTAAGTGCCATTGTTCTGTCCTCGCGGCCTTGCTCAGAGACCCGTCGCGACGTCGATCGACTGGCCATCGGCCAGCGTCACTACCGCCTTCTTGACGTCGCCCTGGCGGCCAACGGTGCCGCGGAAGCGCTTGATCTTGCCCTTGCGGACGAGCGTGTTCACAGCCGTGACCTTGACGCCAAACAGCGCTTCGACCGCGGCCTTGATTTCCGGCTTCGACGCCTTCTTGGCGACGTTGAAGACGACCTGGTTGTTCTCGGACGCCATGGTCGACTTTTCGGTGATCGCCGGCGAGACGATCACGTCGTAATGACGAAGGTCGGTCATTTGAAGCGCTCCTCGAGAGCCTCGACGGCGGCCTTCGAAAGGACCAGCGTGCCGCGGCGCAGAATGTCGTAAACGTTGATGCCCTGGATGGGCAGCACGTCGATGTTCGGAATGTTGGTCGCCGCCAGCTTGAAGTTCTTGTCAAGCTCGGCGCCGCCGATGACCAAAGCGTTGGTCAGGCCCAGCGTCGCGAAATTCGCGATCAGCGCCTTGGTCTTGGCTTCGGTCAGCTTCAGCTCGTCGATGACGATGATCGAAGCGCTTTTGGCTTTGGCCGAGAGCGCATGCTTCAAGCCCAGAGCGCGAACCTTCTTCGGCAGTTCATGCTCGTGGCTGCGCACGACCGGGCCGTGCGCCTTGCCGCCGCCGCGAAACTGCGGAGCGCGAGCCGAGTGGTGACGAGCGCGGCCCGTACCCTTCTGCTTGTACATCTTGGCGCCGGTGCGCGCGATCTCGGCGCGGCCCTTGGCCTTGTGCGTGCCCTGCTGCTTCTTGGCGAGCTGCCAGCGCACGACGCGCTGCAGGATGTCCTCGCGTGGGTCAAGGCCGAAAATCTCCTCGGAGAGCTCCACCTTGCCGGCGTCTTTGCCGCCCAGCGTTGTGATCTTGATGTCCATTATTCCGCTCCCTCGGTGGCCGGGGCTTCGTTCTTGGCGGCAGCGGCACGGATCGCGGCGGGCTTCGGCGCGTTGGCCGGCAGCGCAACCTTGGCAGCGTCGCGAACCAGGATCCAGGCGCCCTTGACGCCGGGGACGGCGCCGCGGATCAGGATCAGACCGCGATCGGCGTCGGTCGAGACAACCTCGACATTCTGCGTGGTGACGCGGGTGTCACCCATGTGACCGGCCATATGCTTGCCCTTGAACACCTTGCCGGGGTCCTGGCGCTGACCGGTCGAACCGTGCGTGCGGTGCGAGACCGAGTTACCGTGCGTGGCGCGACCGCCACCCATGTGGTGCCGCTTGATCACGCCCTGGAAACCCTTACCGGTCGAGGTGCCCGTGACGTCGACCTTCTGGCCGACGACGAAATGCTCGACGGTGATCTCGGCGCCGACATCGATCATGTTGTCGGCGGAGACGCGGAACTCGGCGAGCTTCGCCTTCGGCTCGACGGAGGCGGCAGCGAAATGGCCGCGCAGCGCCTTCGACGTGTTCTTCACCTTGGCCAGGCCAACGCCGAGCTGGACGGCGGTGTAGCCGTTCTTCTCCTGCGTGCGCTGAGCCACGACCTGGCAGTTCTCCATCTGGAGAACGGTGACGGGAACGTGTTCGCCGGCATCGTTATAGATGCGGGTCATTCCCACCTTCTTTGCAATCACACCTGAACGCATCGGTTCAATTCCTTTAGAGTTCCGGGCCAGGGGCACCGCCCCTTACCGCGCTCTCGTTCCCTTAGAGCTTGATCTCGACGTCGACGCCGGCGGCCAGATCGAGCTTCATCAAAGCATCGACGGTCTGCGGGGTCGGATCGACGATGTCGAGCAGCCGCTTGTGCGTGCGCATCTCGAACTGCTCGCGGCTCTTCTTGTCGACGTGGGGCGACCGGTTGACCGTGAATTTTTCGATCCGCGTCGGCAGCGGAATGGGCCCGCGAACGTTTGCGCCGGTACGCTTGGCCGTCGACACGATTTCTTTCGTCGAGGCGTCGAGCACGCGGTGGTCAAACGCCTTAAGGCGGATGCGGATATTCTGTCCGTTCATGCGTCAATTCCTTGTTCTGGCGCGGCGCGGGCAGCTCCCGCGCCCGCGACAGATCGGTTTGAAGTCCAAATTACTCTTTGATGGTGACGACGATGCCGGCACCGACGGTGCGGCCGCCTTCACGGATGGCGAAGCGCAGCTTCTCTTCCATCGCGATCGGCACGATCAGCTCGACGTCGACGGTGATGTTGTCGCCAGGCATGACCATCTCGGTGCCTTCCGGCAGCGTCACGATGCCGGTCACGTCCGTGGTGCGGAAGTAGAACTGCGGACGGTAGTTGGTGAAGAACGGCGTGTGACGGCCGCCTTCATCCTTGGTCAGGATGTAGGCTTCGGCGACGAACTTCTTGTGCGGCTTCACGGTGCCGGGCTTGGCCAGAACCTGGCCGCGCTCGACGCCTTCACGGTCAACGCCGCGCAGCAGCGCGCCGATGTTGTCGCCGGCCTGACCCTGGTCGAGCAGCTTGCGGAACATCTCAACGCCGGTGCAGGTCGTCTTGGTGGTCGGACGGATGCCGACGATTTCCAGTTCCTCGCCAACCTTGACCACGCCGCGCTCGACGCGGCCGGTCACCACCGTGCCGCGGCCCGAGATCGAGAACACGTCTTCGATCGGCATCAGGAACGGCTTGTCGAGCGGACGAACCGGCGTCGGAATGTAGGCGTCGACCTGAGCCATCAGCTCGCGGATCGCGTCCTCGCCGATGGTCTTGTTGGAATCTTCCAACGCCGCCAGCGCCGAACCCTTGACGATCGGAATGTCGTCGCCGGGGAACTCGTTCTTCGACAGAAGCTCGCGAACCTCGAGCTCGACCAGCTCGAGAAGCTCGGCGTCGTCGACCTGGTCGACCTTGTTCAGGAACACCACGATCGACGGCACGCCGACCTGGCGGGCAAGCAGGATGTGCTCGCGGGTCTGCGGCATCGGGCCGTCGGCGGCCGACACGACCAGGATCGCGCCGTCCATCTGGGCGGCACCGGTGATCATGTTCTTCACATAGTCGGCGTGGCCGGGGCAGTCGACGTGGGCATAGTGACGGTTGGCCGTCTCATACTCGACATGCGCCGTCGAAATGGTGATGCCGCGCGCCTTCTCTTCGGGCGCCGCGTCGATCTGGTCATAGCGCTTGTATTCGCCAAAATACTTCGTGATCGCCGCCGTCAGCGACGTCTTGCCATGATCGACGTGGCCGATCGTGCCAATGTTCACATGCGGCTTGGTGCGCTCGAATTTACCTTTTGCCATGTGATCTCTCCATTCCTGCTTGCCCGTGCGGGGCTTGAATTAAGGTCTCGTGCAACCCGCTCGAGTTACGCGTATTTCTTCTGGACTTCCTGGGCGACCGCGGTCGGAACCGGCTCGTAGTGGTCGAACTGCATCGTGTACTGGGCGCGGCCCTGCGACATCGAACGCAGATTGTCGACGTACTTGAACATGTTCGCGAGCGGCACCATCGCGTTGATGACGACGGCAACGCCGCGCGCTTCCTGGCCCTGGATCTGACCACGACGGCCATTGAGGTCGCCGATGACGCCGCCGACATAGTCTTCCGGCGTCACGACCTCGACCTTCATGATCGGCTCCAGCAGCTGAACGCCGAGCTTCGGCGCGGCTTCCTTGAAGCACGCACGCGACGCGATTTCGAACGCCAGCACCGAGGAGTCGACATCGTGGAAGGCGCCGTCGATGAGCGTCGCCTTGACGCCGATCATCGGGAAGCCTGCGAACGGGCCGGAACCCATGACGCTGTTGATGCCCTTCTCGACGCCGGGAATGTATTCCTTCGGAACAGCACCGCCGACGATCTTGGACTCGAACACGAACTCTTCGCTCTCGGTGTTCGGCTCGAACACGATCTTGACGCGAGCGAACTGACCGGTACCGCCGGTCTGCTTCTTGTGGGTGTAGTCCTG
The DNA here is from genome assembly GCF_041355295.1 of Mesorhizobium sp. RCC_202. Classification (NCBI taxonomy): domain Bacteria; kingdom Pseudomonadati; phylum Pseudomonadota; class Alphaproteobacteria; order Hyphomicrobiales; family Phyllobacteriaceae; genus Mesorhizobium; species Mesorhizobium sp. RCC_202. The sequence goes on from NZ_JBFUPO010000009.1 coordinate 146,443, forward strand.
CTCGTGCCTGCGGGTGATCGTCTCGCGATAGGCCACCTGCGGAGCGCCGACATTGGCTTCCACCTTGAACTCACGACGCATGCGGTCGACGATGATGTCGAGATGCAATTCGCCCATGCCGGCGATGATGGTCTGGCCCGATTCCTCGTCGGTCTTGACGCGGAAGGACGGATCCTCGGCCGCCAGGCGATGCAGCGCGAGGCCCATCTTTTCCTGGTCGTTCTTGGTCTTCGGCTCGATGGCGATCTGAATGACCGGATCGGGGAATTCCATGCGCTCGAGGATGACCGGATGCAGCGGGTCGCACAGCGTATCGCCGGTGGTGGTGTCCTTGAGGCCGGCAAGCGCAACGATGTCGCCGGCAAAAGCCTCTTCGACGTCGGCGCGCGAATTCGCATGCATCTGCAGCATGCGGCCGATGCGCTCCTTCTTGCCCTTGACGGTGTTGTCGACCGAGACGCCCTTGGCGAGCTTGCCCGAATAGATACGGGCGAAGGTCAGCGAACCGACGAACGGGTCGTTCATGATCTTGAACGCCAGCATCGACAGCGGCTCGTTGTCATCGGCATGACGCTCGATCTCGGCATCGGTCTTGGCATCGACGCCCTTGATGGCCGGCACGTCGATCGGCGACGGCAGGTATTCGACAACGGCGTCGAGCAGCGGCTGCACGCCCTTGTTCTTGAAGGCCGAGCCGCAGAACATCGGGTAGAACTTGACCGCGATCGTGCCCTTGCGGATCAGCGCGCGGATCTCGTCGTTCGACGGCATCTTGCCTTCGAGGTAATTCTCGAGCGCGGTCTCGTCCATCTCGACGGCCGCTTCGATCATCTTCTCGCGGTAGCGCTCGGCCTTTTCCTTGAGGTCGGCCGGGATCTCGACGACGTCCCAGGCAGCGCCCAGGGTCTCGTCGCGCCAGACAAGCGCGTTCATCTCGACGAGGTCGACGACGCCCTTGAACTCGGTCTCGGCGCCGATCGGCAGCTGCATGACGACAGCCTGCGCACCGAGGCGCGAGCCGATCATTTCCTCGGAGCGGTAGAAGTCGGCGCCGATCTTGTCCATCTTGTTGCAGAAGATCATGCGCGGCACGTGGTACTTGTCGGCCTGGCGCCACACGGTCTCGGTCTGCGGCTCCACACCGGCGTTGGCGTCGAGCAGCGCGATTGCGCCGTCAAGCACGCGCAGCGAACGCTCGACCTCGATGGTGAAGTCGACGTGTCCGGGGGTGTCGATGATGTTGAAGCGGCGCATCTTGCCGTCGCGACCCTTCCAGAAGGTCGTGGTCGCGGCCGACGTGATGGTGATGCCGCGTTCCTGCTCCTGCTCCATCCAGTCCATGGTGGCAGCGCCGTCGTGCACTTCGCCGATCTTGTGCGACTTGCCCGTGTAATAGAGGACGCGCTCGGTGGTCGTCGTCTTGCCGGCGTCGATATGCGCCATGATACCGAAATTGCGGTAGTCTTCGATTTTGTATTCGCGGGCCATCGTAGCTGCCTCTCAGTCCTGTTCGCGCTTTACCAGCGGTAGTGCGCGAAGGCGCGGTTGGCTTCTGCCATCTTGTGGGTGTCTTCACGCTTCTTGACGGCCGTGCCGCGGTTGTTGGCCGCGTCCATCAGCTCGCCCGAAAGGCGGTCGACCATGGTGGTCTCGTTGCGGTTGCGGGCAGCGGCGATCAGCCAGCGGATGGCCAGCGCCTGACGGCGCTCGGGGCGCACGTCGACCGGAACCTGGTAGGTGGCGCCGCCGACGCGACGCGAGCGCACTTCCACATGCGGCGCGACATTGTCGAGCGCCTGATGGAAGACGGTGACCGGCTCCTGCTTGGTCTTCGACTGGACCTGGTCGAGCGCGCCGTAGACGATGGTCTCGGCAACCGACTTCTTGCCGTCATACATGACGGCGTTCATGAACTTGGTGACGACGAGATCGCCGAACTTGGGGTCCGGATTGATCTCACGCTTTTCTGCACTGTGACGACGGGACATGGGAAACCCTTACTTCGGACGCTTGGCGCCGTACTTCGAACGACGCTGCTTGCGGTTTTTCACACCCTGCGTGTCGAGCACGCCGCGGATGATGTGGTAGCGAACGCCCGGCAGATCCTTGACGCGGCCGCCGCGGATCATGACCACCGAGTGCTCCTGAAGGTTGTGGCCTTCGCCGGGGATGTAGCCGATCACTTCAAAACCGTTGGTCAGGCGAATCTTGGCCACCTTGCGCAGCGCCGAGTTCGGCTTCTTCGGCGTCGTTGTGTAGACGCGCGTGCAGACGCCCCGCTTCTGCGGGTTCTGCTGCATGGCCGGGACCTTGTTTCGCTTCACCGGCGCCAGGCGCGGCTTGCGGATCAGCTGGTTGACGGTAGGCATTAAACCCTCTTGTCTCTCAATTCCGTGTCTGCCCTGTCAGGGCCGCTCAAAGCGTCTTTTCCATACGCAAATTCGGGCAAAACACCGCGCCTCGCGGTCCTGCCCGAACAAATGCAGAGGAAGCGGAAACCGCTTCATGCGCGCCGGAAAATGTCTTTTCGCTCGTAAAACGAACCCTGTTTGAGGCAAACTCCAAAGCGTGTCGCTTCGGACAGGAAAGCCTCACATCGGTTCTGACTGGGCGGCTTCTACTCGCAACCCTCCCAACCGTCAACCCCGGAACGCCAAATATTGCGCCTGATCAGAGGCTGGGCAGCCATGTGGAAAACGCATGTAATTTTCTTGCGCCTTTTTTCAATGGCGAGGAAGAAAGTGACCGGCTTTCGACTGTCCTCCTTGCCGGCTTCATGCCAAAAGGCCGGTTATGCGGGGCAATTTCCCGGCAATGAAGGAATCAGAGCGTGAACGACAACGAAGAACGACCGGTGACCATCATCACCGGACGGGTCTGGAAGAAGAAAGGCGGCAAGTCCGAAGGCGTCCATGTGATGCTGGTGGCGCCCGACGATGATTCGGCCGTTCGGCGCGCGCTCGAATCGCTCGCGGCGGAAGGATACGCCGAAGCCGAGCTCGACCAGATCGGCGACATGGACGGCGTGCCCGACGAGGAACCGCATCTGTCGGCCTACCAGGGCGCGCTCGAAGGCGAAGTCTCGATCGTCACTTTCGACGAGCCGATCTGATATCGGACCTGCGCGCGATAACGCCCTGCCGGCTTGCCGGACAAGATTCTCCTGCCTAGAACGACCACTCTTTCCTCACCTGGAGCTCCCATGACCAGCAGTCCCATCAAGCTCGGTATCGTCGGCGTGGGTAAGATCGTGCGCGACCAGCACCTGCCGGCGGTGGCCAAAGACGGCGACTTTCAGCTGGCGGCGGCGGCCAGCCGCCACGGCAAGGTGGACGGGATTCCCAACTACCCGACGATCGAGGCCATGCTTGCCGCGGAGTCCGGCCTCGATGCGGTCTCGCTCTGCATGCCGCCCCAGTTCCGCTACGATGCCGCGCGCACCGCGCTCGAAGCGGGCAAGCATGTCTTCCTAGAAAAGCCACCGGGCGCCACCGTCAGCGAGGTCGAGCACCTGAAGGCGCTTGCCACGAAAAATGGCGTCTCCCTCTTCGCCAGCTGGCATTCGCGCTACGCGCCGGCGGTAGAGGCCGCGCGCGCCTTCCTCGCCTCGGCCAGGATCGGTTCGGCTGCGATCAACTGGAAGGAAGACGTGCGCCGCTGGCACCCGAACCAGGAATGGATCTGGGAGCCGGGCGGTTTCGGCGTCTTCGACCCCGGCATCAATGCGCTGTCGATCGTCACCCACATCCTGCCGCCGATGTTCATCACATCGGCCGTGCTCGATTTTCCCGAGAACAGGGCTGCGCCTGTCGCGGCGCATGTCGTCTTCCGCACCTCGACCGGACTGCCGGTGACGATGGAGCTCGACTGGCTGCAGACCGGTCCGCAAAGCTGGGACATCCTGGCCGAGACCGACAAGGGCAAGATGATGCTGTCGGGCGGCGGCGCGAAACTCGCCATCGACGGCAAAACAGTCCATGACGAAGCGGAAGCGGAATATCCGATGCTCTACCGGCGCTTCGCCGAAATCGTCCGTGCCGGCACGTCCGACGTCGATCTCGCGCCGCTCCAGCATGTCGCCGATGCCTTCATGCTGGGCAAGCGCAATGTGGTCGAGGCGTTCTTCGATTAAATCACCGCGAAGAAGGCGATTCGCTCAATCGACGATCGCGATGGCGAAGCCGTCATAGCCCTTGGCGCCGACGGTCTGGATGGCCGTGCCGTCCAGCCGCTTGTCACTGCTGATGAAGGAAAACGCGGCACGCGCGCCTTCGACATAAGGGTCGCGGCCGTCTTGCCTGATCACCTCGCCGTCGCGGATGACGTTGTCGCAGATGATGACCGTGCCGGAGCAGGAAAGCCGCATCGCCAGGGACAGGTAGTTGGCGTTGTTGGGCTTGTCGGCATCGATGAAGATCAGGTCGAATGGCCCGGCCTTTTCGCTGTCCAGGGCGCCGAGCGACTGCAGCGCCGGGCCGAGGCGCAGGTCGACCTTGTCGGCGACCCCTGCCCGCTCGAAGTTCGAACGCGCGACCTTGGCGTGATGCGGATCGAGCTCCAAGGTGACGATCCTGCCGTCGGCCGGCAAGCCCCTGGCCATCCAGATGGTCGAGTAGCCGCCGAGCGTGCCGACCTCGAGCACATTCCTGGCACCGCGGATGCGCACCAGCAACGACAACAGCTTGCCTTGCGCGGCCGAAACGTCGATCGCCGGCAGGCCCTGGTCGCGGTTGGCCTTGATCACCGCGTCAAGAACGGGATCGGCTTCGAAAAGCGATGAGACGATGTAGTCGTCGACGGCTGTCCAGGTCTTGCTGCTCATGAGCTTTCCCTTCTCTGTCTTAACGCAATTCCGAACGGAAAACCGTTTCGCACTTTTCCTGGAATTGCTCCTCGATCGTGAAGCCAAAAATGCGAAAAGGGGCCGCGTGGGCCCCTTTTCTTATTCTCGTTTCATCCGCGCCTACTGCGCGGCGTTGACCATGTCGGTCAGCATCGGCTCGGCGACCTCGACACCGGAGGCCTTGCGGCGCTCGTCGATGATGAGCTCGTCGCGCGAGGTGGCGATGCGCCTTATCTGGCTCATCGTGCCGCCCGTACCGGCCGGGATCAGACGGCCGACGATGACGTTTTCCTTCAGGCCCTGCAGCATGTCGGTCTTGCCGGCAACCGCGGCCTCCGTCAGCACCCTGGTCGTCTCCTGGAAGGAGGCGGCCGAGATGAAGGACGGCGTCTGCAGCGATGCCTTGGTGATGCCCAAGAGCACCGGCAGGCCTTCGGCCGGCTTCTTGCCGTCCTCGACCAGGCGATCGTTGACCTCTTCCAGCTCGATCACGTCGACGTGGTCGCCCGGGATGTAGGTCGAGTCGCCCTGCGTGGTGATCTCGACCTTCTGCAGCATCTGGCGAACGATCACCTCGATGTGCTTGTCGTTGATCGACACGCCCTGCAGTCGGTAGACTTCCTGGATTTCGTTGACGAGGTAGGAAGCAAGCGCTTCCACGCCCTTGATCGCCAGGATGTCGTGCGGCGCCGGATTGCCGTCGAGGATGTAGTCGCCCTTCTCGATGACGTCGCCGTCCTGAAGATGGAACGGCTTGCCCTTCGGGATCAGGTACTCGACCGGCTCAAGCGTCGAGTCATGCGGCTCAATGATGATGCGGCGCTTGTTCTTGTAATCGCGGCCGAAGCGGATCGTGCCATCGATCTCGGCGATGATGGCGTGATCCTTCGGACGGCGAGCCTCGAACAGTTCCGCAACACGCGGCAGACCACCGGTGATGTCCTTGGTCTTGGCGCTTTCCATCGGGATACGCGCCAGCACGTCGCCCGGACGGACATGCGCGCCCGGCTCGACCGAGAGGATGGCCTCGACCGAGAGCAGGAAGCGCGCATCGCCGCCCTTCGACAGCTTGCCGACCTTGCCCTTGGCGTCTTGAACGATCATCGCCGGCTTCAGGTCGCTGCCGCGCGGCGTCGAACGCCAGTCGATGACCTCACGCTTGGTGATGCCGGTCGACTCGTCGGCCGTTTCCTGAACGGAGATGCCGTCGACCAGGTCCTCGAACGCCACCTTGCCCTCGATTTCGGTGAGGATCGGGCGGGTATAGGGATCCCACTCGGCGATACGCTGGCCGCGCTTCACCTTGTCGCCATCGTCCACGAAGATACGCGAACCATAGGTGACACGGTGGGTGGCGCGCTCCTTGCCGGCTTCGTCGAGGATCAGCACCGCCATGTTGCGGCCCATGACCATCTGCTGGCCGTCGGAGTTGCGCACCACGTTGCGGTTGCGGATCTCGACCTTTCCTTCATACGAGGCTTCGAGGAACGAAGAGTCCACCACCTGTGCGGTACCGCCCATGTGGAAGGTACGCATGGTGAGCTGGGTGCCCGGCTCGCCGATCGACTGCGCCGCGATGACGCCGACGGCCTCGCCCTGGTTGACCGGGGTGCCGCGGGCAAGATCGCGTCCGTAGCAGACCGCGCAGACGCCGATCCTGACCTCGCAGGTCAGTGCCGAGCGAATACGAACCGACTGCACGCCGGCCTTTTCGATCTGCTCCACGTCGCGCTCGTCCATCAACGTACCGGCCTTGACCAGCAGGTCGCCGGTCACCGGATGGTTGATGTCGTCGAGCGAGGTGCGGCCGAGCACGCGCTGGCCGACCGAAGCGACGACCTGACCGGCATCGACGATCGGCTGCATGGTGAGGCCCTTATCGGTGCCGCAATCCACGGAGTTGACGATGCAGTCCTGCGCCACGTCGACCAGACGACGGGTGAGGTAACCCGAGTTCGCCGTCTTCAAGGCGGTGTCGGCCAGACCCTTGCGGGCGCCGTGGGTCGAGTTGAAGTACTCGAGCACGGTAAGGCCTTCCTTGAAGTTCGAGATGATCGGCGTCTCGATGATTTCACCCGACGGCTTGGCCATCAGGCCGCGCATGCCGGCGAGCTGGCGCATCTGGGTGGGAGAACCGCGCGCACCCGAATGCGACATCATGTAGATCGAGTTCATCGGCTTCTGACGGCCGTTGTCCTCGAACTCGACCGCCTTGATGCGGGCCATCATTTCGTCGGCGACCTTTTCCGAGCACTTGGCCCAGGCGTCGACGACCTTGTTGTACTTCTCGCCCTGCGTGATCAGACCGTCATTGTACTGCTGCTCGTATTCCTTGGCCAAAGCCTCGGTGTCGGACACCAGCTTGATCTTGGCATCCGGGATCAGCATGTCGTCCTTGCCGAACGAAATGCCGGCACGGCAGGCATGGGCGAAACCGAGCGCCATGATGCGATCGCAGAAGATGACCGTCTCTTTCTGACCGCAGTGGCGGTAGACGGTGTCGATCATCTTGGAGATGTTCTTCTTGGTCATCTCCTGGTTGGCGGTCTCGTAGGGCACGTTGACGTTCTTCGGCAGAAGCTCGCCGATGATCATGCGGCCAGGCGTGGTGTCATAGATCTTCGACACCATCTTGCCTTCGGCATCGACAGTGCGGAAGCGGCCCTTGATCTTGGCGTGCAGCGTCACGGCCTTGGTCTCGAGCGCATGCTGGAGCTCGCCCATGTCGGCAAACACCATGCCTTCGCCCGGCTCGTTCTGATTGACGATCGAGAGATAGTAGAGACCGAGAACCATGTCCTGCGACGGCACGATGATCGGCGCGCCGGAAGCCGGATGCAGGATGTTGTTGGTCGACATCATCAGCACGCGGGCTTCAAGCTGCGCTTCGAGCGACAGCGGCACGTGGACCGCCATCTGGTCACCGTCGAAGTCGGCGTTGAAGGCCGTGCAGACCAGCGGATGCAGCTGGATCGCCTTGCCTTCGATCAGGATCGGCTCGAACGCCTGGATGCCGAGGCGGTGCAGCGTCGGCGCGCGGTTCAACAGCACCGGATGCTCGCGGATAACCTCGTCGAGAATATCCCAGACTTCCGGACGCTCCTTCTCGACCAGCTTCTTGGCCTGCTTGACGGTCGAGGAGAACCCCTTGGCGTCGAGGCGGGCGTAGATGAAGGGCTTGAACAGTTCCAGCGCCATCTTCTTCGGCAGGCCGCACTGATGCAGCTTGAGCTCCGGACCGGTCACGATGACCGAACGGCCGGAATAGTCGACGCGCTTGCCGAGCAGGTTCTGGCGGAACCGGCCCTGCTTGCCCTTGAGCATGTCGGACAGCGACTTCAGCGGACGCTTGTTGGCGCCGGTGATGACGCGGCCGCGACGGCCGTTGTCGAACAGCGCATCGACGGCTTCCTGCAGCATGCGCTTTTCATTGCGCACGATGATGCCGGGGGCGCGCAGCTCGATCAGCCGCTTCAGTCGGTTGTTGCGGTTGATGACGCGGCGATAGAGGTCGTTCAGGTCCGACGTGGCGAAACGGCCACCGTCGAGCGGGACGAGCGGACGCAGGTCCGGCGGGATCACCGGAACCACCTTCATGATCATCCATTCCGGACGGTTGCCGGATTCCATGAAGTTCTCGACAACCTTGAGCCGCTTCAGATACTTCTTCTGCTTGAGCTCTGACGTGGTTGAAGCCAGCTCCGAGCGCAGGTCGCCGGCGATCTTCTCCAGGTCCATGCCGGCAAGCAGGTCATGGATGGCTTCGGCGCCGATCATGGCGGTGAAGCTGTCCTCACCATACTCGTCGACGGCCAGCATGTACTCTTCCTCGCTGAGCAGCTGGTGTTCCTTCAGCGCGGTGAGGCCCGGCTCGGTGACGATGTAGTTCTCGAAGTAAAGCACACGCTCGATGTCCTTCAAGGTCATGTCGAGCAACGTGCCGATGCGCGAGGGCAGCGACTTCAGGAACCAGATATGGGCGACGGGCGCGGCGAGCTCGATATGGCCCATGCGCTCGCGGCGAACGCGCGACAGCGTGACTTCGACGCCGCACTTTTCGCAGATGACGCCCTTGTACTTCATGCGCTTGTACTTGCCGCACAGGCACTCATAGTCCTTGATCGGGCCAAAAATGCGCGCGCAGAACAGGCCGTCACGCTCCGGCTTGAAGGTGCGGTAGTTGATGGTCTCCGGCTTCTTGATCTCGCCGAACGACCAGGACAGAATCTTCTCTGGGCTGGCAAGCGAGATCCGGATGGAATCGAACACCTGCGCAGGCGCCTGCGGGTTGAAGAGATTCATGACCTCTTGGTTCATGCCGTTCTCCTTTTCGGGGTCCTCGATAACCCCTTGCATCGATCGCGGACGAAATGTCCGCAGAATGGCCGGTCAACCGGCCGAAAGATTTCTTGATTGAGCATGACCTTGTCCGAAAACCGGTGGTTACTTTTCGGGGTCATGCTCAGGGCGCGCCGCAACAGAAGCGCGGCGCGCCATAGGCTTTACTCGGCCGCGTCGGGCAGACGCGTCTGGGTCTCATCGACCTGGGTGTTCTCCAGCTCCACATTGAGGCCGAGCGAGCGCATTTCCTTGACGAGAACGTTGAAGCTCTCCGGGATGCCCGCCTCGAACGTGTCGTCGCCGCGCACGATCGCCTCGTAGACCTTGGTGCGGCCGGCGACATCGTCCGACTTCACCGTCAGCATTTCCTGCAGCGTGTAAGCGGCGCCGTAAGCTTCGAGCGCCCAGACCTCCATTTCGCCGAAGCGCTGGCCACCGAACTGCGCCTTGCCGCCCAGCGGCTGCTGGGTGACGAGCGAGTACGGACCGATCGAACGCGCGTGGATCTTGTCGTCCACCAGGTGATGCAGCTTGAGCATGTAGATGTAGCCCATCGTCACCTTGCGATCGAACGGCTCGCCGGTGCGGCCGTCATAGAGCTGCGACTGACCGCTGGTGTGCAGGCCAGCCTGCTCCAGCATGATGTTGATGTCGGCTTCATGCGCGCCATCGAACACCGGGGTCGCGATCGACACGCCGCGACGCATCTGCTCGCTGAGACGCACGACGCTTTCGTCGTCATACTGGCGCACAGGCTCGTTGCGGTCGTTGGCCGGGATGAAGCTCTCGAGCGTCTTGCGCAGCGGCTTGATGTCTCCAGCCGTCTTGTACGCGTCGATCAGCTCGCCGATCTTCTTGCCCATGCCAGCGCAGGCCCAGCCCAGATGCGTCTCCAGGATCTGGCCGACATTCATGCGGCTCGGCACACCCAGCGGGTTGAGCACGATATCGGCATGCGTGCCGTCCTCGAGGAAAGGCATGTCCTCGACCGGAACGATGCGCGACACGACACCCTTGTTACCGTGACGGCCGGCCATCTTGTCGCCCGGCTGCATCTTGCGCTTCACGGCCACGAAGACCTTGACCATCTTCATGACGCCCGGAGGCATTTCGTCGCCGCGCTGCACCTTCTCGACCTTGTCCATGAAGCGCTGCTCGAGCGCCTTCTTGGACTCGTCGTACTGGCCGCGCAGAGCCTCGAGCTCGCTCTGGAGCTTTTCGTTCTCCACGGCGAATTGCCACCACTGCGAACGCGGATACTCGTCCAGCGTGTCTTTCGCCAGCTTCGAACCCTTCTTGAAGCCTTTCGGTCCAGCGATCGCTTCCTTGCCGACAAGCACGTCGGAAAGGCGCGCATAGACGTTGCGGTCGAGGATCGCCTGCTCGTCGTCGCGGTCCTTGGCCAGGCGTTCGATCTCCTCGCGCTCGATCGCCATGGCGCGCTCGTCCTTCTCGACGCCGTGGCGGTTGAAGACGCGCACTTCGACAACCGTGCCGAAGGTGCCCGGAGGCATGCGCATAGAGGTGTCGCGAACGTCGGAAGCCTTCTCGCCGAAGATGGCGCGCAGAAGCTTTTCTTCCGGCGTCATCGGGCTTTCGCCCTTCGGCGTGATCTTGCCGACCAGGATGTCGCCCGGCTGCACTTCCGCGCCGATATAGACGATGCCGGCCTCGTCGAGGTTCTTCAGCGCCTCTTCCGAAACGTTCGGAATGTCGCGCGTGATTTCCTCCGGACCGAGCTTGGTGTCGCGAGCCATGACCTCGAACTCCTCGATGTGGATCGAGGTGAAGACGTCGTCGGCCACGATACGCTCGGAGAGCAGGATCGAGTCCTCGTAATTGTAGCCGTTCCACGGCATGAACGCGACGAGCACGTTGCGGCCGAGCGCCAGATCGCCGAGCTCGGTCGACGGACCGTCGGCAATGATGTCGCCCTTGTTCAACCGGTCGCCGACACGCACCAGCGGACGCTGGTTGATGCACGTGTTCTGGTTCGAACGCTGGAACTTCATCAACCGGTAGATGTCGACGCCGGACTTGCCCGGATCGAGATCTTCCGTAGCGCGGATAACGATACGGGTCGCGTCCACCTGGTCGACGATGCCGCCGCGGCGGGCGCCGATGGCGGCGCCCGAGTCACGGGCGACGACCGGCTCCATGCCGGTGCCGACGAACGGAGCTTCGGCGCGCACCAGCGGCACGGCCTGACGCTGCATGTTCGAACCCATCAGCGCGCGGTTGGCGTCGTCGTTCTCGAGGAACGGGATGAGCGCGGCCGCGACAGACACCATCTGCTTCGGCGACACGTCCATCAGGTCGACGTTTTCGCGCGGCGCCATCATCACTTCGCCGGCGTTACGGCAAATGACGAACTCGTCGACGAAGCTGCCGTTCTTGTCGAGCTCGGCGTTGGCCTGCGCGACATAGTGCTTGGCCTCTTCCATCGCCGACAGGTAGACGACCTCGTTGGTCAGCTTGCCGCTCACGATCTTGCGGTACGGGCTTTCGATGAAGCCGTACTTGTTGACGCGCGCGAAGGTGGCCAGCGAGTTGATCAGGCCGATATTCGGGCCTTCCGGCGTCTCGATCGGGCAGATGCGGCCGTAATGCGTCGGGTGCACGTCGCGCACCTCGAAGCCGGCGCGCTCACGGGTCAGACCGCCCGGTCCAAGCGCCGAGAGACGACGCTTGTGGGTGATCTCCGACAGCGGGTTGGTCTGGTCCATGAACTGCGACAGCTGCGAGGAACCGAAGAACTCGCGCACGGCGGCGGCCGCCGGCTTGGCGTTGATCAGGTCCTGCGGCATGACGGTGTCGATCTCGATCGAGGACATACGTTCCTTGATCGCGCGCTCCATGCGCAGCAGACCGACACGGTACTGGTTCTCCATCAGCTCGCCGACGGAACGCACGCGGCGGTTGCCGAGATTGTCGATGTCGTCGATCTCGCCCTTGCCGTCGCGCAGCTCGACCAGCGTCTTGACCACGGCCAGGATGTCTTCCTTGCGCAGCACGCGCACGGTGTCCTCGGCCTTGAGCTCGAGGCGCATGTTCATCTTGACGCGGCCGACGGCCGACAGGTCGTAGCGCTCGCTGTCGAAGAACAGCGAGTTGAACATGGCTTCGGCGGTCTCGAGCGTCGGCGGCTCGCCCGGGCGCATGACACGGTAGATGTCGAACAGCGCGTCCTGGCGGCTCTCGTTCTTGTCGACGTTGAGCGTGTTGCGGATGTAGGCGCCGACATTGACGTGGTCGATGTCCAGGACCTGGATCTCGTCCTCGCCGGTGCCGAGAAGCACCTTCAGGGTCTTGTCGTCGATCTCGTCGCCAGCCTCGAGGAAAATCTCGCCGGTGGCATAGTTGACGATGTCCTCGGCCAGGTAATTGCCCAGCAGATCCTCGTCGGTTGCCTTGATCGCCTTCAGGCCCTTTTCGCCGAGCTGGCGCGCCTGACGGGCGGTGATCTTCTTGCCCTGCTCGACGACAACCTCGCCGGTGTCGGCATCGACCAGGTCGCCGACAGCCTTGAGGCCGCGGAAACGCTCGACGTTGAACGGGATGCGCCAGTGGTCGCCGGCGCGCTTGTAGGTGACCTTGTTGTAGAAGGTCGACAGGATCTCTTCGCCGTCCATGCCGAGCGCCATCAACAGCGACGTCACCGGGATCTTGCGACGACGGTCGATGCGGGCGTGCACGACGTCCTTGGAATCGAACTCGATGTCGAGCCACGAACCGCGATAGGGGATGACGCGCGCGGCAAACAGAAGCTTGCCCGACGAGTGCGACTTGCCCTTGTCGTGGTCGAAGAAGACGCCCGGCGAACGGTGCATCTGCGAAACGATGACGCGTTCGGTGCCGTTGACGATGAAGGTGCCGTTCGACGTCATGAGCGGCATGTCGCCCATGTAGACGTCCTGCTCCTTGATGTCCTTGATCGACTTCGCGCCGGTATCCTCATCGATATCGAACACGATGAGGCGCAGCGTCACCTTGAGCGGCGCGGCATAGGTCAGGTCGCGCTGACGGCATTCGTCAACGTCGAATTTCGGTGCCTCGAACTCGTACTTCACGAACTCCAGCATGGAGGAGCCGGAAAAGTCGGAGATCGGGAAGACCGACTTGAAAACAGCCTGCAATCCTTCGTCGGGACGGCCGCCCTTGGGCTCGTCCACCATCAGGAACTGGTCATAGGATGCCTTCTGAACCTCGATAAGGTTCGGCATCTCCGCAACTTCCGGGATCTTTCCGAAGAATTTGCGTACGCGTCTGCGGCCATTGAAAGTCTGGGTCTGGGCCATCGTCGCTCCTTAGCTCTGAACTCGGGGCGAACCTCGCCGCGGTTCGCCTTGCACCAATGGGCGGCCTTGGCGGCTGCCCCTGTCTGTTGTCCGGCCAGCCCTTTCCAATTGCTTGGCGGCTGCCGGCTAAAACGGGAGAAAACCCGTTTCCTGAAGGCCGCTTGCGGCCCTCAGGAAAAAGGTTTTCGAACGCCTCGCGCAACGAAAACCTCCCTCTTCAAGGGAGGGGGCGGACGGCGCGAGACCGTCCGCCCTCGCCTATTACTTCAGCTCGACCTTGGCGCCAGCTGCTTCCAGCTGAGCCTTGAACTTCTCGGCGTCGGCCTTGGAAACGGCTTCCTTGACCGGCTTCGGAGCCGCTTCGACCAGGTCCTTGGCTTCCTTGAGGCCCAGGCCGGTGATGGCGCGGACTTCCTTGATGACGTTGATCTTCTGGGCGCCGGCGTCGGCGAGAACGACGTCGAATTCCGTCTTCTCTTCAGCCGGAGCAGCAGCAGCGGCAGCGCCGCCAGCAGCGGCAACCGCCACCGGAGCAGCAGCCGAAACGCCCCACTTCTCTTCCAGGAGCTTCGACAGCTCGGCCGCCTCGAGGACGGTCAGCTTCGAAAGGTCGTCTACGATCTTTGCGAGATCAGCCATTGTTGTATTCCTTCGTTAGGTTCGAACGTGTGTTTTTGATAGCGAGGAACGGCCTCATGCCGCCTCGTCCTTCCGGGCGTAAGCGCCGATGACGCGCGCGACCGAAGCCGCGGGTGCATTGACGATCTGGGCGATCCGGGTTGCCGGCGTGGCGATCATGCCAACCAGCCTGGCGCGCAGCTCGTCGAGCGACGGAAGTGTGGCGAGTGCCTTCACACCGTCGGCGTTGAGCGAGGTCGAGCCCATCGCGCCACCGAGAATGATCAGCTTGTCATTCCCTTTGGCGAATTCGGACGCGACCTTCGGCGCCGCAATCGGATCCTCCGAATAAGCGACCAGCGTCTGTCCCTTGAACAGATCGATGATCGATGCGGAGTCCGTGCCCTGAAGAGCGATTTTGGCGAGACGGTTCTTCGCGACTTTGACGGTGCCACCGGCGGCGCGCATTTTCGACCGAAGGTCGTTCATTTGCGCGACGGTGATACCGGCGTAGTGGGCCACGACGACTGAACCAGCGCCTGCAAAAGCGCCATTCAGGCCCGTGACGAGTTCGCGTTTTTCCGCTCTGTCCACTGCCTATCTCCAGTTGACCCCTGCCCCATTGATGGGAACATTCCCATTTAGAGGACAGGCGTCGGGTTGCCTTTTTGCCGGTCGGGCCATCCAAAAATGGATCTCCCGAACGACGCTCGAGGATCCTGCCCCCTTTCGCCACATCAGCCAGCGAGCCAGATGATGCGCAGACAAAAGGCAAACACGGTTCGAACCTTTCATTGGAGCTTGTCGCTCCGTTGTCCGGTTTTCACCCGTCTCATGCAGGCCCAATTCAATTAAGGCTTATGGGCCGCCTGCAATCTCGGACAGGATGTCCGGAAGCCTCTCGGCTTCCGGTACCGGGCCGCCGACAAGTCGGAGGCCCGGAATTCACTTTGTGGATCAGACCTTTAGCGGTCGATCCAGATGTTCGTATCAGGACGCGGCGAGCGTCGCGATGTCGAGCTTGAGGCCAGGGCCCATCGTCGAGGTGACCGACACCTTCTTGACGTAGTTGCCCTTGGCGCCAGCCGGCTTTGCCTTGGTCACCGCATCGGCGAATGCGCGGACGTTTTCTTCCAGCGCCTTGACGTCGAACGAGACCTTGCCGACGCCGGCCTGGACGATACCGGCCTTCTCGACGCGGAACTCGACGGCGCCGCCCTTCGAAGCCTTGACGGCCGCGGCCACATCGGTGGTCACGGTGCCGACCTTCGGGTTCGGCATCATGCCGCGCGGGCCAAGCACCTTACCCAGACGGCCGACCAGCGGCATCATGTCCGGGGTGGCGATGCAGCGATCGAAATCGATCGTGCCCTTCTGGACGATGTCGACCAGATCCTCGGCGCCAACGATATCGGCGCCGGCGGCCTTGGCCTCCTCGGCCTTGTCGCCACGGGCGAACACGGCGACACGCACCGAGCGGCCAGTGCCGTTCGGCAGGTTGACCACACCGCGGACCATCTGGTCGGCATGGCGCGGATCGACGCCGAGGTTCATCGCGACCTCAATGGTCTCGTCGAACTTCACCTTGGAACGGTCCTTGAGCAGCTGCAGCGCCTCGGAGAGGGCATAAGCCTTGTTCGGATCGATGCCTTCACGGCTATTAGCAATACGCTTTGCAATCTTTGCCATGATCTCAGCCCACCACTTCCAGGCCCATCGAGCGGGCGGAGCCCTCGACCATGCGCATGGCCGCTTCGACGTCGTTTGCGTTCAGGTCCTTCATCTTGGCAGTCGCAATTTCGCGAACCTTGTCACGCGAAACGGTGCCAGCCTTGACCTTGCCCGGCTCCTTGGAGCCCGACTTCAGGTTAGCGGCCTTCTTGAGGAAGTAGCTCACCGGCGGCGTCTTCATGACGAAGGTGAACGACTTGTCCTGATAGTAGGTGATGACCACCGGTATAGGCGATCCCTTCTCGAGCTCCTGGGTCTGCGCGTTGAACGCCTTGCAGAACTCCATGATGTTGATGCCGCGCTGACCAAGCGCCGGGCCGATCGGGGGCGACGGCGTAGCCGAGCCCGCGGCAACCTGGAGCTTGAGCTGGCCTGCAACTTTCTTAGCCATCTCTATTCCTGCCTTTTGTCATGCCGGCTCCATTTTCGGAGAATACCGGCGGTTGCAGTCTGGTGGTGCGGTTCCAGCGGCCGGCTAAGCCGCTTTCGCCTCCCACCCGTTCATGCGGCGCCTTAAGCAACCGCCCCTGACACCTCTCGGTGCAGGGATTTCCGGATCAGCCCTTTTCGACCTGTCCGAATTCCAGATCGACAGGCACGGCGCGCCCGAAGATCGAAACTTCCACCTTGAGGCGGGCCCGCTCCTCGTCCACTTCCTGGACGACGCCGTTGAACGACGCGAACGGACCGTCGGAAACGCGGATCGCCTCGCCGATCTCGAAGGTGACCGAGGGCTTCGGCCGCTCGACGCCTTCCTGGACCTGGTTCAGGATGCGCTGCGCCTCGGCCTCGGTGATCGGCACCGGCTTGGAGTCACCCAGGAAGCCGGTGACCTTCGGCGTGTTCTTGACCAGCGAGAACACGGCGTCGGTCAAATTGGCCTTCAAAAGCACGTAGCCCGGGAAGAACTTGCGCTCGGCATCGACCTTGCGGCCGCGACGGATTTCGACGACCTTTTCGGTCGGCACCACGATCTGCTCGATATCGGCGGACAGGCCCTTCTGCTTGGCCTTGTTCTCGATATCCTCGGCGACCTTCTTTTCGAAGTTCGAATAGGCGTGGACGATATACCAACGCGCAGTCATTTCACGACCTCTCCGTAATCGCCGAATTCAGTGCCCGAGGCCCAGGATCCACTCGATCGCATAGCCCATCAGAATATCGGCAGCGAAGAAGAAGATCATCGCAATCACCGCAAACACCAGAACCATCACCGTCGAGATCATGGTTTCGCGACGCGAAGGCCACGTTACCTTGGCCGTCTCCGCGCGGACCTGCTGGAGAAAGGTGAAAGGATTGGTGGTTTTCGAAGCCATGTGCCGCTCTGTCTTCAAGATCCGTTGGCCGGATCTCCTGGATGATCCCGCTGGCCGGGACGTGCCGCCTAGGCTGCATGCAACGCCGAATCAGCGTCACCATTTCACCCATGCAAATCAGACGCGTAAAGCTGGCTTCCCAGCTCCACGCGCCGCGTGTCTGTCTTGTCTACATAAAACCGATTCTTAATCCACGCAAGTGGCAAGCGTCCGCTTTATGTTTTAACGCCGCCTCGGAACCATCCAGTCGTCCCGTCCCGGCTATGCGGGCCTTATGCCCGAGTTTTCCCAATATGGCAAGCCGCCCGCCGGTTTTCAACGGCTGAGCCTTGATTCCGGCTTTCTGTCTAGGAAAATGGCACGGGCAGCAGGGCTCGAACCTACGACCTGCGGTTTTGGAGACCGCCGCTCTACCAACTGAGCTATGCCCGTGCATGCGCTTCTTGAGCGTAGGCGCTTCCTAAAAGCTTCGAGGCCCGCTGTAAAGAGCGCTTGCGAGCGGTTTTAAATCCTTTGCCAGAAATCCGGATAGGTAACGACCAGGCCTTGCCCGTCGACGTCGATTTCGCGCATGAAGCCGCTCGTCAGCGACTCGTAGAGATAGCGCCTGTTTTCCTCTAGGCACGTGTAGCGCTGCGGGCTCTTCACGACGGTAAGCTGCGGAAATTCGATGAAAGCGGCGGCGATTTCGACGCTTTCGCCCGGCTTTAACCGCAGCCGCCGGATCGGCAGCGTGTTGGTGAAGGGTGTGACAGTGAGGTCGGGATCGAGCGCCCCGGCCAATTCGGGCAGCGCAACGCCGTCGCGTGACCAGTTGCCCAGGCCATCCGTGCGCAATTGGAATCGCGCCCCGCCGATGAGACCGATCTCGACCTCCCTGCTCAGCCAGTCGGGTCCACAGACGATCCGGTAATGAGCGGCAAAAGGCTGGGCGTCGACCGCCACGACGACAGATTCGGCTACGATGCCGTCGGCGGTTTCTTGCAGGACAAGATGCTCGATGCCCGGCCCTTGCCATTGCCGCCAGCGGACGATGCTTTCCCGCTCGGCCATCGCCGTCAGTCTCCGGCCGGCTTGTAAGGCCCGCCTGGCACCCCCCAGCCCCAGACCGGCATCGGCTCATCGGTCAGCTTGGCATCCTTGCCGAGCGTGGAATTTATCTTCGCCAGCCGCGTGCCCCATTCGATATAGGCCATGAAAGCGGAACGGAACTCGGGGTCGTCGGGCAAGCCAACCTTGTCGGCGGTATCGACAAGAAGGCTGATCCAGCGGCGGCGTTGATCCTCGGTCAGATGCCGCTCGAGATGGTGCGAGATCATCTCGCGGTGGCCGCCATGTTGCTGGCTGTAGGTCTTTGGGCCGCCAAAGACCTCGGCGATAAAGGCCGCGACATGCGCGGGATGATCGGGCGACATGGTCTTGAACACCGGGCCAACGATCGGATCCGCCGCCACCCGGTCGTAAAAAGTCCGGGTCAGCCGCTCGAACGCCTCGCTGCCGCCGGCCCATTCATACAAGGTCGGGACGCCCTCGCTCATCGCTGCTCCTCCACTCATCCAGCCACGCGACGATATCGAGTTTACCGAGACAGACTCAACCTGCCTCCATGGCCAGTGCATGGGCGTCAAAGTTTCGATTGCGACTTTGCCGCGACATCGGTGCTCGGCAAAACCCGACAATTGTCCGGCTTGGGAGATGACTTGCAAATGGTAGCGCCGGTCAGGGCGTCCACCGATTGCGGCCCCGTCGTCAGTCCGGTCTTCAACATCATTTCGGGTTCGAGCTGTCCCTCGACAGACGTGCGCTGAAGTGCGGCGAACAGCGCGGGGTTGATCGCCATCTCGTCCAGGTAGGCCTTGACCACCTTCTTCTGCCCCATCAGGTACATGCTGAGCTGCGCCTTGGCGCCGACAAGCCGGCTGACGCCGCCGGCAAGCACCAGGGCGCAGGCGGAATCGCATTCGCCGCCCGTATCGACGGTCAGCCCCGCATAGGCGCCGTCGTTGGCCAGGCAGTTCCAGGCCGCCGGATCGCAGCCGACGAAATCGGTGCGGGCAACGGCGATGTCGAGCTGGTTTTCATGGGCAAGCCGTCCCGTCGCCAGCGCGCCGAACAGATCGCCTCCGCGCGAGCTGATCACCAGAGGCAGATGCCGGCCGCCAAGCGTGGCAAGCAACTGGCTGAGCTTCTGCGGGGTGCGAGGCGTGATCGCGCCTTGCGCCGAGATCCATTCGGGACAATCCGGATTGCAGAGCGGGTTGCCACCGCGAACGACCACGAAGCGCATTTCCGGCGCTTCGTTGGCCGGCGCGGCTGCGGCCGGCATGGGCGGTGCGGCTTTGGCAGCCGGGGCTTCAACCGCTTGCTCGGGTACGGCCTTCACTTCGATCGTTGTCGCCGGGGCTGGCTTGGCGTTTGCCGGAATGTCCCTGCAATTCGCCGGCGCCGGACTGCGCCGGCACAAGCCGCCTTGCGTGAACATGTCGACGGTGTCGAGGCTGGTGATGAGCTTGATCGCCAGCAGGTCCGGCTGTTTGATCCGGCTTATGTCGCTGGCCGGCGTTGCCTTCATGGTGTCCAGCATGCCCTGGTCGATGCCCATCTCCTTCAGATAGGCCGACAGCCGCTTCTCGACCGGTTTGCTCATTTCATAAGTCTTGTAGCTGCCGGCATTCTTGCGACCGACGATCTTGGTGCTCAGCACCTTCTTCCTGCCGTTCTCGATGCGATAGGTCGTGCGGTAGAACAGTCTTTCGCGCCGGAAGGTCGTGGTGATCTGATGCACGCCGAGATAGGCCCATTCGCCGACGACGCGGCGGACGCCGCCGGCAAACATCAACGGGCAGGCCGAATTGCACATCGCGCCCTCGGCATAGGTTAAGCCGAAATAGTCGGCGCCCTTGCCGTCATTGACCCGGCAATCCTTCATCTGCGGTTCGCAGCCGTAAAATATTGTTGCGCCGACACCGATATCGAGCCTGGCCTTGCGGATCATGCGGCCGAGCTGGAGCGCGGCGTCGACGTTGCCGCCCGGAGAATTGACCACGACCGGCAATTGGCGGCGGCCGAGCGTCTTCAGCGTGCGCTTGAACAGCGCCGGCGTACCCGCCTCGATCGTGCCTTCGGCCGATATCCATTCCGGACAATTCGGCTCGCAACCCGGCGCGCTGCTGCGCACGACGACAAAGCGCATCGCCGGGCCGTAATCCGGCGCTTTCTCCTTCGCCGCGGCGGTGAACGCGGCCAGGCCCATGGCAACGGCCAAGCCCAGCCGGACCAGCCCGCGCCACCACGGAATGCTGTTTGAACGGAATGTGGAAATCACGCCTGGCCAGCCCTTAGGTACAGCCCATACTAGTTGCGACGGCGGTGCTTGCAACAGCTTTGAAGCGGGCAGGCCTCGGAACAAACCAGCGGCCTAACCCCAGCGTCACCAGCTCTGATCCGATGCCGTAAACGGGCGATCCGCCTTGCCCCCGCTCCAAGCCGGCCACGCAACGCCGGGGCTACCAAGGAACAATGCTACAATTTCTGCGGCGTATGTGCCGCGGCATTGACGGCAGGTGGAAGCCGGCAATTGTCAGGTTTGGGTGAGGATTTGCAAATGGTGGCGCCGGTCAGGGCCTGCGCCGACTCCGGCCCGGTCGACAGCCCGACTTTCAGCATCTTGTCCGGTTCGAGCAGAAGCTCGACCGCGCTCTTCTCTATCGCGGCGAACAAATCCGGGTTGATCGCCATCTCCTCCAGATAAGCTTTGACCAGTTGCTTCTGCCCCATCGTGGACATGCTGAGCCGCGCCTTTGGATTGACCAGCCGTTTGGCGCCGCCGGCAAGCATGAGCGCGCAGGCTGAATCGCACCCCACGCCGAATTCGCTGATCAGCCCGATATAGGCGCCGTTGTCGTCCGAGCAACCTGCCCCGGCCGGATTGCAGCCCGTGATATTGGTGCGAGCGACGACGACGTCGAGCTTCCGTTCATGGATAAGCCGTCCCACTGTTAAAGCGCCGAACAGGTCGCCTCCGCGTGAACTGATCACAATGGGAAGCCGTGGATTGCCAAGCGCGGTGAGCAAGTGGCGAAGCCTATCCGCGGTCTGAGGCGTGATCGCGCCTTCCGCCGAGATCCATTCCGGGTAGTCGGGATCGCAGAGCGGATCGCTGCCGCGAACAACCACGAGGCGCATCTGTGGCGCGCCGTTTGCTGCTGCTCCCTGGAATGGCTGGATGATAGCTGGAGCCTTGGCTGGTTGAGAAGGTGCGGCCTTTGCGGTTGCCACGCTGGCCGGCTTGGCATTCCCGGGTATTTCCCGGCAGTTCGGGGTCGACTTGTCGAGCAAGCAGAGGTTTGCGCTGGTCAGCAAGTCCAATGTGTCTGTGCTGGTGACCAATTTCATTGTCATCATATCGTGGAGAGCGATCTGTCGGATATCGCTGGCAGGCGTGGCCTTCATTGCGTCGAGAACGCCCTGTTCCACGCCCATCTCGCTGAGATAGGCCGAGAGCCTCCTCTGGACGGCCTTGCTCATCTCGTAGGTCTGATAGGTGCCGACGTCGATGCGCCCGACTACCTTGGAGCTGACGATCTTTTTCCTGCCGTGCACAAGTCTATAGGTGGTGCGGTAATACAGCTGTTGGCGTCGGTAGGTCGTGGTGATCTGGTGGACACCGAGATAAGCCCAACTCCCGACCAGGCGACGAACACCGCCGGCAAACATCAGAGGACATGCGGAATTACACATAGCGCCGCCGTCGGATGCGAACCCTAAATAGGCGCGCCGGTACCATCATTGGCTCGGCATCCCTCCATTCCCGGCCAACAGCCGGAAAATCTGGTGGCGCCAACGGCGATGTCAAGTTTGTTTTTGCGGATTATGCGGCCAAGCTGAAGCGCGGCATCTACGCTGCCGCCCGGGGAATTGACGATGACGGGAAGGTGACGGCGGCCGAGTGCCTTCAATATCCCTTTGAACTTCGCCGGCGTGTCGATCTCGATAGCGCCTTCCGCCGAGATCCATTCCGGACAATTGGGTTCGCAACCAGCCGCACCGCTGCGCACGATAACGAAGCGCATCGGTGGGAGATTGTCGAATGCTATTGTCGGGCTGGACTAAGTTTTTGGATCGGACGGCGCCTGCGGGGTCGACCATACCGATGGATTGGGCGGTGGAACGGCCCAGACGGTCGGATACGTCCATGGCTGCGAATAGGACAGCGGCAGCCGGACATCTTCAGCCTTCGCGGCCGAGGCAGCTATCGCCATCGCGACCACTGGCATCAGGCGAACCAGTGCGCACCACCACCTTACGCTATTATTTAAACAATGCTCCCTAACCACCGACGAAGCCCCCCTCGACAAAACCGATCATAGTTGCGGCGTTGGCACTTGCAATAGCTTTGAAACAACCGCGCAAGACTTGTTCCGCACGGCGCAAGTAAACAAAAAAGGGCGGCCCGAAGACCGCCCTTTCCTTCTCAACCGGCAAGTGCCGGATCGATTTACTCTTTGATGGTGACGACGATGCCGGCACCGACGGTGCGGCCGCCTTCACGGATGGCGAAGCGCAGCTTCTCTTCCATCGCGATCGGCACGATCAGCTCGACGTCGACGGTGATGTTGTCGCCAGGCATGACCATCTCGGTGCCTTCCGGCAGCGTCACGATGCCGGTCACGTCCGTGGTGCGGAAGTAGAACTGCGGACGGTAGTTGGTGAAGAACGGCGTGTGACGGCCACCTTCGTCCTTGGTCAGGATGTAGGCTTCGGCGACGAACTTCTTGTGCGGCTTCACGGTGCCGGGCTTGGCCAGAACCTGGCCGCGCTCGACGCCTTCACGGTCGACGCCGCGCAGCAGCGCGCCGATGTTGTCGCCGGCCTGGCCCTGGTCGAGCAGCTTGCGGAACATCTCAACGCCGGTGCAGGTCGTCTTGGTGGTCGGACGGATGCCGACGATTTCCAGTTCCTCGCCAACCTTGACCACGCCGCGCTCGACGCGGCCGGTCACGACCGTGCCGCGGCCCGAGATCGAGAACACGTCTTCGATCGGCATCAGGAACGGCTTGTCGAGCGGACGAACCGGGGTCGGGATGTAAGCGTCGACCTGAGCCATCAGCTCGCGGATCGCGTCCTCGCCGATGGTCTTGTTGGAATCTTCCAACGCAGCCAGCGCCGAACCCTTGACGATCGGAATGTCGTCGCCGGGGAACTCGTTCTTCGACAGAAGCTCGCGAACCTCGAGCTCGACCAGCTCGAGAAGCTCGGCGTCGTCGACCTGGTCGACCTTGTTCAAAAACACCACGATCGACGGCACGCCGACCTGACGGGCAAGCAGGATGTGCTCGCGGGTCTGCGGCATCGGGCCGTCGGCGGCCGACACGACCAGGATCGCGCCGTCCATCTGGGCGGCACCGGTGATCATGTTCTTCACATAGTCGGCGTGGCCGGGGCAGTCGACGTGGGCATAGTGACGGTTGGCCGTCTCATACTCGACATGCGCCGTCGAAATGGTGATGCCGCGCGCCTTCTCTTCGGGCGCCGCGTCGATCTGGTCATAGCGCTTGTATTCGCCAAAATACTTCGTGATCGCCGCCGTCAGCGACGTCTTGCCATGATCGACGTGGCCGATCGTGCCAATGTTCACATGCGGCTTGGTGCGCTCGAATTTACCTTTTGCCATAGTCTCTTTCCTTAGGCGGCCTTTGACCTTCAGTTCAGTCGAATGCGGGGCCGATTAGCGACAACGGCTGAAAAACACAAGTGCCTTGTCGCTGAGCGTCTTTTGGCGCGGCCTGAACAGAGGTCGATTTCACGGGGGATGTGGCCCGGATATAGGGATGGCGCACATAAAATCAAATGCCGCCGGACTGGCCCATTGCCGCCGAACCACCGCTCTGATTTCCTCATCCCATGCACTTCATTCCGGCAAACATCCGCGGTCCGCTGTTCATGATCGTCTCGACGGGCTCTTATCTCGTCAACGACACGATGATGAAGCTCGCGACCGAGGGGCTGCCTCCTTATGAGGTGCTGCTGCTGCGTGGCGCCGCCGCGACCCTATGGGGCATGCCGCTGCTTCTGATGCTCGGCTATGGCAGGCAGATCCCGCTGCTGTTCGAGCGCAAGGTGCTCAGCCGCAATTTTTGCGAACTGGCGGCGATCCTCTGCTACATCGTGGCTCTGGCCAATATGCAGATCGCGGATTCGACGGCGCTCGGGCAGATCACGCCGCTGATCGTGCTGGCCGGCTCATCGCTGCTGTTTGGTGAAAAGATCGGCGCCGCGCGCATGGCGCTGATCGGACTTGGCTTTGTCGGCGCCCTGATGGTGGCGCAACCGACGATGCAAGGGATTTCCGTCTACGCGCTGCTAGCGCTCGGCAACGCCGCCCTGGCCGCGGCACGCGATCTTGCCGGGCGCAAGGTCGGCGCCGAGGTGCCCGGCATGATCGTGGCGATCTCCGCCGTCCTGGTGGTGCTGGTCGGCGCCGGCGCGGCGCATCTGGTCTCGGAGCAATGGGTGATGCCGCAGGGACATCATCTACTCCTGATCGCGGCAGCCGGACTGTTCCTGATCTTCGGCCATTTCTTCATCTTCATGGCCTACCGCGTCGGGCCGACGAGCGCGGTGGCGCCGTTCTATTATTGCTTCACCGTGTGGGCGGTGATTTCCGGCCTGCTGGTGTTCGGGCAATTCCCCAACGCGCTCGCCGTCTGCGGCATCCTGCTGGTGATGGGCAGCGGTCTGGCCATCGTTTCGCTCGACGAACGAAGGCGACGACTGGCGCCCATCGCATAAGGCGCAGGCCTTACGCGATATAGCGGCCGAAACAATAGCAGGACGAGGGTCGGATCCGACCCTTCATGCGCGCTACGGCAAGCCTGCTACAGCGACCGGTTGCCTGTGATCTGGTGATAGGCCCAGAGCACGACGACGGCACCGATTACGGCCACGATCAGGCTCCAGATGTTGAGACCCGTGACGCCGGCCGAACCGAAGGCGCTGAAGATCAGACCGCCGACGATAGCGCCGACGACGCCCAGCACGATATCCATGATCATGCCCTGGCCGGTCTTGTTGACGATCTTGCTGCCGATGAAGCCGGCGACAAGGCCGAGGATGATCCAGCTGATAATGCCCATTGTTCCCTCCATTCCGCGCCTGCCCCATCATGTTCATATGATTGTCAAAACCACAAGCGAACTTGCAATTCCGCCCGATTGCGCCATTGTTGGTGCAAGGGACGGACTTGGTGTAAACGGGAGATCCACGATGGGCCTTTTTGACAACGCCGTTCCAGGCGGCAACATCACCAAACCCCTGATGATCGCGCTCGGCGCGCTCTTGGTCGGCAAGATGCTGAGCGGCAGAGGCGGCGATCAGCCGGCCGAAGCCCCGGCGCCGACGCCAACGCCAGCGGGAACCGACGCGTCCGCCGATGGCGGCTTGCTCGGCGGCCTGCTCGGCAAGCTGAGGGATGCCGGCCACGGCAATGTGGCCGACTCCTGGGTCGGCACCGGCCAGAACCAGTCGATCAATCCGGGCGATCTCGGCTCGGCGCTCGGTCCGGCGGTGATCCGCGAGATCGCGCAGCGCACCGGAATGGACGAGCAGGAACTGCTCAAGCAACTGTCGACCGCCCTGCCCGGCATCGTCGACAAGCTGACGCCGAACGGCCAGGTGCCGCAGCAGCACCAGGTTGCTTCGGCTTTCAACAGCTAGGCAGCATCTTTTGATGCAAAACGCTGCGCGCTACGGCGCGCGGCGTTTTCTGCGAGATTCATAAGGGGAAAATCTGGAGCGGGTAGCGGGAATCGAACCCGCATATTCAGCTTGGAAGGCTGCTGCTCTACCACTGAGCTATACCCGCGCCTTACCCTGAAGTACCGGATTCACCCGAAAAGCGCCACGCACTTTTCGTCTCCGACACTCGTTCGTTCAGGGCTTCCGGGCCGGCAGTGGTGGAGAGGGTTGGATTCGAACCAACGTAGGCTAAGCCAACGGATTTACAGTCCGTCCCCTTTAACCACTCGGGCACCTCTCCAGTCTGCCGCCGGAGCCATGCAACGAGGCATTTTCGCCAACCCGGAGCCCGAGTAAGATCTTCTCCGAAATCAGCGAAGCGCCTTATGGCGGCAAGGCCGATGGGTGTCAACCGGCGCGACGGCGGTTTTTCAGACCATGTCCGGCATTCATTGTCGCGGCCGGTATCCTTAGCCGGACGAGACGGCTATAGAGGCCGCATGAGCGACAAGCCAGGCACCCCGAAAGACACCCATTACGCCAAGCTGCGGCGCGCGCATCGCGACCAGAAGGCCGGCGGCGCACCGGCGTTCCGGCCACGCCAGCCGGTGGCGCCGGGCGAAGCTCCGGCGGACGGCCTGGTGCGGCTTTATGGCCTGCACACGGTGCGGGCCGCGCTCGACAATCCGCGGCGCAAGATCCGCAAAATGCTGGTGACGCGCAACGCCGCCGAGCGGCTCGAGATCGCCGATCTCGCCGCCCTGCCCTTCAAGGCCGAACTGGTCGAGCCGAAGGATATCGACAGGATCATCGGCACTGACGCCGTGCATCAAGGCGTGCTGATCGAGGCCGAACCGCTGAAAGCGAAGCGCCTCGATGCGCTCGGCGATACAATGCTCGTCCTGGTGCTCGACCAGGTCACCGATCCGCACAATGTCGGCGCCATCCTGCGCTCGGCGGTCGCTTTCGGCGCCGGCGCCCTGATCACCACGGCCCGCCACAGCCCGCAGGAATCGGGCGTGCTGGCCAAGGCTGCCTCCGGCGCGCTGGAGCATATCGACCAGATCGAGGTGAAAAACCTCGCCGATGCGCTGGGACAGTTGCACGAGGCCGGCTTCCAGACCCTCGGGCTCGATTCGGACGGTCCGGCGGAATTGGAAACCAGTTTTACCGGCGACAGAATAGCGCTGGTGCTGGGCGCGGAAGGCAAGGGCCTGCGCCAGAAGACACGCGAGACGGTGACGACGCTTGCCCGGCTCGATATGCCCGGCGCGATCCGCTCGCTCAACGTTTCCAACGCGGCGGCGGTGAGCCTTTATGCGGCGCGGGCGTTCCTGAAACGCGGCTGAGCCGGACTTTTCGCGGCCGATCAAAGACGAACGGGTTCCGCCGGCGAGGCAGGAACCCGTTCTCAGACAGGAAAAGAGAAAGGCGGCGTGGGAACGTTGAGCCGCCCTCTCCTGACCTAAGCCGCCTTGCCCTTGGCTGAGGTTGCTTCCGCGCCAACCTCGACGTTCGACATTCTTTCCAGTGCCCTGACCAGCGCCGAGTGATCCTCCTTGGCCCCGCCATTGGCGGCGCAGGAATTGAACAGCTGCTGCGTGGTCGAGGTGTTGGGCAGTGAGACGCCGAGCGCCTTGGCGCCCTCCAATGCCAGGTTGAGATCCTTCTGGTGCAGTTCGATGCGGAAGCCCGGCGCGAAACTGCGCTTGATCATGCGCTCGCCATGCACTTCGAGGATGCGCGAGGCGGCGAGCCCGCCCATCAGCGCCTGCCTGACTTTCGCAGGATCGGCTCCCGCCTTCGAGGCGAAGACCAGCGCCTCGCTGACCGCCTCGATGGTCAGCGCCACGACGATCTGGTTGGCGACCTTGGTGGTCTGGCCGACGCCGTTCGGACCGACCAGGGTGATGTTCTTGCCCATTTTCTCGAACACCGGCCTCGCGCGTTCGAACGCTTTGTCCTCGCCGCCGACCATGATGGTGAGCGAGGCAGCCTTGGCGCCAACCTCGCCGCCCGACACCGGCGCATCGAGATACTCGCAGCCGAGATCGTTGATCTTCCTGGCGAATTCCTTGGTCTCGATCGGCGAGATCGAGCTCATGTCGATGACGAGCTTGCCCTTCGACAGGCCTGAGGCGACGCCATTATCGCCGAACAACACGTCGGCCACCTGCGGCGTGTCCGGCACCATGGTGATGATGATATCGGCTGTCTTGGCCACTGCATTGTGGCCGGTAACGGTCTTCAGGCCCTTGGCGACGAGGTCTGCCGGCGGCTTGGAGCGGTGATCGCTGGCGACAACGCTATAGCCGGCATCGAGCAGATGCCCCGCCATCGGCGCGCCCATGATGCCGAGGCCGATGAAACCGATGGTTTCCATTGTGGTTGCTCCAAATTCTGAGGCGCCGCCTCATCCGGCCCTTCGGGCCACCTTCTCCCCGGCGGGGAGAAGAGGTACGCGCCAGCGTTGACGATCTCTTCTCCCCCCTCGGGGAGAAGGTGGCCGCGTAGCGGCCGGATGAGGGGGCCTCGGCTCTAAGCCGCCTCGCTCCCCTGCCGAGCTAACTCCTTGAACCAGCCCAACCCGGCATCCGTGCCGGCCTTCGGCTTGTATTCGGCGCCGATCCAGCCGGCATAGCCGAGGCGGTCGATGTGGTCGTAGAGGAACGGATAGTTGATCTCGCCCGTCCCCGGCTCGTGACGGCCGGGATTGTCCGCAAGCTGGATATGCGCGATGCGGGGAAGGTTTGCCTCGATGGTACGGGCGAGATCCCCCTCCATGATCTGCATGTGGTAGATATCGTATTGCAAATAGAGGTTTTTCGAGCCGACGCGGTCGATCAGCGCCAGCGCCTGATCGCTGTAGTTCAGGAAGAAGCCAGGGATGTCGCGGGTGTTGATCGGCTCGATCAGCAGCCGGATGCCAGCCTGCTCCAGCTTCTCGGCCGCGAAGGCGAGGTTTTCGGCAAAGACATTCTCAAGCACGGCTCGGTCGGCGCCCTGCGACGCGATGCCGGCCAGGCAGTTGACCTGCTCGCAGCCCAGCGCGTGGGCATAAGCGATCGCCTTGGCGATGCCCTGGCGGAATTCCGGCACGCGATCCGGCAGCACCGCAATGCCGCGCTCGCCCTTGGCCCAGTCGCCCGCCGGCAGGTTGAAGAGAACCTGGGTCAGGCCGTTCTTCTTGAGGCGCGCGGCGACAACGTCGGGCGCATGGTCATAGGGGCCGATATACTCGACACCCTTGAAGCCGGCGCGGGCGGCGGCGTCGAAGCGGTCGAGGAAATCATGCTCGCCGAAGAGCATCGACAGATTGGCTGAAAAACGTGGCATTCTTTTTCTCCTTCTTCTAGGCCCGGCCTCAATCAAGCATGACGATGGCCGTCGGCGCATCTTCATGGTTTTCGGCAAGGTCCTCGAATTCGGTGATCTTGTCGATTTCCGTGCCCATGGAAATATTGGTGACGCGCTCGAGAATGAATTCGAGAACGACCGGCACCTGGTATTCCTTCATCAGCCGCTGCGCTTCCTTGAAAGCGCCGGCGAATTCTTCGGGCTTCCGAACACGGACCGCCTTGCAGCCCATCGCTTCGGCGACCGCGACATGGTCGACGCCGTAGCCGGCCTCGGGGTCGTCCTTGCGATTGACGTTCTCGAAGGCGAGGCTCACCTCATAATCCATCGAAAAGCCGCGCTGCGCCTGGCGGATCAGGCCGAGATAGGCGTTGTTCACGACGACGTGGATGTAAGGTAATCTGTGCTGCGCGCCGACCGCCAGTTCCTCGATCATGAACTGGAAATCGTAGTCGCCCGACAGCGCGACGATGGCGCGGTCCGGATCGGCGGCGCGCACGCCAAGAGCTGCCGGCAGCGTCCAGCCGAGCGGGCCGGCCTGGCCGCAATTGATCCAGTTGCGCGGCTTGTAGACATGCAGGAATTGCGCGCCAGCGATCTGCGACAGGCCGATGGTGGTGACATAGGTGGTGTCGCGCCCGAACGCCTTGTTCATCTCCTCGTAAACGCGCTGCGGCTTCAGCGGCACTTGGTCGAAATGCGTCTTGCGCTTCATCGTCTTCTTGCGGCCCTGGCATTCCTTGGCCCAACCCGACCAGTCGCGCAGCTTGCCGGCCGTGCGCCATTCGGTGGCGACATCGAGCAGGATCTTCAACGCCGCGCCCGCATCCGAGACGACGCCGAGGTCGGGCGCGAAGACGCGGCCGATCTGGGTCGGCTCGATATCGACATGGATGAATTTCTTGCCCTTGGTGTAGACGTCGACCGAACCGGTGTGGCGGTTGGCCCAGCGGTTGCCAATGCCGAAGACGAAGTCGGACGCCAGCATCGTGGCGTTGCCGTAGCGGTGCGACGTCTGCAGGCCGCACATGCCGGCCATCAGCCGATGGTCGTCGGGGATGGCGCCCCAGCCCATCAGCGTCGGGATAACCGGCACGCCGGTGATCTCGGCGAATTCGATCAACAGATCCGACGCATCGGCGTTGATGATGCCGCCGCCGGCGACGATTAGCGGCTTTTCCGCCTGGTTGAGCATCGCCAGCGCCTTTTCGGCCTGGGCGCGCGTCATCGCCGGCTTGAAGACGGCAAGCGGCTCGTAAGCATCGATGTCGAACTCGATCTCGGCGAGCTGGACGTCGAGCGGCAGGTCGACCAGCACCGGGCCAGGCCGTGACGAGCGCATCAGGTGGAACGCTTTTTGCAGAGCCATCGGAACCAGATAAGGCTCCATGACGGTGACCGCCCATTTGGCGACGGGCGCGGCGATGGCGGCGATGTCGACAGCCTGGAAATCCTCCTTGTTCAGCCGAGCACGCGGCGCCTGGCCGGTGATGCACAGGATCGGGATGGAATCGGCCGAGGCCGAGTAAAGGCCGGTGATCATGTCCGTGCCGGCCGGGCCCGAGGTGCCGATGCAGAGGCCGATATTGCCGGCCTTGGCGCGGGTATAGCCTTCCGCCATATGCGAGGCGCCCTCGACATGGCGGGCCAGCACGTGGCGGATGGTGCCGCGCGCCTTCAGCGCCGAGTAGAGCGGGTTGATCGCCGCGCCCGGCACGCCGAAGGCATTGGTGATGCCTTCCCTTTCGAGAACAAGAACCGCCGCGTCGATAGCGCGCATCCTGGCCATTTGAAGCCTCCATTTCGTTTGTTGGCTTGACAATGCCAGCGCGCTTTTGATTTTTCAATTTTTTCAGAATATTTTTTCATTTCGAGAAAACAGCCGTTATTATCTGATTTCATGCGGCTTTTCGTTTTCCAGAAATGCATCCTGGCAGATGATGAAAAACTTTTTCATTGTGCTTGGCACGAATTCCAGTGAGAATGCGTGGCATGGAAAACACCGAAAAGCGCCAGCGCGGCCGGCCGCGCGCTTTCAATGGCCCGGCGGAAGCGACGTCGGTGCAGTCGCTCGACCGCGCGCTGCGCATCCTGGCGATCGTCGCGGAAGCCAGCGGCTTGTCGCTGAGCGAGATCGCGGCGCAAAGCGGCATTGCCGCTTCGACCGCCTACCGCATGCTGACGACGCTAGAGAACCACGGCATGGTCGAATTCGATACGACCGACCAGCTCTGGTCCGTTGGGGTCGAGACGTATCGCATGGGTGCTGCCTTCCTGCGCCGGCGCAAACTGGTCGACCGTGCCCGCATCGTCATGCAGGAACTGATGGAAAAGACCGGCGAAACCGCCAATCTGGGTGTCGCGGAGGACGATTGCGTCGTCTTCGTCAGCCAGGTCGAGACGCATCAGGCGATCCGCGCCTTCTTCAGGCCGGGCACGCGCAGCCCCTTCCACGCCTCCGGCATTGGCAAGGCGGTGCTGGCGCATCTCGAGCCGGAGCGGGTCGCGGCTATCCTGCGCAAGGCCGGCCTGCAGCGCTACACCGACAAGACGCTGTCAGACATTTCAGCGCTGGCGCATGATCTCGCCACCATCAAGCATCGCGGCTGGTCGGTCGATGACGAGGAGCGCCACCCCGGGATGCGCTGCGTAGCCGCCGCCATCTTCAATGAATATGGCGAGCCGATCGGCGGCGTTTCGGTATCAGGCCCGACGGTTCGTGTGACACCTGAGCGGCTGGCCGAGATCGGCCCGCTGGTCCATGATGCGGCGGCCGAAGTGACGAAGATGATCGGCGGCGTCAGCGCCGGCTGATCACGCAGCGCCCGGCAACGCGCTCTTTGCCGCAATATCGAAGAAATCGAGCAGGATCGCCCCGCCGACGCCGCAGGCGGTGAAAATGAGACCGACGATAAATATCCGGTTGGCCCGCTCGAAGATGCGCCGCTGCAGCGATTTGATGTCAAGCAGCATGGCAAGCGCCCGCATCTGCAAGGCGATGCCGACCAAGATCGGCAGCACGGCGACCAGATGGTAGGTCCGCCATGGGATGGGGTTGGCGGCCCAGTGGGTTATGAAACCCAGCGAAAAGGCCAGCAGGATGCCGACGGTGGTGACGGTGCCGTTGCGGAAGGTCGTCTCGACCTGTTCATCCTTCGGATCCTGCTCGTCCAAGCTGCCCTCCCCTCCATTTGACGATCGAGGACAGATTAGCCCCTGGCAAAATCGCTGTACACCTTGGGCTGAAAGGGCTCGATCGCCTTGCGGCGGCGTTCGGTTGCATGCGAAAGGGCGCTGATGAGGAAGACGCTTCAGCTTTTGCTTGCCGTTTCGCTTTGCGGATGCGTGGCGGCAGTGCCGCCAACCGAACCCGGCGGTAGCCAGCGCGTCGATCCGATGCCGGTTTCGCTCGCGCTGGAGGAAATCATTACCGCTGGTGTGCGCCCGCATCTGAGCAACCCGCTCTCCGCAAAGTTCGGGACGATACTTGCCGGCGAGCGGACGCTGAACCGCCGCCAGGAGATCGTGGCGTGCGGCTATGTCAACGACAAGAGGTCCTCCGGCGCCGCTGACCACAACGTGCCATTCGTTGCAAAGATCCACCCGGATACCGGAAACAGCTTCGAGCTCGTGGCGATCGACGACGGTTCGCCGAATGCGAGGCTTCGGGTTGCCGGCACTTGCAGCGAAGCCGGGCTACCGATGCCGGTCGCTGCGCCGTAGACGCATCCCTGATATCTGCTCAGACACAGTAAAAAGGGGCTGCGCGCAGCCCCCTGTTTCCTGTCGTTGGTCGGCTCCTCTCACAGCCTGCAGGTGCGCGGGCCGTCGTAGCTCATATAGGTGTCGGAGCCTTCATCGTAGCTGGCGTAGCGGGCGTAGCAGCGGCGGATGTGGATCGCTTCGTAGTCGTCTTCGACATAGACGGTGCGGGGCTGCTGCTGGGCGAGCAG
Organism: Mesorhizobium sp. RCC_202; assembly: GCF_041355295.1. NCBI lineage: Bacteria > Pseudomonadati > Pseudomonadota > Alphaproteobacteria > Hyphomicrobiales > Phyllobacteriaceae > Mesorhizobium > Mesorhizobium sp. RCC_202. The sequence goes on from NZ_JBFUPO010000009.1 coordinate 179,636, forward strand.
ACTGCCGAGCACGAAGCCGCCGACGCCCGCGGCAATACCGATGCCGAGATCATGGCCGTGGTGGTGATGCCAAGGATTGGCGGCCGAAGGCTGGACGGTGCCGACGAGCGAGCCGGCGGCAACGGTGCTGGCGATGAGAGCGGAAACGATGGTGCGCTTGAACATGACGATCTCCTTGGGTTTCAGTGGAGAGGCGAACCATCCGCCTCTTGAACATGGGTCGCGGCGGCCGGGAAAAAGGTTCGAAGTTTTTTTGAGATTTTTTCGCCGAGGCAGCGGGCGGCTTTTTGCCGGCCGGCCATCGGCTGGTTGCATACAAATGAAAAAGGGCGGCCGAGGCCGCCCTTCGAAAGCAACAGGTTTTCGCTTCAAAGGATAATGACCACCCGGCCGTGGTGATGATGATGGTGATGATGATGGTGGTACCACCAATAGTCACCATAGTCGTCGTAGTAGTCGTAGTGATGGTAATGCATGCCGTGAGCCGAGGACGTCTGCACCGTGGCGACCAGCGCGCCTGTGGCGACAAAGATGGCTGCGAGAGCGGAAGTCAGTGTGCGCTTGAACATGATGATCTCCTGGATCCTTGATCGAGGCGACCATTCGCCTCTGGAGATCAGTGGCGGCGAAGCGGCAAAAGGTTCGAGGAATTGAGCGAATAGGGAGTAGCGAACAGCGAGTAGGGAAAGATGGCATGCGCCAAACCCAAAATCCCTATTCGCTATTCGCTACTCCCCATTCGCTCTCTTTCACCCCATTCCCGTGACGTGCCTCAGCCAGAAGGCCAGCGCGATGAAGCCGACGATAGTGGCGACGCCGGTCCAGTCGATATTGGCCTTCTTCACGTCGCGGATGATCCGGATGAGCAGCAGCCAGGTCACGACGATGAGCGGCAGGATGATGACGAATCTGATCATGCGACACCCCGTTCGATGCCATTGCACCTGAACGGAATGTAGGAAGCGCTCCGCCGCTTTTCAGCATGTGGCTTAACGTCAGGTCCATTAGGAACCCAAAACGGAGTTTTGTCTTTACTGGCGCAACAAATATGCTAACCGGAGCGCCATGCCCTTGTAGCTCAGCTGGTAGAGCAGCGGTTTTGTAAACCGAAGGTCGCGGGTTCGATTCCTGCCGGGGGCACCAAATATATTGCGCGTGTTTTTTCTGTCGTTTGTCAAGGATCAACGCTCGCCAACGTCCTCGTCGAGGCGACAGGTGTTTGAGCTGAAACCAATCGCAACGCTGTAGGCCGCCCAGATGGCGGTGGCGTAAGCCATTGGCAGCTTGCAAAAAAATCGACGGAAATCGGTTCCCGGCAATCGCGCGCAATTGGCTGTGCGAACCTCGTTTGCCGTTTTCAAAGCCTCCGGTGCGACGGACATTGGAGTTTCCACCTCAGATGTTGTTTAGTCATCGAAGGACAGCGTGGAATGAAGGGCGTGAGGTGGCTGTGAAAAGCCGCGTGAAAATCGCGAAAGAAATCGAAATTCAGAGCAAATCGCGATGAGCTTGGCGCGGCTCGATCTGCTGGGCGGGTTTCGCCTGACGTCTCGGGAGGGAATGAGGCTAGAGGTGCCCGCTAGGAAGAACCGAGCGCTTCTGGGCGTCCTCGCCTTGGCGCCGAACCATGAGGCGACCCGCCAGAAGCTCGCCGGGCTCTTATGGGGTGATCGAGGCGAGGAGCAGGCCAGAAATAGCCTGCGGCAGGCCCTGGCTTCTATCCGTAAGGATTTTGGGGATCTGGAAGCTAACACTCTGGTTCTGACCGGAGATCGCGTCGCGCTCAGTCCAAGGCACCTTTCGGTCGATGTAACCGAGTTCGTCGCCGCCTCCGCAAGCCGCGATGCCGCCGGGCTCCGGCAAGCGGCCGAAATCTATGCCGGGTCATTCCTTGACGGCCTAGGTTCGACTGACAACGTCTTAGAAGACTGGCTGCGCGACGTCCGCGCCGACTTGTTGGCCCGAGCAGTTCGTGTGTTCGAGTCCCTGGCGGCATCGGTGAGCGGTAGCGAGCGTGTCGCGGCGGCCGAGCGGCTGGTAGCCCTCGACCCCCTACGCGAACAGTCACACATCGCATTGGTTCAGGCCCATGTCGCCATGGGCCAGACAGCTCTTGCCATCAAGCAGTATGAGGCATGCAAGCTGTTGCTGAAGCGCGAGTTGAACGTGGAGCCCGGCGACCAACTTCAACAATTGCGCGGCGTGCTGGACGAGACGTCGGTCACGCGATCTGACAAGGGTCCATCGAGCCACAGCCCGGTAATAGCTGTTCTTCCCTTCGAGAACATGAGCGGCGATTCCGATCAGGACTATTTCAGCGACGGGATTACAGAGGATATCATTACCGAACTGGGCCGATTTGGTGAACTTCACGTCATTGCCCGCAATTCATCCTTCACCTTCAAGGGCAGGGTTCCCGACACCTCGACCGTCGCGAAGCAGTTGTCCGCTGACTACCTTGTTCAAGGAAGCGTCCGCCGTGCCGGCAACCGGGTGCGGATTTCGTCCCAACTCATAGATGCAAGGTCTGGCAATCAAATATGGGCGGATCGATTTGATCGCGAACTCGTCGACATTTTCGATCTTCAGGACGAGATTGCCAGAAGTGTGGCCACGATCGTGGTGGGAACGATCCGGATCTCAAGCGTAGAGAAAATACGGCGTGTTCCTATCACTCAACTTGATGCCTATGAACTTTACCTGCAGGCGCGTGTTCGCTTCGTTCGCTATGACACAATCCTGGAGGCGGAGCCCTATCTCGTCAGGGCGATCGAACTCGACCCGAACGTCGCGCCAATCCATGCCATGATGGCGATTGTACTCTCGACAAGATGGCTGCTCGAGGCGAATCCGCACAATCGAGAACTACTCGAGGCGGCCTTGGCTCATGGCCGCCGCGCCCTCAAACTCGGACCGCAACAGGCGTGGTGCCACAAGGCGGTGGCTCACCCGCTCATGTTCCTGGGACAACTCGACGAGGCTCTTGCCCACCTGGAACAGGGCGTGAGCCTCAACCCCAATGACGTCTGGATACTAGCAATCCGCGGTTTGTGCCGCAGCTATATCGGTGAGCACGCGGAAGGGTTGTCCGATCTTGACGCATGTGTTGCCCGTGATCCGCTGACTTACGATTGGTTCTGGGACGTGCGTGGGCAGATCCTTTTGGTTCTCGGGCGATATTTGGAGGCAATAAAGTCCTACCGCAATCTCAACTCCTACTCATTTTGGTCATACGCGTTTCTGGCAGTTTGCCATTTGCGGGAGGGCGATGCCGCTCTCGCTGCCGACGCAGTCAGGAAATGCCTGGCAGCCAAGCCCGGCGTAACCGTCAGCGCCGTTCTCGTAGATCCGTATCGTGACCCGAAAATCCTCGAGGGCCTTCGGAGGGACCTTCTTGCTCTCGGCATGCCCGAAGGGTGAAGTCGCAATGCTCGACCCCTTTCCCCTCCTGCAACGGCCATTCGGGAATACGGTGACAGTGCACTTTTGCCGAGGGTTTGATCGGGTTCACGCTCTAAGGCCGCGGTCGACCTGTGGTCTTTGTAAACCGAAGGTCGCGGGTTCGATCCTGCCGGGGCACCATGCTTCGCTCTTCGAGCTTCGGATGGCGGCCACCAAGGTCGCTATATGAGGTTCGGGTGGTGGGCCACCCGAACATTGTTGGATGAGAAATGTCTTCCGAAGACTTGGTGAAGGAGGACCCGATGACAGCTTATGGGAAGAGCTGAGCGCCCCGCCCTCACTGAAAAGCAGCCGCAGTCTGCTCGGTCACCGCAGCCTTATCGAACGCGTTCCTCACCCTGACGGATTGTAGACATAGGCTAGCGAGACGGCGCTGTGTCGTTCTCTATAGGGGTAAGGCTAAAGCGCCCTTTGCGGGCAAGGCGTGCCGGTGGCTTCGCCGCATTGGGTGGCCGTTGAATGAGGCCGCTGGCTCATTTCTTCGGCATGGCGGACAAGTTCCGCGAACATAATGGCGAAGCTTCCCATCATCAGGAAGACTATGATCAAACGCGTTACCGGCAATAGATCAGGTCTCTCTCGACTGGTCAGCCCCCGCCAACCATCCATTGCGGGCTAACATGATCCTCGCATCTTTACGAGTGTTTAAGCACTGCCTTAACCATTGTGGCCATCACATTCGTGACGCTGTTGTCATGAAGCGCGATCATCGTGAACCGCACTTTTCGACAGCCGAACGCCCTGCCCTTCACAGATAGAGCCGACGCATGCTACGCCGTCGCCGGCGCGGCCTTGCAAGCGGTCGCCCTCCGGGAGCCATGAGCAAAGCCGCCAGCCGTTTCGCCTTCGTCTCTTCCGACACCGACGACGCCCGCGCGGCGCTGGAGACGCTGTCGGCGCGCTACGGGCAGGCGTCCATGGAGGAGGCCGAGATTATCATCGCGCTCGGCGGCGACGGGTTCCTGCTGCAGACGCTGCGCGACACGATGGGCTCGGGCAAGAAGGTCTACGGCATGAACCGCGGCACCATCGGCTTCCTGATGAACGAATATCGCGCCGGCGGACTGGAGGAGCGTATCGCCGCCGCCGCAGCCGAAACCATCCGCCCGCTCGAAATGGTCGCGATAACGCATGACGGCGAGACCGTTTCAGCGCCGGCGATCAACGAGGTGGCGCTCTGGCGCCAATCCTACCAGACCGCGAAGATCCGCATCACGGTGGACGGTCAGGTCCGGCTGGAGGAGCTCAACTGCGACGGCGTCATGATCGCCACACCGGCAGGCTCCACCGCCTACAATCTGTCGGCGCACGGTCCAATCCTGCCGCTCGACGCGCCACTCCTGGCGCTCACCCCGGTCAGTCCGTTCCGGCCCCGCCGCTGGCGCGGCGCGCTGCTCTCCAACAAAGCGACCGTGCGCTTCGACATATTGGAACCCGAAAAGCGCCCGGTGAACGCCGCCGCCGACCATACCGAGGTTAAGGCGATTGCGTCCGTCACCGTGCGGGAATCGCCGACGGCGACGGCGACATTGCTGTTTGATCCCAACCATTCGTGGAACGAACGCATTCTTGCCGAGCAATTCCGCTATTGAGCCGGCGCAAAGTTATCGTTGCGATTAAGCATCGCGATTAAGGTTACGTCTTCACAATCGGCGGAATCGCGCCCGTTTCTGTTGACAAATCGCGGACTTGCGACTAACTGCAACCTCGACTTTGCAGACGCGCGGCGCCTGCCGCAACACGCGTTGCGATTTCCCGAACCAGCCAAAGACATCAAACACTTGTCCTCAGACACCACGACCGCTCAAGAAGCGTTGACCTTTTCAGACCTCGGCCTGTCGCCGAAGGTCCTTTCCGCAGTCACCGACGCCGGTTACACGCAACCCACCCCGATCCAGGCCGGCGCCATCCCGCATGCGCTGCTCGGCAAGGATGTGCTGGGCATCGCCCAAACCGGCACCGGCAAAACCGCTTCCTTCGTGCTGCCGATGCTGACGCGACTGGAAAAGGGACGCGCCCGCGCCCGCATGCCGCGCACTTTGATCCTCGAGCCGACGCGCGAACTCGCCGCGCAGGTCGAGGAAAACTTCATCAAATACGGCAAGAACCACAAGCTCAACATCGCGTTGCTCATCGGCGGCGTCTCTTTCGACGAGCAGGATAAGAAACTGGAGCGCGGCGCCGATGTGCTGATCGCGACGCCAGGCCGCCTGCTCGACCACCGTGAACGCGGCAAGCTGTTGCTCAACGGCGTCGAGATCCTCGTCATCGACGAAGCCGACCGTATGCTCGACATGGGTTTCATCCCCGACATCGAGCGCATCTGCGAAATGATCCCGTTCACGCGCCAGACGCTGTTCTTCTCGGCAACGATGCCGCCGGAGATCACCAAGCTGACCGAGAAATTCCTGCATGCGCCGGTACGCGTCGAGGTCTCGAAGGCTGCTTCCGCGGCGACCAACATCATCCAGCGGCTGGTCAAGTCGGGCTCGAAGCCGTGGGACAAGCGCGAGACGCTGCGCAACCTGATCAAGGCCGAAGACGCGGAATTGAAGAACGCCATCATCTTCTGCAACCGCAAGATCGAAGTCTCGGAACTGTTCCGCTCGCTCTTGAAGTATGATTTCGACGCCGGCGCGCTGCATGGCGATATGGATCAGCGGGCGCGCATGCAGATGCTGGCCAATTTCCGCGACGGCAAGCTGCGCTATCTCGTCGCTTCGGATGTCGCCGCGCGCGGTCTCGACATTCCCGACGTCAGCCACGTCTTCAACTACGACGTTCCGATCCATGCGGAGGACTATGTCCACCGCATCGGCCGCACCGGCCGAGCCGGCCGCTCCGGCAAGTCGTTCACCATCGCCACCAAGTCGGACACGAAATACATCGACGCCATCGAGCGGCTGATCGGCAACAAGATCGAGTGGCACGACGGCGACCTGTCCACGGTCGTCGCCAGCGAAGGCGACGACGAAGCGCCCCGCCGTGGCCGCGGTGCGCCGCGCCGTGCCGGCCGCAAGGATGAGGATCGCCCGGAACGCGGCGATCGCAAGAAGGGCGGCGAGCGCCGCCCCAAGAAGAACGAGGATGCCACGCCTGAGCCGGTGCTCGAGCCCGTGCTGGCCGAGGCCGAAGTCGCCGATATTGCCGAGCGCCGCGCCCGCAAGGATGCGATCCGTTCCGACAACGACCGCAAGGGCTCAGGCAATCGAAACGATTCGGGCAACCGAAGTGATGCAGGCAATCGCAACGAGCCGCGCGGCGAAGCCCGCGCGCCGCGCGATCACAACCGCCCTGCCCGCCATCGCCGCGAAGAGGACGACGGCACCGTCGGCTTCGGCGATGACGTGCCGGCCTTCATGCGCATCGTCGCCAAGGTCTAAGCTTCGACGCAGTGCCGGCAGATATGAAACGGCCCCGTACGGGGCCGTTTTTTGTCGTTCCGTCGAAAAGATCCAGCGGTTTGCCTTACATCGGGCCAGGCATCATCTTGGTCGGTTTTTCCAGCATCGGAAAATCCGCCTTGGTGCATTTTACATTCGGATTGGTCGGGCTGAACATGCCGTTCGGATTGTCCCTGAAAAGCCAGGCGTGAAGATCGTAGTGGACGAACTCGCGCGGGATGAGCGGATAGTGTCCCTCCATGGGGCCCATGAATTTCTGGCCGAATAGTGAGGGGGCCTCCTTGATGTCCGGCGTCAACGGCACCAGCCACTCCACGCCAACCAGCTTCAGGCCTTTCTTGGTCGGCTCGTAGATCAGGACGTTGGGCTTCATCGGGTCGAGCTTCTGGCCGACGCTTGGGACGTTGACGAAATGGATGCCCATGGCGCCTTTCGGATAATACATCGCGCCGGATAGCTTTTCTCCGGCGTAATAGACGCAACCGACGGTCGACAGATAAAGGTCGCGGACCGCTGCGGTGTAGTCTTCATATTTGGCCAGCGATTTCTTCAAGGCTTCGATATCGGCCTTGTTGGCATCGTCGGCCCGGGCCGTGCCTGCGCCGAACAATGCGGCGAGAAGGCCGGCCAAAACGAGGACGCCGTAATGCCCAACGCGAGCTGTTCTTGTCATGCATTCCTCCCAGATATTTTATCTGGCCGTGCAAGACCGAGGCGCGTAGATGCTGATTGCGCGGCCAGTTGTACCGCCTCATCCCCTCTGGAACAGCGTCAATGCTAGCCCTTTCGATACGCACGGGAAAGCTGTATTTTAGGACTATCTAATTTTTGTTTGAATATCGAAGCATGGTCCCATCGTCTCAAACAAAAACGGCCCCTTGCGGGACCGTTTTGCGTTGGAATACCGAGCGGATCAGGTGAGCGGCGACAGTTGGATTTCGACGCGCCGATTTTGCTCACGGCCAGCGGCCGTCGCGTTGGAGGCGATCGGCCGCGTCTTGCCGAAGCCGGTGACGGCGAAGCGGCGCTGATCGACGCCCTGGCCGGACAGATAATTGGCGACCGCGAGCGCGCGGCGCTGCGACAGATCGAAATTGTGCTGGTCGCCACCGGTCGAATCGGTGTGACCGAAGACGTCGACGGTGGTCTGGCGGAACTTCTTCAACACCAGCGCGACCGAATTCAGCACCGGATAGAAGCCCGGCTTCACCGCGTCCTGGTCGACATTGAAAGTGATGTCCGACGGCATGTTGAGGATGATCTGGTCGCCGCTGCGGGTGACGCTGACGCCGGTACCCTCGAGCTGCCGGCGCAGTTCCGCCTCGTTCTGGTCCATCGTCGCGCCGATCGCGCCACCGGCCAGTGCGCCGATGCCGGCACCGATCAGAGCGTTGCGGCGGTCATTGCCGCCGGCGAGCAGACCGAGGCTGGCGCCCGCAAGGGCGCCGAGGCCGGCGCCGGCCGCGGTGTTCGAAATCTTCTGGTCGCCGGTATATGGATCGGTGGTGGTGCAAGCGCTCACCAGCAAAGCCGTCGCCACAGCGACGAGCACAGTCTTCTTCATGAAATGATCCCTCTCAATTCGCGGCCGCGCGGCCGCGCCAAATCAACCCTTCCGGACGCTTTGTAGCATAAAATGCGGCGAAAAGCGGAACGGTATCACGGCCGAAATCGCTTCACCGGCAATCGTTCTGCGGCGAACCTTTTCGCTACCAGAGATTCTTGCCGTCGATGACCACCACTTCGACCTTGTCGAGGTCGAAATCGTCGAACAGGCGGGAGTTGACGCTGATCTTCGGGTTGTCGAAATCGGGCTCGCCGCTCGACCAGTCCGGCGTTTCGGTGAAGGTGCCGCAGCCGCAAACGCCGCAGAAGCCATGCTTGATGGTCTTTGAGCCCCAGCGATAGAACGAGACGTTCTCAGGCGGGCTGGTAAGCTTGAACTGCGACGGCAGGTAGTAGGCCCAGAGTGCTCCGCGTTTCGAGCAGAACGAGCACGTGCATTGCGTGACCGTCTGCGGCGCTTCCAAAACTTCGAACGTCGTCGCCTTGCAGTGGCAGCTTGCCTTGATCGTCATCAAATCACCTCTCCATTGTCCGCCGCCGCGCCAGCTGGCGGCAAAGCAACATAAAGAAGCGATCCTGACAACCGTCCGTCAGCAGCGTCGGCAGACATCCTGCCGTGCGGTTCAAAGCCTCACGTTTACGCGACGGGCCTCAATATGAAGGCGGCGGTACGAACAGGCAGATGGTCCTGCCGGCATCGAGCCCGGCCTGGTGCGCGCACCAGTGGTACTCACCGTCGGGCGAATTCCTGACACGCTTGTCGCTGTAGGCGACCACCTCGCCCGTGCCTTTTATGACATAGCCATCCGGCCGCTCGCTGATCGACGATTGCGGCACCTCCTTGCAATCGTAGTTGGCGCAGCAGGCAAAGGGATAGCTCCAACCCTGCGGCAAGACAGCCGTCGGCTTGGCGTCATGCGCGAGGGCTGGCGCGGTCAGTATCGCGATGGCTCCAGTGGCGAACAGGGAAAACAGAAGTCGGCCGGCCGGTTGAACGGCTTTGGCCGATCTTGATTTGGCAGCAGACATCGAAACGTTCCTTTCGAGCATCAAGCATTGTTGCTTGCCCGTTTTTCCCGGAACGTGTCTTCCCAGTGGCCGGATCGTCAGTCGCAGTTACGCCGCGCCCGGCCATAAATGCTTCTATACCACGCAGTCAAGGCTGCGCTGATTCCTTGGTCGGCGCAATGTATTCTGCTCGGTTGAAACTGATTCATGGCGCAACGCGGCGCAAATCCCCATATGTATGAAATAGGAGACCTCATGATCGCCAAATCCACGACTGCTGCAGAAATGGCCCTGACCGTAGGCGTTAGACCGGACGCGTTCCGGGAGGCGTTGCGCAATGCGAAGCTCCCTCGGAAGCGCAACACCGATTGGGAAGTCACAGTGGGCAGCCGACAGTATTCGGCAATGCGGACCGTCCTCGTTGGCGTCCTCCGGCGGGTCGCCGCCTAAAGGCCGGGACCGCGGGATTCTGACCCGTCAGCCAGAGGTGTGCTCGTCATATTGCGGCAGGTCGTCGGTGATCGTGAACCATGGTGCCTTGGAACCGACGAAGATATGGGCGCTCGGACGGATGGCCGGCGCGTCGACAAGCGTTCCCATCGGGATATGGACGTAGGCGCCCTCGCGCACCAGCGAATAGAGCAGCGAACCGCACCGCCCGCAATGCGCGTCGTGACCGCTCTCGTCACCATAGAGCAGCAGCCGGTCGTCGCCGCCAGTCAGTCGGAACTTCTCGCGCTCTATGCCGGCGAACGGCTTGAAGGCAGAGCCTGTCGTGCGCCGGCAGTTGGAACAATGGCAGTTCGCGGCATAGACGAACGCGTCGGCCACTTCGTAGCTGACGGTGCCGCAGAAGCATTTGCCTGTCAGTTTGCTGGTCATCGGCTCTGCCTCCTCAACACCGGATATGAAGCTTACGCTAATCGAGGTCCGCCACGGCCTCGCCCGCGCCGCCTTCGATGCGATGCGACAGCGAAGCTTCCATGAACTCGTCGAGGTCGCCGTCAAGCACGCTCGACGGGTTCGTGCTTTCGACGCCGGTGCGCAGGTCCTTCACCAACTGATAGGGTTGCAGGACATAAGAACGGATCTGATGGCCCCAGCCGATATCGCTCTTGGACGCCTCGGTGGCGTTGGCGACGGCTTCGCGTTTCTTCAACTCTTCCTCGTAGAGGCGCGAACGCAGCATTTCCCAGGCCTTGGCCTTGTTCTTATGCTGCGAGCGCTCGGCCTGGCAGGCGACCGCGATGCCCGTTGCGATGTGGGTGATGCGTACAGCCGAATCGGTGGTGTTGACATGCTGGCCGCCCGAGCCGGACGAGCGATAGGTGTCGATGCGCACATCCGATTCCGAAACGTCGATCTCGATCCTGTCATCGACGACTGGATAGACCCAGATGCTGGAGAAGGACGTATGGCGACGCGCATTGCTGTCATAGGGCGAAATGCGCACCAGGCGGTGGACGCCCGATTCCGTCTTCAGCCAGCCATAGGCATTGTGGCCCTTGATGAGCAGCGTGGCGGATTTGATGCCGGCTTCTTCGCCGTCATGAACTTCCAGCACCTCGACCTTGAAGCGGCGGCGTTCGGCCCAGCGCGTATACATACGCAACAGCATCGAGGCCCAGTCCTGGCTCTCGGTGCCGCCGGCGCCGGCATGGACTTCGAGATAGGTGTCGTTGGCGTCGGCTTCGCCCGACAGCAGCGTCTCGACCTGGCGGGCCTTGGCCTCGCCCTGCATCGAGCGCAGCGCTGCTTCCGCTTCCGCGATGACGCCGTTGTCGCCTTCTTCCTCGCCAAGCTCGATCAGGCCGATATTGTCTTCCAGCGCCTGGGTCATTCCCTTGACGGCGGCGATGCCGTCCTCAAGTTCCTGGCGCTCGCGCATCAGCTTCTGCGCTTCGATCGGATCGTTCCAGAGGCTGGCATCCTCCGCGCGTACGTTCAGGTATTCAAGCCGCTTGATGGCCTGATCCCAGTCAAAGATGCCTCCTCAGCAGGGTTATCGCCTGCCTGATCTCGTCGACAATGTTCAGCGTTTCCGCGCGCATGGCTGTTCGTTCTGTCCTGTTTTTTTCATTCTTTTCGGAGTTGGCGCGATACATAGGCACGGCATCGCTACCTGTAAAGCGAAATGGGCCAGCACTTCCTGCCGGCCCATTGCGCGAAATACCGATACGTCAGTAGAGGCCGCCGCCGCCGTCCTGGATGGCCTGGTTGGCCTGCGGCGACAGCTGGCCGCCGGAACCGTTGGAACCGTCGGCGCCCATGCCGATGACCCAGTAGCTGTCGGCCGGGCCGGTGCCGGGCTTGAAGGCCTCGATGATGGTGTTGGGATCGCCTTCGGCGGCGCGCATGCCGGTCTTGCGGTTGATGGCGATCAACTTCATGCCGTCCGGTACCTGGAAGTCGGTGTTCGGCTTGCCGTCGAGCGCTACGCGCATGAAATCCTTGAAGATCGGCGCGGCGAGACCACCACCGGTGGCGCCATGGCCAAGGCCGCGCGGCGTGTCGTAACCCATATAGAGGCCGACGACGAGGTTGGGTGTGAAGCCGATGAACCAGGCGTCCTTTTCATCGTTGGTGGTGCCGGTCTTGCCGGCGATGTGGCGGCCAAGCTCGCCGATGGTGGCGCCTGTGCCGCGTTGCACCACGCCCTCCATCATCGAGGTGATCTGGTAGGCCGTCATCGGGTCGAGCACCTGTTCGGAATTGTCGACCAGTTCCGGTTCAGGCTGGTTCTTCCATTCGGCGGCGTTGCAACCGTCGCACCCGCGCTCGTCCTGCTTGAACACGGTCTTGCCGTAGCGGTCCTGGATGCGGTCGATCAACGAGGGTTTGATCGACTTGCCGCCATTGGCCATGATCGAATAGGCCGAGACCATGCGCATGACCGTCGTCTCGCCCGAGCCCAGCGCCATCGGCAGATAGGGCGCCAGATGATCGTAGACGCCGAAGCGCTCGGCATACTCCACGACCAGCTTCATGCCCATGTCGTTGGCGAGCCGCACCGTCATCAGGTTGCGCGATTTTTCGATGCCGGAGCGCAGCGTCGCAGGGCCGGCCACCGTGCCGTCATAGTTCTTCGGCGTCCAGGTCGTGTTGCCGCTCTGGATGGTGATCGGGCCGTCCATGATCACCGAAGCCGGCGTATAGCCGTTGTCGAGCGCCGCCGAATAGACGATCGGCTTGAACGAAGAGCCCGGCTGGCGCATCGCCTGGGTGGCGCGGTTGAACTCCGACTGCGCGTAGGAGAAGCCGCCGACCATGGCCAGCACGCGCCCGGTGTGCGGATCCATGGCGACGAGACCGCCTTCGACCTCGGGCACCTGGCGCAGCATGTAGGTGTTGTCGGAGCCTTCATTCTTCTGCACGAAGACGACGTCGCCGGGCTCCAGCACCTCCGCCGGCGACTTCGCCCTGACGGATTTGCCGTTGACGAAGTGGCGCATGGCGAAGCCCATATCGTCCTTGCTGACGGTGCCCTCGACGCGCTCCTTGACGATATCGCCGGAAATCTGACGCGTTGGCTGCAGGCCGATGGTCAGGCCGGAGGCCGAGCTGTCGAGCACGACGGCAAGCGTCCATTCCGGCACGTCCTCCAGGCCCTTGACGTTGCCCAGCGGCACGCCCCAGTCGCTGGAAATGTCGATATGCGTGACCGGTCCGCGATAACCGCGCAGCATGTCATATTTGAGCAGGCCGCTCTGCAACGACTTGCGGGCGATAAGCTGGATGTTCGGATCAAGCGTGGTGCGTACCGACAGGCCGCCCTCGTAAAGCGCGTTCTCGCCATAGCGGGAGATGATCTGGCGGCGGACCTCCTCGGTAAAATACTCGCCGGCGAACAGATAGGAACCGGTGCGGCGCGGCGTCACGCCGAGCGGCTCGGCCTTGGCCTTGGCGCCCTCCTCGCGGGTCACGTAGCCGTTCTCGACCATCTGATCGATGACCCAGTTGCGGCGCTCGATCGCGCGGTCGGCATGTTTGAAGGGGTGGTAGTTGTTCGGGCCCTTCGGCAGCGAGGCGAGATAGGCGGCTTCAGCGACCGTCAGCTCGTTGACCGACTTGTCGAAATAGGTGAGCGCGGCGCCGGCGACGCCGTAAGCGCCGAAGCCGAAGAAGATTTCGTTGAGATAGAGCTCAAGGATGCGGTCCTTGGAATAGGCCTGCTCGATGCGGAAGGCCAGGATCATTTCCTTGATCTTGCGCTCATAGGTCTGGTCGGAGGTGAGCAGGAAGTTCTTCGCCACCTGCTGCGTGATCGTCGAGGCGCCGACCTGTCGCCTGCCGGAACCAAGATTCTGCAGGTTGACGATGATGGCGCGGCCGAGGCCGGTGATGTCGATGCCGGGGTGGTTGTAGAAATTCTTGTCCTCGGCCGACATGAAGGCGGCTTTTACGCGGTCGGGGATCGCCTGGATCGGCAGATAGAGGCGCCGCTCGCGCGCATATTCGGCCATCAGCGAACCGTCCGAGGCGTGGATGCGCGTCGTCACCGGAGGCTCGTATTTGGCCAGAACCTCATAGTCGGGCAGGTCCTTCGCCACATGGCTGATATAGATGGCGACGCCGGCAGCTACCAGCAGCGCCAGCGTCGTGCCGATGCCGAAGAAATAGCCGATAAGACGAATCATGCCCGCTCCAGTCCGAGGTTCGGGATTTTCCTAAACGAAGCCGACCGTCGCGCAAGCTTCCCGGAGCGGTCCCAATCCGCAATGGAAGACCATTGTCGCGAGCATGTGGACAAAATACGGCAGCGCTCGGTTTCGGGACTCTGTCCGGCAAAATAATAACGCCGGGTGTTGTCGTCATGCAACGCCGCTTGTGGTTGTGGGGTTGCGCCCGGTTGCGACGGCGCCGTCAGCCACCTGTTGCCGTGCCTGTTTTCGCCGATGCGAACAGGGCGACTGCATTGGTGATGCTCTGGGCGGCCTTGCCGCGCCAGTCGGCGTTGAGCAGCTGCGCCTCGTCCTTGGCGTTGGAAAGATAGCCGAGCTCGACCAGGACCGACGGTACGTCGGGCGCTTTGAGAACCCTGAAGCCGGCCGAACGCTGCGGATTGTTGATGAGGCCGACATTGGTCGACAGCTGGCCGACGAGCGTGTGGGCGAAGCTCATCGAGAAATTGTGGGTTTCGCGGCGGATCAGGTCGATCAGGATGTCGGTGACTTCCTTGTCGTCGTTCTTGATCTTCATGCCGGCGAACTGATCGGACAGGTTTTCGCGATCGGCGAGCGCCTGTGCTTCCGGATCGGAGGCCTTGTCCGACAAGGTGTAAACCGTCGCGCCGCGGAGGCCCTTGACGGCAATCGTATCGGCATGGATCGAAATCAGAAGATCGGCCTCGTGCTGACGGGCTATGCGCACGCGGTCGTCAAGGGTCAGATACTCGTCGGTGTCGCGGGTCATGAACACATCGTACTTCCCAACCGACGCCAGTTTGTCGCGGAGCTCGGTGGCAAAGGCCAGCGTCACGTTCTTCTCGATCGTGCCGCCGGAGCTTTCGGCACCGCCGTCGACGCCGCCATGGCCGGGATCGATGACGATGGTGAAGCGGTGTCCGGGCGCCGAGACCGGTCCAGTGCCGACCCGCTCTCCCTTGTCGGTGGAAACGGTCGAACCGGTGGTCAGCGACTGGTTGGCCAGGGCTTCGTCGAACTCGCGCTCGGAAGCCGCCGACATGTCGATGGCGATCCGATAACCGTTGCCGTCGTCATTCTTGAGCACGTCCAGCTTGTCGACGGCGAATGGTCCCTTGCCGGTGAGGATCAGCCGAGAACCCTCGCCCTGATCGCCGTAGCGGACGGCTCGCACCAGTCCGCGTGGCTTCAGCTCCTTCGCATCAAGGGCGAATCGCGTGCGCGGCAGGTCGACGACAAGACGATTGGGGCCGCGCAGCAGGAACCATTTGATGTCCGGTTCGCGGTCGAAGTTGAGCACGATGCGCATCTTGGTGGCGTCGCCCGCCATCTTGTAGCCGGATGCGCCAAGCGGGGCGTCGGCCCGGGACAGCGCCGCGGAACCAAGCAGCGCCGCCAGCAGCACAAGGGCCCGCACCAGATGCCGCAAATAGGCGGCGGCGGTCTGCCCCTTGTCTGCGCTGCCTGCCGGTCCCATCTCTCTTCCAGTTGCTCCGGTTTGGCGCGTCATGCGCCGGGTCTTTTATGAAGTGCCTTTCGGGCCGCCAACTCGCTTAACGATTGGTATTCAGAGAAGGTTAACCAAGCCTTTCACGGTGTGAACTGGAATGCGGCCTTCCGTTGCGGAAGCGCTTTTTGCCGGCATCCGAAATCAGGGTTGCCTTCCAACCCGTCAAATCATAAAAGCGACGTTGGATCACTGCAATCCTGGACCGCTTGCCGCAGCAGTTCCTGCCAAAGGTCAAAGCAAGGCGACTTCTTCCGCTTCCAGGCCCAAGTGATCGCGACGATTTTCGCAGGCGTGCTCCCGTGGCGGGGGAATCGCTTGCGTGAGGGAAACGGCCGGGAGTCCCGTGCCGGCTCTGTGTGAGCAAACAAGCTGGTCCGGCTCAGTCCGGGCTTTGGTTCAAAAGGTTCTGCTAGGTGCCGATGGCTTCAAGCGCAATCATGGAAAGGTCCGCATCAAACCGCGCCATAATGGCTGCGGGCGGAACCGCCATTGCGCTGAGGCAGCGGCCGGCGGACATTCAATTATCCGGCATGCACACATTTTCAGGCGCACAGCGGCGGGCCTTGCCACGCCAGCTGCCGCCGTCTGCTGCCGGCAGGAAACAAAATAATGCCCAACAAAATGCTGATAGACGCCTCCCACCAGGAGGAAACACGGGTCGTTGTCGTTCGCGGTAACCGCATCGAAGAATTCGACTTTGAATCCCAGGACAAGAAGCAGCTCAAAGGAAACATCTACCTCGCCCGCGTAACCCGCGTCGAACCTTCCCTCCAGGCAGCCTTTGTCGAATATGGCGGCAACCGTCACGGTTTTCTCGCCTTCAGTGAAATTCACCCCGACTACTACCAGATCCCGGTCGCCGACCGTCAGGCCCTGCTGCGCGCCGAAGCGCAGGAGGCCGAGGACGAAGACGAGGAGGACGCCGAGAACGGCGAGGAGCACCAGGCGCGCGATCGCGGCGGCCGGCGCAACCGGCGGCGCGGTAGCAAGAGCCGAGACCGCGGCGACCATAGGCATGATGAAGTATCCGCTGCCGCGGCCAACGACAGCCCGGCAGAAACGGCTGCGGCCAGCGAGGCAGCAGACGCTGCGTCTGAAAATACAGAAATAGAAGCCTTTGACGTCGACACCGCGTCGGAGTCTCCGGATGGCGCCACGACGCAGTCCGATGGCGAGACCGGCAGCGAGGCCGCGCATGACGACGATGAAAAGGCCTCCGAAGGCGGCCCCACCTCGATTGCCGCAAGCGTCGAAGCCGATGTGATTTCCGAGACGGTGCAGCAGGCCGAAGCGGCCGGCGATGCGCCCACCAGCGACGAAGCCGCTACCGGCGAGAACGATCGCGGCATGCTGGAGGAGGTCTCGTCCGCGCATCAGGACGAACACGAGGTCGAATCCGTCGGCGCCGAGGACGCGCTGGAAGAGATCCGCAACCGCCGCAAGCCGGTCCGCCGCCAGTACAAGATCCAGGAAGTCATCAAGCGCCGGCAGATCCTGCTGGTGCAGGTTGTCAAGGAAGAGCGCGGCAACAAGGGCGCCGCACTTACCACTTATCTGTCGCTTGCCGGCCGCTATTCGGTGTTGATGCCCAACACCGCACGCGGCGGCGGCATCTCGCGCAAGATCACCAACGCAGTCGACCGCAAGCGCCTCAAGGAGGTCGTCGCCGATCTCGAAGTGCCGCAGGGCATGGGCGTCATCCTGCGCACCGCCGGCGAAAGCCGCACCAAGGCCGAGATCAAGCGCGACTATGAATATCTGATGCGGTTGTGGGAGAACGTCCGCAATCTGACGCTTCAGTCCACCGCCCCTGCCCTGGTCTATGAGGAAGGCAGCCTGATCAAGCGTTCGGTGCGCGACCTCTACAATAAGGACATAGACGAGATTCTGGTCTCCGGCGAAGACGGCTACCGCGAGGCCAAGGACTTCATGCGCATGCTGATGCCGAGCCACGCCAAGGTGGTTCAGCCGTTCCGCGACACGACGCCGATCTTCGTGCGC
The DNA here is from genome assembly GCF_041355295.1 of Mesorhizobium sp. RCC_202. Taxonomy (NCBI): domain Bacteria; kingdom Pseudomonadati; phylum Pseudomonadota; class Alphaproteobacteria; order Hyphomicrobiales; family Phyllobacteriaceae; genus Mesorhizobium; species Mesorhizobium sp. RCC_202. The sequence continues at coordinate 197,230 of NZ_JBFUPO010000009.1, forward strand.
AACGGCATCGAGGCGCAGCTCGACCGCATGCTGCAGCCTCAGGTGACGCTGAAGAGCGGCGGCTACATCATCATCAACCAGACCGAGGCGCTGGTTGCCATCGACGTCAACTCCGGCCGCTCCACCAAGGAGCATTCGATCGAGGAGACGGCGCTCCACACCAACCTGGAGGCGGCCGAGGAAGTGGCGCGCCAGCTGAGGCTGCGCGACCTTGCCGGCCTCATCGTCATCGACTTCATCGACATGGAGGAGAACCGCAACAACCGCTCCGTCGAGAAGCGGTTGAAGGATCACCTCAAGAACGACCGCGCGCGCATCCAGGTCGGCCGCATCTCGCATTTCGGCCTGATGGAGATGTCACGCCAGCGCATCCGCGCCAGCGTGCTGGAATCGACCATGAAGCCCTGCCCGCATTGCGGCGGCACCGGCCATGTGCGTTCCGATTCGTCGGTGGCGCTGATGGTGGTGCGGGCGATCGAGGAATTCCTGCTCAAGGATTCGCGCAGCCACATCACCGTGCGCACGCCGTCCGTGACGGCGCTCTATGTGCTCAACCACAAGCGTTCCATGCTGGTCGAGCTCGAGGCTCGCTTCGGCCTGACGATCACCATCGAAGCCGACGAGACGCTGGGCACCCAGCATTACGCGATCTTCCGCGGCGCCATCGCCGAGAAGCCGGAAGGTTTCGTCGAGGTGCGCAGCCTGCCGGCCTATGTCGAGCCTGAGGAGCCCGAGGACGAAATCGTCATCGAGGAAGACGAAGACGAGGTTGCGGTGCAGGCCGAGCAGCCGCGCCAGCCGCAGCCGCAGGGCCAGCATCAGCAGCGGTCGGAGGACAGCGACGGCCGAAAGCGCCGCAAGCGCCGGCGGCGGCGTGGCGGCAGGGATCGCGACCGCGAACACGGCGATGCCGCACCCGCTTCGACGGCGGCGGAAGCCGGCGATGCCGACGACGAAGCAACCGACGAAGTCGCTCAGGACGTGACCGCAGGTGGCGAGGCCGTGGCGGCAGCCGACGACGACAGCGCGGCCAAGAAGCGCCGGCGCGGTAAGCGCGGCGGCAAGCGTAGTCGCCGCGAGGATGAGACTTCAGAGGCCGGCGCCGGGGAGACCGTTGGTGAAGCCGAGGTTGGAGCCGCGCCAGACGGGGACGCCGCCAGCGAGCCGGTGGCGGCAGCCGCGCCCGACGAAGCTGTCGCTCCCGCGGCAGCCAATGACGATGCCGCGGTGGCCGAGAAGCCGAAGAAGCCGCGTCGTTCGAGGGCGAAGAAGGCGACCGAGGAAACAATTGCCGAGACGGTCTCCGAACCCGTCGCGGAAGCCGCGATGTCGCCAGCGGTAGCCGAGCCTGAGCCGGCAATTGTTGCCACGCCCGAGGCGGAGCCTACCGCCAGTGCTCATCCGACACGGCGCAAGCCGCAGGCGAATGACGCGCCGGTTGTCCCTGTCGTGTCGTCGACTGTCAGCGACGATGCCAAGACCGAGGACAAGCCGAAGCGCGGCGGCTGGTGGCAGCGCAAAGGCTTTTTCTAAGCTTTTCAGCTAGTTAGTTTGATTTTCTTACAAAATCCCGCGCCACACGGCGCGGGATTTTTCGCAGCGGCCTTACGGTGCGAAGATCGACCAGCCCATCATCCGGGCAAGCTTCTCAAGCGCGATCGAACCGAGTTTCGAATTGCCGTTCTCGTTGAGGCCGGGCGACCAGACCGCCAGCGAGGCCACGCCTGGCACGATGCCCAATATGCCTCCCCCGACACCGCTTTTTCCCGGAATGCCAACGCGGAAGGCGAAATCGCCGGAGCCATCATAGTGGCCGCAGGTCAGCATCAGCGCGCCGATGCGGCGCGCGCGCTCGGCTGACACCACCGAATGACCCGTTGCCGGATTCCTGCCGCCATTGGCAAGGAATCGGCCAGCCATGGCGAGCTGCCTGCAGCTCATGGCGACGGCGCAATGGTGGAAGTAGACGCCCAGCGCCAGCTCCGGCTCATGATGAAGATTGCCAAAGGATTTCATGTAGTTGGCCAAGGCGAAATTGCGGTATCCGGTGGCGCGCTCGGACGCTGCGACGTCGCGGTCGATGATGATGGTGTCGTCATCGGCGAGGAACTGGATGAAGCGCAGGATCTCGCCGATCGCCTCGCGCGGCTGATGGCCGGCAAGCAGGACATCCGAGATGACAATGGCGCCGGCATTGATGAACGGATTGCGCGGAATGCCGTTCTCGTGCTCAAGCTGGACGATCGAGTTGAACGGATTGCCGGAGGGCTCTCGGCCGACCCGCTGCCAGAGCGCGTCGCCGATCTTGCCCAGCGCCAGTGTCAGCGTGAAGACCTTCGAGACGCTCTGGATCGAAAAGGGTTGGTCGGCATCGCCGGCAAGGATGACACGGCCGTCATTGGTCACCGCCGCGATACCGAACTTGCGCGGATCGACCTTGCCGAGCTGTGGAATATAAGTGGCGACATTGCCGCGATCGGTGCGCGCCGCCATTTCGGCGGCGACTTCGGCCAGTGCTTGCTCGAGTTCCGGCATGGTTATTTCAGCCAGCGCTCGATGCGCGCCAGCGCCCCGACCATGTCGTCATGGCTGCCGGCATAGGAAAAGCGCATGGTGCGGTGCCCTTGCAGTGGATCGAAGTCGCGGCCAGGTGTCGCCGCGACATGCGCCTCGCCCAGCATTTTGCGCGCGAAGGCCATGCTGTCATTGGTGTGCCGGGTGACATCGCAGAAGGCATAGAAGGCGCCATCCATGGGTGCTGCAAGCGGAAAACCGAGTTCCGGCAAACGGGTCATCAGCAGCTTGCGATTCCAGGCATAGCGCGCCTTCACCGCTTCCAATTCCACGGTCGCCTTGAAAGCTTCGATCGCGGCGATCTGGGAGAGCTCGGGCGGCGAGATGTAGAGACTCTGGGCAATCCGCTCCACCGGCCGCACAAGTGCCTCCGGCAGCACCATCCAGCCGATGCGCCAGCCGGTCATGCAATAGTATTTCGAAAACGAGTTGATGACCGTCACGTCGGCGCCATGGGAAAGCGCCGTCGTATCCGGCGCCGCATAGGCCAGCCGGTGATAGATCTCGTCGGAGATGACGGCGACGCCCAGTTCCTCGGCTGCCTTTACCAGCGCCGACAGTTCGCCGGCCGGGATGACCGCGCCGGTCGGGTTGGCGGGGCTGGCGAACAGCACGCCCTTCAACGGTTTTTCACCGTGCGCCGCCTTCAGGTGATCGGCATGCAGATAGGCCTCCGAGCCTAGCTCGATCTCGACGATCTCGATGCCGAGAGCAGCCATGATGTTGCGATAGGCCGGATAACCAGGCGCCGCGATGGCGACACGGTCACCGGGATCGAACATCGCCAGGAACGCCAGGTTGAAGGCGGCCGATGAGCCGGTGGTGACGGCGATGCGGGCTGGCGCGATATCGAGCCCGTAATGCTCGCCGTAATGCGCGGCGATCGCCTTGCGCAGATCGGCCAGGCCGAGAGCATCGGTATAGCCGATGCGACCGTGCTTGAGTGCCGCGGCCGCGGCCTCGCGGACACCCGCCGGCGCAGGGTCGGAAGGCTGGCCGACCGCCATCGACACGACGGGAACGCCGGTGGCCTTCAGCCGATTGGCTTCGGCCAGGATATCCATGGCGTGGAACGGCTCGACCGCGCCGCGACGTGAAAGCGAAACCACCATTTGACCTCTTGTCCAGCCTGCCAGTTCCGGCGCAATTCCGACAGAAAACCGCCGCCTGTTGTTCTTGAACAGGTTGGAGTTCGGCGGTAGCGCCGCACAAATGCCCGATTGATGTGGGGATCACAAGCGCGCAGGAAGTTACCGGCGCCGACTTTTCATCTTTCGCCCGCTCGTCTACCAGTGGACTTATGTTGAGCCGACCCCGATCAATGATTGGCAGATCGACCTATCTGACCCGAAATACGCGCGGATTTGCGACCCTTCTGCTTGCCGCCGCTGTCGCTGTTTCGAGTTCGGTTAGCGCCTTCGCGCAGGGCGTGCCGGTGGTGCGCGATGCCGAGATCGAGGCGCTGGTACGTGACTATGCGCGGCCGATCTTCAAGGCTGCCGGCCTCGCCAATGACGGCATCGACATCGTCCTGGTCAACGATCAGAGTTTCAACGCCTTCGTCACCGGACGGCGCCTGTTCATCAACACCGGCGCGCTGGTGACCGCCGAAACGCCGAACGAGATCATCGGCGTCATCGCGCACGAGGCAGGCCACATCGCCGGCGGGCACCAGCAGAAGCTGCGCGACCAGCTCGACCGCGCCAAGACCATGGCCATCATCGCCACGCTGCTCGGGGCCGGCGCCATCGTCGCCGGCGCAACCACCAACAGCAAGGGCCTGGCAGGTGCCGGCATGGGCGTCGCCGCGGGCGGCGGCGAGATGGCCCAGCGCTCGATCCTTGCCTATCAGCGCACCGAAGAGATCACCGCCGACCGTTCGGCCATCACCTATCTCAACGCCACCGGCCAATCCGGCATGGGCATGCTGAAGACCTTCGGCCGCTTCCAAAGCGCGCTTTCGCTGGCCGGCACCCAGATCGACCCCTACCGGATCAGCCATCCGATGCCGCAGGAGCGCATCGCCAATCTCGAAGTGCTGGTCAAGGCGAGCCCCTATGTCGGCAATGTCGACCCGGCGCCGCTGCAGCAACGGCATGACATGATGCGCATCAAGATAGCCGCCTATATGCAGGGCCAGGCGGCAGTGGCGCGGCTGATGCGCAAGGATCCGACAGGGCTCGCCGCACGCTATGGCGATGCGCAGTCAAACTATCTCTACGGCAATCCTGGTGCTGCGCTTGTAAAGACGGCGGCCCTGATCAAGGAGCAGCCGAAAAACCCTTATTTCCAGGAGTTGCGCGGCGACATCCTGATGAAAATCAACAAGCCGAAGGATGCGGCCGACGCCTATGCCAAGGCGGTCAGCCTGGATCCTACGCGTTCAGGACTGCTGATGGTCTCGCTCGGCCAAGCGCTGATGGCGATCGGCACGCCCGATTCGGTGAAGAAAGCCGCGGCTATGCTCAATAGCGGCGTCGGACGCGACAAGGATAATGCCGAAGCTTATCGCTTTCTGGCGCAGGCCTATGGCGAACTTGGCGATATTCCTGCCGCCGACCTTGCCACCGCCGAGGGCCACTACTATGCCGGCGACTACCAGAACGCGAAAATCTTCGCCATGCGCGCTCAACAAAAGTTGAAGCGAGGCGAGCCTCGCTGGGTCCGGGCTCAGGATATCATAAACTACACGCCATCGAACAAACTCAAATGAACCTCCTGGACGCCAGCGGCGACTGGAGTGGACCGGGACAGAAAGGATCGACGATCATGAACAAGGCAATCCTGCTTGGCAGCGCTGGCGTGGTGGTGGCGCTGGGCATGCTGGCCGTCGGCTTTGTGGCGGGAAGCCCGCAGAGCGCGAAGGCCGATACGGTGCAAGCGGTTCAGGTGGCCGCCGCCGCCGACACCAAGGCGCCTAGCGATGCGAAGGTCCCTGGCGATACCAAGGTCGATCGCAAGGAAGTCGAGGGCATCATCCGCGATTACCTGCTGAAGAACCCCGAAGTGCTGCTCGAGGTGCAAGATGCGCTCGAGGCCAAGCAGAAGGAAGAACAGCGGCTCGCCAATCTCGGCGTCATCAAGGACGCCAAGGACGAGATCTTCAACTCCACCTTCGACGGCGTCGTCGGCAATCCGAAGGGCAAGATGACCATCGTCGAGTTCTACGATTACAATTGCGGCTTCTGCAAAAGGGCCATCGACGACATGAAGGCGCTGACCAAGGCCGATCCGGATCTGCGCTTCGTGCTGAAGGAATTCCCGATTCTGAGCCCGGATTCGCAGAAGGCCAGCGTCGTGTCGATGGCGTTCCACCTGATGCACCCGGAGAAATACGGCGAATTCCACACCGCGTTGCTCGGCGGCCAGGGCCGCGCCACGGAAGCCACCGCCATCAAAGTGGCGCTGTCACTCGGCGCCGACGAGGCAGCCTTGCGCGAAAAGATGAAGGACCCGCGCATCCCAGAGGCGCTGTCGCGGACCTATGACCTCGCCACCAAGCTGTCGATCACCGGCACACCGTCCTATGTGGTCGGCAACGAGGTTATCTTCGGCGCGCTCGGACAGCAGGTTCTTGCGCAGAAGATCGAGGAAGCGAAAACAGCGCTTTGAGCAGCAACCGGCTGCGCCAAGGGGCGGTTTTGTGCCTGCTGTGGACAGCAAAAGAACGCACTTGCGCTCTTTTCGTGGGCGGCTATGCCCATTATAGAGGCCCAGTGCGCCGGCTTTGGGCCGGCGCTGAACAAGGTCGGCATATTGAAAACGATTTTCGTCCTTAACGGTCCCAATCTCAATGCGCTCGGCAAACGTGAGCCGGGGATCTATGGCGGCAAGACGCTGGCCGCCATAGAAGAGGACTGCAAGGCAGCGGGCGCCGCGCTCGGGCTCGAGATCGATTTCCGCCAGTCCAACCATGAGGGCGACCTGGTCGACTGGATCCAGGAAGCCGGCGACAAGGCGGCAGGCATCGTCATCAATCCCGGCGCCTACAGCCACACCTCGATCGCCATCCATGACGCCATACGCGCCGCGGCACCCCTGCCCGTCGCTGAAGTCCATCTTTCCAACATCCACGCGCGGGAACCCTTCCGCCACGTCTCCATGGTCGCGCCGGTCGCTGTCGGCATGATCTGCGGATTCGGGCCGCTCGGCTACACGCTTGCGCTGCAGGCATTGGCGGCACGCCTGTGACCAGCCCCCAACCAGAAGGCTCGAAAATGTCAATAAAGAAGACCGGTGTTGACCAGCAGCTGATCCGCGATCTGGCGGGCATTCTGAACGACACCAACCTCACCGAGATCGAGGTCGAACTCGGCGATCTCAAGGTGCGCGTGTCACGGCAGTCGCAGACGGTTCACACGGTCGCCGCTCCCTATGCGGCTTCGGCATCCGCCCCGGCGCAGGCCGCAACGCCGGTGGCAGCCGTGGCGGTGGCAGACCCGTCCAAGAACGCCGTGCCCTCGCCGATGGTCGGCACCGCTTATCTGTCGCCCTCGCCCGACGCCAAGGCCTTCGTCGAGGTCGGCCAGAAGGTCAAGGAAGGCCAGACGCTGCTCATCATCGAAGCGATGAAGACGATGAACCAGATCCCCTCGCCGCGCGCCGGCACGGTGACGGCGATCCTGATCGAGGACGCCCAGCCGGTCGAATACGGCATGCCGCTCGTGGTCATCGAGTAGGCCGGATGTTCCAGAAAATCCTCATCGCCAATCGCGGCGAAATCGCCCTTCGGGTGCTGCGCGCCTGCAAGGAGCTCGGCATCCAGACGGTGGTGGTCCATTCGACGGCCGATTCCGACGCCATGCATGTCCGACTTGCCGACGAAAGCGTGTGCATCGGCCCGCCGCCGTCGCGCGACAGCTATCTCAACATCCATCAGATCGTCGCCGCCTGCGAGATCACCGGGGCGGATGCCGTGCATCCGGGCTACGGCTTCCTGTCCGAAAACGCCAAGTTCGCCGACATCCTGGCCGCGCACAACATCACCTTCATCGGCCCGTCCGGCGACCACATCCGCATCATGGGCGACAAGATCGAGGCCAAGCGTACCGCCAAGCGCCTCGGAATTCCGGTGGTGCCCGGTTCCGACGGCGCGGTGAGCGACGAGAAGGAAGCCAAGCGCATTGCCGCCGAGATCGGCTATCCCGTGATCATCAAGGCCTCGGCCGGCGGCGGCGGGCGCGGCATGAAGGTCGCACTTACCGAAGCGGACCTCGAGATCGCCTTGCAGACGGCGCGCACGGAAGCAGGCGCCGCCTTTGGTGACGACGCGGTCTACATCGAGAAGTACCTGCAGAAGCCGCGCCACATCGAAGTGCAGGTGTTCGGCGACGGTTTTGGCCGCGGCGTGCATTTCGGCGAACGCGACTGTTCGCTGCAACGGCGCCACCAGAAAGTCTGGGAAGAAGCCAATTCGCCGGCGCTCAACGCCGAGGAGCGGTCTCGCATCGGCGGCATTTGCGCCAAGGCCATTGCCGATCTCGGCTATTCCGGCGCCGGCACGATCGAGTTCCTCTACGAGAATGGCGAGTTCTATTTTATCGAGATGAACACCCGCCTGCAGGTCGAGCATCCGGTGACGGAAGCGATCACCGGCATCGACCTCGTGCACGAGCAGATCCGCGTCGCTTCCGGCGGCGGGCTTTCGGTCAGGCAGGAGGACATCAAGTTCAACGGCCATGCCATCGAATGCCGCATCAACGCCGAGGATCCGCGTACCTTCACGCCGTCGCCCGGCACGATCACACATTTCCACACGCCTGGCGGCCTCGGCATCCGCGTCGATTCCGGCGTCTATTCCGGCTACAAGATCCCGCCCTATTACGACAGCCTGATCGGTAAGCTGATCGTGCATGGCCGCAATCGTGTCGAATGCATGATGCGGCTGCGGCGCGCACTGGATGAATTCGTCGTCGACGGCATCAAGACGACGCTGCCGCTGTTTCGCGACCTGGTCGGCAATGCCGACATCGCCAATGGCGACTACGACATCCACTGGCTGGAAAAATATCTGGCCAAGGAAGAATAATCCGGGAATGCGATGACCCGACCCTACGCGCCCGGCTATCGCATCCCGACCGACCTGCTCCTGAAAGCTTACGCCTCGGGCGTGTTCCCGATGGCCGAAAGCGCCAGTGACCCGGAGGTATTCTGGGTGCGGCCGGAAACCCGCGGCATCATCCCTCTGGAAGGGTTCCACACACCGCGCAGTCTGAGGAAAACGATCCGCAAGCACCCGTTCGAGATCCGTTACGATTTCGATTTCGAGGCGACGATCGACGGCTGCGCGGAAAAGCGCGAGGAGCGCCGCTCGACCTGGATCAACGCCCCGATCCGCGAAGCCTACACCGAACTTTACCGGCTAGGCCATTGCCACTCGGTCGAGGCTTGGCGCGAGGGACAGCTTGTCGGCGGACTCTATGGCGTTTCGCTAGGACGTGTCTTCTTCGGCGAAAGCATGTTCGCCAGGGAAACGGACGCGTCGAAGACCTGCCTTTACTATCTCGTCGAGCGGTTGAAGGCGCGCGGCTTCGCCTTGCTCGACACGCAGTTCACCACCGAGCATCTGAAACGGTTCGGCGCTGTCGACGTGCCGCGCGGCCAGTATGAGAAGATGCTGGCCGCCGCGCTAAAGGGCGAGGCTGTCTTCTACCCCTGAGCCTTTGCCCCCGTCTCGATTGGCGTCTGGGAATGGAACATCATCTTCCAGCCGTCGGCGCGATGGACATAGCCGGTGCTGACCAACGCGGCATAGAGCTCGCCGTCCTCGCGTGTCGCATGCGCCTCGTAGGTCAGCATGACGATGTCACTGCCCGGCTCGACCATGCCCTTCATCTTGATGTCGAGGTCGCGCCATTTGTTCGGCTTGGTTGCGGTCTTGGCCAGGTCGGCATTGCTCATAGCCTGCGCCATCTTGGGAAAGGCGACGAGGCACTCGACGTCGGCATTGGCCGCGTAGAAGGCGGAATCCCCCGTCCAGAAAGCCTTCTCGAGGTCGAGAAGTTCCTGCTTGTTGGCGGTAATCGGCTTGCTGTTGGCCATGACGGGACTCCTCCTTGACGCTCGCTGTCTACCAACGGGCGGTGAGAACGAGGGTTCCGCAATCAATTGGTGGTGGCGGGCGCGTCGTCGGTGGCGTCTGGTGCTGCGTCGGTCGAATCCGGCGCGGTGTCGGCCGGTTGAGTCGCGGTCGGCTTGGGGTTGGCGGCTGGCGCCTTCGGCTTTGCCGTATCGGCCTTGGCGGCGGTCGGCGGCGGCACGTCCGACTTCTGCTTGCAGCCCTTCAGCCAGACGTCATAGACAGCGTGCTCGACGGCGTTGAGGCCGGGGCTTTCGGCAAACATCCAGCCGGTGAAGATGCGGCGGATCTTGCGATCGAGCGTGATCTCGTCGACCTCGACGAACGAATCGGTCTTCGGCTGCTCGGTGTCTGGCCGCGAATAGCAGACACGCGGCGTCACCTGCAGCGCGCCGAACTGCACGGTCTCGTCGATATAGACATCGAAGGTGATGATGCGGCCGGTGATCTTGTCGATACCGGCGAACTCGGCCACCGGATTGGTGATGCGATCGGCGACCGAGGGCGCGGCCGGCGTCTGCGCGGCGGCAAAGACCGTCGCGGACGCAAACAGGATCGGAGTTGCCGCGATCAGTGCCGTCGAGGTTCGGCGAAAAAAGCTCATGCAAGGATACCGGCGGTTGCGCCCAGGTGATTCTTTCGATCGCCCAAGGCTAATCAGGGCTGCGATATCAGCAAGCAGCTAAACGTCAATTGTGGCGACAAAGGATCGAAGTCGATCCGGCGATGATCCTGCGGCCGGATTTAAGAACCGGGCGTCCAGGCGTCGTAGTCGCCGGTCACCTGCGGGCGATGCTGGTTGCCAAGCACCGAACCTTTCGGGCGATATGCGCCGGGCGTTCCGGTCATGTTCGGCAGATGGCCCTTCTGCCATTCGCGCGGCTTATAGCTTTCGCTTGCGGGAGCCGTATCGACGCGATGATGCATCCAGCCATGCCAGCCCGGCGGGATCTTCGAGGCTTCCGAATAATCGCGATAGATGACCCAGCGGCGGGTGCGGCCCTCTGAATCGATACCACCCTCGTAATAGACGTTACCGTTCTCGTCCTCGCCGACCTTCTTGCCGAAGCGCCAGGTGTGGAGACGCGTGCCAAGCGTCTGGCTGTTCCACCAGGTGAAAAACTGCAGCAGGAAAGTTTTCATCCAGATCCTCGCGGGCGGCAGCGGCTACGCTGTTCCTGCTTATGGCGTCACGTCACCCCGAAGGCAAGGGTTTTGCCGCCGCGGACGTAAATGCTTCGTGCGCTAAATCGATGCACATCCTCGTCCGCCGGCAAGCCGGCTTGCCAAGCGCAACCTCTGTTTCTAAAGCTCGATTGCCCGACAACGGGCGCGCCTGGCCCGTGGCGGCTGACGGAGGTGACGCTTGGCCCCAGAACGGTCTACCGATAGCCGGATCGGCGCCGAAGATATCCGTCGCCGCAAAGGTGGCGTGCCAATCGTCTGCCTTACCGCCTACACCTATCCGACCGGCCGCATGCTCGATTCGCATGTCGATCTTCTGCTGGTCGGCGACAGCGTCGCCATGGTGCTGCACGGCCACGCCACGACGCTCGGCGCCTCGCTGGAGATGATGATCGCCCACGGTCAAGCGGTGATGCGCGGCTCGGCCAGGGCATGCGTGGTGGTCGACATGCCGGCGGGCAGCTATGAGACGTCGCCGGCGCAGGCCGTCGCCTCGGCGCGGCGCATTTCTGACGAAACCGGCTGTCAGGCGGTGAAGCTCGAAGGCGGCGTCGATGTCTCAAGCCAGATCGCCGCGATCGTCGCCGAGGGCATTCCTGTCATGGGCCATATCGGCCTGCAGCCGCAATCGGTGGAAAAAGACGGCGGCTACAAGATCAAGGGCCGCACCCAGGACAATATCCGAGCCCTCTTCCGCGACGCCGAAGCGGTCGAGAAAGCAGGCGCTTTCTCCGTCGTCATCGAGGGCACGATGGAGACCGTGGCGTCGGAACTCACCCGCCACATCTCCATCCCGACCATCGGCATCGGCGCCAGCGGCGATTGCGACGGCCAGATCCTGGTCATCGACGACATGATCGGCATGACGGTCGACCGCGTGCCGAAATTCGTCAAGCAATATGCCGATCTGCGCAGCGTCATCGCCGACGCGGCCGCACGTTATGCAGCGGAGGTGCGCAGCCGCGCCTTTCCTGGCCCCAGCCATGTCTTCAAGGACGAAGCATGAGCGCGCCGATCGTCGTCGACACCGTCGCAGCCCTTCGCGCGCAGGTCCGTGACTGGCGCCAGGCCGGCCTCAAGGTCGCCATGGTGCCGACCATGGGGGCGTTGCATGATGGCCATGTCTCGCTGGTCAGGATTGGCCTTGAACAGGCCGAGCGCTGCGTCGTCTCGATCTTCGTCAATCCGACCCAGTTCGCGCCGACCGAGGATCTCGACAAATATCCGCGCCAGCTCGCCCGCGATCTCGACCGGCTGCGGGAAGCAGGAGCGCATCTTGCCTTCACCCCTGGCGTCGCCGCCATGTATCCGGCCGGCTTTGCGACGAAAATCTCCGTGGGCGGGCCCTCTTCCGGTTTGGAAACGGATTTCAGGCCGACTTTCTTCGATGGCGTCGCCACCGTCGTGGCCAAGCTGTTTTTGCAGACCGCGCCCGACTGCGCGGTGTTCGGCGAGAAGGATTATCAGCAGCTTTGCGTCGTGCGCCAACTCTGCCGCGACCTCGACCTGCCAGTTGAGATCATCGGCGCGCCGACCGTGCGCGATGCGCATGGTCTCGCCATGTCTTCGCGCAACGCCTATCTGGGCGAGGCCGAACTCGACATTGCGCGCAGGTTGAACGTCATCCTGCGGCAATCCGCGGCAATGCTCGCGGCCGGCTCAACCGAGATCGAGAGCATCGATCATGCGCAACAGCTGCTGGTCGGCGCTGGCTTTCAGAAGATCGATTATGTTGCAGCACGTGAGAGCGTCACGCTCACGCCCTGGCGGCGCGGCCACGATGGCCGCCTGCTCGCGGCGGTCTGGCTCGGTGCGACCAGGCTGATCGACAATGTGGAGATTCCCGCCGCCTGAGCGGTTTCCGCGCTACCAGCAGGGCGCGCAGCCCGGTCCAGCCAGGTCACGGCCAAAGAGAATGCGCGGTCGCCACTGACCTATTCTTCGGACGGCATGTGCAGATACATCGACTGGATGCCGACCCGTCCCGGGCCGATGAAGCGGTTGACGACGAAGTTCATGTTGGCGCCAAAGAAGCCGCTTGAGAGCTTGTCGATCCTGGTCTCCATCTTCACCGAAGCGTCCTTGAACAGCCAGCCGCCGGGCTCGACGTCGATGGTCTCGCCGGGCGCCAGCACCTTCTCGAAGACATTGCCGTAGCCGTGCAGCCAGACGATGCCGTCGCCGGTCTCACCGCGAAAGCGATCGATGAAAAAGCCGCTCTGGCCGAACAGCATTGTCCCTAACCCGCGCACGCGCTCGAACGTGTAGTCGACGCTGGCGGTCGCGGCGAGGAACTGGTGCTCGCGCACCTGGATTTCCTCGCCACGGCGAAGATGGATCGGCACGATATGGCCTGGACCGTCGCGGCTGAAGGCGACGACGCCCGCGCCGGACGCTTCAGTGACGAAGATCTGCATGCCGGCGATCATGCGCTTCAGCGCGCCTTTCAGCGACTTCAGGCCGATCGTGATCGTGGTGTTCTTCCACAAAAGGATGTGGTGCTCGAAATAGACCGGCATGTTGGTCACGTCGACCGACAGCACCGGCACCAGTTCGCCGGCGACGTGATAGGTCACGCCGCCAAACGTCTCGTCCGACACCTCGGTCGGCATCAATTCCGGCAAGCTCGGCATGGTTTGTCCCCCTTCGCCGCCTTGCGCGCCAGCCCATTCCGGCTTCCGCACGGTCAGCTGCAGCAGCTTTGGTACCGGCCCCCCGGATCGTCAAACGAAAACAATCCGCCACCGCACCGCTCGCGCGAAGGTGATCCAGACAGGTGCGCGTCGAAAGGATCAGCCGACAAGAGGCCGAAGATAGACCAGCGTCGGCCCGCCTGAAGCACCGGTGTGCCCACCGGCAGCACCGGATTGCACGAAGCCGTTGGCTTCGTAGAAGGCGATGGCGCGCGTGTTTTGCGCCTCCACTTCCAGACGGATGGCGTTGGCCTCGGGAAAACTTTCGATGATCTCATCGAGAAGCATGCCGCCGATGCCTCGCCCCTGCAGGCTGGGAAGCACGTAGAGCTGCCTCAGCGCAATCAGCTTGCCGCCGTCGATGCTTTCCGCAAAAGCCACGCCGCCAATGCGCTTTCCGTCATCGGCAACGAGGAAGTCGCTGTTCGGCTTGATCAGCCGCGCCTTCAGCGAAGTGATCGAATGCCATTCGTCGGTGATCTCGGTGACCTTGGCCGCGCCGTAGATGGCGTCATAGGTCGCATGCCAGGTTTCGACCAGCACGGCCCGGATTGCATCAAGGTCACGTTCGCCTGCGGTGCGGACAAACATCGGCTCACTCGATGCCGAGCTTGGCCTTGACCAGGTCGTTGACCGCCTGCGGGTTGGCCTTGCCGCCTGTCGCCTTCATCACCTGACCGACGAACCAGCCGGCCATGGTCGGCTTGGCGCGCGCCTGCTCGACCTTGTCCGGATTGGCGGCGATGACATCGTCGACCGCCTTCTCGATGGTGCCGGTGTCGGTGACCTGCTTCATGCCGCGGCTCTCGACCAGCTGACGCGGGTCGCCGCCTTCGTTCAAGACGATCTCGAACAGGTCCTTGGCGATCTTGCCGGAGATCGTGCCTTCCTTGATCAGATCGAGGATCGCGCCGATCTGCTCCGGCGAAACCGGAGCATTTTCAATGTCCTTGCCGGCTCTGTTCAACGCGCCGAGCAGGTCGTTGATGACCCAGTTGGCGGCAAGCTTGCCGTCGCGGCCGGCCGCCACCTTCTCGAAATAATCGGCAATCGGCTTTTCCGAGACCAGCACCGAGGCGTCATAAGCCGAAAGTCCAAGCGTATCGATCAGTCGCGCCTTCTTGTCGTCGGGCAGCTCCGGCAGGTGCTTTGCGAGCGCGTCGACATAGGCCTGGTCGAACTCCAGCGGCAGAAGGTCGGGATCGGGGAAATAGCGGTAATCATGCGCTTCTTCCTTGGAGCGCATCGAGCGCGTCTCGCCCTTGATGGGGTCGTACAGGCGCGTCTCCTGATCGATCCTGCCGCCATCCTCGAGTATGGCGATCTGCCGGCGCGCCTCGAAGTCGATGGCCTGGCCGATGAAGCGGATCGAGTTCATGTTCTTGATCTCGCAGCGCGTGCCGAACTCGCCGCCCGGACGGCGAACGGACACGTTGACGTCGGCGCGCAGCGAGCCTTCGTCCATGTTGCCGTCGCAAGTGCCGAGATAGCGCATGATCGAGCGCAGCTTGGTGACATAGGCCTTGGCTTCGTCGCCCGACCGCAGGTCGGGCTTGGAGACGATTTCCATCAGCGCCACGCCTGAACGGTTGAGATCGACATAGGACATGGTCGGATGCTGGTCATGCATCGACTTGCCGGCATCCTGTTCCAGATGCAGGCGCTCGATGCCGACCTCGATATCCTCGAATTCGCCCTGACGATCGGGGCCGACCGAGACGATCACCTTGCCCTCACCGACGATCGGCTGCTTGAACTGCGAGATCTGGTAGCCCTGCGGCAGGTCGGGATAGAAATAGTTCTTCCGGTCGAAGACCGACTTGTGGTTGATCGCGGCCTTCAGGCCCAGGCCGGTTCGGATCGCCTGCTTGACGCATTCCTCGTTGATGACCGGCAGCATGCCGGGCATCGCCGCATCGACCAGGCTGACATTGGCATTGGGCGCGGCGCCGAAAGCCGTCGAGGCGCCCGAGAACAGTTTTGCTTGCGAGATCACTTGCGCATGCACTTCGAGCCCGATGATGATCTCCCAGTCGCCGGTGGCGCCAGGGATCAGGCGTTTTGCGTCGGGTGTGCGGGTGTCGATGATGCTCATGGAAGCCTGCGTCGTGTGAATTTGCGAATATGCAAAACGCATATTTTGATGTGCACTCGCTAGTGCAAACCGCCTTTTGAGACAAGCCTTGTGAGACAACCGCAAAGCCGTCCTCTGGCCTTTTCGGCGGCTTTCGCCTATAGGACGCCCATCCCAACGGAGAGTGGATGTCCACTTACGCTCAGTCCCGGTAAGGCCCTGACCTCTTAGGAGGCAGGGCAGAAAAACCTGAAACCCCGTGCCGCGAAGTCTCGCGGCGGCGGCTTTTGTTGTTTTTCCCAGGACTTATCCAATGGACATTTCGCGCAACGAACAGCGCATCCTGCACCTGCTCGCGCAGGGCGGACGTATCGAAATCGAAAAGAACGAGAAGAAACGGATCGCGGCGGTCCTGTGCCTCACCCGCGACGGTTGGCGCTATCCGGACTTCGATCTGGATCTGTTTCGAAAACTGAGGCGCAAAAAGGCGGTTTCATCGATCGATGGCGGCCCTTACCGCATCACCCGGCGCGGTCTCCGGCTCGTCCGCGCCGAGCTCGACAACAGATAGGGACAGCCGCCGGCCGCTATCGGCCGGCGGTTTCCACCCGCATCAAGCGGTGGCGATGTATTGCTTGATCTCCTCGGCCTCGCGTTCGACATCCTCGATGCGGCGCTTGACCACGTCGCCGATCGACACGATGCCGTCGAGCAGACCATCCTTCTCGACGGGCAGATGGCGAAAGCGGCCCCTGGTCATGATTTCCATGACCTCGTTGACCGTATGGTTCTCGTTGCAGATCTTGACCTTCGGCGTCATTGCCGAGCGCACCGCGATGTCGAGCGCGGCGGCGCCCTCCTTGGCAACCACGCGCACGATGTCGCGCTCCGACAATATTCCGACGATCTTGCGGTCACCATTGGTGATGACCAATGCGCCGATCCTGTGGTCGGCCAGTATTCGAATGGCTTCGCTCAGCTTTTCGTTGGGCCCGAGCGTGAACACGTCATGGCCCTTACTTTCGAGAATTGCCTTAACCGTCATGGCGTCCTCCTCAGCCTTGTGCGCCGGCTCGTGCCCTGACCGGCTTTTCAGCCCAGCGCCGTGGACGCCAGGTGCCTGGAGAACATCGTGCGCCGTCAATGGTTGCATTTCAAGTGCGCGGTTACGCTATGCCGCCGGCAGCGGACGATCGAAGAATCGCAGGCCGAAAAAGCCGGCGATCAGGCCGCCGATATGAGCCTCCCAGGCGACCTGGCCATCGACGCCCGGTGCAAAGCCGAACAGGCCGATGGCGAGATTGGCCAGCGTCAGGATGCCAAGAAAGACCATCACGCGCCGTGAACGCAACGCGACGGTAACCGGCAAGGGATCGCCCACGAAAGCTGCGCTGCCCGACGACCGGTCGACATGGAAGCCGTAGCGGGCCGCCGCTCCCATCATGCCGGAAATCGCGCCGGATGCGCCGACGAGCGGCGCCTCGCCATAAGGATGCAGCGCCCAGAACAGTGCGACCGAGGCCAATCCGGTCACTGCATAGAACAGCGCAAAGCGAGGCGCGCCGACGCGGTAGGCGAGCGGCGAGCCGAAGGCGGCAAGCCAGATCATGTTGATAGCGATATGGGTGAGGTTGCCATGCATGAAGGCATAGGTGAAGGGCCGCGTCAGCAGGAACCAGTCGAAGCCATACCGGCCGGTATAGAGCACCGGGATGAAAGCCCCGTCGTAGAGCAGCGTCATGTTCTGCGTATCGTTCAGCACATATTGCTGCAGCAGATAGACGACCACGCAGATGCCGATCACCGCCAGCACCACCGGCGGCAGGTTGAACACCGGCTCGCGGCGCTGTTCCTGCGCCTCTTGCGGCCCGGGTTCAACCGACTGGGGTTCGACCGGTTGGGGCTCGGCTTCAGGAGGGGTTACCGGTTCGCTCATGCACCCTGCAATCGGCTGGAGTTCGGATTCTGCGAGGATGTAGATCACGACCGCACGGCTGACAAACAGCGAATCGCCGCAACACTGGGTAAAGAGGAAGCGACCCGAATCAAAGGCCGCGAATCAAAAAGAAGGCCGTCCAGGTTTCCCTGAACGGCCGGTCGAGCCCCCTGCTCCCCATAAACTCGTGACTGAAAGTGCTGCCGATCGCTGCTTGAACGACCGTTTTGGAGTGGTTTTGATGTGCCACAGGCCTGGTTGGCGCGCAACGTAAACCAATTGTTAACCTTAACGACCCCGAAGCGTGAACAAACGTTAACGATACTGGCACGCATCCTGCTCCGCACCGCATGAAGGTCATCGGAGGGCGCCCTGTCTGTCCACCGATGGGACATCAAGAGGCAGATTGCGCGGAGCGGAATGGACATGAACGAGAACGGATCGATCACGCTGTTCCAATATTGGAACCAGCTGCGTGACGGCCGCCCGGCGCCGAAGCGTTCGGAAGTGGAGCCGGCCGACATCAAATCGCTTCTGGCCGACACTTTCATCCTGGAACGCGACACACGCGGCGAAGCCGTGTTCCGGCTTGCCGGCACCAGGCTCTGCGCCTGTTACGGCCGCGAGCTCAAGGGCTTCTCCTTTCCTTCGCTCTGGCGCGAAAAAGACCAGCGGCTGGTGTCGCGGCTTCTGCATGGTGTTTTCGAACAGAAATCCGTGCTTTTGCTGACTTACGAGGGCTTCAGCCGCAACGGCCGCTCCAACAAATTCGAAATGCTGGCGCTGCCGCTCGATGGCGGCACTGAGAACCCGCGCTGCCTCGGCATCATCAGCGCGGTCGAAAAGCCGTTCTGGCTTGGCGCCGACCCGCTGGCCGACGCGCCTATCGATTCGATCCGGGTCATCGATCCCGACAAAGAGCCGATGTTCCTGAAGAACCGGCCGGCAATCGACGTTCCTTCGCTCGTGCCGACGGAATTCGATCGTCCCGAAACCATCTCGGCGCTCGGCCGCGTGCGCCGTATCCGCCACCTCGTCGTCTTCGATGGCGGGCGTCAGGAATAAGTCTTGTCGCGCCGGATTTTGCATCGCTTTCGTAGCCTGCGCCGGCCTGCGATATTAAGCCGTTCACGGTCGTCTTTTCCCCTTTGTTAACCTGCTTGGCTGTAGTTTTCGTCTGAAATTCCCGCATCGTCGCGTGGAATGCCAACGGGGTGTAGGCAGTCATGAGATCAGCGGCGGTAGACTACGCGCCGTCCAGAGCTGAGCGGCGCAACTTTCAGCGTGTCCGGGTGAAAATCTACGGACGCTTCATGCTGGAAGATCGCACCGAGCACCCATGCCAGGTGATCGACATGTCGCCGGGCAATGTCGCCTTGCGCACCGAACGCGTCGGCATGCCTGGCGAAAAGGTAATTGCCTATATCGACCATATCGGCCGCGTCGAAGGCGTGGTGACACGCACCTCGTCAGACGGTTTCGCCATGACCGTCATTGCCTCGGATCGCAAGAAAGACAAGCTTGCCGCGCAGCTGACCTGGCTTGCCAACAAGCACGAGCTCGATCTGCCCGAGGACCGCCGGCACGAACGGGTGGCGCCGCGCAATCCAATGAGCGTTCTGCAGCTCATCGACGGGCGCCAGTATCAGTGCCGTATCATCGATCTGTCGCTTTCTGGCGCGGCGGTCGAAATCGACGTCAAGCCGGCAATCGGCGTCCAGGTCACGCTCGGCACGATGCGCGGCCAGGTGGTGCGCCATTTCGAAGACGGCGTCGCCATCGAGTTCGCCGTCATCCAGAGGCCCGAAACGCTGGACTCCGAATTCAACGCACCGCGATCCTGAACTGATCCTGTCCGGCAGAACGCGACCGGCCGCTTGCGGCCGGTCTTTTCGTTTGTCCGATGCAGCGGTTCGCGCCGGCGGCGCGGGCCGCGATTCGAGCGAGCGCAGGCGAAAGCCCGACCCGAATCTAAACGATAGCAAATCCAGATAGTTCAAATTTTATGCTTATTATAGCGGCGTTTTACTCAATAACTACTTCGCGTTTTTGCGTCAAATAAATCCCATCGTGGCACAGTCTTCTCAAACGGGGAGACTACAACAATGAGAATGACGAGGGGCAGGCTGTTGCTCTTGGCAATGGCGATGCAGCTTTCCGCATGGGGAACGGCAAGCGCGGGACCGGCCTTTATGCACACCGGCGGCCGCACCACCCAGCCGGTCGGCCATTATGACTTCTGCCAGCGCATTCCGGTCGAGTGCAGCGAACGCACGCCGAAGGGCGCCCCGGTCGTGTTGTCGCGCAAGCTGTGGGCCACGATCATCAACGTCAACAATTTGGTCAACACGCGCGTCAAGCCGCGTACCGACCAGGAAAACTACGGCGTCGAGGAATACTGGGCCTATCCCGACAATGGCTATGGCGACTGCGAGGACTATGCGCTGGAGAAGCGCCGCGAGCTGATGGCGGCCGGCGTGCCGGCCGGCGATCTGCTGATGACGGTGGTGCGCCAGCCGAATGGCGACGGCCATGCGGTGCTGACGGTGCGCACCAGCCTCGGCGAATTCGTCCTCGATAACCTCGAAACCAAAGTGCTCGCCTGGAACGAGACGGTCTACACCTACCTCAAGCGTCAATCGACCGAGAATTCGGGCGTTTGGGTTACGATCAACGACGGCCGCGACGCCGCCGTCGCCAGCGTCCGCTAGGACACGACGAGACTAAGCGCGTCGCCCCGACGCGGCGCGCTTTCAAAGAAAGCCCGGTCGAGTCCCCACCCTCCCCGTCCCCAACGACCGGGTTTAGGAGCCGGCCCCTGTCCCCGGGGCCGGCTCCGCTGTTTCCGGCAGCGCGGTTTCCGGTGGCCCGAATTTCTGTTTGGGGGCGCTTCTGCTACAACAGACAACAGCGCGCAGTTCTTTTCCGGTTTGTCC
This sequence comes from Mesorhizobium sp. RCC_202, assembly GCF_041355295.1. Classification (NCBI taxonomy): domain Bacteria; kingdom Pseudomonadati; phylum Pseudomonadota; class Alphaproteobacteria; order Hyphomicrobiales; family Phyllobacteriaceae; genus Mesorhizobium; species Mesorhizobium sp. RCC_202. Next base: position 217,706 of record NZ_JBFUPO010000009.1, read on the forward strand.
GGTTCAAGACCTATTGCGCGCCAGTCGTGGGATGTTCCGCATGCCGACCGAACCTCGATCACCTCGCCTTGCGGTTCTTATCGACGCCGACAACGCCTCCGCGAAGATTGCCGAGGGACTGTTCGAGGAGATCGCGAAGATCGGCGAGGCAAGCGTTCGCCGCATCTATGGTGATTTCTCCAGCGCCCGTTCGAAGGGCTGGGCAGAGGTTCTGTCGAAACACGCGATCATTCCGCAGCAACAGTTCGCTTACATCACCGGCAAGAACGCGTCGGATATCACATTGGTGATCGACGCGATGGATTTGCTTCATAGCGGCCGATTCGACGGTTTCTGCCTGGTTTCTTCCGACAGCGACTTCACTCGACTTGCGGCGCGGATACGCGAGCAAGGCGTCGACGTGTTTGGATTTGGGGAGCAAAAGACCCCGGAGAGCTTTCGGCAGGCATGTCGCCGTTTCGTCTACACCGAGAACCTTCTCCATGGCTTGGGGAATGCTCAAGATGCCGCTCCTGCGACGAAGCCGCTTCAGACACCGACAGCCGCTACGCCCATTCTGAAGAAGGTCATCGGTCAGATGGAGAGTGAGGATGGCTGGGTGCTCCTGGGCACTTTCGGCAAGCAGCTTTCAAATCTCTTTTCGGATTTCGACCCGCGTACCTACGGCTTCAGCAAATTGAGCGATCTGGTAAGGAAAACGGCCGCCTTCGATATCGAGAACCCCAAAGGCGGGTCCATGCGAATACGGGTCAAGGCCGTCGAAAAGAAAGGAAAGGGCAGATCCGGGTAACGCGATCATGTTAGAGATCCCTGAAGACCGATGCGAACGCGCCAAGCTGTACAAGGCGATCGACGACGCCTTTAAAGCAGGTGATTTCGAGACCCTTGGCAAAGCGCTCGGCGGCTCGCCGCGCTGGTTCGACGAGAGGATGCCGTTCGAGCTCGGCCTCGGCCATCCGTTGGAATATGCGATCTATTGGAGCCCGGCCCGGTTCGTAAGCGCCTTGCTCGATGCCGGCTCGAACCCGAATTATGAGGATCACGCAGGCTTTCCGTCGATCATTGCCGCGCTGTCGACGGACCGGCCGGACCGGCTGGAGCTCATCCATATCCTTCTCGCGCATGGCGCCAATCCGGACACGCGCGGCGTCAATGACTGGACGCCCCTGCACCATGCGGTATCGCGGCGTGACGCCGAAGCGATCCGCCTGTTGCTCCATTGCGGTGCGGACCCGTCACTCAGAACCCGCATCGACGACTATGAGACGGCACTGGAGGGCGCGGAGCAGGCAGGCTTCGCGGCCGGTGCATCCTTGCTGCGCGCGGCGATGAACAACCGCGGCGCATAACGCGCGAGAAACCCGGCGCCGTCACACCGGCTTCAGTTTGGCTTTGAAGCGCTTGCCATTGGCGACATAGTGCGCGGCCGAGACACGAAGCCGCTCGATCGCCGCCTCATCCAGCACGCGGATGACCTTGGCGGGCGAGCCGACGATCAGCGAATTGTCCGGAAAGACCTTGTTTTCGGTCACCAGCGCGCCGGCGCCGACCAGTGAGTTGTTGCCGATCCTGGCGCCGTTCAGCACGATGGCGCCCATGCCGATCAGGCTGTTGTCACCGATGCTGCAGCCATGCAGCAGCGCGCGGTGGCCGATCGTGCAGCCTTCCCCGATGGTCAGCGGGAAGCCGGGATCGGTGTGCATGACTGTATGTTCCTGCACATTGGTGTCGGCGCCGATGGTGACCGGCTCGTTGTCGCCGCGGATGACGACGCCGAACCAGAAGCCGGCGTTGCGGCCTATCCTGATGTCACCGATCAGCTTGGCATCCGGCGCGATCCAGTTGGTGTCGGCGTCCTCGAGCTGCGGCGCCTTTCCGTCGATCGCATAGAGCGGCATTTCTCTGGTCTCCGATTCGTCTCAAGCCGGGAAGTCGGCTGAGCCTAGGAGACCGACGGCCAAGGAAGCAATGGTGAGCAGCACCACGCCGAGCGCCAAAGCCCAGGCAACGGCCGTGCAGCCGCAGGACAGCAACGCCGTCGTGCCGATGCGGCCCTCGCGCCTGGCGGCCAAAGCCTCGTTGGCGAGCATGAATGGTCCCGCGCAGGCGGTTGCGCCCAGCGAGCGCAGGATATGGGCGGGCGAAACATAGGGCTCGGCGAATGCAAGTCGCCGGCCGGAGGCCAGTTCCATGGCCGATCCCGTCAGTCCGCAAGCGGTCAGGCCGACCGCGAAAGCATAAAGAGCAAGCAGCAAGGGTTCCATCTTTACCAACCGTTTACCATGACATCGCACAGTCGTCCCCATGCGCTGCAAGAGCCATGCCGCGCCTTCTGTGCCGCCGAAGGACAGGTGAGCGGATCGGGGAACGCGAATGAGAGAGGCAACCGTTGCCGAGAGCCCCGACATCCAGATCGTCGATTCGACCTTCATGAAGCGGGTTTTCTTTGCGTTTGCGGCGCTCGCGCTGCTGTCGGTGGCGATCAGCCTCGGCGGCAAATGGCTGGGACGGTCGATCGCGCTCGCCGGCTATACGGATGAGACCGTGCTGCGCCACATCGTCATGGGCGACAATGTGATCGCCGTGCCGGCCAACTTCATCCGCTTCGACCAGGCCCGGCGCGACGGCATCGCCTCACGCCTCGACCTCTATCTTCGCTATCCGGAAATGGACGGCTACAGCACGGCCGCGCGCGACGACTTCAACCAAGTGACGACCAAGAAGATCGTCTTCCTGTCGTTCGAGCCGAAAATGATGTCGCGCGACATGAGCGGCCGCTTCGCGCCGATCTACAGCGCGCTGATCGAAAAGCCGGGCACGCCGGGTCCAGGTGGCACGACGATTTATGCCTTCACCGAAAAATCAGGCTATCTCAACGAAGTGCTCGCTGTCGCCGAACGCCCCGGCAAGGATCCGTTCGTCGCGCGCTGCCTCAGCGGACCGAGCGCTGAGGAGTCGCTGGCGCCTTGCGAACGCGACATCCAGGTCGGCGATGACCTCAGCCTGACCTACCGCTTTCCCAGGGAACTGCTGGGCGACTGGCCGGCACTCGACGCGGCGATCGCGGCCAAGGTGGCCGGCATTCTAAAGACGGGACGCTGACGATCCCGATATCGCTACTGCGGTGTGGTTTTCGCGCTAGCGGCCAGAAACACGTCGTTCCAGAAACGCACATATTCAAAATGCTGACCGCGCGTCAGCCATGCCCTGTTGGCAGGGTCGGTCGGATCTCCGCCAAACAACACCGGATTTACTTCCGCGAGTTGCATCTCCGGATGAGAATCCCTGTCCTCCCGTGGAGCCAGCATTGCCTGCCATTCGCCAAATCCGGTTGCGACGACATTCATGTATTTCCAATTCATGCCGACAAACGGGATTTGAACCACCTGCCTACGGACGAGCGCAAATCGAAACCGAACGCTTCCGTAGAGCCATCGGAACCGATCAAGATAAGACCAGGGGCGAGAGTTTGAACTCGGTATTCGTTGTTGAACGGCTCGATGTCCTCCCCGGCCCAAAGAAAAACAAGTTCGTCGCGACAAACCCACTGGGAGTTGCCGCAACGTTCCAAAAAATCAAGATAAGAGGAAGGAAGCGATAGCGCGGCCAGCTCGATTTTGCCTGGAATGTGCGACATACCGCGCGCCCTCCGCTCTCCCGCTGTCTCAGCTAGCCTGGCTCAACGCTTCAACGTCAACGGCGCCAAGATACCGACTGGCATCGGGCTGACAAGGCGCGCTAATGGTTTGGCATGATGCCAGCCTATCTTGCCTTCGATGCTGCCAGCCGCCGCCTGCGGCTCGACCCGCACGAGCCGGCTTTCGTGCAGAACCCGTATGAGGCCTATGCCTTCCTCCACGGCGCGGCGAACGCTTTCTTCTGGGAAGACTACGGTTTCTGGTGCTTTGGCGGTTTCGACGACGTCAACCGCCTGCTGCGCGACCGCCGCTTTGGACGCCAGAACCCGGCGGGCATTCCCGACAGCCGCGGCGTTGGTGACGATCGCTCGCATCTGACGGCTTTTGACGGCATCGAAGCCAATTCGATGCTGGAGCTCGAGCCGCCTATGCACACCAGGCTGCGCACGCTGGTCAACCGCGCTTTCGTCTCGCGCCAGGTCGAACGGCTGCGGCCACGCATCGAAATCCTTGCCAATGAGCTGATCGACCGCTTCGCACCGGGCGGCGTCGATCTCCTGCCGGCCTATGCCTCGCCCTTGCCGATCACCATCATTGCCGAGATGCTCGGCGTTCCCATCGAAATGGGGCCGCAACTGCTCGACTGGTCGCACCGGATGGTCGCCATGTATATGCATGGCCGCAGACGCGAAATCGAGGATACCGCCAATCGCGCCGCGCACGAGTTTTCGGATTTCCTGCGCGGCTACGTCGCCGAGCGACGTCGGAAACCAGGTGACGACCTGCTTTCGCTGCTGATCGATGCCCAGGACAACGGCCAGAAGCTGTCCGAGGACGAGCTTGTGTCGTCAGCTATCCTTCTGCTCAATGCCGGCCACGAGGCGACCGTGCACCAGACCGGCAATGCGGTGCGGTCGATCCTGGCGCAAGGCGGCGATCCGCGCCGCTTCTTCGCAACGCCGGAGGCGAATGCCGCGACGGTCGAGGAATGCCTGCGTTTCGACGCGCCGCTGCATATGTTCCTGCGCTATGCCTATGAGGAGATGGAGGTGTCGCCGGGCATTCTGGTCAAGCCCGGCGAGATGGTGGCGATGCTGCTCGGCATGGCCAATCACGACCCGCAGGCCTTTTCCGGACCCGACACGTTCAATCCGGCACGCACCGACCAGAAGAATGTGTCCTTCGGCGCCGGCATCCATTTCTGCATCGGCGCACCGCTGGCGCGGCTGGAACTACAGGTATCGTTGAAGGCGTTGTTCGAACGGCTGCCGTATCTAAGGCTGGCCGAGGCGCCGCGATTTCGCGATACTTACCACTTCCATGGGCTGGAAAGGCTTGCCGTTACCTTTTGACCGGTGAATCGGCCTGCCCTGAGGAGCTGAACCACCATCCGAGACCCGAGTCATGAAATTCGCCTTCCTGCAGGAACCGCCGTTTTGCTTGACCAATGCTAGCGGCAGGCTTGGCGGCTGCGATGCGGTGCTCGCCGAGAAGATCTGTCAGATGCTCGAACTCGCGGATTTTTCATCGATCGAGACCGAGTTTGGCGAACTGCTTCCCGGCTTAGTCGACGGCCGCTGGGACATGACGACCGGCCTTTTCATCTCAGAGGAGCGCAGCCAGCTCGTGGACTTCACCCGGCCGATCTGGTCGTTGCCGGATGGGCTGATGGTCGCCAAAGGCAATCCGTTTGACTTGGACGGCTACCGGGCACTCGCCCGCCAGCAGTCGGCTGTGCTCGGCGTGATATCGGGCCAGATCCAGCATCGAACGGCGATGCAAAATGGTGTCCCGCCCGAGCGGATCAGGGCATTCGCAACGCAAGCCGAGGCGGCGGAGGCGGTGGCCACAAGTACCGTGCAGGCCTACGCCAGCGTCGCGATGGCGCATCGCGGCTATGTTGCACGAAGACCGGGGGCGCCGCTTGATGTTGTCGATGTACCCGCGTCCGAAAAGCAGCCCGCCGCGGGTGCATTTGCTATTTCCAAGGGCAACGATGACCTGCGTGATCGCCTAGATCAATGCCTGGGCAGCCTGCTTGGGAGCCCATGGCACCGAAAGCTGATGGCCGGCTTCGGTTTTGCCAAAGCCGACATCGACCGACTCTTGTGAAGCCCGGCGTGCCTAAAGCCGGATCACATATTCCTTGCGGGTGGTCTCGAGCACTTCCCAAGTGCCTTTGAACCCAGGCCTCAGCACAAAACTGTCGCCGGCGCGCACGGTGCGGGCTTCGCCACCGTCCTCGGCGATCACCGACACACCGGACAGGATGTGGCAGAACTCCCATTCATCGTAGACGATGCGCCATTTGCCGGGTGTTGCTTCCCATATGCCGGCATAGAGGCCGCCGTCGCGCTCCTCGACATTCCAGGTGCGGAATTTCGGATCGCCCGAGATCACACGGTCCGGGGCCAGCGCGCCATGCTCGGCGTCGACGCTGTCGGTCGAAATGGTCAGATAGTGCGTGGACAGGATTTGCCTCCAACAGTGAGTAGTGAGTAGTGACGAGTCACCCGCGCGTCGACGGAGCGCTTTCTACTCACTACTCACTACTCACTACTCACTCAAAAAATCAAACCTCGGCCAAGGCATGTTCGAGGTCGGCGACGATGTCGTTGACGTCCTCGATGCCGATCGACAGGCGGACCGTGTCGGGGCCGGCGCCGGCCGCGACCTTTTGCTCGTCGGTGAGCTGGCGGTGCGTGGTCGAGGCCGGATGGATGACCAGCGACTTGGTGTCGCCGACATTGGCGAGATGCGAGAAGAGTTCCAGCGCCTCGACGAACTTGACGCCCGCCTCGTAGCCGCCTTTGAGGCCGAAGGTGAAGACGGCACCGGCGCCCTGCGGCGAGTATTTCTTCTGCAGCGCATTGTTCTTGTCGCTTGGCAGGCCGGGATAGTTCACCCAGGCGACCTTGGGATGGTTGGACAGCCAGCCGGCAACGGTGATTGCGTTGTCGCAATGGCGCTGCATGCGCAGCGGCAGGGTTTCCAGCCCGGTGAGGATCAGGAAGGCGTTGAAGGGCGAGATCGCCGGGCCAAGGTCGCGCAGGCCAAGCACGCGCGCGGCGATCGCGAAGGCGAAATTGCCAAAGGTCTCGTGCAGGACGATGCCGCCATATTCCGGGCGCGGTTGCGACAGCATCGGATATTTGCCCGACTTCGACCAATCGAAGGTGCCGCCGTCGATGAGGGCGCCGCCGATCGAATTGCCATGACCGCCGATGAACTTGGTCAGCGAGTGAACGACGATGTCGGCGCCGTGCTCGATCGGCCGCACCAGATAGGGCGAGGCCAGCGTGTTGTCGACGATCAGCGGCAGGCCGTGCTTGCGAGCGATGTCGCCGATCTTCTCGATGTCGACGAACGTGCCGCCCGGATTGGCGAGGCTTTCGATGAAGATCGCCTTGGTCCTGTCGTCGATCTGGCTCTCGAAGGTCGAAATGTCGTTGGTGTCGGCCCAGCGCACCTCCCAGCCATAATTCTTGAAGGCATGGCCGAACTGGTTGATCGAACCGCCATAGAGTTTGTTGGCGGCGATGAAATTGTCGCCCGGCTGCATCAGATTGTGGAATACCAGCACCTGCGCGCCATGGCCGGAGGCAACGGCGAGCGCGGCCGTACCGCCTTCGAGTGCAGCAAGCCGCTCTTCGAGCACAGCCTGCGTCGGGTTCATGATGCGCGTGTAGATGTTGCCGAAGGCCTTTAGCCCAAACAGCGAGGCGGCGTGGTCGGCGTCATCGAAGACGTAGGAGGTCGTCTGGTAGATCGGCGTGGCGCGCGCGCCGGTCGCTGGGTCGGGCTTTGCGCCGGCGTGAACGGCAAGTGTGTTGAAACCGGGCGTACGGGTCATCGAAACCTCCCTCTACTGACTTGTCTTGAAAATCGCCGGGCATTCTTGGCGAAGTGCGGCTATGAATGCAAAGAAGAAAATACCTTTCGGCAGGCGATCTGGAACGAACGCCCGGGAAAATCCATTTCTTCCCGGAATAATTTTGCGCGCCTGGCGGGCAGCCTATTTCTGTCGAACGCCGAAGCTTTGAAAACCCTGCCGCATCAGCGGCTTCTTCGACGACAGCACGCCGGAATTGACGCCGGTCCAGCCGATCTCGCCGGACAGTTTGCCGTATTCGATCTTCGGGCAGCGGTTCATCACCACCTTCATGCCGGCGGCCTCGGCGCGGGCGGCTGCCACGTCATCGCGCACGCCGAGCTGCATCCACAGCACCTGTGGCAGCGGATCGAGCTTCAGCACCTCCTCGACAATGCCAGGCACCGCCGGGGAAGCGCGAAAAATGTCGACCATGTCGACCGGCTGCGGCAGGTCGGCCAGGCTGGCGTAGACCGTGCGTCCCAGTATCTCCTTACCGGCATGGCCGGGATTGATCGGGAAGACCGAAAAGCCCTTGGCCAGAAGATATTTCAGCACGAAGTAGCTTGGCCGCACATCGTTGGGCGAGGCGCCGACCATGGCGATCGTCTTCACCGAATTGAGGATGCCGCCAATGTATGAATTGTCGTAGCTATCGTGGTTCATGCGGCTTCCTGCGGTAGTGATAGCGATAGAGTTCACGATTGAACCCAAGCGAGGCATAGAGCGCACGGCCGGCCAAATTGTCGGCCACCACCTGCAGGCACGCCGCCGATGCACCCGCCCGTCGCGCCCAGTCGATGAGGCCGCCTACCGTCTTGCGACCCAGGCCTTGCTGCCTGAAACGGCCGTCGGTTTCAACCGATTCCACCACAAGCAACCCGTTGCGGATGACACCATAGGCCAGAGCGGCAATTTCGCTGTCGCGCCGACAGGAAACGAACGCGCGGTCGCCGACGATCAGCCCGGTCATCTCGCGAAAGACACGGCGATCGGTATCGTCATAGGCGCCCATGCGAAACCGCGCCGCGAACCAGTCCTCACCCGGCACGGGCGAAGCCGTGACGTGTTCATCCCGGACCTCGGCAAGGTCGTCGATCCCGGCAAGGAGGTGGATGGTTCCTCCTTCCAGCTGGTAGCCGCGCCGGTCGAGGGCGGGTTCGAGCTCGTTGGCGATGTCGGGCACGCGAAACAGCGGCGTCTGGCCGTGGCGCGCATAGAACGCCTCGGCGGCATCGATGACCCCGTCAGCTGCGCCGCGCTCGCCGCGCAAGGGATTGGCCGAATTGGCACGCCGGATCCGCCCACCCGATTGTCTGAGCAACCAACCGCCCACAACCGTCTCGGCTGCCGCCGGCCAGCCTTCGCGGCAAGCCTGCTCGATCCGCCAATTGAGATCGTCATCGCCGGCAGTCATTCGTCATCCTCCCGCAGCGCTTCCTCCATAAAAGCCTGCGGGTCGCGGCAGAAGTCGCGCATCATGCGAAAATGATCGGTGTCGCGAAAATCGGTCGGATCGAGGCCGAAGCGGCTGATGCGGAAGAGCCGCGCATTGGGGCAGGCCATCAGCAGCGGCGAGTGCGTGGCCATGATCACCTGCGCGGTGCCGGACTGCTCCATGCGCTGAAGCAGTTTCAAGAGTTCGATCTGGCGCGTCGGTGACAGCGCGCTTTCAGGTTCGTCGAGGATATAGATGCCTTGCCGGCGGCAGCGTTCCTCGAAGAAGCGGATGAAGCCCTCGCCGTGCGACCAGGACAGGAAATCGGGTGGCGGCGGCTTGAACGGATCTTCCAGCGCCGCCTTATCGAGATAGCGGGCGACCGAGTAGAAAGATTCGGCGCGGAAGAACCAGCCGGCGGTGACCTTCGGCAGCCAATGAGCCCGGAATGTACCGGCGAGTGACGCGCCGCTCTTGTCGATGGCAATCGAATGATCGACTGGCATATAGCCCTTGCCACCACCCGCCTCGTCATAGCCGGCCAGCGCGCCGATGGCTTCGAGCAGCGTCGATTTGCCGGTGCCGTTCTCGCCGACGATGATGGTGATAGGGGTTGTGAATGCGAGCTCGAATTCGCGCTCCCGAAAGATCGACAGGTTCCAGGGATACTGATCCCAGTCGGTGACCCGAGAGGGCTCGAGCAGGATGCGCTTGAGGTAGGGCGCTTTCAGCCGCGTCAGTTGCTTGCGGGCAGCCACGTCGGACCCTCAACGATTGAAACGCGTGGCTCCATTGCGGGTTGGCTACTCGTCGGTCCATTCCGGCTTGCGCTTGCCGATGAAGGCGCCGATGCCTTCCTCGGCGTCGCGCGCCAGCATGTTCTCCACCATCACGCGGCCGGTATAGGCGTAGGCGTCGGCCAGCCCCATTTCGGCCTGGGCGTAAAAAGCCTCCTTGCCGGTGCTGACGACCAAAGACGATTTTGAAGCAATTGTTTGCGCGTATTTGTTGACAACCTGATTAAGATATTCGCGCGGCACGATGCGGTTGATCAGGCCGAAGTCCTTGGCGGTGGCGGCGTCGATCGTCTCGCCGGTGAGAAGCATTTCCATCGCCTGCTTGCGCGAGACGTTGCGCGACAGCGCCACCATCGGCGTCGAGCAGAACAGGCCGATGTTGACGCCCGGCGTGCAGAAACTCGCTTCATGCGAGGCAATGGCGAGGTCGCAGCTCGCGACCAGCTGCAGCCCGGCGGCGGTGGCGAGGCCATCGACTTCGGCAATCACCGGCTTCGGATGGCGCACGATCGTCTGCATCAAGGTCGCGCAGGCTCCAAATGTCTTCTCGAAGAACGCCTTGCCACGGTCGGGCTCGGCGCGATGCGCGGTGATCTCCTTGAGATCGTGGCCGGCGCAGAACACTTTTCCGGATGCGGCGAGGATGATGACGCGCACGGATTTGTCGTCTTCCGCGCGATCGAACTCAGCCTGCAGCGCAGCCATCGTCGCCAGCGAGAGCGCATTGGCCGGGGGGCTGGCGAGCGTGAGGCGCAGAACGCCTTTGTCCTTACTGGCAAAAACGGGGCCTTCGGCGACGGCCGGCTTCATGGCAACGACTTCAGCCACTTTTAAAACCTCCGGGGTCAGCGTTCGCATGGAGCAACACAACTACCACGCTGCCGGTTGAAGAACAGCCGCGAGACGTGTTTTCTCCGTCACACCGTTTGGTCCAGGCGGATCGCGCCTGGGGCCTTTCTCTCCATATAGGGAACCGAGCATGCCTGCCCAAAGCAATCTGAAGCCGGTGCTGACCGCGCCAGAGGTCAACCGCTTAATGGCAAGCGTCTATCCGCAGTTGAACGACCAGTTCACCTTCTACGAAGCGCTGGATGTGTTTCCGGGCGGCTGCACGGTGCGGCTCAATGCCGATGAGCGGCATTTGCGACCGGGCGGCACCGTTTCGGGGCCATCGCTGTTCACACTCGCCGACATAGGCGGCTATGTCTGCGTGCTTTCGCATGCCGGACCGGACGCGCTTTCGGTCACCACCAATCTCAACATCAACTTCGTGCGCAAGGCCGAGGCCGGTCCGATCGACGGCCATTGCCGGATTCTCAAGCTCGGCCGGAGCCTGATGGTGTTCGACATCGACATCGTTGCCGGGCCTGACAAGCACACTGTGGCGCATGCAACCGGCACCTATTCGATCCCGCCGAAACGGGTCACCTAAGGCGTCAGTCGGACCAAGGCAGCGAGAAAGCTTCCCAGTGGGCAAGCAACCGACTAGTTTGCACCCACGGTCGGCACCCGAGACTGAGTCCTTGGCAACGAACTCCACCTCTACTGGACATGAAGCCAGCGATGCGGGATGGCTTGATTTGCACTTCGAGTCGTCGCGTCCTGAATATGAACAGGCACTGCGTGCGATAGGCATTCAGCCGGGTTGGGCGGTTCTGGACGCCGGCTGCGGTGGCGGCAGCTTCTTGCCTGTCCTGCGTGACTTGGTTGGCCCGAGCGGAACGATCGATGTGATCGACCTGGCGCCCGAGAACATCGCGCGGGTGAAGGGCTGGGCACTGGACGTTGGGCAGGAGCCGACCATCCGCGCCCAAACTGGCAACGTTCTGGAATTGCCCTTTGTTGACGCTTCCTTCGACTGCGTCTGGTCAGCCAATGTCATGCAGTACCTGACCCCGGGCGAGTTTGCTCAAGCGGTCCGGGAAGCTTGCCGTGTCCTGAAGCCCGGCGGGACGCTGGCCATCAAGGACTTCGATTCGACTGTGCTGCATATCCTGCCGATCGACCAGAGCGTTCTCTCGCGTTTCATGTCGATCCGCTTGCAGGCATTCCGCGACAAGGGGGTATTGGGAACCGATTGCGGGTCGACGCTGCCCGCTCGCCTTCGAGCCGCCGGCGTCACACCTTTATGGCGCAAGGGTTGGCTCGTGGAACGCTGGGCACCCGTTTCGTCTTTCACACGCGCCTATATCACCGATCTCCTGGCTTACTTCGCATCCGTTTCAACGACTTACGACCTCAGTCAGGACGACCGTAGCTATTGGCAGCGCCTGGGCCAAAATCCGGGCGATCTGCTCGACCAGCCTGATTTCTGCTATCGAGAGCTCTTTGTCCTTACGGTCTGTCGTATGACGTAAAGGTCTTGGATTGGATCGGGGATAGCGACGCGCTACTGGGTCGATCCCAGCTTGCCTACCGCGCTTGCCGAGGCAACTGCCTAGTCTCTAGTTCCATTCACGCCGAACCATTTCGATGTGGTAAAATAATACCTTTCCAGCAAGCCATTGGTTTTGCTGGATTTTGCGTACAAACTCGCCCTTCCTACGCCTTGACGCAACCGCCACCCTCGCCTATAAGCCATCCCGAAGCAGCGGCCCGCAAAGGCCGCCGTTTTGTTATTGGCGGCGGGCAAGCGCTTTTCGCCAATCCAAGCAACAAGAAACGCCTTCCTCGTGAAGGTCAGAACCGAGAGCAGAAAACATGACAACCTTTTCGCAGAAGCCTGCGGATGTGGTGAAGAAGTGGATCCTGATCGACGCCGAAGGTCTCGTCGTCGGTCGCCTGGCCACTGTCATCGCCAACCATCTTCGCGGCAAGCACAAGCCGACCTTCACCCCGCATGTCGACGACGGCGACAATGTCATCGTCATCAATGCCGACAAGGTGGTGTTCACCGGCAAGAAGTTCACCGACAAGGTCTATTACTGGCATACCGGCCACCCCGGCGGCATCAAGGAGCGCACCGCGCGCCAGCTGCTCGAGGGTCGTTTCCCGGAGCGTGTCGTCGAGAAGGCCGTTGAGCGCATGGTCCCGCGTGGCCCGCTCGGCCGTCGACAGATGAAGAATTTGCGCGTCTATGCAGGCGCCGAGCATCCGCATGTCGCCCAGCAGCCCGAAGTTCTCGACGTGGCCAAGCTGAATTCCAAGAACAAGAAGGTCGCATAAGATGGCTGAGCTTTCCTCGCTCGCAGAACTGGGCGCCGCCACCGGCAACACCAACACCCAGGCTGCCGCGCCCGTCCACGTCCAGAAGCTCGACAAGTCGGGCCGCGCCTATGCCACTGGCAAGCGCAAGAACGCCATCGCGCGCGTCTGGGTGAAGCCGGGTTCCGGCAAGATCGTCGTCAACGAGAAGGAATTCGCGGCCTATTTCGCGCGTCCGGTGCTGCAGATGATCCTCAACCAGCCGATCGTGGCGGCCAACCGCGCCGGCCAGTACGACATCATCGCCACCGTCGTCGGCGGCGGTCTCTCCGGCCAGGCCGGTGCCGTGCGTCACGGCATCTCCAAGGCGCTGACCTACTATGAGCCGGCGCTGCGCGCGGTGCTCAAGAAGGGCGGCTTCCTGACCCGCGACAGCCGCGTCGTCGAACGTAAGAAGTACGGCAAGGCCAAGGCCCGCCGCAGCTTCCAGTTCTCGAAGCGCTAAGCTTTACGGCTTACAGGTTTCTCGAAAGGCCGCCTCCGGGCGGCCTTTTGTTTTCGCCCAGCTAGTGACCACGCCCCACCGGCGTCTTGATGTAGTCGATGAAGGCGCGCAGCGGCGCCGGCACCAGACGCCGCCCGGGATAGTAAAGGAATGGTCCGGAAAACTCCTGCCACCACGGCTCGAGGACGGGCTCCAGCGCGCCACTTTTAAGGTGCGGGCGCACCCAATCCTCGAAGAGCCAAAGAATGCCGACGCCAGCGATGGCCGCTTCGATGGCAAGGTCTACGCCGCCACCGATGCTGACGATCAGCGGCCCGGTGGTGTCGACCCGCACCACCTCACCCTCACGCTCGAATTCCCAGGGCGTCATCGCCCCACTGGGAAAACGGCCGCGAATGCAGGCATGACCAAGCAATTCGCTGGGGTGTTGCGGCCGACCGTGACGATCCAGATAGGCCGGTGCCGCCGAGGCGGTGAAGCGTTGGACGCGCGGCCCGATCGGCACCGCGATCATATCCTGCTCCAACCGCTCGTCATAGCGGATGCCGGCATCGCAGCCGGCCGCCAGCAGATCGACAAAGCTTTCCTCGGCAATCACCTCCAGCCGGATCGCCGGATAAGCGGCAAGAAATCCCGGCACGATTTTCGGCAGCACCAGCCGTGACGCGCTGATCGGCACGTTGAGCCGCAGCGTGCCTGCCGGCCGGTCGCGAAAACCGTTGACCACGTCGAGCGCCGCTTCGACCTCGCCCAGTGCCGGCCCGAGCCGCGCCAGCAGGCTCGCGCCGGCCTCGGTCAAGGCGACGCTGCGCGTGGTGCGGTTGAACAGCCTGACGCCCAGTTGGGTCTCGAGACGCCGGATGGCCTCGCTGAGCGCGGACGCGCTACCCGCCGTCGCGCGGGCGCCCTCGCGAAAACCGCCGGCGCGCGCCACGACCAGGAATGCCTGGAGATCGTTGAGGTCGGTTGAAGCCATTGTTCGAAAACCCGCACAAGCCGTTTGGATTATGCCTGATTATCGAGACAGCGACTATGCCCTATCTCTCTCGCCAACAGGATCAGGAGAAGCAGCATGTCCAGTATCGATAAATCCGGCACCTACAAACTCGGCGACCGCTCGGTCCGTCGCCTCGGCTACGGCGCCATGCAGCTTGCTGGCCCCCATGTTTTCGGTCCGCCCAAGGATCATGACGCGGCCATAGCGGTGCTGCGCGAAGCGGTTGCGAGTGGGGTCAACCACATCGACACCAGCGACTACTACGGTCCGTATGTCACCAACCAGCTGATCCGCGAAGCGTTGGCGCCCTATCCGCAAGATCTGGTCATCGTCACCAAGATCGGAGCACGGCGCGGCAGCGACGCCTCCTGGCTTCCCGCCTACTCACCCAAGGAACTCAAGCAGGCCGTGCATGACAATCTGCGCAATCTCGGACTTGAGGTGCTCGACGTCGTCAATCTGCGTATCATGTTCGGCATGGGCCCGACCGAGGGCTCGATCGAAGCGCAGCTGACAGCGCTTGCCGAACTGCAGCGCAAGGGCCTGGTGCGCCATATCGGGCTGAGCAACGTCACGCATGCACAGATCAAGGAAGGTCGCGGAATCGCCGAGATCGTCTGTGTGCAGAACCAGTACAATCTGGCGCACCGGGATGATGACGGATTGATCGACGAATTGGCGCGCGCCGGCATCGCCTACACGCCGTTCTTCCCGCTCGGCGGTTTCAGCCCGCTGCAGTCCTCGACTTTGTCGGATGTGGCCGAACGTCTTGACGCGACGCCGCTGCAAGTGGCGCTCACCTGGCTGCTGCAGCGTTCGCCCAATGTGCTGCTGATCCCGGGGACATCGTCAATCGCGCATCTGCGGGAGAACCTGGCGGCTGCGGAGTTGAAGCTCTCGGAGGACGTGTTGGCCGAGTTGGATGGAGTGGCGAAGGCGGCGTAGGCCGGCGCGACTAGCTGATCTCCCCCTTTGTGGGGGAGATGGCCGGCAGGCCAGAGGGGGGCGCGAAGGAACGCTGACCTGGAAGGCTTGCGATCTTCTGTGTAGAGCGTGGTGGCTCACATTGGATATGCCGGCGGGACAGCGCCCCTCTCTGCCCTGCCGGGCATCTCCCCCACAAGGGGGGAGATCAGCTGTGTTGGCGCTGGCTCTCAATTAATGCTCGCCGTATGCGGCTCGGCAGTCTTGCCATCTGTCGTATACGGCACGCGAAACCCGTTGGCCGTCAGCCAGTCGATCGCCGCCTTCGGCTCGTCGGTCTGGATGATGGTGGCGCCGCGGTCGACCCAGAAACCCCAGGCTTCGCGCGGCAAGCTGGCGGCGACTGCGAGCTCGTCGCCGCGGCCGCCGGCGAGGAAGCCGCCCGGCTTGTTGACGATGGCGTAAGTGTCGGCCCAGAGATGCCAGTCGCCGCGAGCGGCCTCTGCCCGCATGCGGGTGCTGAACAACGGGCCACCGGTCGCGGTCAGCGTCTCGGCGCCGTTGCGCCAATTGATGAGCTCGACGGCATGTGGCGCGAAGGCCTTGTCGACATCGCTGGCGAAAGCGGCGTCGGACACGGCGTCGTCGGCGAGGATCGGCATGAACTGAAAGCCGCCACCAGCCTTGGCGAGCGCGGCCCTGGCGGTGTCGATGCGCTGGCCGTTCCATAGATTTTCCTTGACGATGACCTGATCGACCATGCCGAGATCGCGCGCCACCGCGATCATGCCGGGCAGGTCCGTCACATCCAGCTTGTTGTCGAGGTTGATGAGAATCCGGTCCCTTGTCGCCAGCAGCATCTCGCGCAGTGTCGATACCGGTTCGCTGGTGACGGCGCCGGTGCCTTCGATGACCAGCCGGCATTTCTTCAGTTCGGCCAGCGCATAGTTCACCACCTCGCCCTTGCAGGTGGTCGTGCGGTCGAGCCAGCTGTCATGCATGACGACAAACACGCCGTCCTTCGAGCGCCGGATGTCGACCTCGACGATCTCGGCGCCGATGGCGATCGAACCTTCGACCGCGGCCAGCGGATTCTCGGCATAAAGCGTCTTGCCGGCCTGCATGCTGCCGGCGCGATGGGCGGCGATCATCACATGGTCGCGCCACTGGTTGGCGTGCTCGAAGCGCTCGAGGATCTGACTGGCCCGCGTCCCGCCGGCTAAGCTTTGCCCCGCCATCGAGGCAAGGGCAGCGGAGAACAGCAGGCTCAGCCAGAGTGCTCGCATCGGGAATCGCTCCGTTCCGGGTCGCAACCCGGTTAGGCGATGCCCATGACAGGCCGGTGAACGAAGCCGGCTAGCTGTCTGGCCGGAAGCTGCCCTAGATTCTCTTAGCGAGGCGCCGGAACCAGGCCAGCGCTGGCATTTCAACGAAGCGCCAGGTGAACCAGGACGCAAAGACGACGGCGACCAGCATGGTCACGAGGGCGATGAAGCCGAGCCATGGCGATCCGGCGCCGAAGCCGGTGGCCGGATCGCCGCGCAGCATAAGGTCGCCAACGATGCCGTGGCCGAGCTTGCGCTCGAGGATGCCGCCGACATTGATCATGCGGGCCTGGATGAAGAGGTGGACCATGTAAATCGAATAGGAGAGCGCGCCCAGCATCAGCATCGGGCGGCTGCGCAGCAAGGCGCTGATCCAACCGCCTTCGTGGGCAAAGAGATAGAGCGCGAGCGCGAAGACGAATGGCGCGGCAATGCCGGCATCGTTGGTTCCGGCAACCGATACGAACACCCCGATCACCGCGATCATCGCGAACTCGGCCAGCGTCCAGGCGATACGCCCTGCCCCGCCGGCCAGCGACTGTCGCGCCGCTGCAATGGAATCGTGCTGAAACCAGGCCAGAAGCGCGCCAAGCGAAAAGCCGTACAGGCAGCGGATGAAGCCGAAATCGAAAGACACGTCCATATGGTGGGTCGAGACAGCAAGCAGGAACAAGGGCGCCGTGACCGCCGCGGCGAGGAACCAGATCCAGGCGCGCCTCCCGGTCGCAAAGACGACGCCGGCAAACAGAAGATAAGCAAAGAACTCGGCCGAAATGCTCCAGCTCGGCGCATTCCAGCTCAGATGGTCCTGAACGCCCATGCCTTGCAGCAGCAGCAGGTTGGCGAGCAGGCCTTTCAAGTCGAAGCCGCCGGTGAAGGGTGCCGGGCCTGTCCCGTGCACCGCCGGCAGCACCAGCCGCAGCGCCTCGAAGCCGGCGAAGGCGACCAGCATCAGCACATGCAGCGGATAGATACGGCCAAAACGCACCAGCGCGAACCGGCCGAGTTCATCCGGCTCGCCGAGCCGGCCGCCATAAGAGCTGGCGATGACGAAACCGGACAGGACAAAGAAGAAATCGACGAACAAATAGGAGCCGCCGACAAAGGCGCTTTGCGAAATCATCGAGCTGGTCGGGAAATGATACAGCGCCACCAGCAACGCGCAAATGCCGCGCCAGGAATCGAGCACCAGGAAGCGCTCGCCCGCCCGCGTGCCGGCACGGGTCGCCGCCGGAGCGGGTGCAAGGTTCAGCAAGGCAGCGTGCGTCATGATGATACAAATCCTGTGTTGCCATGGCACTGACCGCGCGCCATTTGCTCTCCGCAAGCTGTGACTGGCATGTTGCGTGCCGGTTCTGTAGTTGTGGCTGCCCGACGAAAACCGAGGACAAATAATGGCGAACCAAGAGATCGACCACGCCTTCACAGCCCGCTCCAAAACAGGCGCGTCGTTCGAGCCGACCTATGCCGGCGCGCTGTCGTTCATGCGGCGCAAATATTCCAAGGACGTGAAAGGCGCGGACGCGGTGGTATGGGGCGTTCCTTTCGATGCCGCCGTCACCAACCGCCCTGGTGCGCGCTTCGGGCCGCAGGCGATCCGCCGCGCCTCGGCGATCCTCGACAACGACCCGCAATACCCGTTCTCGCGCGACCTGTTCGAACACCTCTCGGTGGTCGACTATGGCGATTGCCTGCTCGACAGCGGCAACCACCAGAAGACGCCCGGCACGATCGAACGCGAGGCGGCCAAAATCCTGAAATCAGGCGCTTTCCTTTTGACGCTCGGTGGCGACCATTTCGTCACCTGGCCGATCCTGAAAGCCCATGCAGCCATCCACGGCCCGCTGGCGCTGGTGCAGTTCGACGCGCATCAGGACACCTGGCCCGATGACGGCAAGCGCATCGACCACGGCTCCTTCGTTGCGCGGGCAGTCAACGAGGGCATCATCGACCCGGACCGCTCGATCCAGATCGGCATCCGCACGCATGCGCCCGACAGCTTCGGCATCAAGATCCTCTACGGCCATGAGGTCGAGGAGATGCGCGCCTCCGACATCGCCTATGCGATCGTCGACCGCACCGGCGGCAGGAAGACCTATCTCACCTTCGACATCGACTGCCTTGACCCGGCCTTCGCGCCCGGCACAGGCACACCGGTCGCCGGCGGTCCGTCCTCGGCAAAGATGCTGTCGACGCTGCGTCAGCTCGGCCAGGTCGACATCGTCGGCGCCGACATCGTCGAGGTTGCGCCGGCCTACGATCATGCCGATATAACGGCGATCGCCGGATCGATCATCGCCATGCACTATCTCGGCCTGCTGGCGGAGCGAAAAGCGCGGGCTGAGGACTTGAACAACGGAAATCATGCCGCGATAAATCACGCGCACGGCATATAGGCTTGGAATCGCAGGGAATTTGGCAAGAGATGAAACCGAAGATCTTCATTGACGGCGAGCACGGCACGACTGGATTGCAGATCAGGGCGCTGCTGGCCGATCGCGGCGACCTGGAAATCATCTCGATCCCGACGGAGCGCCGCAAGGAAGCCGCCGCGCGCGCCGAATTCCTCAATGCCGCCGATGTCGCGATCCTGTGCCTGCCGGATGCCGCGGCCAAGGAAAGCGTCTCGCTGATCGAGAACGACACGACCAAGGTGATCGACGCCTCGACCGCGCATCGCGTGGCCGAGGGCTGGGAATACGGCTTTGCCGAGCTCGACAAGGATCAGGCGAAGAAGATCGCCGGCGCGAAGCGCCTCGCCAATCCGGGCTGCTGGCCGCAAGGTCCGATCGCGACGCTCAGGCCGCTGGTCTCTGCCGGGCTTTTGCCGGCGGATTTCCCGGTCACCGTCAACGGCATCTCCGGCTATTCCGGCGGTGGCAGGCCGATGATCGAGGACTATGTCGGCAAGGGCGAGGATGCGCCCGAGTTCCTGCCCTATGGGCTAACGCTGCAGCACAAGCACGTGCCGGAGCTCAGGACCTATGCGAAGCTCTCGAACGACCCGATCATGCAGCCGGCGGTCGGCAATTTCGCGCAAGGCATGATCACGGTGGTGCCGCTGCAGCTCGGCGGGCTTGATCGTGTGCCGACCGGCGCTGAACTCCATGCGGCGATCGCCGACCATTTCGCCGCGATCGACGGCGGCGTGGTCGAGGTCGCGCCCTATACGCACATGGAGCGCATGCCCGAGATCGATCCGGAGGTGTTCAACGGCACCAACCGGATGAAGGTCTACGTGTTTGCCAATGACGACCGGGCGCAGGCGCTGCTGCTTGCCGTCTACGACAATCTCGGCAAGGGCGCGTCAGGCGCCGCGGTGCAGAACCTCGACCTGATGCTCGGCATCAAGCACTGAGTACTCATGCAGGCCTTTCCTGAGCGCTGGAAGGTCAGCGCGCCCGAACTCATTGCCGAAACCTTCTCCAGCCGCATCTGGAAGGTCGCGCGGGACGATGGCTCGGTTGCCATCGTCAAGGACCTGAAGCCTTTCGACGATATCGCGGATGAATTGCGCGGCGAGCATTACCTCGCCTGGCGGCGCGGCGAAGGCGCGGTGCGGCTGCTCGGCCGTGACGGCCACCGCATGCTGCTCGAATATGCCGGAGACAGGCTGCTTTCCGAACATCTTGCGGAACATGGCGACGAGGCCGCGACGGCGATTGCCGCCGAGGTTTTGGCGAAGCTGCTATCCCCATCCGAGCACGCGCCTCCGGCCGACCTGCAGCCGTTGCGGGAACGATATGTAAGCTTGTTTCGAGCGGCCAAGGCCGATCAGGAAGCCGGGCGACACAGCCTCTACGTCGAGGCGGCGGCGATCGCCGAGCGGTTGCTTGCCGACCCGCATACAGTCCGCCCGCTGCATGGCGACCTGCACCATGACAACATCCTGTTTGGGCCGCGCGGCTGGCTGGCGATCGACCCCAAGGGCGTGCTCGGCGATCCCGGCTTCGACGCGGCGAACCTGTTCTACAACCCGCTCGACCGCGACGATCTCTGCCTCGATCCACGCCGCATCGGGCATATGGCTGAGGTGTTCGGCAAGACGCTCGGACTGTCGCCGCGCGCCATCCTCGACCATGCGATCGCCTATGGCTGTCTGTCGGCCGCGTGGCATCGCGAGGACAAGAACGCGGTCGACGAGAACCGGGAACTGGCCGTCGCCGAAGCCGTTCGAACGGTTCAATCGCAGTTCTGATCGCCGGCTGTCAGCTTCTGACGTTTATCTCGGTCGGCAGCGGGTAAGCCCCTTTGGTGCCACGCCAATGCGCGGCGGCGAAGCCGAGCAGCACAAGCGCGATCGCCTGATGCGTCAACGCCATGTGCAGCGGCACCTGCATCAAGAGCGTGCCGATGCCGATCGAAGCCTGGACGACCACCAGCAGGAACAGAAGCGTGGCGCGGCGCGCATGCGTGGTGCCGGGCTGACGCCGCCAGGTGGCGATCAAGTGCCAGAGCACGACCAGAAAGATCGTGTAGGCGCCGATCCGATGCACGAACTGCACAGTTTTGGGGTTTTCGAAGAAGTTCAGCCAGGCGGGTTTCAGGAGAAGCAGATCGGACGGGATCACTTTTCCGTCCATCAGCGGCCATGTGTTGTAGGAAAGGCCGGCATGCAGCCCGGCGACTAGGCCGCCGAGATAGATCTGGATCAGCACCAAAAGCACGATGAAGCCGGCGAGCCGCTGCGTCGACCGGTCGGCGGCAGGTTCGGAATGCGGCGCCAGCCCGCGCGCGACCACCATCGTTGCGATGAAGATCACTGAGGCCAGCGTCAGGTGCGTCGCCAGCCGGTACTGGCTGACCGAGACGCGGTCGACCAGACCCGAAGCCACCATCCACCAGCCGATGGCGCCTTGCAGTCCGCCGAGTGCCAGAATGCCGATGAGCTTCGGTCCAAGGCCGGGTTCGATGCGACGCATCGCCCAGAAAAAGACGAGCGGCAGGGCGAAAACGAAGCCAAGCAGGCGCGCGATAATCCGGTGCGCCCATTCCCACCAGAAGATCGATTTGAAATCTTCCAGGCTCATGCCCTTGTTGATCTCGGTATATTGCGGGATCTGCTGGTAGCGCTGGAATTCTTCCTGCCATTCGGTGTCGTTGAGCGGCGGGATGACGCCGTGGATCGGCTGCCACTCGGTGATCGACAGGCCCGAGCCGGTCAGACGGGTGGAGCCCCCGACCAGCACCAGCGCGAACAACAAGAGCAGCACGAAATACAGCCAGCCGCGCACCAGGGCGCGATTGTGCAACTCGCGAACGCGAGCGGCGTAAGGGGCCGTGGCGGTGATGGCAGCCATATGCTTTCCGGCGGTTCGAAACGCCGAAGTGGTGGACCAAGGCTTGCGCCGTGGCAAGGCCGGACAGCGCGGCACGCCGTCGCGCCGGCCCGCGACGGTTGCGCGCGTGTCCCATTCGGCCTAAGCGATGCGCGTCAACGGAACCGCGACATGCCCCTTCGCCTGAAAAAGCTGATCGGAACCATTCTCCTGGTGGCGCTGGTGATCATCTATGCGCTGATCGCCTCGGCCATCGCGGTCACCAGGCTGGTCGAATATGGCCCGATGGTGCATTTCCTGTTTTTCCTGTTCAGCGGCCTGCTCTGGGTGCTGCCGGCCATGGGGATCATCAAATGGCTGATGGTGGAGCCGCGGCCCAAAAGCTGAACATGGCAGTGCCTTGGCTAGCCCAGGCACCTATCGCTATTTCCACCAATGTTGATTTCGATCAGATCGTAACGACCATCTTGCCGGCATTGGCGAGCGGCGTCGTCACGCCTGACAGCATCGTGCGGAGATGCGCCACGCTCTGGTAGCGGCCGTTGACGGAGATGCGCGGCAGCGCATGCAGGAAGCCGGCATGCTCGGCCCTGAGCACGCCGTGCCGTGTCGTCACCGCCGAGGCATAGCCGGCGTCGCGGGCAAAGCCCACCTCGCGGCAGCCGACGGCGCTGGGGTAGCCGTAAGGGTAGGCGAAATGGCGCGGCTCCTGGCCGAGCCTTTCGTGGAGGATGCGGCGGACGTCGTCGATCTCATGGCGCGCATCGGCTTCCGACAGCCGCTTCAAATTGCGATGATTGACGGTGTGCGCGCCGATGGTCACCAGCGGATGGGCGGCCATCGTGCGCAGCTCGTCCCAGTTCATCAAAGTGCATGGGCGGCCAGAGTCGAAATTGTAGCCGTTGGCGCGCGCCAGCTCGCGCAGCGCAGCTCCTTGCTCCGCCTCCGGCACTTCGAGGGTCAGCCAAGCGTTCAGGCGCGCGACGGCCTGGATCTTTCGGCCGGGGGTTAAGCAATCAACGACCGTGGCTCCGCGCGCCGTCTGCAGCGTCAGGCGTGAGCTGGTGTCGACGATATCCTCGACCACGTCCCACCACAGGTCGGCGGCGCCGTCGATCAGGCCCGGCGCTGTATAGATGGTGATCGGCGCGCCGTGTTTCTCCAGCACCGGCAGCGCCTCGGTCATGTTGTCGCGGTAGGCGTCGTCGGCGGTGATGGTGGCGAACTGGTCGCCCTTGCCACCGAGCTTGATGCGTTCGATCGCTTCATCAAGGGAAACAAAGACGTAGCCCCTCGCCTTCATGTCGACGATCAGCGCGTCAAGGAAGGCCGGGGCGATGTTCAAGTGGCGATTGACGCTGTTCGGCTTCTCCGGCGTCGCGGTGACACGATGCAGCATCAGAATGGCGCCGATGCCGCCGACAAACGGCTTTGCCAAAGGGGCAAGGCCGGTGTAGCGGGCAAGGTTCAATGCCAGCTTTCGGATTGCCTCGCCCCCGTGGATCATTCCTTCACCTTTTGCGCCTAGGCTTATCCAAGCACGAAGTGCGCCTATGCGAACCCCCAGATCGGAACCAATACGTCTTAAGGATTGAGGTATGGTTGACGCCGCCGCGTCATTTGACGGCAATCGGGTCGCCGCCAATGAGGCCCCTGCCCGGCCGGCCCAAGTGCGTCATGACGATTTGACCGTTATCGTGACGACGGGAAGTGCCGGCCTTGCCGACTATGCGCAATTCTGCGCTTCGGCACTGTTTGCACCGGCGCAAAGCGCATCCTGGGTGAGCAACTGGGCGGCCGCGATCGATGCGGATATCGCTGTCGGAACGCTCAGCATCGGGGGTCGCCCAGCGCTTTCGCTGGCCTTGGAAATCGTGCGCCGTGGGCCATTCAAGGTTGCGCGCTTCGCCGGCGGTCGTCACGCCAACGGCAATTTCGCCGCCGCCGATCCTCGATTTCTGCCGGCTATCGACAACGCGGCGATCGGCTCGCTGTTCGCCTCGATCCATAAAGCGCGGCCGGACGTCGACCTCATCGCGCTGGAGAGGCTGCTGCCCGACCTCGACGGCGTCGCCAACCCGCTCGCCGCCATGCCCAATTTCACGAGTCCGAATCTGGCGCTCGCGGTCGATCTCGATGGCGGGTTCGATGCGCTGCTGTCGCGCGCCAGCGGCAAGCGCAAGCGCAAGAAGCACCGTTCGCAGACCCGCAAATTCGAAGCCGTCGGACCTTTCCGCCGCATCGAGGCGCGCACGCCCGAAGAAGTGGACCGGTTGCTTGGCGCCTTCTTCGAAATGAAGGAGTCCCGTTTCGCCAAAATGGGCATCGCCGACGTGTTCAGCGACAAGCCAGTGCGCGCCTTCTTCCGGGCGCTGTTTGCCGATGCGCTCGCCGAGGAAAGGCCGTCCTTCCTGCTGCATGGGCTGGAGGTGGCGGGCAAGCTGCGCGCCGTCACCGGCTCCAGCCGCTCGGGCAAGCGCCTGATCTGCGAGTTCGGCGCGATTGCCGAGGACGATCTCGCCTTCACCAGTCCGGGCGACTTCCTGTTCTTCGACAATATCCAGGAAGCCTGCGAACTCGGCTTTGCCGTCTATGATTTCTCGGTCGGCGATGAACCTTACAAGCGTCTCTGGTGCGACATCGAAATCCAGCATTTCGAGCTGCTGGCGCCGCTGACACTGAAGGGCCGTGCGCTGGCGGCTGCCTTGAGGCAAGGCACGCGCGCCAAGGCGTTCATCAAGAACAATCCGACGGCCTGGAAGCTGACCAAGATGCTGCGCCGCAAGACCGCGGGGCAAGCAGCGGCAGCACCCGCCGCCGAGGACGACAACTAGATTCTGCTGAACTCCTAAGCAACGCTTTGTCGGCGGCCCGATCTCAGGCCGCCGAGCGGCGTCCCGGCACCGGCGTTCCGGGCGGCTCATGGCCGATCGGCGTGACTAAAGTCAGATTAGGATAACCATTCTCGATCAGCTTGACCGCGGCCTGCGTCACTTGGTCGTCGGCTTCCAGCATCGACAACAAGACCTCGGTGCCGTCGCCGACCAGACGGCCGATGCCTTGCGCGTCGGCCGGGCCGCATTCGACCACGACAAGGTCGTAAGCCGTCGTCAGCGACTGCATGATGATCGGCAGCCGGTCTGCGGCGCGCATGGCGCGGACCGGATCGGCGGTGCCGACCGGAATGACATGGGCGTCGGAATAAAGGTCAGGATGGATGACATCGCTGAACTGCGCTTCGGAGGCGAGCAGATTGGTGATGCCGGGGAACAGGTTTGAGTCGAGCATCGGTCGCGATGCGGCGCCCGACGCGGTGAGATCGAGCAGCAGGACGCGCAGGCCGGCATCGGAGACTTCGCGTGCCACCAGCACTGCCGACGCAGCCGCTTCGTCGCCCTCGGGCGATACGAAGATCGCGCGAGCAGTGCCGGAAGAAATCAGCTTTTCCGCCGCCTTGTCGACATCGATCTCGCCCAGCAGGGATTGCCTGGGTTCGGGCGCTGGCTCCGGCTCCGGTGCCTGGTCGATCGGTTCGGCCGGCGTCTCGGCGACGGCGTGAACCTCGGCCGGCTCGCTCTCGGCCGGCTTCGGAAGCTCGGCCTCCGCAATCGACGGGCCTGCCACAGGCGCCTCGTAAAGGGCAAAAGTGCCATCTTTGTCCCGCGCATCGGCGACTGTTGGCTCGATCCTGGCGGCGGGCATTGGCACTTGCTCGATATGCTCTATCCGCGCGCCCGGCGCCGGGCGCATGGCGCGGCCGGAGAACAATTCACCGAGCAAGGTGGCAATCGCCATCAGCAACAGCGACGCCGCCGCCGCCGCACCGGTGATCGGTCCGACCTTCGGGAAATAAGGCTCGGTCGGCACCTGCGCTTTCGACAGCAGATTGGCATCCACCGGCAGATATTTGCGATCCACGCGCGAGGATGCCTCGCGATAATTCGTCATGTAGGACTCAAGCTGCTGGCGCTGGGCATTGGCGTCGCGCTGCAGCGCGTCGAGCTGCACCTGCTGTTGGCCGGCGCGAGCCGAGGCCTCCTTCAATTGGTCGACCTCCTTGACCAATTGGTCCTCGCGGGCCTTGGCCGTCTGCGCCTGGGTCGCCAATCCCCTTAGGATCTTTTGCCCTTCGTTGCGGATCTGGCCATTGAGATCGGCAAGCTGCGACCTCAGCGCCCGGATGCGCGGATGGTTGTCGAGCAGCGTGGTCGACAGGTCGGCGATGTTGGCCCTGAGTTCCACCTGCCGCTCGAGCAGGCGCTGGATCAGATCGGAAGACATAACTTCCGGCACGCTGTCGAGCGTGCCGCCATTCTGCAGCGCCCTGCGCACGCTGTCGGCAGTGGCCTCGGCGGCGGCACGATTGGCGCGTACCCGTGACAGTTCGCTCGACTGTTCGGAAAGCTGCTGGGTCGCGAGCACCGCATTGTTGCCGCCCATCAGGAGGTCGGATTGCGAGCGAAACGCCGCAACCTTGGCTTCGGCTTCCTTCACCCGATTCTGCAGATCGGTGATTTCCGGGCCAAGAAAGCCGGTGGCGGCGGTATTGGTATCCTTCTTTGTATCCTGCTTGGCCCCGAGGTAGGCCTGCGCAATCGCATCGGCAACCTTCTTGGCAAGCTGCGGATCCTTGGAGGAGAACTCGACGGCGATGATGCGCGTCTTCTCGACGGCATAGACATTGAGCTTCTCGTGCATGGCATTCAGCACGCGCTCTTCCGCCGGGATATCGAAGGGATCGCTCTTCAGGCCGACAAGGACGAGCATGCGGCCCAGCGCCGACATTCTCAGCGTTTCGTCGAATTCAGGCAGTTTTTCCAGATCGAGATCGGTAGCGACTTTCTTGAGGATGTCGGGCGAGCCGATGATCTGCACCTCGGTGGCCACCGCGCCCTCGTCGGTCACCGCCTTGTCGTCATTGGCGGTGCTCGTCGGCCGGGTGTAGACCGATTCGCGCGGTCCGATCTCCAGCTTGGCCGTTGCTTTGTAATAAGGCGTGGCGAGCCACGCGAAGGCAAAGGCAAGGCCGGTTACCACCAGCGTGACGACAACAATGCGCAACCAGTTGCGCCCAAGACTGGCGAAGAGCTGTCTCAGGTCGACATCGACATCTGCGGCCGCGGATTGAACGGACATTGCATCCTGCTCCGAACTTTGAGTCGAGGACGGACCGTAAACAACTATGGTAACCCAGCCGTTAAGATTTGGGCGGACGGTTGCTGTGCGACGTCTGCACGATATTGAGCGAAGGCAATATAAAGACTCAGTTTTTTGCCGGTGGCCGCCTCTTCATGTCACCGTCCTTTACCGCCCATTAACCCTAACAGGATGATAACGATCCTACGTCCTAGGGTTGGCCGCAGGATTTTGCGGCAAGAGCGATGAAGGTTCCTGACCGGTCATGAAAAGCACAGCTTCCCTCTTTCGCGCTTTCATTGCCTTGTCGCTGCTCACGGGCTGCTCGAGTTACCGGCCGACGCCCGCCGCCTTCCATGAAGTGCTCGACCAGCCTTACAGACTTGGCGCCGGCGACCGTGTCCGCGTCACCGTGTTCGAACAGGACGGGCTGACCAACACTTACAGCGTCGACCAATCCGGCTACATCTCCTTCCCGCTTGTCGGCGCGATCCCGGCGCGGGGCCATACCGCCCAGCAGCTGGAAAAGGAACTCGCCGACAAACTGCGCCAGGGCTATCTGCGCGATCCCGACGTTTCGGTCGAGATCGACCGCTACCGGCCAATCTTCGTCATGGGTGAAGTCGGCGCCGCAGGCCAGTATTCCTATGTGCCGGGCCTCACCGTGCAGAAAGCGGTGGCGATCGCCGGCGGCTTCTCGCCACGCGCCAATCAGGGGAACGTCGACATCACCCGCGACATCAACGGCAAGGTGATAACCGGGCGGGTGCTGACATCCGACCCGCTGCTGCCCGGCGACACTGTCTACGTCCGCGAACGCCTGTTCTGAAATCATCAACGTGGCGGCGAATCTCAGGATCGTCCACTGTTTTCGCTCACCTGTAGGAGGTATCTTCCGGCATGTGCGCGACCTGACCGAGGCGCAGGTCGCCGCCGGCCATTCGGTGGGCATCGTCTGCGATTCGACGACAGGCGGCGGCTATGAGGAATGGCTGTTCGAGGCGATGAAGGACAGTCTGGCGCTCGGCATCCATCGCACGCCGATGCAGCGCCATGTCGGCCCCGGCGATCTCGCCTCGGCCTGGCGCACCTATCGAATCATCAAGGAATTGCGGCCGGACGTGCTGCACGGGCACGGCGCCAAGGGTGGCGCTTATGCCCGTCTGTTCGGCTCACTGTTGCGGGTATCTAGGTCTCGCGTTGCCCGCCTTTATTCGCCGCATGGCGGCTCGCTCCACTATGACGAAACGACAGTCACGGGAAAGCTGTTCTTCGGCCTGGAGTACTCCATGGCGCGGTTCACCGACTGCCTGCTGTTCGTTTCCGAATACGAGCGTCGGACCTATCGCCGCAAGGTCGGCGAGCCGCCAATCCCCAACAGGCTGGTTTATAACGGCCTGCGTGCCGCGGAATTCGAACCAGTGACGACGGCGGCGGATGCCGCCGATCTCTTATACATCGGCATGATGCGCGATCTCAAAGGCCCTGACATCTTCATCGATGCGCTGGCGCTGGCCAGCGTCGCGATGGGGCGCCCGTTGAGCGCCGTCATGGTCGGCGATGGCGACGACCTGCCCCGCTATCACGCGCGGGCCGAACGATTGGGGCTCAAGAACAGCATCCGCTTCCTGCCGCCAATGCCGGCGCGGGAAGCCTTCGCGCTGGCGCAACTGATCGTCGTGCCCTCCCGTGCCGAGGCGATGCCTTACATCGTGCTGGAAGCGCTTGCCGCCGGTATGCCGATGATCGCAACAGCGGTCGGCGGCATTCCGGAAATTTTTGGCGAGAGCTCCCCTGCCCTGATCAGGCCGGATCCGAACCAGCTCGCCGACAAGATCGTCATGGCGCTCAAGGACCTCGATGCTTATCGGCAGGCGATGCCGCAAGCCGACGAGCTCAAGGCTCGATTCGGCGCCGACGTCATGGCGGCCGAGATCGAGAGCGCCTATTTCGGGGCGCTGAAAAAATAGGCTTGGGGCATTCACCCAGGCGGTGACTTGTCTCTACTTCAATTGCCAATCCGCGCGCAGTTGAGCGGCTGTGGCCACATTGAAGCCAAGACGCGCGATGCTTTCCCTGGCCACGCCGACCAACTCCTCATTGCCGCGTGCGATCCGTCCGTCGGGCATGAGCAGATTGTTCTCGAATCCGACGCGGACATTCCCGCCAAGCAGCGCGCCGGCGACAACACAGGCCGCCTCCCTGCGGCCGAAGGCACATGTCGACCAGTGCGCGAAACGCGGCATGGCTTCACCGAGAAAGGGCAGCAGGTCGCTGGGGTCGGATGTCTGGCCGGCGGTATACCGCCCCAGCACATAGAGGACCGAAAGGCGTTCGAACGGCACCACTCCGCGCCCCTGCAGTTGGGCAAGTCGCGTCGCTTCGTCCGGCGAATAGAGAATGAATTGCGGCGCGATTTTTTCCTGGCGCAGCCAATGCAGGAAGACGCTGAACTCAGTCTCGTCGCGCGTATCCGGCAGCAATTCGCGTAAAGCGAGCGAGACCGATTCGGGCCGGACGTCGCGAACCACCTGCATCTGCTGTGCCGGCGTGTAGACGCCGAGCGATTCGCTGGTGATCTGGATGACGAGGCCATCGCCGACCGATTTACGTATCGCGCCGATGGCGGCGCGATACGCATCCGCATCGAGGAGATGCCTGCCGTCACGATCCCGTACGTGGACATGGATCATGCTGGCCCCTACCTCCAGGCAAAGACCGGCGACGCGGGCGAGCTCGGCCGCCGTCATCGGCAAAGCCGGATGATCGGCATGGGTTTTCCTGCCGCCATTGGGCGCAACAGCGATCGAAACAGGACGCGTTGCCGTCATTTCATCTCCGATCGAAACCAGTTCGCATCGCCGTCAAACCTTCCGCGTCGAGAAGCAGGGCGCCAGGCACCTGCTTCACAACCGCACAGACCTTTTCAAAACCACCGGTTGTTTCAAGTCTTTATTAGCTCTCTTTTGCTATGCAGGTCCGTGTAGCTCGCGGACAATCGCATGAATGAGATCGACCCCGCGCGCCGCTTTTCCTTGGATGCGGTGCGCAATTTCGATGCCCCTGCCGAAGGTGAGAAGCCCGGCGGCATGAACGATGTCGCGCGCCAGGTCGCCTCGCAATATCGGCGCGATACGATGTCGCCGATTATGGTCAGCGGCGTGCTGCGCATGGTCGAATTCGCGCTGCTGTTCGGGTCCGGGCTCTGCGTCTACTTCTACTTTGTCGGCTTCTTCAACTATCTGGCCTGGCAATATCCGCTGACGATGGCGGCGGCCTCGTTCCTGGCGGTCGTGCTGCTCGACGTCTCCGACTGCTATCAGATCTCGAGACTGATGCGACCGTTCGCCAATTTCGGCCGCATACTGGCCGTCTGGGCCGGCGCCTTCGCGCTGATGGCCCTGACCGCCTTCGCCATGAAGGCCTCGCAAGACTATTCTCGCCTTTTGTTCGGCGCCTGGTTCGTCGTCGGCTTCGTGCTGATCTTCAGCCTCAGAGTGGTGATGTCGAGGCTGATCCGACGCTGGGCGCGCGACGGCCGCATGGAGCGCCGCGCCGTCATTGTCGGCGGCGGCAAGGCGGCGGAGCAGTTGATCCGCACGGTCGAGAAGCAGCCCTACAACGACATCCGCATCTGCGGCATCTTCGACGACCGCGGCGACAAGCGCTCGCCGCCGATCGTCGCCGGCTATCCGAAGCTCGGCACGATCTCCGAGCTGATCGAATTCGCCCGCATCGCGCGTATCGACATGCTGATCGTGTCGCTGCCGCTGACCGCCGAATCGCGTGTCCTGCAGCTTCTCAAGAAGCTCTGGGTGCTGCCGGTCGATATCCGGCTGTCGGCGCATTCGAATGCGCTGCAATTTCGCCCGCGCGCTTATTCCTACATCGGCTCGGTGCCGATGCTCGACATCTTCGACAAGCCGATCAACGACTGGGATTCGGTCGCCAAGCGCGCTTTCGACATCGTCTTTTCGCTGATCGGCATCATTCTGTTCTCACCGGTGATGCTGGCGACCGCGATTGCCATCAAACTCGACAGCAAGGGCCCGGTGCTGTTCAAGCAGAAGCGGCATGGCTTCAACAATGAGATCGTCGAGGTCTACAAATTTCGTTCCATGTACACCGACCGGTCGGACCCGACCGCCAAGCAGACGGTGACGAAAAACGATCCGCGCGTCACCCGCGTCGGTCGCTTTATCCGCAAGACCTCGATCGACGAATTGCCGCAGTTCTTCAACTCGCTGCTCGGCTCGCTGTCGCTGGTCGGGCCGCGGCCGCATGCCATCGCCGCGCAATCGCATAACCTGCTCTACAACGAAGTGGTCGACGGCTATTTCGCCCGCCACAAGGTCAAGCCCGGCGTCACCGGCTGGGCTCAGATCAATGGCTGGCGCGGCGAGATGGACACCAACGAAAAGATCCGCATGCGCACCGAGTACGACCTCTACTACATCGAGAACTGGTCGATGCTGTTCGACCTGCGCATCCTGTTCCTGACGCCGATCCGCCTGCTCAATACGGAAAACGCCTATTGAGCGCCGTCACCCATGAGTTGCAGCCGCAGGCTGTCAACAAGTTGCAGCCGCAGGCTGTCAACAAGTTGCAGCCGCAGGCTGTCAACCGGTTGCCGGCTTCGGCTATAAACGCCAAGGCGATCGCGCTCATTGCGTCGGCGGCGATCGGCATCGGCATCCTTCTGTCGGGCTTCGTCATGAGCGAGCCGGCGCCTTACGAAATCTACATGGCCGGGCTGATCGCCGTCTGGGCGCTGTTCGGCCTCAGAATCTCCCGCGCGATCCTGCCGCTGCTCATCCTCCTGGTGGCCATGAACATCGGCGGCATGATCGCGATGACGCAGATGGCCGATCTCGCCTTCACGCCGCTCTATCTCTCGGTGTCGCTGTTCCTTGCCTTCAGCGCTGTCTTCTTCGCCTCGGTGACCTCGGTCCAGCCCAGCCTCTACCGGCTGATCTTCATCGCCTATGTGGTGTCGGCGGTGGCGACCTCGCTGCTCGGCATCGCCGGCTATTTCCACGCCTTCCCGGGCGCGGAAATGTTCACCAAATACGACCGCGCCGCCGGCGCCTTCCAGGACCCGAACGTGTTCGGCCCGTTCCTGGTGCTGCCCGGCACCTATCTGCTCTATCTGCTGCTCGCCGGTCCCGTCTCGCGCATGCCGCTGCTGGCGGTGCCGCTGCTGATCATCACCGCGGGCATCTTCTTTTCCTTCTCGCGCGGCGCCTGGGGCATGTTCGCGGTCTCGGCGGTGCTGCTTACCGCATGCCTCTTCCTGCAGAGCGCCAGCGGCATGTTCCGCCTGCGGGTCGTGGTGATGACGATCGCGGCAGCGGCGCTGCTGATTATTGCCATCCTCGTCATCCTGCAGCTGCCCGGCGTGTCGGACATGTTCACCCAGCGCGCCCATCTGGAACAGAGCTACGACACCGCGCGGCTCGGCCGCTTCGCCCGCTACTCGATCGGTTTCCAACTGGCTATGGAGCACCCCTTCGGCATCGGCCCGCTGGTCTTCGGCACGATCTATGGCGAGGACACCCACGACATCTGGCTGAAGGCGCTGATGGATTATGGCTGGCTCGGCTTCGTCTCGTTCCTGACGCTGACGCTATGGACGATCGGGGCCGGCTTCCGCATTCTCCTGCGCGACCGGCCGTGGCAGCCCTATCTGCTGTGCGCCTATGTCGCCTATCTCGGCAATATCGGGCTCGGCACCTTCATCGACATCGACCACTGGCGCCACCTCTATCTGCTGCTCGGACTGATCTGGAGCGCGATCGCGCTGGAGTACCGGCACCAGCGCGAATTGCGGCTGGCACGACCCGCGACCACGCCGGTACTTTCAGCGGCGAGATAGCCGCCGAATTCGGTTGACCCGCACCGCCTTATCACGATACATCGCCACCCGGTCCGGAGTGTAGCGCAGCCCGGTAGCGCACTTGACTGGGGGTCAAGGGGTCGTCGGTTCGAATCCGGCCACTCCGACCATTTTTCCTTGAAATCCCCCGCGAAGGCAGCACGAAACGTGGCCTGCGAATTTTATGCCTCTACCGCTAGGCCCCGTGCCCTGCCAGCATGCGGCGCGCGCTTTCCTCGTCGGTGATCAAGACGGTCGGCGCGATGAGGTTCATGGCGCCGAGCAGCGCCTCGGTCTTCTCCGCGCCGCCGGACGTCAGGATGCGGATCGGCGCCTTGCGCAGGCGGTCGACATCCACCGACATCACATGGCTGTTGACGGGATGGTCGACCAGATCGCCGTTGCGGTCGTAGAAATGGAACAGAAGGTCGCCGACGGCGCCACGCGCCAGCAGGGCCTCGCGGTCCGCTTCCTTGAGAAAGCCGCCGCGCGAGAAGGTGGTGGCCGAAGCGATGCCGCCGACGCTGAGCAGAACGGCGTCGAGTGCGTCGGCCATTTCAAAAATCTCCTGCAGGCCGCAGCGCTCGACCAGCGCGATCTTGGTCTCGACGCTGTCGACGACGGCCGGGGTCGGCATCAGATAGCCGTCACCCTGAAAGATCTGGGCGAAGCGCCAGGCGAATTCGGCCGGGTTGACCCGGCGCGCGACGCCGACACCGCCAAGCAGCGAGATCACACTGAAATCGGCAAGCGATTTGGCGCTGATGAAAGGCAAGGTGTGGAACAAAGTCACGCCCCAGCCGACGCCGACCCGCATGCCTGATTTCATGGCGTCGGACAGGAACATGCCGGTCTTGGCGGCGATTGCCGGGATCGGATCGGCGTTGGGGTCGCTGAGCGGCGCCACCAGCGCCTGCTGCAGGCCGAAGGTCTTTTCCAGCGCCCGCTCAAGCCGAACGATCTCCAGGAGCTCGCTTTCGATGGTGATCTTCACCTCGTTGCGCGATCTGGCGTCCGCCAGCATACGCACGATGGTGACGCGGCCAACACCGAGCACGTCGGCGATCTCGTTCTGCGTCATCTGCTCGACGAAATACATCCAGGCGGCGCGAATTCTCAGGCGATCGGTCCGGCTTTCATTGACGACCTGCTCGGACGCTTCCGCCCTGCCGTGTTCGGATTCGCCTTGACGTCGCCTGCCCAATTTCCCCTCCAAGCCCGGCGATGACGCTGCCCTCGCCGATTCTGCATGCTGGTTAATTATCGTCTATTGATCTACCAATCGACAGGAACAATCTAGAGAGGGTGGCTGACACCCCCGAGCCTTGACCGGCTTGAAGCATTTCGAGGCCATTGCCGATGCTGCGACAAATTTCCGAGGATATGCGCGTCAATCTGAAGGATCGGCTTCGGGAACTGCGCGACGTCATCCGCCAGAGCCGCCACGACAGCGCCGGCGAGCCGCCGCGCGAAATCGCCAATTTGCCGCCGTTCCCGGGCAGGAGCCTGATCGGCCATGCCGCGAGCGCCGTCGACGAGGCGCTGACGATCGCCGAATCCTTCGTTCCGCATTCCCGGCCGCTCAAGGTCGACGGCACGACCGTCAAAAGCCTGAGCATCTATTTTCCTGAAGGCGATGAGGACCGGCAGATCGACGGCGAACGCCAGTTCCGGCGCGATATGTATTACCTGGCCCGCGCGGTGCTTGCCGGCTACGGCATCGACAATCCCCGGGTGCACGAGGCGAGCTTTTCGGCCATCCATGCCGCGATGCGCAGGCACCACGCGGATCTTCTGGCCGCCGCGACGGCGGAGACTGCCTCGAACGATCAGGTCGCGGCCGCCTGTTCCGCCCTGCTCGTCGAATGCCTCAGTCACCGCCCCGTGCAATCTGGCGAGACTGGAAGCATCGACCATTCGCTCGAGATCAAAAGTCTTGCACCGGTGGTGCTTGCCTGCGGACTGGCGAGCAAGGCCGATGGCGGCGCGCCTGAGCCGGATATCCTCGAGATCGCGGTGCTGGCGGCCGAAGTGCGGGAGGACCGCATCCGCCTGGCCTGCGCCCAGGCCAATCCGGTTCAGGAACTGACCCCGGTTTTCGCCACGCTGCTTGCGCATCTGACGTAACCGCCGGCTTCCAAACTACTTTTCGGCCGCCATGGCGGCGATGGTCTTCTTGGCGCGCTGGATCGAGGCCGGGCTCATGCTGAGCTCCGTCAGGCCCATCTTGATGAATATGGGGATCAGGTCAGGTCGGCCTGCCGCCTCGCCGCACATGCCGACCATGATGCCGGCGGCAACGCCGGCTCTGGCCGTCAGCTCGATCGCCGCCATCACCGCCGGATTGGTGACGTCGTTGAGCTTGGCGACGGTCGGGTTGAGGCGGTCGGCGGCCATGATGTACTGGGTGAGGTCGTTGGTGCCGATCGAGAAGAACGCCACTTCCTTGGCCAGCGCCGGCGCGATCAGCACGGCAGCCGGCGTCTCGATCATGACGCCGAGATCAAAGGCGGCATGCGGCACGCCTTCGGCCTTCAGTTCGGCGGCGCATTCCGCGACCAGCGCACGGGTGCGCGTGACCTCGCCGATCTCCGCAACCATCGGCAGCATCACCTTGATGTTGCCGTGAATTGCGGCCCTGAGCAGCGCCCGCAGCTGCTTTTTGAAAATGTCCGGGCGATCGAGGCACATGCGGATGCCGCGCCAGCCCAGGAATGGGTTTTCCTCGTCGGGGAACTCGATACCGGCGATCGGCTTGTCGCCACCGATGTCGAGCGTGCGCACGATGACCGAATGCGGCGCGAAGGCCTTGGCCAAGGCGCTGTAGGTTTCGGCCTGCATCTCTTCCGAGGGCAGATGCATGTGGCGCATGAACAGCAACTCGGTGCGGAACAGCCCGACGCCCATCGCGCCGGCCTCCTGCGCCGCCTCGATCTCCTCCAGCGAACCGATATTGGCCGCGACCTCGATCACCGTTCCGTCCGCGCGGGAAGGCGTTAAATGCTTGAATACTTTGAGGCCCGCACGCTCCTGCGCCGCCGCCTCGACACGCGTGGCAAACTCGGCCCGGGCGGCCTCGTTCGGATCGACGATCACGTGCCCGGCATTACCGTCGATCGCCACCACCTTGGCGTTGCGCAGCGCGTTGACCTTGTCGCCCAGACCCAGCACCGCCGGGATGCCGTGCGAGCGGGCGATGATGGCGATGTGCGAGGTGGCGCCGCCATGGCCGCAGACCACGCCGCCGATACGCTTCAATGGCGCGCGCGCCAGATCCCAGGCGCCGATGTCGTCGGCGATCAGGATCGCGCCTTGCGGGATGGTCTCGAGGCTGACCTCATCCTGGCCGAGCAACACCAGGCAGATCTGCCTGCCGACGGCGTGGACGTCGTCGGCGCGGGCGTTGAGGTAATGGTCGTCGACGGCGCTGAAATCGGCGGCGATGGACGAGGCTGCGCCGATCACCGCCGACACCGCGTCATCGCCGTCCCTGATGAATTTTTCGACCCCGGCGGTCAGGCTGTCATCGGCGGCAATGTCGCGCAAGGCAGCCACAATGCCGCGATCGCCGCCGGAGAGAGAGTCTTCGGCGAGCGTGCGATCCATGCGCGCCTGAACGGACGCGACGGCGCCGCGGAACCGTTCGAGCTCGCCATCGATCTCGTCGGCTTGGAGCCGCCTGCCTGGTCCTTCGATCTCGGCCGGGAAATGCGCAAAGGCCGGCCCGATGGCCACACCTTCACTGGCGGCAACGCCCTGGAGTTTTGCTGTCCCCTCCGCCGGCACGGCAATCGGCGAAGCGCCCTGCGGAGCGACCGCGGCCGGCGCGTCGGACGCAGCCTCGCCTGCCTCGCTGTCGAGGCCAGCATGCGGGTTTTCCAGATAGCCGATCAGCGCCTCGATCGCCTCGATAGCGTCGGCGCCGTTGGCCCGTACGGTGACCTCCTGGTTTTCCTTGACTGCCAAGAGCATCAGCTTGACCGAGCTCTTGGCGCTGACCGCCTTGCCGTCCTTGACCAGCTCGACGTCGGATTCGAAACCCTTGGCGAGCTTGACGAACCGCGTGGCGGGACGGGCGTGCAAACCTTCATGCACTCTGACGATGGTCGAGCGTTCCATGACAATACTCTAGCGTTGTGGCGCCGTTCTTGGACGGCAAATCTATCAGGCGGCGATGGTGATGACAGCACCTGGCGTCAGGGCCGCCACCAGCGCGGCGGTATCGACAGCGGATGCACAGACTTCGCCCGGCCTTTCGGCCTCGGTCGCGCCGTTGAAGGAGATCACGACATGGCCCATTTCGCGGACCTTGCTCCAGGCCGTTTCGCCTACCGCGGTGATGGTCGCCGAGACCGGACCGAGCGTGATCGACGCGCCTCTTTGCGGCGCGTCGTCGCTCGGGCCCTGCTCCGTCAGGTGGAGCACGGAAACCTCGGCCAGTTCAGGGGGCGAGCCATCCGCAAACAGGATGACCACGCCGCCCTCGGCGAGGTCCGCCACTTCGGGTCCTATCGCCGTGACCCGTGTCTTGAGAAGAACCGACATATGGCGAACCTCTTTTTGGTTTCTTAGAACACGATCAGCGAGACGATCCATGCGATCAGCACGGAGACCGGGCCCATGATCTGGCGGCTGATCAGCACCGCCGGCACGCCGATTTCGATCGTCTTCGGCTTGGCCTCACCGAGCGCCAGACCGACGGGAACGAAGTCGCAGCCAACTTGCGTGTTGTAGGCAAACAGCGCCGGCAGGGCCATGGCCGGCGAGATGGTGCCGTTGGCGATCTGCGGGCCGATGATGGCGACGCCGATGACCTGCGCGATGACCGCACCTGGTCCCAGGATGGGCGACAGGAACGGCAGGCCGCAGATTGCCGAGATCACCAGCAGGCCGACGATGTTGTTGGCCAAGGGGCCCATCGGCTGCGCCAGCACGTCACCGATGCCGGTATAGAGGATCAGACCGATCAGCATGGTCACGAAGGCCATGAACGGCAGCACGTTGCGGATGACCTGGTCGATGGTGCGGCGGCCGGCGTTGAAGAAGATGCCGACCACGCGGCCCATGACGCGGCCGATCGAGCTGATCAGGCCGATCATCCCGCCTTCGCTCGGCAGTGGTTGTGGCGCCGCGGCCGTGGTGTTGCTTGAACTCATCGATGCTGCTCCCCCCGCAGTGGTGACCGCCTCGGACCCGTCCGCCATTGTGACGTTGGCCGGCTTCACACCCGAAACGTAGATGTCTTCCGTGATGAACTGGGCGAGCGGCCCAGCCTGGCCGACCGGCGTCAGATTGACGGTCGGGATGCGCTTGCGCGGATAGACGCCGCAGCGCGCGGTGCCGCCGCAGTCGACGACGACGACCGCCATTTCGCTTTCGATCGGCGGCGCCCTGAAGCCGTCGACTGCCTCGGCGCCGGTCATGTCGGCGATCAACTGCGCCACCGGGTGAATGCCGCCGCCGGTCACCGATACGACCTTGCTGCGTTGCTCGGTCGGCTCGATCACCAGCGGGCCACCCCAACCGGTGTTGCCCCTGGAGATGCGTACGGCTTTGTATGTCTTGGCCATGATGTCCTCCCCCGCGCTCAGAGCTCGACGCCCTGGCGGCGCGCCATGATGGCCGTGATGCGCTCGGTCAGCATGCCTTTCAGCAGGATGACGACCAGGCCGACAAGCGCGTACCAGATGGCCACCTTGACGTGATAGCCGGCGGCGATGACGCCACGCTTCTCGAGATCGAGCAGCGCGACCAGCATGCCGCCCCAGACGAAATATTCGCCGGGGTTGATGTGCGGGAAAAGGCCGAGCGGCGGATGCACGTAGGACACGGCCGCGTCGTAGAAGGCGGGCTTGTGCTTTTCTTCCAGGAAGGAGCCGAAGGTGTAAGCCATCGGGTTGGTGAGGAAGAACACCGATAGCACCGGCAACACGGTATAGCGGGTCAACGCGATGCGTCCGGCGCCGCGCGCCAGGCCGTGAACGCGCTCTTCGCCGACCAGTTCGGTGACGGCGTAGAAGGCCGTCATCAGCACGACCAGGGTCGGGATGATGCCGGTGACGAAGCCGGCGAACACTTCGCCGCCCTTCTGGAAGATACCGATGAAGTATTTGCCGATAGCGGTCAGCCAGCCAAGCTGCTCTTCCTGCTGGACGTTTTTCAGCTGTTCCTTCAGCTGATCGGCAGTGACCGGCGCGTTGTCGGTCGTTGCCTGCGCCAGGACCACGAGATGGTCGGTGGCGTGCTCGACGCCAAGCTTGCCGTGCCAGGCAGCATCCGAGACCATGGTGCCTGCGACATGCAGGTTATGCACCGCCAGGTCGGCATGCTGCGCCAATAACGATATTAGTGACATTTCTCCTCCTTATGACCCCTGCCGGTCATTCCCAGCCGGCTGACGGCGTCGCTTAAGCCCTTGCTACGTTCAAGCCGGACAGGCCCGGCTTCTTCCCCGGCTCCGACCGCGCGCGGTCGATCTGCTCGATCGCGCGTTTCACGGCCTCGGCCACACCGGGTTCCCCCTCCCCCATGATCGCAGGGTTGGACCGGACTCGATCGAGGGGGACGCCCTCGAATTCTTCATGTCGTTTGAACTTGGTGAGCACCGAGCGGCCGCTCATGATCATCATGCGGCGCACGATGAGATCCGGCGTCACGACGACCAGCGCTATGGTGCCTTTTGCGAGCCGGCCGCGGAAATTGCCGGCGCCGACGAAGCCGTCCTTGTACTGATTGGTGACGCCTTTGAAGACGTCCGAATAGTGCCGCATCTGCAGCCAGACGCCGAGCGATTGCAGCGCCCAGACGACAAACAACAGAAGCAGCGCCCACTGCCAGATCGCCATTCGGTTCTCCTCCCGATTCTCTTCCTCCGGCGCATATTGGACGGAGGCGAGACGACCCGAAAGTGAGAACATTTGTTTCCTACAATGTCAACATGTATTATATTAGCCGCCATAACGCTCCACAGGCTGCGGGCCGATTTCGGCATTGACGGCCCTTGTGCTAGCCTGCCAGCAAACGGGAAATGAGACATGGATCTGCCCTTCAGGCATGAACTGGCGCTTATGCCGGATCTGCGTCACCGGCTGCGGCAGTTGCGCTGGTTCCGCGCCACCTTCCGCAGCAGCGCCAAGGTGGTGTCGGAGACGTTCGGCGTGCGTTTCGAGATCGACGAGGCCAAGCTGACGCGCGCCTTTCTCGACTGGATCGAGGTCATGGACGCGCAGAAACGATTCGCCGCTGTCGATCGGGCGGACTTCATCGTCTTTTCGGCCGGGCTGGTGCTGCGCGAACTGATCCGGCAGGCGCCGGCGCACGAAATCTCGGGCCTTGGCGACATGATCGAGACAGAGGAGAACGCCGGCACTGCGGAAATCGTGCGCTTCTGGCCGGAGGGCTTTCTCTATACGAATTATTGCGTGTCGGCGATCCTGGCGGTCCACGAGCAGGAATTCGGCAGCGCGCCCAGCATCGACAAATGCGCCGACGACCTGCGCACCTGGTGGTCCTACCGCGAGAACGCGACGGAGATGCCGGCCTATGCGGTCGCGTTCCTCGACCGTTTTCTTGGCGCCGAACCCAACTGGATCACGCCCGATCGCGCCCAGTCCCGCCAGGCCATGCAGCGCGCGCTCGGCGGCGCGCCAGTGGGCAATGCACTTCGCCAGCTATGATGCTCCTGCCCACCTCACTATTGAACATCTGACTTTTTATCGATAGCGATGTGCGCATTGTTACCGAGACGGGAGAGGCGCGTGGCGCGATCCAGACTGATGATTTTCGACTGCGACGGCGTTCTCGTCGACAGCGAGCCGCTGGCCGCCAAGGCCTATGAGCGCGTCTACGAAAAGCACGGCATGCCCGGCGTTCACGGCGGCATCGTCGCTCAATGCGTCGGCATGAAGCAGTCCGACATCATCGCCAAAATCAAGGACTTGACCGGCCATCAGTTCCCGCTCGCCGCCGACGGCGACATCTGGGCCGAAACCAAAATCCTGTTCTCGCAGGAATTGAAGCCGACACCGGGGATCGCAGCGTTTCTGGATAGGCTCGAGGGCGACCGCTGCGTTGCCTCGTCATCGTCGGTCGAGCGCATCAATCACAGCCTTGCAGTCACCGGGCTGGCGCAGTTCTTCGGCGGTGCGATCTACAGCTCCTCGATGGTGAAGAACGGCAAGCCGGCGCCCGACATCTTCCTCTACGCGGCCGAGAAAATGGCCGCGAAGCCCGCTGACTGCATCGTCATCGAGGATTCGCCCTTCGGCATCCAGGGCGCTGTCGCGGCCGGCATGATCGCGATCGGCTATACCGGCGGCGGGCATACCTATGCCGAGCATGCCGTGCGCCTGACAGCCGCCGGCGCCGATTACGTCTGCGCCGATTGGCAAGAGGTTAGCCGGCAATTGGCCGGGCTCGGCGTGCCGGCCTAGTTTAGCGAAGACTGGGGAATTTACGCCGCACCCATTCGCCGGGCGGGACCAATCCTCCGACCCGAAAGTTGAAGGATAGAACCCTCGTCGCATCGGGGTCGACCTCGCAGCGGAAGGTTAGATCATACCATTGGGTCATGGTGCTGAATGCGGCTTCCGTGGGGTTCAGAACAGTGCCTGTTTTCAGCGGAATGGTTGGCAACCATCTGGGCGAATAGTCCGCACTTTGCAGCTCCTGATTCAGAACATTGGCGCAGAGGTTGGCAACGCGCTCGCCGCGTGGCACGTTCTCCATCGAGCTTGTGGCATCCATATTGCCGGTCGCACCCTGGGAATAGAGCTTCCTGACGCCTGGAAGACCGGAGTACAGCGGCGATCCCGCTGCATCGTTGTTCGTGGGATTTGACAATGCTATGCCCGCGCTTGGGGCTTTGAGGGCCCTTGCGGATTTGAACTTCATTGGTTTTGCCGGTTTAGGCTTTGGCTTTTCCGTCGAGGCTGGAGGCGAAGGCTTGCCGCCGGTTGCGGCCAAAGGCTTTGGTTCCACGACCGCTTGCTTCTCATCGGTTCGCGGCCCCGGTTTGTCGGGCTGCTTTTCTTCGCTTGGCGCAGGGTTATCGTCCGGCGCGGCGGTTGCCGGCTTCTCATCAGGCTTGCTGGGCTCTGCCTGTGGCTCAGGCGTTGGAGGCGGAGGAACCTGGGCCGGCGCGGGCGTCGGCTCGACAGGCGGCTTAGGGGCGTCCTTGGCCGGCTGCGGCGTGTTGGGTTGAGCGGCGCCGCCGTCGAGCGATTTCTGCGGCCCGGTGTCCTTCTGGCCATACTGGAAGACGCGCTTCAGAACCTGATCGTCCGGCTGTTTCTTCGGTTCCGGAGGCTTTTCTTCCGGCGGCTTTTCAGCCTTCTTTTCCGGCTCCGGCGGCTTTGGAACAGGCTTGGGCTCCGGCGGCTTTGGAGCAGGCTTTGGCGGCTCGGTCGGCGGCACGATGGCGACATTGACCGGTTCTTCCTGCTGATCCGGCTGTTGCTCAGGTCTCGGCAAGCCAAGGAACAAGAACACTGCGATCAGGACATGCAGGAACAGCGACGCGGCCAGGGCCCAGCGCCAATTGCGAAACCATTCCTGTATCTTGCCGTTCATTGCGCCCGATGTGGAACGAAATAACGGCAGCTTCAAGCATTGGAATCGGATTGGCGTGAACCAGCTGCCTGACAAGTCGGTGATCGGTTGACCCGCGCGCACATGCGCAAGCCGGATTCAGGCCTCAGAATTGGCCTACACCAGCATGCCCATCGGGTTTTCGATCATGCGCTTGAAGGCGCCGAGCAGCTCGGCGCCGAGGGCGCCGTCGACGGCACGGTGATCGGTCGAGAGCGTGACGGACATCACGGTGGCAATCTTGATCTCGCCATTCTTGACCACCGCCCGCTCCTCGCCGGCGCCGACCGCGAGAATCGTCGCATGCGGCGGGTTGATGACGGCGGCAAAGTCCTTGATGCCGAACATGCCGAGGTTGGACACCGCCGTCGTGCCGCCCTGATACTCTTCGGGCTTCAGCTTGCGGCTCCTGGCGCGGCTGGCCAGATCCTTCATCTCGTTGGAGATGGTCGACAGCGTCTTTTCATCGGCATGCCGGATGATCGGCGTGATCAGGCCGCCGGGGATCGAGACGGCGACGCCGACATCGGCATGCCGGTGCTTGACCATGGCGGTCTCGGTCCAGGATGCATTGGCGTCCGGCACCGCCTTCAAGGCCATCGCCATCGCCTTGATGACCATGTCGTTGACCGACAGCTTGTAGACCGGGGCTTCGCCCTTGTCGGTCTTCTTCATCGGCGCGGCCGCATTCAACTGCGTGCGCAGCGCCAGCAGCGCGTCGAGCTCGCAGTCGAGCGTCAGGTAGAAATGCGGGATGGTGGACTTGGCCTCGACAAGACGGCGCGCGATGGTCTTGCGCATGTTGTCGTGCGGGACGAGCTCGTAGGAACCCTGCTCGAATAATTTTAGCACCTGGTCGTCCGACATCGCCTTGGGCAATGCAGGGGCCTGCGTGACTTCAGCCTGGGCTGGCGATGCGATCTCGGCGGTCGGCTGCGCAGGGATGGCCGAGTCTTTCGCGGCGACTGCGGCCTCTACGTCGGCGCGCACGACACGGCCGCGCGGACCACTGCCTTGTATGTCGGCAATCTTGAGGCCAGCCTCACGAGCCAAACGGCGCGCCAGTGGCGTCGCGCGCTCGCCGGTCGGCGATTGGCTGATCTCCCCCCTCGTGGGGGAGATGGCCGGCAGGCCAGAGGGGGCCTCGCGCTGAGAGGTCGGCGGGACAGCGCGCCCCTTTGTCGGCTTCGCCGACATCTCCCCCACGAGGGGGGAGATTGGAGCCTCATCCTGCTTGGCCCCGTACACTTCATCATCCGCATAGATCCACGCCACCGGCGCACCGACCGGAATATCGACGCGCTCCTTGCCCGTCACGTTGCGTAGCGTGCCGCTGGCCGGCGCGTCGATTTCCATCGCGGCCTTGTCGGTCTCGATCTCGAAGAGCACATCGCCCTTCTTGACATGAGCGCCCTCCGCGGCGAACCAGCGCGAGATCTGGCCGGTCGCCATGTCCATGTCGACCTTGGGAAGAATGACCTCTGTCGGCATCG
The DNA here is from genome assembly GCF_041355295.1 of Mesorhizobium sp. RCC_202. NCBI lineage: Bacteria > Pseudomonadati > Pseudomonadota > Alphaproteobacteria > Hyphomicrobiales > Phyllobacteriaceae > Mesorhizobium > Mesorhizobium sp. RCC_202. The sequence continues at coordinate 261,716 of NZ_JBFUPO010000009.1, forward strand.
CTCAGCGAACCCCTTTCACGAGGTCGCGCGCGGCGGCGATGATGTCGGGAACCTGCGGCACGGTGGCCTTTTCCAGGTCCGGATTGTAGGGGATCGGCGTCTCGGCGCCGCCCAGCCGCACGATCGGCGCGTCGAGATAGTCGAAGGCCTCGCTCTCGGCCACCAACGCGCTGACTTCCGCGCCGATACCCAGCGTCTTCACCGCTTCGTAGACGCAAAGCAGGCGCGACGTCTTCTTGACGCTGTCGATGACGGTCTGCCGGTCGAGCGGCCGGATCGTGCGCAGGTCGATCACCTCGATGTCGATGCCCTCGCTTTCGAGTGCTGCCGCGGCGTCGAGCGCTTTGTGCACCATGATCGATGTCGCGACGATGGTCAGGTCGCACCCCTGGCGGCGGATGTCGGCCTTGCCGATCGGCACGGTGTAGTGGCCTTCAGGCACAGGGCCCTTCATCTTGTAGAGCAGCTTGTGCTCGAAGATCATGACCGGATCCGGATCGGCGACCGCGGCAAGCAGCATGCCCTTGGCATCGTGCGGCGTCGCCGGCTGGATGACCTTCAGCCCAGGCACGTGGCCGAGCCAGGCTTCGAGGCTCTGGCTGTGCTGCGCGGCGGCGCCCGTGCCGGAACCGGCCGGGAAACGCATCACCACCGGCACCGAAACCTCGCCGCCCAACATGAAGCGCATCTTCGCCGCCTGGTTGACGATCTGCTCCATGCCAAGCGTGGCGAAATCCGAGAACTGGAATTCGAAGATCGGCCGCATGCCGGTGACTGCGGCACCGACCGCGACGCCGGCGCCGCCCAACTCCGAGATCGGCGTGTCGATGACGCGGTCGGCGCCGTAGCGCTCGACAAGGTCGCCCGTCACCTGGAAGGCGCCGCCATAGACGCCGATGTCCTCGCCCATCAGGAAGACGCGCTCGTCCATGTCCATGGCGATCGCCATCGCCTCCTGGATTGCCTGGGCGTAGCTCAGTTCACGCACCACGGCGTCCATCACGCCTGCTCCGTGTAAACATAATCCGCGAGGCTGGCGATGTCGGGCGCCGGGCTCGCCTTGGCGAACTCGATGCCGTCGGCGATTTCCTGCGCCACGGCGTCGCGGATGGCTTGGACACCCTGGTTATCGATGAAGCCGAAATCGCGCAGTTCGGTCTCGAACAGCGTGATCGGATCGCGGTTCGCCATCCAGTCCTCGATCTCTTCCTTGGTGCGGTAGCGGTTGCGATCGCTCTTGGAGTGACCGCGATGGCGATAGGTTTTCGACTCGATCAGTGTCGGCCCCTCACCCGCGCGCGCCCGCTCGATCGCTTTGAACGATGCCTCGGCAACCTCGGAAAAGATGTTGCCGTTGACGATAACGCCCGGCATCGAATAGGCGGCCGCCCGGTCGGCGATGTTCTTCACAGCTGTCGAGCGCGCCGTCGAGGTCGACATGCCGTAGCCATTGTTCTCGCATACGAAGATCACCGGCAGTTTCCAGATCGCCGCCATGTTCAACGCCTCGTGGAAAGCGCCTTCATTGTTGGCGCCATCGCCGAAGAAAGAGACGACGACCTTGCCGGTTTTCATCCGCTTGGAGGAAAGCGCAGCACCGACCGCGATCGGAATGCCGCCGGCAACGATGCCGTTGGCGCCGAGATTGCCCTTGGCGACGTCGGCGATATGCATCGAGCCGCCGCGGCCCTTGCAGTAGCCGGTGGTCTTGCCGAAGAACTCAGCGAACATGCGGCTGACCTCGGCGCCCTTGGCGATGCAGTGGCCGTGGCCGCGATGCGTAGACGTGATCTGATCGTCCTCGGCGAGCGGCATGCAGATGCCCATGGCGCTCGCTTCCTGGCCGATCGACAGGTGCATGGTGCCGTGGATGAGGCCGCGCGTGTAGCACTCTTCGGCGCCTTCCTCGAAGCGGCGGATGAGGTACATCTTGTAGAGCACCTGCTTGAGCTGCTCGGCGCTGTACTGGCGGTAGACGAAAGGCAGGTTGGCGCGGCTATCGACGACGGCTTTGCTGGCAGTGGCCATGATCACGCCTCCACGGCACCGTAAACGAGCTTGTCCTGGCGGGCGCGCAGCTCGGCGATTCTGGAGCCCGGCGCGACCGCCGCATTGGCATAGGTGATGAGCTCGCCCTTCTTGATCGGCGCGGTGACCGAGCCGCCCTGCAACAGGCCACAGGGAATGGCCCGGACCGCATGTGCTTCGGGCGCGGTCATGATCCAGGCGCGGTAGCAGTACTCGCCGATGGCATCGAGCTTGTCGCCGGGCTTCAAATCCTTCTTGGCGACAGCGGCAACTTCGGCCACCGGCTTTGCCAGCGGCACCATATCGGCCTTGCCGTAAAGCACGACGCGCGCGCAGGTCAGCGGCACTTCGAGCGAGGTGAGGTGATAGGGGCGGTGGAAGGTGAAGTACGGGCCCTTGCCCATCTTCAGGTCCTCCATGCGCTCCGAGATGCGCGGATGCGACATGTCGGCGACGACGAAGACGCCAGGTGCTACGCCCTTGCCGATCGAGTAGTCGACGACGCCGACCCTGGACAGCACGCCGCCATCCTTCCGCGGCACCAGCACCTTCGACAATTCGCCGAGCGTCGCGGAAGGGCCATGCATGCCCGGCTTGTCGGGAACCAGTCCTGTCGCGTTGGCGATCGCCGCCATCTCGACCATGGTCTTCGAGCCATCGACGAACTCGACCAGCATGCGCACATTCATGTGGCGGCGCTTGGCTTCCTCCTCATAGTCGGGAGGCGTGGCGTCGATGTTGAGCGGGTTGTTCTTGCCTTTGCCGGCGGCGACGATCGGATGGCCCATGGCGGACACGAACTCGATCAGTTCCATGCAGGACGACGGCTCGTCGCCGGCGCCGAGCGAATAGGTGACGCCGAGCCGGTCGGCCTCGCTCTTCAGATAAGCGCCGATGGTGACGTCGGCTTCGACGTTCATCATCACCAGATGCTTGCCATGCTCCATGGCGCGCAGCCCGATCTCGGCGCCGACGGCCGGAACGCCGGTGGCGTCGATGACGACGTCGATCAGGTCATTGCCGATAACCAAGCTGGAATCGTTGGTCACCGCGATCTTGCCGGCCTCGATGGCCGAATTCATCGCGGACGCGTTCGACACTTCACGCGCGTGCCCGGTTTCCTGGAAGGCGATATCGACGGCCTTGCCGGCCGCCGGCAGGTTCAATTCGGAGATGGCGCCGATCTCGATGCCGGACATATGGGCGACGCGGGTGACGATGTCGGTGCCCATTTCGCCGGAGCCGATAAGGCCGATGCGGATGGGCTTGCCGGACTTGGCGCGTTCCTCAAGGTCGCGGGCAAGGCCCGTCAACGAAATGTTGGATGCCATACCGTATATTCCTCCCATATTGCATGCTGTTCGGTTGCTTGACGGGTATTGAACATATGTATTTCTGTCAAGACTAATGTCCAATTATTCGATCATCAGTCGCCGCTTTTCGAATTGGTCCAAGCGCCACCGTGAAAGGTGCGGAGCAGCCGCGCGCGCACCGATTTTCGCGGCCGTCTCCGGCCACTTTATCGGTAGCTGGTTACGGCCGCTCGACGGCGGCTTTGACATCATCAACAGATATCTAGGCGGCAATAGTTATTGGCAAACGTCGACCCATTCGGCGCCGACCAGATCGGCCATGCGCTGCGGTGCGATGCGCACCGCGGCGTTGGTGGCGCCGGCGGCGGGAACGACCTCGTCAAAGGCCTTCAGCGAGACATCGCAATAGATCGGCAGCGGCGCCGGCAGGCCGAACGGGCAGACGCCGCCCGGCGGATGGCTGGTGGCCGCCACCACTTCGTCGCCGCCCAGCATGCGCGGCTTGCCGCCCATCCTGTCCTTGAATTTACGGTTGTCGAGCCTGGCGATGCCGCTGGTCACGACCAGCATGGTTTCGTCGCCGACGCGCAGGCAGATCGTCTTGGCTATCTGCGCCGGCATAACGCCATGGGCTTCGGCCGCCAGCGCCACCGTGGCCGAACTTGCCTCGGTGACCATGACTTCGATGTCCGGCGCGTGCTCGGCAAAAAAGGCGCGAACCGATTCCAAGCTCATGGCGACCTCTCGTCAGACATATCGAACCGCATGCCGGCGAATCGCATGGCGGCGCAGCCATTGGCAAGAGCCGTGGTTCAGCATTGTACTTATCAAAAAGCCCGCCTGGCGGATGCCGGCGGGCTCTCGAATGGACGCTTGCTCGCGTCTCTATTGCTGTGTGGGCCGGTCTTCGGCGGCCGGCACCCGGATCAATTCCTCTTCCGGCACCTGCAATGCCAAGGCAATGCGCCGGAGCTTCGCCGGATCGGCATCCTTGCCGTCCTCGATATCGATGATCTCACCCACGGCCAAGCCGCACGTCAATGAGAGCTCCTCGATCGTGTATCCCCTGGTTTCGCGGGCAGCTTTCAGCGGGTTGAGGCCGGGCGCGGCAATGATGTCGTTGGAAACAGCGCTTCGTGCGGTGTTGGGCATGGCAACTCCTTGAGATGAAACAGGGTCGGATGAAATGTGGCGTTGCCTGAGACGGGCGCAGAATGCTCGTTAACGATTGATTTGCCAAGAGCAGGGCCGCGGCCATAACGCCATCGTGAAGCGGCATTTGGACCGTATGTCCACAGGCCTCGTACATGTAAGGCGGCGGCGCGCCCAATCAAGTTCTTTTGAAGGGTCCCGAACCGAATTCGCCAGCATTTTCGACGCCTCAGCTCGTTAGCTTGCTGTCGCCGGCTATCGACAGATGGATGCCGGCCATTTTTTGGAAGGACCAGACCCCATGAACTTGAAATTGTTCGCGATCGTGCTCGGCACGATTTCAGTTGTCGGCGCGGCGGAGGCCCAGGCGGCGGACGCGACACGCGTGCGCGGCACGGTGGTGGAGCTCGCCGGCTCGACGCTGACGGTAAAAGACCGTGACGGCAAGACCGATGCCATCACGCTGGCCGATGGCTGGAAGATCTCAGGCGTCGCCAAGGCGTCGGCTGGGGATATCAAGCAGGGCGATTTCCTCGGCATCGCCTCAGTTTCAAAAGCCGATGGCGGCAGCGGCGCGCTGGAGGTCGTGGTCTTCCCGGCCGCTCTCAAAGGCACCGGCGAGGGCGACCGCGACTGGGACCTGCAGCCTAACAGCCGCATGACCAATGGCACCGTCGCCGACGTCACCGAGATCAACGGCCGTTCGGTGACGCTGACTTATGACAACGGCCAGAAGAAGCAGATCGCGATCCCGCAAACGACGCCGATCGTGACTATCGCGAGCGCCACGCCGGCGGATCTGACGCCGGGCACGGCCGTCTTCGTCAACGCCGAACGCGACGGCGACGGCAAGCTCGTCTCAAGCCGCGTCGTGGTCGGCAATCACGGCATCGCGCCGCCGATGTGAGGCAGGCACTTTCCGTGTGTCCGGCGATGCTGGCGCGCGCCCGCACAGGCGCGCGCATCGAAATGTCTCCCAGAAACAATCCAGAAACAAAAATCTACAGTTGGGAAAAATTGTCGAAAAAAACCAGGAGGATAGTTCCACTGCGGGGCTTGGGTCACTGATTTGGTCCGGTGGATCTCGGAACGCCCGCGAAAAAAGGAAACAAAGTCATGAAGAAGTCCCTCCTCACCGCGTCCGGGCTGGCTCTGGCCCTGGCGTTCGGCATGTCGATGGTCGGCGCCACCAGCGCTGATGCAGCTCCGATGAAGAAGCATCATCACCATCATCACCACCACAAGCATCATCACCGCCATCACCATCACCACCATCATCATCACCACCACATGAAGAAGGTGGCCAAGAAGGCCTGAGCCGGCTGACTTCCGCGGCGGGAAGGCTGGCTTTGGACAATCTAACCAAGCCGCCTTCCTGCTGATTTTTTGCACCACGCTTGCCTCACCAAGGCGCGTACTGGTGATTATGCTTGGGGATGATGGTCGGTCGATCGGCCCGCTTGCCAAGGGTCACGGCCCGTGCATGGCGCCGCAGCTCAACAACTGTAAGGGCAAATATCTCGACGGCACCGATTCGTCCGGCACCGTTTATGGCAAATGCCGCCCGGCCACCGCTCAGTTTTGCCCCGACAGGCCAGATCAAGTTCGCCAAGCAATACGAGCTATGGAGTGGAAATGACGGCCGTCGATGACGGCCGCCATTTCTGTTTCCATACCTCAAAAATCAGCGCCGGCTGAAGAGAAGACCGGCAAGCACTCCGACCACGACCAGACCGACAGCGGCAGTGGCCGCGGGATTGCCGCGGGCCGTGCGCTCCAGCGCCCTACCCCGGCGCTTGATGGCCGGCAGCGCCTCGTGGAGGCGCTCGGCAAGCTGCGAATAATAATCGGACGCCGTCTCGCGACCATCCTCGTAATAGGCATCGCCCTGTTTGGCCAAAGCCTTCCTGAGATCGTCGAGCTGCCGCGAAAGCGAGGCAAACTTCTTGTCGAGGTCGAGGTCCGAGAGGGTCGAAAACGATGCCATGCAGAATGTCCTTCTCTCCGAGAGAAGGCCTAACGCATGGCTGCGGCAGCAGTTCCGGACCGCTTCGCCTCAATTTTCGAAAGACGAAGCGGCGTCAGCGCACCTGGTCGAGCAAGCGCTTGCACTCCAGAAGGTCGAACAGCGCCTCCTGCAGCAAGGCGCGGTTGTCGCGCGACAGTTTCGAGGAATCCGGCTGTACGGGGCCTTCCTCGTCGCCTTTGCCAAGGCCGAAGAAGCGGCGGCTGGGCTTCACCTTCGGTTGGCCGACCAGCGCGTCCTCGTCGCCACGCGGCTGGGCGCCGGAGGTCAGCGGCACCTGATCGGCCTGCCGGCGCTGCGCGATCGCCTCGACGGCCGCCATGTCGCCATTGCCAATGGCGACCAGAAAATGATTGCCATTCTCGCGCAACAGCTTTTGCACGCCCTTGATTGTGTAGCCCTGGTCGTAGAGCATATGTCTTATGCCCTTGATCAGTTCGACATCCTGCGGCCGGTAATAGCGGCGGCCGCCGCCGCGCTTCATCGGCTTGATCTGATTGAAGCGCGTTTCCCAGAAACGCAGCACATGCTGCGGCAGGTCGAGATCTTCCGCCACCTCGCTGATGGTGCGGAACGCATCGGGGCTCTTGTCCATGGGCGAAACCTCACGCTGGACGGAGATCGGGTCAATTGATCCCGAATCGGTCTTTATTTCAGCGATTTATGACACGATATTCAAGCCCGGCGTCAAACGTGCAGTGGTTTTCAACCGCATTCGCCGCCAGAACTATTTGCCGCTTTTGGTCTTGCTGTTCTGATGCGAGCGCAGGATCCGGCTCTTGAGCACGTTCGACGATTTGAAGGTCATCACCCGCCGCGGCAAGATCGGCACTTCCTCGCCGGTCTTCGGATTGCGGCCGATGCGCTCGTTCTTGGAGCGGACATGGAAGGTGGCAAAGGACGACAGCTTGACCGTCTCGCCCCGAACGATGGCTTCGCAGATCTCATCGAGCACGGCCTCGACGAGCTCGGCCGATTCCGTGCGCGACAAGCCGACCTTCCGGTAAACGGCTTCGGCAAGGTCGGCACGCGTCAGTGTCTTTCCCCCCATGCGACCGTCCCATCAGTTCGCAGAAAACGTAAATCGATACAGGCAACGGCGGAGCCTAAGTAATTGATCCGGCAAGGTCAAGAACCGAACCGGACTGTTCGGCACTTACCAGCGAAGTAGTACCGCGCCCCAGGTGAAACCACCACCCATTGCCTCGAGAAGCACCAGATCGCCCTTCTTGATGCGGCCGTCGGCGACGGCCACAGAAAGCGCGAGCGGCACCGAGGCAGCCGAGGTGTTACCGTGCAAATCGACGGTGACCACCACTTTATCTTCGGCAATCCCGAGCTTCCTGGCGGAAGCGTCAATAATTCGTTTATTGGCCTGGTGCGGCACGAACCAGTCGAGGTCCTGGGCCGTGATGCCGGCTTGGGAAAAGGTCGCCTCGATAACGTCGGTGATCATGCCGACGGCGTGCTTGAAAACTTCGCGACCTTCCATCCTGAGATGACCGACGGTGCCAGTCGTCGAAGGGCCGCCGTCGACGAAAAGCTTGTCCTTATGGGCGCCATCCGAACGCAGGCTCGCCGCCAGCACGCCATGATCGGCAATGCCGCCAGCACCCTCCTGCGCTTCCAGGACCAGCGCGCCGGCGCCGTCGCCAAACAGAACGCAAGTCGATCGGTCGTTCCAGTCGAGGATGCGCGAGAAGGTTTCGGAGCCGATCACCAGCACGCGTTTGGCCAGCCCGCCGCGGATATAGAGATCGGCGGTGGTGACCGCGTAGACGAAGCCGGAGCACACAGCCTGCATGTCGAAGGCAAAGCCGTGATGCATGCCGAGCCTGTTCTGGATCTCGACGGAGGTCGCCGGAAAGGTGTTGTTGGGCGTCGAGGTCGCCAGCACGATCAGGTCGATATCGGCGGGCGTCAGTCCGGCGCTGTCGAGCGCGGCGCGCGCAGCCGCCTCACCCAGCGAAGCAGTCGTCTCGTCGTCGGCAGCGACATGGCGCTGGCGGATGCCGGTGCGCTGGACGATCCACTCGTCCGAGGTCTCGACCATGCCTTCGAAGTCGGCATTCTTCATGATGCGGCGGGGCAGCGCGGCACCGTTGCCGCGCACGACTGATCTGATCAAGGTTCTGTCCTATTCCTCGGCGTCGGCGGTGCCGCCGGATTTCCTGTTTGCCTGAGCACTCGGGTTGCGCGCATGGAACAGATCGAGGTCGGCCTCGATCCGGTCAAGCAGATTGTTGCGCACCATGTCATAGCCAAGCTCGATCGCCGCGGCGAAGCCGTCCGAATCGGCGCCGCCATGGCTCTTTACGACAATACCATTCAAACCCAGGAAGACGCCGCCATTGGAGCGGCCGACATCCATCTTTTCGCGCAGCCGGTCGAAGGCGCCCTTGGCGAAAACATAGCCGATCTTGGCCATCAGCGTGCGGCTCATGGCGGCGCGCAGATAGCCGGCGATCTGCCTTGCCGTGCCTTCGGCTGTCTTGAGCGCGATATTGCCGGCAAAGCCCTCGGTGACGACGACGTCGACCGTGCCCTTGCCGATGTCGTCGCCTTCGACGAAGCCGCGATAACTCATCGAGGCCATGTTGGCCTCACGCAGCATGCGGCCGGCCTCCTTGACTTCTTCCTGGCCCTTGATCTCTTCGACGCCGACATTGAGCAGGCCGACGCTCGGCTGCTCGATGCCGAACACCGAGCGCGCCATGCCGGTGCCAAGGATGGCGAAATCGACCAGTTGATGCGCATCCGCGCCGATGGTGGCGCCGACATCGAGCACCACGCTTTCGCCGCGCGTCGTCGGCCAAAGTGCGGCGATCGCCGGCCGATCGATGGTGGCCATGGTGCGCAGGCAGAATTTCGACATGGCCATCAGCGCGCCGGTGTTGCCGGCCGAGATACAGGCTTGCGCGCCGCCGTTCTTGATGGCCTCGACCGCCTTCCACATCGACGACTTCCAACGGCCATGACGCAGCGCCTGGCTCGGCTTGTCGTCCATGCGCACCGCGATCTCGCAATGGATGAATTCACTCACCTCGGCGAGTTTGGGGAACTTGGCGAGCTCGGGGCGCACCGCGTCCTCGCGACCATAGATGACGAAGCGGATGTCAGGGCGGCGGATGGCCACCGTCATCAGCGCCGGGATGACCACACTCGGTCCGTGATCGCCGCCCATGGCATCGATGGAAATTCTGATCACGTATTGCTTTTCTCACGGTTTGCCTGGCTTGCGGCGGACGCCTGCCAGAATAAGGGGGCTCGCGAAGGTTTGGCGAAAATAGCTGTTTTGCGCCTGCGCACAACCAACTTTTCCAAAATCCGAACCGCTCTCAGGATTTTCCGAGCAGCGAACGCAGCTTTTTCTGGAATTCGCTTTCTTCCGGCTGATCGTCGCTCGCGGCCTCGATCGCGGCCCCGGCCTTGCGCGGGTAAGGGCCGATCGCCAGGCCGAAAAACTGTTCGGCCAGCGCCCCGACATCGATGAAGTCACCGGAAAAAGTCTCTGGGCTGTCAGGCCCATCGGCGTCCAGAATGATCTCGCCGCCGCCTTCGAAGCCCTCACGTCCAAGCTTCGATTCTTCCGGCAGAAGCAGCGCCTCGACCGGTTCGTCGATATGCGCGCTCACCGGATCGAGGGTTACGATGCAGGCCTGGGTGATATCGGCCTCGACATGACCGCTGACCTTGACGCCGTTGCGCTTCCAGCGCTCCACCAGAAGCTCGGCGCGGTAGGTCTCGACCGAGAGCAGCTCGTGGTCTGCGGCAAGGGCGGCGCGCTGCCGCTCGTCGGCCTCGACGACGACCGGCAAGCCCTTCTGCGGCAGCCGCGCGACATTGGCGATGAAGGAGACGGGGCTCTTCGGCTCGGCGTGTTTCATCTCCATGTCCTACTCTGCCGCCGCGGCCGGAAACGCAACCTTGCCGGCAGTGATCGATTCGCTCTTTTGCCCAGCAAGTTCCCGGGACGCCTCGCAAACATAGTTCGCCAGCAGCGGAGCCTCCGGCCAGGCGCCTGCTTCGGGCCTGACATTGCGGGCAAGGGCGGCGGCAAGGGCTGCGCGATCGTCTTCGCGCAAGGCGTCGTCATAAGCCGCGGTGCGGCCATAAAACATCTTAGCCAGCTTCTTCATGCGTTTGGGCACACCGACATCGCTGATGCCGAGTTCTCTCAGCGAATGCTCGACGTCGAGGAAGAACTCGTCGATCAACACCTGCGCGACTTCGGCGGCCGCACCTTCCTCGCCCCGCAGCCTGTGCTGAAACAGGAACATGTGCAGCGACAGCATCTCGAAGCGGCCGAGCGGCGTATCGGGTACATTCCAGTCGGAATAAAACACGGTTTGCCGCGCCGCCGCCACGATTTGTGCGTAGAGCGCGTCGGTAATAGCGCGGTTGGCATAGCGTTCACGACCAAAAAGGCGCTGGAACATTGAGGGCGGTCTCCCGGGGACCTTTTGTTTGATTTGGCCTTGTTGCATCGGCATGCAAGCTGGTTTACCGGTTTTGCGGCCCAGCGCAAGTTGCGGGGATGTGATGGAGAATTGTTGTTGGGTGCGCTGAAATTCAAGTCGTTTCTTACGCCGTTGCCGGCGGGAATGGCCTCTCTCCTGGTGGCGGCCTCCGCGCTTTCAGCCTGCAATTCGTCGAAGATGTTTGGTGATCTTCATCCGAGCCAGACGCTGACGCAGGGCTATGTCATCGACCAGGCGGCCATCGACTCGGTGCCGGTGGGATCGAGCCGCGAACAGGTATTGTTGGCGTTGGGCACGCCGTCGACGACGGCGACCTTCGACAACGAGACGTTCTATTACATCTCGCAGACGCGCAAGCGCTACGTCGCCTTCGCCAAGCCAAGGATAGTCGACCAGCATGTGCTTGCGGTCTATTTCGGCGCCGATGGGCGCGTCACGCAAATCGCCAATTACGGCCTGAAAGACGGCAAGGTCTTCGACTTCATCTCGCGGACCACGCCGACCGGCGGCAAGGACCAGAACTTCCTCAGCCAGATCATCAACGGCGCGAGCAAGCTGGCTCCCGGTATCCCCGGCGGCGGCACGCCATAAGTTTCTACAAGCTTTCGACAAACCAAGACCCGCCGGATCGCCTGCGGGTCTTTTTGTTTGATCCGCCCCGCGGCATGCGATCGGTTTTCAACGCGTGCGACGTGCGGAAGGGCTATCTTACGGATTTTTTGTTTCGGCCCGGGAAAGGACCAGCTTGTCACCGGCAGGGCAAAGCACATATCAGATCCGAAGGGTTGGGGGCTTTGACAATGAGCAGTGACGATCATGCGGCGCTGGAGGGGTGGATGGCGACGGGGACGCCGGACCGGCAAACGGTGACGGCGGACTGGCTGGCGATCGATCCGCCGCCACTCGAAGGCGTAAAAATCAAGGAAATCAGGCCTGTCGCGACTTCGAACGGCTATCTTACCGAGGTGTTTCGCGACGAGTGGGGCCTGGACGGCCTGCCTGTCGGCCAGGTCTTTCAGCGGACGATGTATCCAGGCGCAGTGACCGGATGGCACGCGCACGTTCGGACGCTCGACCGGCTTTTCTGCTCCGTCGGCAGCGTCCGCATCTCGCTCTATGACGGGAGAAAGGCTTCGCCGACCTTCGGTGCGCTGTGGCACAAGATTGCCGGCCCCTTGCGCCCGTCGCTCGTCATCATCCCGGCAGGCGTATGGCATGGCGTGGTTTCGCTCGGACCGGAAACGGCGTTGCTGCTCAACCTCGTCGACAAGGCCTACGCTTACGACGCGCCCGACCACCGGCGCCTGCCTCCGGACACCGAACACATTCCCTACAGACTGGTGTAACTTGGCAGAATCCAGCCAACCCGTTGCTGTTGGAAGGCGCGAGCCGCTGGTCTCGGTCGTCATCGCGACGCACAACCGCCCAGTGGTATTGCGGCAGACATTGAGAAGCGTCGTGGCCCAGACGTTGCAGGACTGGGAGACCATCGTCATCGGCGATGCCTGCCGAGCGGACACGGCGGCCGTAGTCGCTTCCTTTGGCGATCCGCGGATGTCCTATATCGATCTGCCGGTGAACTACGGTGAACAATCGGGACCGAACAATATCGGCTTTGCCAGGGCGCGCGGCCGCTTCGTTGCCATCCTGAACCACGACGACCTCTGGTTTCCCGATCATCTCGCCGCTACAACCGGATGGGCCGACGCAACCAGCGCCGACGTGGTCGTCGCGCGCAGCGTGGTCGTTCACCCCGATCACGAAGCCGGCGGAAAGGACGAGCTTTTCGGATACGGCAAAGGCGGCTTTTACGACCCCGTCCTTACCAAGGGATTTGGTTCAGCCCAACTGGTTCGGCGCAAGGCCATTGACCGGCTAGGACCCTGGCGCCCGGCCATCGAATGCTATTGCGAGAGCTCACAGGACTGGCTGTTCCGGGCATGGCGCAAGGGAGCAATAATCGCAACGCTGCCACATGTAACCGTGCTCGCGCTGCATTCAGGCTCGCGCGAAGGAAGCTATGTCACGGACAGAGCGCTGGAGCAGGAGAAGCTCGTCCGCGCCATGGATGCGCCCGATGCCTTGCGCGCAGAGCTTCTGGCCAGCGTCGTTGACCCGAAGTCGCCGCGTCCGTTCAATTATTTCAAGCGAAGGTTTCTGGCCGCCATATTCGGCGTCCATCCGAGAGCCCGGGAGTTCCGACGCAAATATGTGCCCGGGTCGTATATTGACGCGTTACGCAAAGTTCGAGGCCTTTCGCCGATGCCCGAGCGCGAACCAGGCGTCAAGGAGTTGCTGGACCGCTACAGCAAAAGCAGTGAACCGCCGAAAGCCGGATGAGCACTTCACCCAACCATTGCCGTCCTTGACAAATAGTCGAGCCCTCTCAAACAAAAACCCGCGGGATCGCTCCCGCGGATTTTATCTTGGAACGAGCGCAGCAATCAGCCGTGCGCAAGCACGGCAAGCAGCAGCAGTGCGACGATGTTGGTGATCTTGATCGCCGGGTTCACGGCCGGTCCGGCGGTGTCCTTGTAGGGATCGCCGACGGTGTCGCCGGTGACCGAGGCCTTGTGCGCCTCGGAGCCCTTGAGGTGCTTGACGCCGTCCTTATCGGTGAAACCGTCCTCGAACGACTTCTTGGCGTTGTCCCATGCACCACCGCCCGAGGTCATCGAGATGGCAACGAACAGGCCGTTGACGATGACGCCGAGAAGCGAGGCGCCGAGCGCCGCGAAAGCCGAGGCCTTGGAGCCGGAGATCAGCAGCACGCCGAAATAGACGACGAGCGGCGCCAGCACCGGCAGCAGCGACGGGATGATCATTTCCCGGATCGCCGCCTTGGTCAGGATGTCGACTGCACGCGCATAGTTCGGCTTGGAAGTGCCGGCCATGATGCCGGGATCCTCACGGAACTGCTTGCGCACCTCCTCGACGATCGAGCCCGCGGCGCGACCGACAGCGGTCATGGCGATGCCGCCGAACAGATACGGGATCAGGCCGCCGAAGATCAGGCCGGCGACAACGTAAGGATTGGAGAGGTCGAAGGAGACATCGCCCATGCCCTGGAAGTAGTGGTATTTGTCGCCATTGGCGGCAAAGAACTTCAGGTCGTTCGAGTAGGCGGCAAACAGCACCAGCGCGCCGAGGCCGGCGGAGCCGATGGCATAGCCCTTGGTCACCGCCTTGGTGGTGTTGCCGACCGCGTCGAGCGCGTCGGTGGAGTGGCGCACTTCCTTGGGCAGGCCGGCCATTTCGGCAATGCCGCCGGCATTGTCGGTGACCGGGCCGAAAGCGTCGAGCGCCACGATCATGCCGGCGAGGCCGAGCATGGTGGTGACGGCGATGGCGGTGCCGAACAGGCCGCCAAGCTGATAGGTGGAGATGATGCCGCCGACGATGACGATGGCCGGCAGCGCCGTCGATTCCAGCGAGACCGCGAGGCCCTGGATGACATTGGTGCCGTGACCGGTCACCGATGCCTGGGCGATCGAGTTGACCGGCCGCTTGTTGGTGCCGGTGTAGTATTCGGTGATCACCACGATCAGACCGGTCACAACCAAGCCGATCAGGCCGCAGGTGAACAGGTTCTTGCCGGTGATGACCATGCCGGCAACGGTGCCGATTTCGCCCCAGCCGACGGTTGCCGATGTGGCGACACCCAGGCCGACGATCGACAGCAGGCCGGTGACGATCAGGCCCTTGTAGAGCGCGCCCATGATCGAGCCGTTGGACCCGAGCTTGACGAAAAAGGTGCCGACGATCGAGGTCAGGATGCAGGCGCCGCAGATGGCGAGCGGATAAAGCATCGCTGCGCCCAGCACCGCGCTGCCGCCGAAGAAGATCGCGGCCAGCACCATGGTGGCGACGACGGTCACGGCATAGGTCTCGAACAGGTCGGCGGCCATGCCGGCGCAGTCACCGACATTGTCGCCGACGTTGTCGGCGATGGTGGCCGGGTTGCGCGGATCGTCTTCCGGGATACCGGCTTCGACCTTGCCGACGAGATCGCCGCCGACATCGGCGCCCTTGGTGAAGATACCGCCGCCGAGGCGGGCGAAGATCGATATCAGCGAGGCGCCGAAGCCGAGCGAGACCAGCGAGTCGATGACGATGCGGTCATTGGGCTGCAGGCCCATCGGGCCGGTCAGGATCAGGTAGTAGATCGAGACGCCGAGCAGAGCCAGACCCGCAACCAGCATGCCGGTGATGGCACCCGACTTGAAGGCGATGTCGAGGCCGGCGGCCAGGCTGTTGGAGGCCGCCTGCGCGGTGCGCACATTGGCGCGTACCGAAACATGCATGCCGATGAAGCCGGCCGCGCCCGAAAGCACGGCGCCGATCAGGAAGCCTATGGCCGCGGTAATGGAGAGCAGCCACCAGGCAAGCACCAGCACGACGACGCCGACAATGGCGATGGTGGTGTACTGGCGGGCCAGGTAGGCTTGCGCGCCTTCGCGGATGGCGGCTGAGATTTCCTGCATGCGTGCATTGCCTTGGTCGGACGCGAGGACCGAACGTGTCGCCCAGATGGCGTACAGTATTGAAAGCAGGCCGCAGGCGATGACGGCGTAAAGTATGGTCATTGCCGAATTTTCCTCGATTGATGGCCCAAAAGAACCCCTCCCTGGGCCGTTGAGACGGGAGACGAATTGCCGGCAATCGGAATCCGCCCCCTTCGCTGGCGTGTATGCGAAACAGGGCTCGGAACGTCAAGATATTGTTCGGTTTTTGCCCGGCTTTCGCCCAAAAGGCGAAGCGCGCCGCGACCCTGTTGGCGCAGGCCCCGAATTAGATCGATTGAAATGACGCAGGGGAATCATGCGGCCATGGCGGCCGGCTTTTCGAGCCTATTCCGCTTCCTGTCCCATCCGGCGCGCGGCAAAGCGCTCGATCGCCGAGAATGCGTCGTAGATCAAGACGGCGAGCGCGGCGACGATCAGGCCGCCCTGCAGGACGAAGGCAAGGTTGTTGGATGTCAGGCCGGCGATGATGACTTCGCCCAGTGTCTTGGCCGCAACCGTCGAACCGATGGTAGCGGTGGCGAGGCTGATGACCACCGAGAGCCGGATGCCGCCGAGGATAACCGGGGCGCTCAGCGGCAGCTCGACCTTCACCAGCCTTTGCCAGCCGGTCATGCCGGCGCCGCGCGCCGCTTCCGTGACGTTGCCGGGCAGCGTCGTCAGCGCTGTCAGCGCGTTCTCGAAGATCGGCAGCAGGCCGTAAAGGAACAGCGCGATCAGCGTCGGCTCCTCGCCGAAACCGACCGCCGGCACCGCGAGCGCCAGCACCGCCACCGGCGGAAAGGTCTGGCCGATGTTGACCAGGCTGCGCGACAGCGGCAGGAATTCGACGCCGGCGGGCCTGGTGACGAGGATGGCAAGCGCCACCGCGACGATCGTGGCGCAGGCTGTCGCAATCGCCACTGTTCCCAGATGCTGCAGGGTCAGGCTCAGCAGGCTGCCGCGATTGTAGATTGCCGGCGCGCCGTTCTCGGTCAGCGGCCGCAGCAGCGGCTCGAACCACTCCGGTCTAGTGATGAAGACCACCAGCAGCACCAGCAAGGCGAGCCTCAGCAGCGTCGGCAGCCAGGTTTTCATTGCGGCCTCGCCGCACGCTTCACCAGCCCTTCGACCGTGACGCGGCCGAGCGCCTTGCCGTCGGTGTCCTTCACCGACAGCGCGGGGCGGCCCGTCCACAAAAGCTCGGCCAGGGCGTCGCGCTGGCTGATATCGCCGGGGATCGCCTCGCCTTCCGCGCCGCCCGTCTCGACGGCATCGCGCACGCGTCCAAGCGACAACAGCCTGAACGGCCGCTCGCTGGCGCCGACCAGCGTCTCGACAAAGTCGCTTGCCGGCTTCGCCAGGATTTCAGCGGGCTTGGCGTATTGCACCAGCTTGCCGGCATCCATGACGGCGATCTTGTCGCCCATATGGATCGCCTCTTCCATGTCGTGGGTGACGAGGATGATGGTGGTGCCGAAACGCTTCTGGATCTTGAGCAGGTCCTCTTGCGCCTTGGTGCGAATGATCGGGTCGAGCGCGCCGAAAGGTTCGTCCATGAGCAGCACGTTCGGCTCCGCGGCCAAGGCGCGGGCGACGCCGACGCGCTGCTGCTGACCGCCGGACAGCTCATGCGGATAGCGCGGGCCATAGGCCTGCGGATCGAGCTGGTAGAGCGTCATCAACTCATCGACGCGCGCCTTGATGCGGTCCTTGTCCCAGCCGAGCAACAAAGGCACCGTGGCAATGTTCTGCGCCACGGTCCGGTGCGGAAACAATCCGTGGCCCTGGATGGCGTAGCCGATGCTGCGGCGCAACTGGTAGCCCGGCACCGAGCGGTTGTCGGCGCCGTCGAGCTTGATCACGCCCAAGGTCGGCTCGACCAGCCGGTTGATCATCCTGAGCAGCGTCGTCTTGCCGGAGCCTGAGGTGCCGACGATGACGGCGATCGTGCGGGGCTCGACGACCATCGACACGTTGTCTACCACGGTCGTGGCGTCATAGCGCTTGGTGATGCCTTCGATTTCGATCATGCCGTTTCAACCCTGCGCTTGGTGGCGGTCATCTCGATGACCGCGTCGAGGATGATGGCGGCCGCGAAGGCCAGTGCCACGGTGGGCAAGGCTCCCAGCAGCACGAGGTCCATCGCCGTCTGGCCGACGCCCTGGAAGACGAACACGCCGAAGCCGCCGCCGCCGATCAGCGCCGCGATGGTGGCCAGCCCGATGTTCTGCACCAGGACGATGCGGATACCGGTCAGGATCACCGGGAAGGCGAGCGGGAACTCGACCCCGAACAGGCGCTGGCGGTCGGTCATACCCATGCCGCGTGCCGCGTCGTTGGCCGCGCGCGGCACGCCCGCAAGCCCAACCACGGTGTTGGCCACCACCGGCAGCAGCGAATAGAGGAACAGCGCAACGAAAGCCGGCGCGGTGCCGATGCCCCTGATGCCGATCGCGGCGGCGCCGGGAATGTGCATGGCCACCCAGCCGAGCGGTGCGATCAGCAGACCGAACAGCGCGATCGAGGGGATGGTCTGGATGATGTTGAGAACATTGAGCACCCCTGCCTGCAGCCGCTCGATGCGGTGGCAAAGGATGCCGAGCGGCAGGCCGACGATTACCGCAGCCGCCAGCGATCCAAGTGCCAGCGTGACATGCTTGGAGGCCTCGGCCCAGAAACTGTCGGCGTGACTGGCATATTCCTTGAAGATGGAAAGGCTGTCCAAGCTTCCGGAGACGAGTACCCCGGCGATAGCCAGCGCGGCCACGACCAGAACGCCGACGCGCGCCAATGGCGAGAGGTTCAGCCGGGTCAGCACATCGGCCAGGAGCAGCGTGAAGGCAAAGATCAGCAGCCAGAAACCGGACGCCGGGGCAATGCGGGCTAGAGCGTTGCCGGCAGGCGTCAGAAAACCGCCGGCGATACCGATCAGAAGCGTCAGGGCGACAAGTGCCACGATACTGGTGGCAAGCCTGAGGACGAGCGGCGTCTTCAGCAGGGCGATGATAGCGCCGGCAATGAGGATCGCCAGCAGCAGCGCGCCAAGCGGCGTAGGCAGTGCGTCGAGGATCGAACGCGCTTGTCCTGGCACGATGCGGTTGGCGCGGAAGGTGGCGAAAGGCGCGAACAGCGCCGCGTAGGCCACGATCACCGCGATGACCACGCCGAGCTTGTCGAAGCGGATGGTCATGACGCAAGCCCGTGCTGGGTGGCGGGCGTTGAGCGGTAAGGATTGTAAGGCTTGCGCGAAGCCCCCCTCTCTGGCCTGCCGGCCATCTCCCCCTCAAGGGGGGAGATCAGAAGTCGCGGACGGTTTCGCCAATCCTCAACGCGAGAGAAGGAAGCGGGGCGCAGCCGCAGCCAATCTCCCCCCTTGAGGGGGAGATGGCCGGCAGGACAGAGAGGGGGGCCTGGCACAGACGTCGCGCTTCCGAGGCACGCTGCCTACTTCAAGAACCCGTTCTTCTTCAAAAAGTCCTCGGCGACCGCCTTGGCAGCCTCGCCACCAAGCTGGACGCGGCCGTTGAGTTCCTGCAGCGTGACGAGGTCGAGCTTGGCGAAGACCGGCTTCAGGAGCGTCTCGATCTCGGGATGCTGCTTCAGCACCTCCTCGCGGATGATCGGAGCCGGCTGGTAGACCGGCTGCACACCCTTGTCGTCGCCGAGCACGACGAGGCCGGACGGCGCAATGCCGCCATCGGTGCCGTAGACCATGGCGGCGTTGGCGCCGTTGGTCTGGTTGGCTGCGGCTGCAATGGTGGCGGCGGTGTCGCCGCCGGAGAGCGTGATCAGTTGGTCGGGCTTCAGCGTGAAGCCGTACGTGGTCTGGAAGGCCGGAAGGGCCGCCGCCGAATTGACGAACTCGGCGGAAGCGGCGAGCACCACCTTGCCGCCGCCGGCGACGTATTTGCCGAAGTCGGTCAGCGTGACCAGCTTGTTCTCGTCGGCCACTTCCTTGCGCAGCGCGATCGCCCAGGTGTTGTTGGCCGGCGACGGCGACAGCCAGACGATCTTGTTGGCGTCGTAATCAAGCTTCTTGGCGGTCTCGTAAGCCTTGGCGGCGTCCTTCCAGACCGGATCGTCCGCCTTCTGGAAGAAGAACGCCGCATTGCCGGTGTATTCTGGGTAGATGTCGATCTCGCCGGCGGTGATTGCCTTGCGCACGACGGGCGTCGCGCCAAGCTGGATACGGTCGGTGGTCTTGATGTTGTTGGCGTTGAGGACCAACTGGATGATGTTGCCGAGCACGCCGCCTTCGGTGTCGATCTTCGAGGACACGACCACCTGGGCCTGCGCGGCGACGGTGGCGAGGCCGAGCGCGACTGCGGCGACGGCGAGCTTTCTAATTGAAAACATTGCAAAAATCCCTTGGTTGAATCCGAGAGTCCAGTGGCCGCATATGAGCATGGCTTTAACGACCCGTCGGGGTACACGGTTTCATAACTGAGGGGACCAGCGCAATATTTTTGTTCTGGCGCGAGACCTCGCCGCAAAGCGTCCCGACAGGTAAAGGATTTCGCCGAAACGATGAAACCCTCTATCCCTTTTTGGCGCAATTCCGGACGGAAAGCCGTTACACACTTTTCCTGGAATTGCGCTGGTCAGCCGGCGGGGCGCAAGCCCGTTAGCTTCAGTGCGCCAAGCGCCAGGAAGCAGAGCGCGACAACCGGGAACACGACCCAATTCAGCATCGTCCAGCCCCAGGCATTGTAGACCGCGCCCGACATTAGCGAGGCAAACGCAACGGAGCCGAACAGGACGAAATCGTGAAAACCCTGCACCTTGCCCTTCTCCGAGGGGCGATAGCTGGCGGCAACCATAGCGGTGGCGCCGATAAAGCTGAAATTCCAGCCGAGGCCGAGCAGGATCAACGACGTCCAGAAGTTCCACAGCGCGATACCGGACAGCGCGACCGCCGCGCAACCGATGAGCAGGACCAGCCCAGTCGCGACGATGCGCTCGGCGCCAAAGCGATGGATCAGCGAGCCGGTGAAGAAGCTTGGCCCGAACATCGCCATGACATGCCAGGAAATACCGAGTGCTGCGCTGTCTTCGGAAAGGCCGCAGCCGACCATGGCCAGCGGCGCGCCGGTCATGACGAAGCTCATCAGCGCATAACTGCCGACGGCGCAAAACAGCGCGGCGACGAAACGTGGCTGCGTTGCGATTTCCGCCAACGGACGCGCGTCGTTCGCCGTGGTCTCGGTAACGACCTCCGCACGCTTGGAAACGCGCAGGAATGACAGGATCAGCGCGCCGACGGCGGCCAATGGCAGGATCGAGGCGAAGGACCCAGCAAACATCACCGGCGCCAGCAGCTCGCGGGTGTAGATGACGATCTGCGGCCCGAGGATGGCGGTGATGATGCCGCCTGCCAGCACAAAGGAAATGGCGCGCGCCTTGAATTCAGGCGGCGCGTTGTCGGCGGCGGCAAAGCGGAACTGCTGGACGAAAGCGCCGCCGACGCCCGTCACGCAAAGACCAAAGGCAAACAACCAGAAGCTTGCCTGGTAAAGCGCAAGCGTTGCGACCAGGCCGCCAAGCGCGGTGGCGATGGTGCCGGTCATGAAGCCGCCGCGCTGGCCGAGCCGGCGGATGATCGCGGCCGCCGGCAGGGCGCCGAGCGCGACGCCGATGTTGTAACCAGTGACCGGCGCTGTCGCCAACGATTTGTCGGCACCGAGCAGATACTGGCCAGCAAGCGCGCCGAGCGAAATCGCAATCGGCGCCGCCGAGCCCACAATCGCCTGCGCCGCCGCGAGCAGAATCGCGGTGCGGCGCGCGCTGCCGCCGGTTTCGGCGACCACCGCCGCGGTCGTCATCAGGCATCCTTGCCCCGTCCTTCGCCGCGCACCCGGCGCGAAACCCGGTCGAGCACGGCGTTGACCAGCTTCGGCTCGTCCTCCTCATAGAAGGCCTTGGCGATGTCGACATATTCCGAGACGATGACGGCCACCGGCACGTCCTCGCGCTTCATCAATTCATAGCAGCCGGCGCGCAGGATGGCGCGCAGCGTCGAATCCAGCCGCGACAGCGGCCAGTCCTCGGTCAGCGCCTGGCGGATGACCGGATCGATGGTCTTCTGGTTCTCGACGACGCCGGTCAGGATGGCGCGGAACCATTGGGCATCGGCTTCGCGGTAGAGCGCGCCGTCGACTTCCTTGCCGAGGCGGAAGGTCTCGTATTCGGCGGTGATCTCGAAAACGCCGCTGCCGGAAACATCCATCTGGTAGAGCGCCTGGACGGCGGCAAGACGGGCAGCGCCGCGCTTGTTGGCGTGGCGCACCGTACCGGTCGAGGCGGGATCGGTCACGATTGGGCTCCGAATTTCTCTTTCAGCGCAATCATGGTCAGCGCCGCGCGCGCGGCAAAGCCGCCCTTGTCGCCTTCCGTCTTCCTGGCCCGTGTCCATGCCTGGGCGTCGTTCTCGGTGGTCAGGATGCCGTTGCCGATCGCGGCCGCTTCCTGCACCGAAAGGTCCATCAGGGCGCGGCTGGATTCATTGGCGACGATGTCGAAATGATAGGTGTCGCCGCGGATGACGGTGCCGAGCGCGACAAAGCCGTCATAGTGCGTGCCGCCATCGGCCGCACCGTCGAGCGCGAAGCAGATCACGGCCGGGATTTCGAGCGAGCCGGGAACCGTCACCACATCATAGGTGGCGCCGGCTTCGTCGAGCGCGCCGGTCGCGCCTTCGAGAAGCGCGTCGGCGAGATCGTCGTGAAAACGCGCCTCGACAATAAGCAGATGCGCCTTCGCCTTTGGGCGAATAAACGCTTTGCCATGTTGGGATGTGCCAGCCATAAAAGTCTCCGGGGGGTTGC
This sequence comes from Mesorhizobium sp. RCC_202, assembly GCF_041355295.1. Lineage (NCBI taxonomy): Bacteria > Pseudomonadati > Pseudomonadota > Alphaproteobacteria > Hyphomicrobiales > Phyllobacteriaceae > Mesorhizobium > Mesorhizobium sp. RCC_202. Next base: position 284,045 of record NZ_JBFUPO010000009.1, read on the forward strand.
CGGTGACTTAGGCCGAAGCGGGGTTGACCGCAAGCGGAAGATTGGCGGAGGGCGGCCTGCCTCAGCGCATCTTTGGGCAGGGTGCCGGGAGCGGAAAGCGGGTACCGAGGCTTTCGGCCCAGGCGAGAACAACTGCGTGATCCACCACACGACCGGCATCTACATCGGCCATTGCTTCGCGCGTAAGCCGCTCTTGTTCTTTGGAATCCATGCTTTCCATCCAAACTACTTTCTCTCTTAAAGAGTGCGGCGGCCTGTCGTCACGCCTTGGCTGCGGCTAAATCGCTCGCCGTCCCCGTCGCGCGACAAAAATCATTATGTCATCAAACATGTCTTCGACGGCACCGCAATTAAGACCGGTTCGGCGAAGATCGCAGACAAGTTCCAAAACGGAACCTATGTCGATGGCGCCGTGAATGCGCGCAATGTGGCCGAGCCCGATGATCGAGATGTTACGCACCGAGGGGTCCGCATGCCGTGCGTATTTCAAGCAGACATCCTGCGCAAGGCACCAGTCGTCGTGCCATGAAATGCTGACGATTGCTCTAATCTGCTCACCGACATCATCGGAAAGCAGATCTTTATAGGTCTGTGAACTGTCGAGGTCCCGGACCGCCTCGTAGGCCAGATTTTCAGTTTCGCCGCTCAAATGCCCTCCCTAGGGCGGCCGTCACGCCTGCCATTTGGCGATCCTCAAAGCCCCTCTTTCGCCGCCTCCGCCAGGCGCGCGGCGTAGCGGGCCATTGTGTCGATCTCGATGTTGACGCGGTCGCCTGCCTGGCGCTCGCCCCAGGTGGTGACGCTCAGCGAATGATGGATCAAAAGCACGTCGAAGCGGGTGCCTTCGACCTTGTTGACGGTGAGCGAGGTGCCGTCGAGCGCGACCGAGCCTTTCGGCGCGATGAATTTCGCCAGATGGCGCGGCGGTTCCAAGGTGAAGCGCACGGCATCGCCCTCCTCCTTGCGCTCGACGATCTCGGCCATGCCGTCGACATGGCCGGAGACGATATGGCCGCCGAGCTCGTCGCCGATCTTGAGCGCGCGTTCGAGATTGATCCTTGTGCCGGATTTCCAACTTGAAGCCGTGGTCAGCCGCAGCGCTTCTTCCCAGGCTTCAACTTCGAACCAGCGCGCGTTCGAGCCGTGCTCCGGCAATGCGGTGACGGTGAGACACACGCCGCCGCAGGAAATCGAGGCGCCGATGGCGATGGTCTCGAGATCGTAAGCAGTGTCGATACGCAAGCCGATGCCTTCGGCCAACGGCTTCACGGCAGCAACAGAGCCGACATCGGTGACAATTCCGGTAAACATCAGAGATCCCTTACCCATTCAGCATAGCTGTCTTCGCCAAAGCGCATCTCGCGCAGCTTGCGAAAACCTGCCGGGATATGGTCAGCGTCGAGCGGCGATGCAATGCCGTCCTCGCCGATCGCTTCCGGTCCCTGGAAGAGCACGATGCGGTCGACCAGGTCTTCGTCGAGGAACGCCCTGGCGACCTGGGCGCCGCCCTCGACCAGCACGCTTGCCATGCCGAGCGCCGCCAAGTCCTCGAGCAGTTCCGGCAAGGCGACGACGCCATCATGGGTTTCGGTGCCGATGAAGCGCACGCCCTGACGTTCGAGCGCAGCACGCCGATGCGGATCGGCTTCGAGGCAGGAAGCGACATAGAGCGGCACGCGGTCGACGCCCGACACCAGCTTCGACGCTTCCGGCAGCCGGATCTGGCGGTCGAGGATGATGCGCGCCGGCGAGCGGTTCTCCAGCCCGGGCAGGCGCACGGTCAGCGCCGGATTGTCTTCCAGCGCGGTGCCGATTCCGATGAGGATGGCATCGGACTCGGCGCGCATCAGATAGACGTCGCGCCGCGCAATCTCGCCGGTGATGGCAACCTGGCCGGCGCCCTTGCGGCCGATCTTGCCGTCGCTCGAAAGCGCAAGCTTGAGAGTCACTTCCGGGCGTTTCTTCAGCGAGCGGATCAAATAGCCCGCCATCTGCTCGGCGGCCTCGGTGGCCAACACCTTCTCGACCACCTCGACGCCGGCGGCGCGCAGGATGGCGTAGCCCTTGCCGGAGACGCGCGGGTCGGGATCGCTCGCCGCCCCCACCACCCGCGCCACGCCGGCATTGACCAGCGCGTTGGCGCAAGGCGGCGTGCGGCCGTGATGGGCGCAGGGCTCCAAAGTAACGTAAGCCGTGGCCCCCCGCGCGAGTTCGCCGGCCTCCGCCAGCGCCTCGGTTTCGGCGTGCGGGCGGCCGCCGATCGCGGTAACGCCGGTGCCGACGATCATCGGACCGGCGCCATCGTCGCGGACCAGGATCGTGCCGACCGACGGATTGGTCGAGGTGCGGCCGGCATTGCGCCGCGACAGCCGGATGGCAGCGGCCATGAAACGGCGGTCAAGGGCCGCTTGTTCGGCCGCGCTCAGTTGCGGTCCCGCCATGCTCAGCCGGCGTCCTCTTCGGCTTTGTCCTCGTCGCCCTTCAGTTCGCCGAGCAATTCATGGAAATCCTTGGCCTCGCGGAAATTGCGATAGACCGAGGCGAAGCGGACATAGGCGACGTCATCGAGCGACTTCAGCGCCTCCATGACCAGCTTGCCGACCTCGCCCGAGGCCACTTCGGTTTCGCCCGAGCTTTCGAGCTGGCGCACGATGCCGGTCACGGCGCGGTCGATGCGTTCGGGATCGACGTTGCGCTTGCGCACGGCGATCTCGACAGAGCGCAACAGCTTGTCGCGGTCGAACGGCACTTTGCGGCCGGACTTCTTGACCACGACAAGATCGCGCAATTGCACGCGCTCGAAAGTGGTGAAGCGGCCGCCGCAATCCGGGCACACCCGACGCCTGCGGATCGCCGCGCCATCCTCGGCGGGGCGCGAATCCTTCACCTGCGTATCTTCGGACTGACAATAGGGGCAGCGCATGGAGAGCCTTCGGTTGGCGATTCTCGGGTGGAGGAAAGGCTTAGTGCCTTTTGCCGCGATGGCAAAGCACGCAGACCTTTCCTGCCTCAGAGATAGCGAGGCGCGAGCAAGATTGCCAGCGCCCTGCCCCGAACGCTTTGCCTCAGGGCGCCACGTCCTTGGTCGGAAAACCGCAGGCGGTGCCCAGATTGCGATAGGCCTTGGTGAACCCGTCCATCGGGACGCTGGCAACCGTCTGCTTGCCAAAACTGATATCGAGCGAGGTGACCTTGCGCATGGCCCGCAGCACGGCAAGGCTCGTCTTGGCCTGGTTGTCGACCGTCCAGCTGGGACGGCCGTTGACGGCGTCGTTGGAAAAAACCGTGGCCGAAACCTTGACGCCAGGGTCGCCGAAGGTCGCCGCGATCTTCTTGCCGGTCGGCAGGCCCACCGTATCCAGGGTAATCAGGATGGCCGGATAGGCGTTGGGCGGCAAAGCGTCGCCGGTCGAGATCGACAGCGTCAGCGTGCCCGGATTGCCGCTGCCGTCGACGAAAGCGGTCGAGGCGGCGCAGGTCTTGTGCGCGTCCTGGCCGCTGTCGAGCGTATCGATGATGGTGGTCCACCGGCCGAAGGTGGTGGTGGCGGGCAAATCCGCATCCGGTTTCGTTTCGTCCTGGGCGACCGCGCCGGAGGCTGCGAAAACGCTCAGCGAGCCAAACAAAGCCGTGGCGGCAAGACGGGACACACGCATCATCAAAATCTCCAGTAAGCCGCGCCGGCCAAGCGAGCGGCGCAAGCGCAGGATAAAAGATGACGCGCGACGCGCGGTCAACCGCGGCAGAGGATCAACCGAGATAGGGGTAGAGCGGGAAACGATCGGTCAGCGCCGCGACCTTAGCCTTGACGGCGGCCTCGACGGCGGCGTTGCCCTCGTCGGAATTCGCCACCTTGAGCCCGTCCAGCACCTCGGCGATCAGCTTGCCGATCTCGCGGAACTCGGCCTGGCCGAAACCGCGCGTCGTGCCGGCCGGCGTGCCGAGACGCACGCCCGAGGTGACGAAGGGCTTTTCCGGGTCGAAAGGAATGCCGTTCTTGTTGCAGGTGATGTTGGCGCGGCCAAGGGCAGCCTCGGCGCGCTTGCCGGTGGCGTTCTTGGGTCTGAGATCGACCAGCATCAGATGGTTGTCGGTGCCGCCCGAAACGATGTCGAGGCCGGTTTCCTGCAGGCTGGAGGCCAGCGCCTTGGCGTTGGCGACGATGCTTTCGGCATAGGTCTTGAAGCTCGGCTTCAGAGCTTCGCCGAAGGCGACCGCCTTGGCGGCGATGACATGCATCAGCGGACCGCCCTGCAGGCCGGGGAACACCGCCGAGTTCATCTTCTTGGCGATGTCCTCGTCGTTGCACAGAATCATGCCGCCGCGCGGGCCGCGCAGCGACTTGTGCGTCGTGGTGGTCACGACATGGGCATGGGGCAGCGGCGATGGATGCACACCGCCGGCGACCAGACCGGCGATGTGCGCCATGTCGACCATCAGGTAGGCGCCGACCGCGTCGGCGATCTCGCGAAAACGCTTCCAGTCCCAGACGCGCGAATACGCGGTGCCGCCGGCCAGGATCAGCTTCGGCTTGGTCTCATGCGCGGTCTTCTCGATGGCGTCCATGTCGAGCAGATGGTCTTCCTTGCGCACGCCATAGGAAACGACCTTGAACCACTTGCCGCTCATGTTGACCGGCGAGCCGTGCGTGAGGTGGCCACCGGAATTCAGGTCGAGGCCCATGAAGGTGTCGCCGGGCTGCAGCAGCGCCAGGAACACCGCCTGGTTCATCTGGCTGCCGGAGTTCGGCTGGACGTTGGCGAAGTTGCAGCCGAACAGCTTTTTCGCGCGCTCGATGGCCAATTCCTCGGCCACGTCGACGAACTGACAGCCGCCATAGTAGCGTTTGCCCGGATAGCCCTCGGCGTATTTGTTGGTCATGATCGAGCCTTGAGCCTCGAGCACGGCCCTGGAAACGATGTTTTCGGACGCGATCAGCTCGATCTCGTGGCGCTGGCGGCCAAGCTCGTTGCGGATGGCGCCGAAAATTTCCGGGTCGGCATCGGCAAGCGTGGTCTCGAAGAAGGATTCGAATTTGCTGGAGGCTGCCGCGGCGTTTGACATGGCCTGAAATCCTTGAGGTTCGAGCAGAGGGAAACGTTGCCGGCCATTAACACGATTGTTTTCGGCTCGCCACGTTTGGGCCGCGAAATTTGCTGGCCGGTTTGCGCCAAGACAGGCCATCGGTGCGCACTATGGCTGCGCACGGCCCTTCAGCACCGCTTCGGAGAAGGTGACTTCGGTAAACAGCTTGCGCGCCGTGCGATCGTTGATGTCGCCACGGCGGAGCATTTTGTCCAGCTCGGCGCGCTCCGCCTCGATGCCGGCGAGCCTGAGCTCGACCTCAAGCCTTCCGGAATCGCGGGCGTCGGCGCGCGCTTCATCGCCGTCGTCGGACAAGGCGATGCGGCGCCGGTAGATGGAGACAACACTTTCGGCGATCGCGAGCCTTGCGTCGGCCGCCTCGCCTTCGCTGCCCTCGCTGGCGAGGCTTTCAACTTTGGCTATGGCGGCATTAGCGGCGCCGACCCGCGCCTTGCGTTCCTCGGCCGCGCCGGGGTCGTCACCGGGCTCGACGAGACCGCGCGCGATGGCCGGCAAGGTCAGGCTGGCGATTGCCAGCGAGCAGATGATGACGCCGGCGGCAAGGAAGATCACAAGATCACGGGCCGGAAAGGGTGAGCCGTCCTGCAAGGCAAGCGGCAGCGACAGGATGCCGGCAAGCGTGATCGCGCCGCGCACGCCGGCCACGGACCCGGCAAGCCTGACGCGAAAGCCGAACGGCGCCGCCTCGCGCTTGTCGAACCGCGCGGCGAGCATGGCGCCGATATCACCGATCCAGATCCAGATGAAGCGCAGGCCGATCAGGCAGAGCGTCAGCAAAAGCACGGTCAATGCCGGCTCGAACAACCAGTGGCGGGTCGTCAGCTCCGGCGGCACCTTGCGGATGATGTCGGGCAGTTGCAGGCCGAGCAGGATGAAAAGCGCGCCGTTGAACATGAAGATCAGCATCGACCAGAGCGAAAAGGCCTGGATACGCGCCGAGACCGCCATGTGGCGCACGATGCCGGAATATCCCGTCAAAAGACCGGCGGTGACCGCTGCCAGAATCCCCGAGGCCCCGAAATGCTCGGCGATGAGATAGGCGACGAAGGGCAGCAGGACGATGACGAGCACCTGCGCTTCCGGCGGCGTGCTGGTGATGCGGCCGAGGATCTGTAACGACTTCGCGGCGATGAACAGCGCGGCGATGCCGGCCAGGATGCCGACCGCCACGGCATAGAGGAAACTCAGCGATGCGTTGGCGAAGGAAAAGCTGCCGGTCAGCGCCGCGGCGACGGCGAAGCGGAACATCACCAGGCCCGACGCATCGTTGAGCAGCGATTCCCCTTCCAGAATGTGCATCAGCCGCGGCGGGACGGAAGTGCGGTCGACGATCGAGGACACGGCGACAGCGTCGGTCGGCGACAGCACGGCGGCCAAAGCGAAGGCGACAACCAGCGGGATGCTCGGTACCAGCCAGTGCAAGGCATAACCGAAGCCGACAATGGTGAAGAAGACCAGACCGATGGCAAGATCGAGGATCGGACCGCGCAGCGCCATCAGCTCGCGCTTCGGCGCCGAGAAAGCGTCGCCGAACAGCAACGGCGGAATGAACACCAGGAGGAAAAGCTCGGGCTCGATTTCGAAATGGATGCCCCGCGCCGGCCAGGCCAGCGCGGCGCCGATGGCGATCTGCAGCACCGGCAGCGGCACGCGCACCAGCTTCGACAGCGCGCCGGACACGGTGACGAAGGCGAGCACGATGAGGATGAAGATTGCGACGTCCATGGCGCGATTCCGGCTGTTTGCCGGACCATGCGCAATCGATGGCGCTGCGTCCAGCCGGCAGCCCGCCCGGGCCGCCCATCCGGTCAGCCGCGCTCGATCTGGCGGACGATCGACTTGTCCTCGATATGCTCGTCGTCGGCGAGCATCATCGCCTTGGAGATGATGAGCGAGAGGATTTCGTCGCCTTCGTAGGGGATGTAGCCGTCCTCCGCGCTGCCGCGACTGGCAGGCACGATGCAGAGATAGCGGTCGTTGGGCGCGATCAGGATGTTGCCGGAGCCAAGGTTGATCTTGTAGGTGGCAAGCTTGCCGTCGACCATCAGGAAATCGCTGGTCAGCGAGCACTGGTTGGCGATCGCCAGCCCGGGCAGAAGCTTGGCCAGGAAATCGCGACGCGACCTGGCAAGCTCGCTTGCCTGGCCCGACGAATAGCGGCGGTGGTAGTCGACGAATTCCGGCACTTCGGAAAGCGGATGGGCAGCCCCTGCCCCGCGGTCCTGCCAGTTGCGGTCGGCGCCGATCGAGGTGCGGCCGACGACCGAGTCGATATCGTACATCGCCTCGCAGAAGGCGCGCTCCGGCACGCTTTCGACCGGGATCGGATCGCCGGCCGGCTTGCCAGCCTTGTCCAGCGCATAAAACATGACGCGGTCGCAGGTGATGAAGGCGAAAAGTCGCCCGCCATGGTCTGCCGCCACACCTTCCTGGATACGGGTGCCGATGCCGGCGACCCAGTATTCGGCGGCGACGCCGAAATGCGGCAGCGTCAGGAAGACCTGTTCATGCTCGGCGCTGTTGCCGTCCATGGTGCGGTTGTAGGCCTGCCAGCCGCGTTTCTTGAGGATGCCCATTGCCGGCGCCTGCTCGAGGATGTGGCCGGCAAAGCGGTTCGAATAGGTGGCCGTCACGCGCTCGGCGTCGGTGACGAGGTAGATCGGCCGCCAGGCCTGAATGAAGGGCTGGCGGATGCGGTTCTCGGTCAGAAAATTGCGCCAGGCGGCGACCGTTTCGGCCGGGCTTTCCAGCGGATGCCAGAGGTGCACGCGCGAGGTTTTGTCGGGCGCTGCCAGCTCGCCGCCATCGGGGCCGACAAAAGCGCCGTCGCGGACCATGGCGATCGTTTCCACATCGCCGGAGCCGGAAAAACGCCAGATCAGTCTCTCGGTCAAAGTCCGCAACAGCCCGTTGTCGACCAGGCGGTCGTGCCAGCCGGCGAAATCCCAGCTGCGTCCGTCACGCCAGGCGGCCTCGATGCGGCGCCGCGCCTCCGGCAGGATGGTCTCGATGTCGGCCGCCGCCTCCTGCAGCTCGTCGGCGATCTCCTTTGCGCCTTCGAGCGCCAGGAACGCCTTGGCAATGCCGCGTTTGCGCTTGCCGCCCGCTTCGACCGTCGAGAGGCTCGCCTTGGTCGACGACGAGACGGTGAGCTCGACCTTCATGCCACCGAGCTCGACTGAGCGAACCCCACCGGCGCCGATGCCGTGATCGGCCATGGCCATTTCCTGCATGTCGTCCGCGGCAAGGCCGAGCCGCTTGCCGGCCTCGGCCAGCGCCCTATCGATGGTCTTCAGCATCACCTTGTCGGCGGTCTGCCGGCGGATGCGGCCGAGCGCGAAGGCCGCCTCGCGCGTGCCGATCTGGCCGAGCGACCAGATAATGCCCTGCATGGCCTTCGGTGAGCGGCAGATGCGCCTTTCATAATGCGTGACGAGGAGGCCCATGGCGAATTTTTCCAGCATCGGCACGGCCTGTTCGGCCGCGATGCTGGACAGACCGAGCGCGACGCCGCGCCCGACGATCTGATTGTTAGCGGAGTAAGCCGCCGTCAGCTTCGGAAGATCGTAGCGGCTGACTTCCGCCGAAACGCTGCGGCGCCAGCGCGTGATGCCGGGCGCGCGCACGATTGCCTTGAGGGCGGCACGGCGCACTTCGCGCCAGAAGTCCGCTGTACCGGCTTCGGGCATTATCTCGGGGTAGAGCGACGCGTTGTACTTACTGAACGCCGCGACATAGACGGCGATGTTGTTCTTCGCGGTCATATCGATGTCGGAGATTTTCTGCCCGATGCCGAGCGCCATCCAGCGGCTGAAGCAGCCAAGCACCGTGTCGGCGCCAAACGTCTTGATGAGGCGGTCGCACTCCTTGACCCAGGTCTTGCCCGGCACGCCATCGCCGGGGTCGACCAGATGATTGAGCAGGCTGCCGGAGGGGTCCTTGCCGTCCAAGGCAAACATCTCGATACCTGGAATGCCGAAGGAAGCGAAATCGAACGGCCAACCGCTGTCGATCGTCTTCGCGCGCTCGCGCAGTTCCCTGGTCACCTCGGGCGTCAGCGGCGGCAATCTGAGGAAGCTGTCGTCGCCGATTTCTCCGTGCAGGATCGTATGCAGCGCATTGCCGGTATAGTCCGAAAAGCCTTTCTCGCCCTTGGTGTTGCGGTTCCACCAGCCGAAGGTGAAGAGCGGATCCTCGCCGCCACCAAACACTTCGGCGAACAGCGCTGGATCGGTGAGCCAGCCCCTCCCGCCGTTCTCTGCCCTGAAACGTTCGGCCTCAGCGAGCAGCTTTGCCGCTTCGACCAGTACCGCATCCCAGAAGGCGATGCGTTCGGGTGACGGCTCGGTGTAGCCGAGGTCAGGGACGCGCGGCGCCTTGCAATCGCGCATGCGGGCGAAAAAGCCGTCCTGCTGGCCGACGCCGGCGAGCGCTTTCAACGAGACGATCAACGGCACGTCCGTCTTTTCCGGTCCGGTGTGCTCGCGATGTTCCGGCACATCGCAGATCAGCGCCATGATGCGCGCCGCGTTCTCGCGGTCGGTTGCGGTCAAGGCGAGCCCGTTACGCGCCGCCCGCTCGATCTCGCGCACGACGCCGAGCTTCGGCATTCCCTTGGGATAGGAGATGCTACCCTTGAGCCTCAGGCCGGGGATTTCCTCCTTGAGCCGGGCAAGTACATATGTCGCCCGTGCCGCATCGACCTCGAAGCCGACCTGCAGCAATTCGAGCCAGAGAAAATTGCAGGCGCGGCCGAAATTGCTGACGAGCTCGCTGCCGGGCCGATGGACAAAGACGCCATAATTGCTCATCTCGACAATCCAGCCGAGGCGCTGCTGCAACAGGCCGAGAAAATCGAAGAAGGTCGCCCGCTCCGGCGCCGAGAATTTGCGCAGCCCGGGGCGGATCGCATTGATATGTGCTTCCTGGCGGCTAGTCAGGGCATCGTTGCACGACTGGATGGCGGCGAGAAACCGATCGGCCAAGGGTCCACCGCCGAGTTTGCGGGCGGCCTGCAAATCCTCGACGAAGATCTCCGCTTCGATCCGGCGCTTTTCGTTGTAGCTGGCCACGCTCGCGGCGGCATTGCGCTGGATCTGCCGCAACAAGGTTTCGCCGGCCGGTGCTTCATTGCGCGGTGCCGCGCCAAGGCTGCCTGCAAGCGCGCGCAGGTTGGAAAGCCAGCTCATGCGATCAACCCCCTTTGAGTGGAATGAGCCTGATGAAGGTCACGTCGGTGCGCGGCAGGATGGGAACCATTTGATCGAGGTCGCTGAGCGGCCTGCCGTCGGCAAACAGCATGAAACCGTTCTTTGCGAATGCCGTCAGCGCCTTCTCGATTGCCTCCTCGGCACTGATCTTGTCGAACAGAAAGAGGTTGGGCAGATTTACGATCTCGTTGGGGCTGAGCCCGGTCGTATCCGTGTGGACCTTCTCGTGCTCGTGGCGGACGCGTTCCGCGATCAGCTGGCGCACCGTGCAAGGCACGCCTTCGTTCCATTCCATGACGAAGTTGCGCACGGGCTTGCGCGCGCCGACCTGGTCGTAAACGACAATATCGCTCATGGCCTTGCCCCCAAAGCTCGCCGCACTGTGCGCAAGTAGACATTACCGGCCGATGAAGACAAAATCCATGATTTGTGGATGGTGGACGAATAGCTAATGCAAAATGCATAAAGTCGCGCAGTTGTTTGGCGACGGATGCTTTAGCCGACTACCGAAATAACAAAACCCGCCAAGATGCCGGCCTGACCTGAATCTAGGCACGCCCTGCGACGCCAAAATGAAAAAGGCCGCTCAAGAGCGGCCTTTTATTCGAAATATCAGATACTTACTGGGCAGAGCTGATCTGCAGCTCTTGGGCGCCGTCAAGGGCGTAGATGTCGTCGCGGAACTGCACGACGCCGGGGCCGGTCGACCAGGCCGACAGATAGAGGAAGTGCACCGGCACCGGGTTGACGACATTGATCGGCGTGTTGTCGCCGGTCTTGATCGCGGCTTCGAAATGCTGGCGGTCCCATCCAGGCGTGTCGCGCAGGATCCAGGTGACGAGGTCGCGCACATTCTGGACGCGCACGCAACCGGAGGAATCGAAGCGCATCAGCTTGCCGAACAGGCTCTGCTGCGGCGTATCGTGCATGTAGACGCCGTCCGGGCTCGGGAAGTTGATCTTGACCGAGGCCATGGCGTTGTTGTTGCCCGGGTCCTGGCGGAAGCGGTATTTCGCGGCATCGTCCGTAGACCAGTCGATGGTCATCGGATCGACCTCGCTGCCATCCGGCGCAAACAGGCGGATGTGGCTTTCCTTGAGGTAGTTCGGATCCTTCCGCATCAGCGGAATGATGTCCTTGCGCACGATCGAGACCGGCGCGTTCCAGTAGGGATTGACGATGATCTCGTTGATCTTGGAGTTCACGATCGGCGTCTGGCGGTCGATCTTGCCGACGATCGCGGTATGGCGAAGCACGACGCGATCGTTCTCGACCGCTTCGACCTGCGCCGCCGGAATGTCGACCAGCACATAGCGGCTGCCCAGCGTGCCGGCCTTCTCCTTCAGACGCTGCAAATTGGTCTGCAACTGGCCGAGACGGATCTGCGCCGACACGTTCATCGCCGCATAGGTGTATTTGCCCATGGCGCCGTCGGCCGGCAAGCCATGGCGCAGCTGGAAGCGCTTGACCGCCGAGTCGACATAGGAATCGAAGGCCGTCGAGATGCCGGCGCTCTGCGGCAGATCACCCGAGATCATCAGGCGCTTGCGCAGCGGCACCACATCCGGATCGTCGACGCCGAGCTGCAATTTCTTGGTCGCCGGAACCTGCTCCCAGCCGCCCTGGGAAACGATGTTCTGGTACTGCGCCACAGCCTGTTCGGTGAAGGCCACGGTCTGCTGGCTGAAGATAGGCAGCGTCGAGGCCACCTTGTTGGTGTCGTTGGCTCGGGCGTCGAACTGGTCATCCCAATTGCCGCGGGTCGAGGATTTCAGAATGTCCCCGATCACGTCCTGCGCGTTTGCCTGGCCGGCGACCACGGCGGCAGCGAGCGCGGAGGCTCCGGTGAGGAAGAAACGGCGGCTGGTTCTCATGGCAGACATTCTTTGCTTAATCGCTCTCGCTCAATTCGCTGGCCGGGCGGCATTGTCCGCACTCTAGGATCGGCAAACTTAACATTTCGCCAACCATGAACCCGACGTCGCTCGGCTGCCAGAAACGCGCTGCCGCCACGCAGGTTCCAAGGAGCGCAGGGCATAGGCCCGCAGCTTCACCTGTCATTCGCATTGACCGTGATTATGGCGGCAACGTGGCCTTGGCTCGCGATTTGCTTGTGGTGGGAAGGTGGAAGGAAGCGGAGCGATGCTTTTTTGCATCGGCAGCGTGCCACTGTACCCTGGTCGGAGCTTTGCGCCTTGCGACCCCGAATAAGAATAAGGACCGGCGCGTTCCAGCACCGGCCCTTTATTGATTGCTTCCCCCGTCCGCGCTTCTTTGGCGCGGCTTGAACGCTGATGTCAGCTTACATCCGATAAGCGATCGTATCGTTCCAGAAGCGATCCAGGCGCTGCAGCGCGCGGTTCATCTGCTTGAATTCGTCGGTGTTGATGCCGCCGACCTGCTCGATCGAGCCGACATGGCGCTCATAGAGGCCGGCGACGACGTCGGCCACCTCGTTGCCCTTCGGCGTCAGCGAGACGCGGACCGAACGGCGGTCGATGCGCGAGCGCTGGTGGTTGATGAAGCCGAGGTCGACCAGCTTCTTCAGATTGTAGGAGACGTTCGAGCCGAGATAGTAGCCACGCGAGCGCAGCTCGCCGGCGGTCAGCTCCGAATTGCCGATGTTGAAGAGCAGCAGCGCCTGGATGGCGTTGATGTCGGAACGGCCGTTGCGGTCGAACTCGTCCTTGATCACGTCAAGCAGGCGGCGGTGCAGGCGCTCCACCAGCTGCAGCGATTCCATGTACAGCGAGCGGATTGCCTCGCGGCGATCGTCGGATACGTTTGCGGTCTTCGCCGCCGGACGCGAATTGATCATTGTCTTTGCCTCTCGTTTGTCGCCTTGGTGATTTTTTGTTTTTCACCTTGATCGCGACACTATCGAATACTCATAAAATTCGACTTAAACGCCAGGGCTAACAAGAGCTTACCGGTAAGAGGTTTCGCAAGACGCTTAACGATCGGTCACCCGAGCAAGAACAATTAACCTAAAGATTTAGCCAATGGATCTTGGGACAAAAACAGGCCGCGAATATCGGCCTTGGAGGCCGGCCTGGCTCTATAAGCGGAGCATGATGTGGTCCGAAAACCGCTTCACACTTTTCGGCGTCATGCTCATTGCCGAAGCTGGCGCTTCTGCATCCATATGGTGACGCGAAAGACGATGTAGAGCAAGGCCACGCAGGCATGCGAGACGACGATCAGCAGCCGATGACCGAAAAGCTCGGGTAAACCGGCATACATCACCGTTTCCGTCGCCGCGCAGATGACCCAGATCACCGGCCCCCAGGATGCCAGCATCCAGAGGCCGGCCGCGGCGAAGGGAAAGAACACGGCGAGCATGGCCGCCGCCACCTGCCAGTGCACCGGCATCAGGTCGAAGCGCCACAGCTCGCCCGGATAGATGCCGATCAGGCGGATCCAGTAGAAGATGCCGAATAAGAGACAGTAGCCGGCGATGACGCGCTGGAACCAGGCGAAGATCACCTCGGTTGTCGAGGGCTGCAGCATCACGCGCCTGGAGGTCACCTCGCTCACAGCTCGAGCTCCTGGTCGAGCGGCGCGAAATAGGCGTCGATCTCGGCCGCGCTGATATCCCCGAGGCTGGACGGCCGCCACTCAGGCGTCGAGCCCTTGTCGATGATCACAGCGCGAATGCCTTCATAGAAATCATGGCCGGCAAGCATGCGGTTGAGGATACGGAACTCCATCTTCATGCATTCGTCCATCGACAGCGTCGAGCCGGCGCTGATCTCGCGCCAGGCGACGTGAAGGCTGGTCGGCGAGCGGGTCCTTATCGTCGCCAGCGTCTTTGCGGCAAAGGCATCGCTGGCTGCCTTTTGCTCCAGGCTGGCGATGATGTCCGCGAGCGAGTTTTGCGAAAAATGGCGCGCGATCGAATCCAGGTCCTGCCGCTCCGTCTCGCGCTTGGCTGGGATGAAGAAATCGCGCAACTCGGCGTTCGGATCGTTGCTCGCCGCCAGCTCATCGAGCAGGCCTGCCTGATCCTGGGCCTTGATCGTGTGCGTGGCCAGCCCCGACCAAAGCGCATCGCCATAGCGGATGCGATTCCCGGTCAAGGCCAGATACATGCCGAAGCTGCCGCCGAGGTCCGGCAGCAGGTGGCTGCCGCCGACATCGGGAAAGAAGCCGATGCCGACCTCCGGCATGGCGAATTGCGCGTTCTCGGTCAGCACCCGATGCGAGCCATGAAAGGCGATGCCGACGCCGCCGCCCATGACGATGCCGTCGATCAGCGCCACATAGGGTTTCTTGAAGCGGGCGATGCGAGCGTTGAGCCTATACTCGTCGGCGAAGAAATCGACCGGTGGCTTACCAGTGCGGCGGGCTTCGTAAACGTGCAGGAGGTCGCCGCCGGCGGAAAATGCCCTGCCCTCGGCCTTGACGACCACGACGTTGATGCCCGCGTCCTCTTCCCAGGCATCGAGCGCCCTGGACAGCGCCTTCACCATGTTGTGCGTCAGGGCATTGAGCGCCTGCGGCCGCGTCAGCGTGACGACGCCGGCCCGGCCCATGCGCTCGAAGCGGATCTCGTCGCCGCCGCCAAAATCCATCGTGAAAGAATCCCTCCCCCGCGCCGGCGGGACTGAAGTGCTAAAGCGTGGCATGGGGATGCGTCAATGGTTGCTGACCGCCGCTGGCGGCCAAGCCCGCCAGGTGTTAGGTAACCGGCAAAGCACCGCATCCTCGCGGCCCGATGGATTTTCGAGCAATCGACATGGCTGGATTCTCTCGTCTCGTTGTTGGATTGCTAAGCCTCCTTTGGCTTGGAGGATCGTCCGCCTTTGCCGCCTCCGATCTTTACCAGGTGCAGGCCATCGTTACCGGGACCGGTGAGGCCAACCGGCAGATCGGTTTTCGCGATTGCCTGGACAAGGTGCTGGTCAAAGTCTCGGGCGACCAGCGGCTGACGCAGAAGCCGGAGATCCTGGCGCTGCGCGACAAGGCCGGTCATTTCGTCCAGTCCTTCCGCTACCATGACCGGCTGGAAGGCATTCCGATCCATGACGAGCAAGGCACGCATGACCGCCCGCACGACCTGACCTGCCTCTATAAGCCTGCCGTGGTCGACAAGCTTCTGGCGCAGCTCGGCAGCAAGCCCTGGCTCGGCGAACGCCCGCTGCTTGCCGTCTTCATGACTGCCGAGCAGGGCCAGCGGCATTTCGTGCTGACGGCTGACGAGGATCAGGGCGCAACGATGCGCGAATCCTTCGCCAACGCCACCGTTCCATTGCTGATGCACATCACATTCCCAAAGGCCAGTCAGTTCGGCGGCCTCGACGACAAGGCGCTCGCCACGGCCGACATGGCAAAGCTCGACGAGCTGGCGAAGAAAGCAGGAGCGGCCCGGGCGCTCGCCGGCTCGATCGTATGGAGCGACAAGGAACTCGGCTGGATCGCCGAATGGCGGTTGGCCAATCGCGGCAAGACCTATCGCTGGCAGGTGCGTGGGGTCAGCTTCGACGAGGCGTTTCGCGTGGCCATGCGGGGTGCCGCGCAGATCCTGTCGGGGAATGGACAGCCCTGATAACCGGAAAGCTACGGAGGGACAGCGCCCCTCTCTGCCCTAGCGGGCATCTCGCCCTCGAGGGGGAGATTGGCAGCTTCAACCTCTGGCACAATCGTGTCGCATTGGTCAGCGGCGGGAACGCGTGGTAAAAGCGCCACCGAAAAAGCGAGTTTTGGCGATGAACAAATTCACCCCAGCGACGAATAAATTCGCGCCGGCAAAGCCTGCCGGCGCGCGCAGCGTCGACGAGATCACCGGCAGCCGGCGGCTGCGGCGCATGCGCAAGGCCGACTGGTCGCGCCGGCTGGTGCAGGAAAACCAGCTCTCGGTGAACGACCTGATCTGGCCGATCTTCGTCATCGACGGCAAGAACACGCGCGAGCCGATCGCGGCGATGCCCGACGTCTACCGCCTGACCATCGATCTCGCGGTCAAGGAAGCCGAGCGCGCGGCCAAGCTCGGCATTCCGGCGATCGCCACCTTCCCCAATGTCGAGCTTGCGCTGCGCGACCAGACCGGATCGCACATCCTCGACCCCGACAACATCATCAACCGCGCCACCCGCGCCATCAAGGCCGCGGTGCCGGAGATCGGCATCATCACCGATGCCGCGCTCGACCCGTTCACCAGCCACGGCCATGACGGGATTTTGCGCGACGGCATCATCGTCAACGACGAGACGGTCGAGCAGGTCACCGCCGCGGCCGTCATCCAGGCGGCGGCCGGCGCCGACATCATCGCCCCGTCGGACATGATGGATGGCCGCATCGGCGCCATCCGCGACGCGCTCGACGCCAACGGTTTCCAGGACGTGGCGATCATGTCCTATGCGACGAAATTCGCCTCGGCCTTCTACGGCCCCTATCGCGAGGCGGTCGGCACCGCCGGCCTGCTCAAGGGCGACAAGAAGACCTACTATATCGACCACGCCAATTCCGACGAGGCCGTGCGCGAGGCCGAACAGGACATTGCCGAGGGCGCCGACATGCTGATGGTGAAGCCCGGCCTGCCCTATCTCGACATCATCCGCCGCCTGAAGGACGAGCTGCAGATGCCGACCTTCGCCTACCAGGTGTCGGGCGAGTACTCGATGATCAAGGCAGCCGCGGCCAATGGCTGGATCGACGGCGAAAAGGCAATGCTGGAATCGCTGCTTGCCCTGAAGCGCGCCGGTTGCGACGGCGTGCTTACCTATTTCGCGCCGACGGTGGCGGAGATGCTGAGGGGGTAGACCTAACCCAACCTCAGCGAAAGCCGCCATCGGACTTGGTGTCAGGAGCCTTCCGTAGCGTGCAGCGGAATGCGGAAAACTGATTGTTTTCCGCAATCAGTTAAACTAGACGGCCACTGATTGCAGATTACATCTGTTCAGGAGGCAATGATGTCCAAGCTGCGTGTCAACGCATTCACCTTGTCGCTCGACGGCTATGGCGCCGGTCCGGACCAGACCCTCGAACATCCGCTCGGCATCGGCGGCGAAAATCTGCATAAATGGATGATCGGCACTCGCACTTTTCGCCAGATGGTGATCGGCAAGGACGGCGGCACTACCGACACCGACGACAACTTTGCGGCGCGCAGCTTCGAGAATGTCGGTGCCTGGATTCTTGGGCGCAACATGTTCGCCCCGAGCCGCGGCGACTGGCCGGACGACGGCTGGAAAGGCTGGTGGGGCGCCAACCCGCCCTATCACGTGCCAACGTTCATACTCACCCAGTACAAGCGCGATCCGATCGTCATGGAAGGCGGCACGACTTTCTACTTCGTCACCGACGGCATCCATTCGGCGCTCGAGCAGGCGAAAGCCGCGGCCGGCGACAAGGATGTGCGGGTGGGTGGCGGCGTTTCGACGGTCCGGCAATATCTGCAGGAGAAGCTCATCGACGAGATGCACCTGGCGATCTCGCCGGTCCTGCTCGGCTCGGGCGAACATCTTTTCGCCGGCCTCGATATGCCGAAGCTCGGCTATCGCTGCACAGGGCAGATCGCGACGGCCGATGCGACGCATGTGATGATCGGGCGGGGGTAATTACAGCGTTTTCTCCCCGTCACTATACGGGGAGAAATGCCCGGCAGGGCAATGAGGGGCAGCGCTGCCGGTTGGAGACTGGCGAAAGCTACCAATTGGCGGCGAACTAAGGCTCAATTGCCAACGCCGGCGCCGCCCCTCATCAGCCCTTCGGGCACCTTCTCCCCGTGAACGGGGAGAAGGAAAAGTCGCTCAATACTTCTCCGGCACGTACAGCTCGCGCGGCAGCACCTGGCGCTCGTATTGCGGATTGAAGACGCGTTCCGGCAGCGTGATTTCCTCGTGCGGCACCTCTTCGTAAGGCAGTTGCTGCAACAGGTGGGCCATGCAGTTCAGTCGGGCCCGTTTCTTGTCGTTGCCCTCGACGATGAACCATGGTGCCTCGGGAATGTTGGTGCGGGCAAAAGTCTCCTCCTTGGCCTTGGTGTACTGTTCCCAGCGCACCCGCGACTGCAGGTCCATCGGCGACAGCTTCCACTGCTTCATCGGATCGTGGATGCGCATCAGGAAGCGCATCTGCTGCTCCTCGTCGGTGATCGAGAACCAGTATTTCACCAGCGTGATGCCGGAGCGCACCAGCATGCGCTCGAACTCGGGCACGTCGTGGAAGAACTCATCGACCTGATCGGCGTTGGCGAAACCCATCACGCGCTCGACGCCGGAGCGGTTGTACCAGGAGCGGTCGAACAGCACGATCTCGCCGCCGGCCGGCAGATGCGGCACATAGCGCTGGAAATACCATTGCGACTTCTCGCGCTCGGTCGGCGCCGGCAGCGCCACGACACGGGCGATGCGCGGGTTGAGGCGCTGGGTGATGCGCTTGATGACGCCGCCCTTGCCGGCGGAGTCGCGGCCCTCGAAGATCACCACCAGCTTCTTCTTGTGATAGGCGACCCAGGATTGCAGCTTGATCAATTCCGACTGCAGCCTGAGCAGCTCGCGGAAATAGGTCATGCGGTCCATGGAGGGCGGATGCGACTTCTTGTAGATCTTGGAAATCTCGAGGGAGAGCGCGGGCTCGGAAAGCTCGAGCTCATAGTCCTCGTCAAGCGTGTCCTCGAGCTCGGCTTCCAGCCAGTCCTTAGCCCCGGAATTCGGTTTCACTTCGTTCATCGCGTTGCTCCGCCTACCTGTTAGCCGCCTTCATTACGGGTGCCACACCAGCAAGGCCGGACACGCAACTCCGTAAGCCGACTGAGATACAGACGCGCAATGACGGTTTTATTGCAAGCCTGTGGTATTCGGCCCAGATTGCTGACTGTGATCGACCCGTATCGATAGCGGGGCGACAAACCGCGGGAATTGTCCTACAAATCCCCTCGCCTCTTTGCCGGCGCCCGCCACGGCGCCTCTCCAAAATGAAATCGCGAGGACTGACATGGAATACCGCACGCTGGGCCGTTCCGGCTTGAAAATTTCGACATTGACGCTCGGCACCATGACCTTCGGCGGCAGCGGACCGTTCGCCGCCGTCGGCAACTCGGATCTTTCGGAAGCCAGGCGCATCATCGACACCTGCATAGACGCCGGCATCAACCTCATCGACACCGCCAATGTCTATTCCAACGGGTTGTCGGAGGAGATCATCGGCGAGGCGCTGGCCGGCAAGCGCCCGAACGACGTGCTCATCGCCTCGAAGGCGCGCATGCGGATCGGCACCGGACCCAATGATGAAGGCCTGTCGCGCCACCATCTGATCCGCGAATGCGAGAAAAGCCTGAAGCGGCTGAAGACCGACGTCATCGACATCTATTTCCTGCACGAATGGGACGGTACGACACCGCTGGAGGAAACTATTGCAGCGCTCGACACGCTGGTTGCCCAGGGCAAGGTCCGCTATGTCGGCTGCTCCAACTATTCGGGATGGCAGGTGATGAAGGCGCTGGGCATCAGCGACGCCCAACACCAGCCGCGCTTCGTCACCCAGCAGATCCATTACACGCTGGAAGCGCGCGAAGCCGAATACGAGCTTTTGCCGATCTCGGTCGATCAGGGCCTCGGCGTGCTGGTCTGGAGCCCGCTGGCCGGCGGCCTGCTCTCCGGCAAGTATCGTCGCGACAGCCCGACCGCGCGCCAGATTGGCGGCTGGTCGGAACCGCCGATCCGCGACGAGGATCGTCTGTGGCGGATCGTCGATGTGCTGGTCGAAATCGGCAAGGCACGCGGCGTGTCGGCCGCGCAAGTGGCGCTTGCCTGGCTGCTAGGCCGCCCGGCGGTCTCGTCGCTGGTGATCGGCGCCCGCAACGAGGCCCAGCTCAAGGACAATCTCGCCGCGGCAAGCCTGACGCTCTCGCTCGACGAGCGCCTGCGTCTCGATGCCGTCAGCCGGCCGCCGGTGCTTTATCCCTACTGGCACCAGCAGTTCACGGCCAGGGATCGTTTCAGCCCCGCCGATCTGGTGCTCGACCGCAGCGATATTTAATCGCGCGGTTTACCCGGCGATGTAGCGCCAGACTTCCGGGTCGGGCTCGATCTGGCCGCTGAGCACGAAATATTTGTAGAGGACGAGCAGCGAGATCGCCTGCTCGTCCCGTTCGTTGCCGAATTGCCGGCAATAGGCGTTGGCCGCGGCGGTGATGCGTTGCGCCTCCGCCGGATGTTTTTCGAAATAGGCCACCTTGTCCGCCAGGTCGGAGAAATCCGGCGCCAGCGGCACGTAATGTACGTTGGGCTCGATCCGCGCTTCCTCGAACCAGGTCTCGTAGGTCGGCGGCGGCATGAGGCAGAGCGAGTTCGAGCTCATGATCCATTTGAGGTTGGTCGCGACATCATTGCCTTCGAGCGACACGATGTAGCGGTAGCGCCGCTGCTCATCGATACTGAGGAATGGTTTACGGTACTGGTCAGGCGCATCGGGCTTCGGCGAACCGGCATCGACGATCGGCAGACTTCCCACCGCTTCCATGAAACGCATGCGGATCGGGTTGTTGAAATGACCGCGCCAGACCGCCATCGAACGCTTGGCGGCGAAAGGCTGGCTGTCTGGCGGCATGTGGAAATGACGAAACTTGTTGAGCTTCATCAACACGCCGTTCTCGTTGCCTTCGACAATCGGCCGGTCCTTGACGATCCTCGGGATCTCCGGAACGCCGACGACGTCACCGAATTCGAGATCGATCCGCAGGCCGGGATCGAAGTAGCGGGCAAATTCCTTGAGGTCGTAATAATACATCGAGGCCGAGAACGGCACCTTGCCGGCGGGGATGGCAGCCGGGCTCGGGACGAAGGACGTCGTCAGCTTGTTATAGTAGTTCAACCGTTTGCGAACCGTCTCGCCCGAGAGCCTGGCCTGCTCAAGCCGCACGGCCAGACGGCTGCGGAACATGGCCTGAGGGGCAGCGTCGCGCGCGGCATTGCGCGCATAGTAAAACAGTTTTGCTGCAGTGCGTGAAATGGTGGCCATGCGTGCGGTTCAACACAAACGGTCGACGGCTGTTAGCGCCGGTCTCCATCCCTCCTACAGCATTGTGTCGCTCATGTTGCAAGCCCGCTAACGCCGCAGGCTTCGTGATGTCGGTCTTATCCTCAGGCCGCAACCACGGCAAAACCCCTGGCGCGCAGGCTGCGGCGATCATCGCGCAACGAGGTGACGAGGCGATCGCGGCTGCCGGAAATATGCGCCGATAGCAGTCTTGCCGCCGCATCGGCATCACCAGCTCGGACGGCAGCGAGGATGGCGTGGTGCTGCGCCCAGGCGCGGCTGAGCGCCGCTTCGTCGCGCACCTCCAACCAGCGGGCGCGCGACAGCCTGGTCATCGCGTCGCGCACGGCGCGCAACAGGAAGTCGTTGCCGGAAAGCCTGGCCAGCTCGATGTGGAAATCCATGCCGACGCGGTGCCATTCTTCGCGCGGCGTCTCGGCATCGCAAGAATCCAGCATGGCAGCGATCACGTCGACGCCGCTGCGGTCCTCGAGCACCGCCGTCAGCCTGACCGCCGCAACCTCGACCGCCTCGCGATAAACGGCGATCTGCGCGAGCTCGGAGAGATTGATCGGCGCCGCCGTCCAGCCGCGCCCATCCCGGCCAACCAGCCCTTCGGTTTCCAAACGCATCAGGGCAGCCCGCACAGGCGTGCGCGAGGCGCCGAATTGGCTTTCGATCCAGCGTTCGGTCAGCCTTTCGCCCGGACCGATCTCCAACCCGAGGATCATTTCGCGAAGCTGCTTTTCGACACTTAGCATCTGCGACATTGTCGTCCTGCTTTCCAGAGCCGCATTGACAGGGCCCGGCTTGAGGTTCATGACGGATACCAAGTTGGTATACCAAAATGGTATGCACAACAACCCGGATACCCGGCAGGCGTGACATGACCGAGCAAGCTTCCGAACAGAGCGGCTACAATATCCATTGGCGGCGCAACCTTGCCGTCTGCTTCGCCGGCTCGTTCAGCACGCTTATCGCCATGACGCTGCTGCTGCCGTTCCTGCCGCTTTACGTCGAGCAGCTCCGTGCCGAAGGCCATGCGGCAATCGTGCAGTGGTCGGGCATAGCCTATGGCGCGACCTTTTTTGCCGCGGCGCTGGTCGCCCCTTTATGGGGACGGCTCGGCGACCGCTACGGGCGCAAGGTCATGCTGGTGCGCGCCTCGTTCGGAATGGCGATCTGCATGTCGCTGACCGGCATGGTGCAGAGTGTATTGCAACTGGTGTTGCTGCGGCTGCTGATCGGCTTTGCCGGCGGCTATTCGTCGGGATCGACGATCCTGGTGGCCATGCAGACGCCGAAGGAGCGCTCCGGTCGGGCGCTGGGCGTTCTGGCTGCCGGCATCACCGCCGGGTCACTGGTCGGACCGCTGCTCGGCGGCCTGCTGCCGCCATTGATCGGCATCCGCGCGACCTTCCTGTTGTCGGGCGGCGTGATCTTCCTCGCTTTCCTCGCGACGACCTTCCTGATCAAGGAGAATCCGCCGGCGCCCAAGCCGATCTTGGCTGCGAAGCCAAGGAGCGGCTGGTCACAGATCCCGGACAAGCGGCCGATCGTGGCGATGCTGGCCACCGGCATGCTGCTCGCCTTCGCCAACATGTCGATCGAACCGATCATCACGGTCTATGTACAGCAGCTCATCGAGGACCAGAGCGAGGTGACGATGGTCGCCGGCGTCGTGATGTCGGCGGCCGCGCTCGGCACCATTTTGTCGTCGTCGTGGCTCGGCAAGCTCGCCGACCGCGTCGGCCACTGGAACGTCGTGGTCGGCGCTCTCGCCGTATCGGCTCTGCTGCTCATTCCGCAAGCCTTCGTTACCGATAGCTGGCAACTGATCGGCCTGCGCTTCCTGATGGGCCTTGCGCTGGGCGGGCTGTTGCCCTGCATCACCAGCGTCATCCGCCACAACATCCCGGATGGCGTCGGCGGCAATGTGCTCGGATTGGCGATCTCGGCGCAATATGTCGGCCAGGTCGCTGGGCCGTTGTCGGGCGGCTTCGTCGGCGGTCACTTCGGCATGCGAGCGGTGTTTCTCGGCACATCGGTGCTGATGGCTCTGGGTGCTGTCTACAATTGGATTGTCCAGTCGCGGCGAGCGCGGCATATGCTGCTGGAGGCCGGCGAATCCTGACGGCTCCCCGCAAGCCACGACGGAGCGCCCCATGAGCCTTTTCGAGAAACCTGGGAACGACGGCAGCCGCCTGCTTGTGCTGGCAGGCGGCCTGGTCGGCGCGGCGGGTGTAGCGCTGTCGGCGGCAGCCGCGCATCGCGGCGGCGCCTTCACCGGCACGGCGGCCAATTTCCTTTTGATGCATGCGCCGGTGTTCCTCGCCGTCGGCCTTGCCGGCGGCAACCGCTGTCTCAGGATTGCCAGTCTCGTTCTGCTTGCGGGCCTGCTTCTCTTTGCGGGCGACCTCATCGCCCGCGACTTTCTCGGCGCGCGGCTATTCCCGATGTCGGCGCCGATCGGCGGCACGCTGCTGATCGCCGGCTGGCTGGCGATCGCCGTCTCGGCGCTGTGGCGCCCTCGCCGCTGAGCCTTCCGGGCTATTTGCGGCCCATGCGCAGTTTGCGCGGGGCCGGCTTCGCGGCACGGCGGCGTTCCGGCCGTTCGGTCGACGGCGTGATACCCCAGTAGTTGCGATAGACATCCTGGAACAGGTGACCAATCGGATGCATGGCTGCCTCCTTAAGATATTGGATCGATTCAATCGATCGGCGTGAAAGATAGCTGCCGTCTAGGCGCGCTTGCGCTCCACAACGAGGCGCGGTTCGCGTCTCCATGGGTTCGCCCAACCGCGGCGTCTTTCACTTGCGGTCCTCGAGGCGATGCCCCAATCGTTGCGGTAGATGTCTTCGAACAGATAACTGACCGGATGCATGGCACCCTCCCTTCAAAACTGACCTCGCCGAAACGAGACCTTGGATCGATTCAAATCATAACCCTGATACCTTTTAAGTCAAGCGAAATTTGAATCGATACAAGAAAAATGTTAGATGACCTGCGACAATTCCAAGGTCATGTTCGTGATGTGACCGGATTCGGAGGATCGACATGGCGTCACTAATCGAAGGCCAGGCCAGGCCCATCCGGCTGGCGGACATCGCCAAGGCCGCCGGCGTCTCGCATGGCACGGCCTCGAATGTCTTCAGTCGACCGGAGATCGTGCGCGCCGAAGTGCGCGAACGGGTCAAGGCGATGGCGGAGAAGATGGGCTATGCCGGGCCAGATCCGAAAGGCCGCCTGCTGCGCGCCGGCAAGGTCAACGCCATCGGCGTCGCCACCACGGAGCCCCTCTCCTACTTCTTCGACGATCCCTTCGCCCGTGTCATGATGGCCGGCATTTCGCAAGCCTGCGACGCCACCGGCGCCGGCATCGCGCTGGTCTCGGCCGCCAACCAGGAAAAGCTTGCCTGGAACGTCCAGAGTGCGCTTGTCGACGGCTTCGTCCTGTTCTGCATTGAAGGCGGCTCGCGCCTCGTCGACCTGACCCGCGAACGCAAACTGCCTTTCGTGGCGCTGGAACTCGGCTTCGACGACGAGACAGTTTCGGCAATCGGCGTCGACAATGTCGCCGGCGCGCGGCTTGCGGCGCGCCATCTGGCCGATCTAGGCCATCGCCGCTTCGCCGTGCTGTCGCTGGCCTTTGCCGACGGCCGCACCGGCTTTGCCACGCCCGAAATCGTGCGCAGCGCGCGCTATACGGGAACGCGCGACCGCCTTGCTGGCTATTTCGAGGAGCTTTCCCGCTTCGGCATCGATACGGCGAGGATCCCGGTCTACGAGACCGAGAACGAGGAGACGAGCACGAAGGCCGGGCTCGAGGCGATCTTCGCCGCCGGCGAGCCGCCGACCGCGATCCTGGCGATGTCCGACAGGATGGCGCTTGTTGCCATCGACTGGCTGAAAGCGCAGGGTCTAAGCGCCCCGGGCGATGTCTCCATTGTCGGCTTCGACGGCGTGCCTGACGGCGCGCTGTGCACGCCGCCGCTGACCACGGTCGCACAGCCGATCACCGAGATCGGCCGCCGGGCCGCGCGTATGATCCTCGACCATGACGGCGCGGTGCGACGCGAGACGATGGGCGTCGAGCTTGTCGTCAGAGGCTCGAGCGGGCCTGCCCGAAAAGGCTAGGGCAATTCCAGGAAAAGGGTGAGCGGTTAAGTTCGGCGACTTCGCCGTAACCCTCCGTCCGGAATTGCGTAAAAACAAAGAGTTATAGCGCTTCGCCGTTTCCATGTAGTGGCGAAGCGCCCTGGCTATCGCACGATGTCGAAGAAAGAGTTCGTCCACTCAACCTGCTCGCCAGTTGCCACGCTCTGGCAGGCCTTAACCGCCTGCCGGGAGATTCCGGCCGACTTGGCGAAGCTGTCAGCATCAACCGAAGGAAAGCAAGCTCGCAAGGGCGCGCTTTCGGCCCGGCCGCGGCAGCGGCAGCGCGCGCCGAGGCGCTTAGCGGGTTGACCGACTCCACTGGCCCGCGCCAGCTGGTCATCATCGCTCCGGAACGTAGGTCAGCAGGACGGAGCCGTTGCCGAACACCTTTTGCGCCTCGAGCTTGAGCTTGACGCTTGCAGGGTCGATCGCGTCATAGAGGCGCTGCCCCTTCCCGACGATCACCGGGATGATCCAGACCTGGATCTCGTCGATGAGGTGGTGCCCGAGCAGCGTTCGATCCAGCTTGCCGGTTCCGTACTTGACGAGATCCTTGCCCGGCTGCTGCTTGAGGCGGCGGATTTCCTCGACGACGTCGCCCATGAGCAGCGTGGCGTTCCAGGTCGTCTCGCGCAGGACCGTCGAGGCGACGTACTTCGGCATCGCGTTGATCCGGTCGAGGTAGGCGTCGCCCCTCGCCTGCGACCAGGTCGCCGCGAACGTCTCGTAGGTGACGCGACCGAACAGGAACGCGTCGTAGCGGTCCAGCGCGGCGAGCGCATGGCCGCGGCTCTCTGCGTCCCAGTACGACCCGGTCCAGGTCCACGGCGAGCCGACCACCCCGTCCAGCGACATCAGCGTACTTTCGATCAACTTTCTCATTTGCGGAATCCTTGACTTCTATAGGTGGTTGCCAATTCAGGCTTTGTGAGCGTGTAGTGCCCGCCGTGACCCTGCAATTCGGATGCTGCGCTCGCGATGATCGCGCCCGGCAATTGACGCCTCAGCATTGCGATATCCTGTTCTTTCGCTTGACAGAAAGAACCGTGACGAACGCGAATGAAACGGCCGTGACGGCAAAGGCGGCGCTGAATCCGATCGATGTCGCAAGCGCTGCAACGGCGAGGCCGCCAACGCCCAGTCCCGCGTCATACGCCACGTTCCACAATGCCGCCGCGCCATCTGCGTTTGAGGGTCCGACGCGGGCGAGCAGGTCTGCCAGCGTCGCGCTCTGCAGCACTCCGAAGGCCATTCCGCTCAGCAGCATTCCTGCGAGCATCGCGGCCTCGGCGTGAATTGACAGGCAGACTGCAGCGATTGCGCAGCTCGCAAGACCGGTCAGCGTCGCAGCGGTTGCCCCCTTTCGATCGATTTGGCGAGCCGATGCCCAGCGTGTGAACGCCGCACCGGCGCCCTGGAGGAACAGCCCGAACATGATCGAGCTATCGCTGGCCTCCGGGTGCGCAAGCGACACAACGGTCACTGCCGCGCCCACGAGAACCGCACCGCAGGCAAGACACAGCGCCGGCGACGCAGCTGCTCGCCAATGAGGCAGGCTGTGATCCTGCTGCTCCCCGACGCGAATATTCGCGGGGAGGACCACCGTGGCCGCGAGCGCGGCAAGGGCTAGGCTCGCGGCAGCCAATGCCGTTCCAGACGGGCCGAGGTGGATCAGCACCCAAGGGCCAAGCGGCACGGCAAGGATAGCAGGGACGGCGGACGCCACCCCATAGAGGCTCATAGCCTCAGCTCGGCGTGATGGCGGAGCCAACTGGACCGAAATGCCGCAGGCGGCGACCAGCAAGACGCCAAGGGCCATACCCCGGGCGACGCAGTTCACGAGGATCAGCGCCAGCGATGACGGCAAAGCAGCCAGGCACGCAATCGCGAGGACAACGAGCGCCAGTGCGAGCGCGACCTTGCGACCGCAGGAAGCGACGATTCGCGGCGCGACGACTTCCCCAGCGAT
Source organism: Mesorhizobium sp. RCC_202 (assembly GCF_041355295.1). Lineage (NCBI taxonomy): Bacteria > Pseudomonadati > Pseudomonadota > Alphaproteobacteria > Hyphomicrobiales > Phyllobacteriaceae > Mesorhizobium > Mesorhizobium sp. RCC_202. Next base: position 311,469 of record NZ_JBFUPO010000009.1, read on the forward strand.
GGTCGCCGCCATGAGAACGCCGGTCGCTGCGCCCGCGGCGGACGGACCGCCAAGACTCGCCGCGAGCGCCGGGATGGCCGAGAGGAGCAGATAGAAGCTGCTCATGGCTGATAGCATCACGCCCACCATGCCTAGCATGGGTGCCGTGAAGATCGGTTCGACCGTGGTCTGCTTTGGCACCGCGAAAATTGCTGTGGTCGTCATCTGTTTTCTCCTGGCTGGTGTCCAACAGCGATCTAACGTGTTACTGGTCTGGTCGACATGACCACATTGGCGCCTTTTTAGTTGACCAGTCTAATCACGGACCTTGCGCTGGAGCTTGATCGGCAGAGCGGCGAGAGCCTCGGAAGCCAGCTCCGCCGCGGGCTGCTCAGGCAAATCCGCGAAGGCATCCTACGCGCGGGGGTCGGTCTCCCTTCGACGCGCGCCTTGGCTGTGCAGCTCGGGGTTTCCCGGCCACTTATCGTGGAGGCTTATTCTCAGCTCGCTGCGGAAGGATTTTTGACGCTACGGCGAGGAGCCAGGCCAGTCGTGGCGGCTGGGGCCGCGCACGTTGCTTCACCAGCTAAGGAAACGCTTCCCGAAAAGCCTGTCCGCTTTGATCTGCGACCGGCGATGCCCGACGTCGGGCTGTTCCCGCGCAAGGCTTGGGCCAGCGCGATTCGGATAGCTCTGAATGCACTTCCGGCGAGCGATCTTGGCTACGGCGATCTCAGAGGAAGCCCGATCTTGCGGTCCGCGCTTGCGGATTATCTGGGCCGGGTTCGCGGGTTGGTCGCGGATCCGACTCGCATTTTCATAACCAGCGGCTTCGCCGAAGGGCGGGCGCTGGCCTGCGTGGTCTTGCAGGCCGTCGGGGTCCGCCGGGTGGCGGTGGAAGACCCGGGTTACAGCGATTGGATCGCCGTCGATAAAGCCGGGCTCATCAGGGTGCCCGTTCCAGTGGACGAGAACGGAATCGACGTCGACCAGCTCATCGCGACCGCCGCAGAGGGGGCATTGATCACGCCTTCGCACCAGTTCCCGATCGGTGGGGTGCTCAGTGCAAGCCGGCGCCAACGTCTCGTCAAATGGCTCGAGGAACAGGACCGATATGTGCTCGAGGACGACTATGACGCCGAGTTTCGCTACGATCAGGCGGCGGTCGGCGCGCTTCAGGGCCTCGCCGCCGACCGCGTGATCTACGCGGGAACAGCAAGCAAGACGCTGGCGCCCGCTTTGAGGCTCGGTTGGCTGGTGGTGCCGCCGCCCCTGGTTGCGCCGATGGACGCGGAACTGCGCCGGTGGAAGGAGGGCTCACCGCGCATTGAACAGGATGCGCTCGCGCATCTGATGCAGACCGGAGCGTATGATCGGCACCTGCGGAAGATGCGCCGCATCTACCGTGATCGCCGCGACCTTCTTCTCGGATTCCTCAAGCGCGAACTTCCCGAGCTCAGCATCGAAGGCGCGGCCGCGGGACTTCACGTCACGGTGCGCTTGCCCCCGCACTTCACCGCCGCGAACGAAGCCGGCGTCGTTGCCTTCTTGCGAGATCGAGGTCTCGCGACCGAGGGTCTCGGTCGCTATACCGAGAACGCCTCAGGGCCGCGCCGGCTGTTCATTGGCTACGGGCGTATCGCTGACAGCGCGATCGGCCCAAGCATCAGGCTTCTGGCCGCGGCCGTTCGCTCGTTTGCGTTGCCCTTGCCTTGAATTGGCCGACTGACTGACGCCGACAGGTAAACTCAAAACGACCGATCGCCATAGCTCTCTGGTTCCCTGCCGCCCTACTCCCCGCACGTCAATCAGATCGAGCAGGCCTTCGCCAAAATCAAACATCTAAGCGCCATCAGTAGCCTCCCATCCTCGCCGGCGCCGGCCGCGCGCCGAATACGGCGCGCGCGGGCTCCTCGCGCACCGGTGTGGTCCGGGTCGGGTTCAGACCAGCAAGCCATTCGAGATAGAGCGCAAGCGCGAACTGCATGGCGATGCCGGCCGCGATCAGCAGCGTGTCATAGGCGATCCCGCCGGGGTTGATCAGTTTCAGCGCCTGCGCGGCCATGGCGAGCAGCGTGCCGGCGATGAACACCGGCAGCGACCGCTTGCCGAGGATCGCCAGCGGATTGTCGGGCCGGGCGCGGAAGATATTAGATACCGCCGGCAGCGCCACGATCAGGTAGCTCACGGACAGGATGTGCATGAGCCGCGGCAGCGACAGGAAGGTCTTGTCGAAGCCGCCGATCACGATCGGCAGGTTGAACCAGGTGATCTGCCCCCAGAGCGGGCTGTGCACCCAGATCGCCGCGCCGACGACATAGATGCCGGCGGCACCGACCAGCCAGCGGTTGACCGGGATACTGCCACCGCGCTTGACGTGCAGCATGCCGGCAACGCCGATGTTGAACAGGAACTGCCAGGACAGCGGGTTGAGGAACCACAGGCCCGGCTCCGGATAATTCGGCGGCGCGATCTGCCAAATGCCGGCGACCAGCCACAGCAGGCCCGACAGCGTCAGCGCCAACACCGGCCTGCAGCTGATCAACAGGATGAACGCCGGCGCGGCCAGGAGCAGCGCCGCGTAGACCGGCAGGATGTTGTTGTAGCCGAGCTGATGGCCGAGCGTGACGATGCCGAGCAGCACTTGCGGCGTGTTCTTCATCAGCGGCTCGATGTTGATCATGGTCAGCATTTCCGGCCGGTGCGCGAACACCGCCGCGGCACAGAACAGCGCGATCACCACCATGGTGATGACGATATGGGTGACGTAGAGCACGCCGGCCCGCCGCCACATCTTCAGGGTCGGAAGCAATCGGCCGCCCGGCTTGAACTTGGTGCCATAGGCAAGCGCGACCGAAATACCCGAGATCAGCACGAAGGCCTCCGCCGCGTCGGAGAAGCCGAAATTCTTGTAGGTCACGTTTTCGAAGATCGTGCCGGGAACATGATCGACGAAAATGGTAAGGAGCGCGAGCGCGCGCAGCACATCGATACGCGTGTCGCGAGCGTTGGAAACAGGGGTGGTCATCGACAAAAGGCCTCAGAGCTGGTGTTCGTATCCAGCAATGCGACCCCCGGGGCGCACCGCTTCGATTCCTCCCGACGGGAAGATATCGGCGCTGAAACGGTCTGAAATGCGCCTGGTTCAATCAACTTTCGCGGAGCGGGAAAATATTCTGTTTTGAAGCCGGCAAATCAACGAATCTCTCATAGAATCAAATGGATGTGAGTGTGTCCGAATATACAGACGAAAACAGTGCCCTGCGCGACGATCTTGCCTTTCGCTACCGTCTGGTGAGGCCAGCAAAGCCGAACCGCGAATGCCTTTTTGTCCTGCATGGATCGGGTGTGGACGAGACGACAATGCTGCCGTTGGCGAGGAAGATCTCGCCTGACGCGACATTGATCGCGGCGCGGGGCCGCGTCCCCCAGGATGACGGCTTTCGCTGGTTCGAGCGCATCACGCCAACCCGTTTCAAGCAGGCAAGCATCCGCAACGAGACCGCCGCCTATGCCCAATTTGCGGCCGAAGCGGCGAAGCGACATGGCCTCGACCTCAACCGAGCGACCTTTCTCGGCTACTCGAACGGCGCCAATGTCGTCTCGACACTTCTGCTGCTCAACCCCGGGCTTGTGAGGCGGGCGGCCCTGCTGCGCGCGATGCCGGTGCTCGACGATCCGCCTGCGGTGGACCTGCACGGTACACGCGTGCTGATCATCGCCGGCGCGGCCGACCAGACCTATGGCCCCTACGCGCCTGCTCTGGTGACGCTGTTCAGCCAGCGCGGCGCCGAGATCGACGCGCGCATCGTCGCCTCCGGGCATGAGTTCGGCGACACGGATGCCGCGATCGTGCGGCAATGGCTCACGGCACCGGTCGCCTGATCACGCGCGATCGTCTCGGAGCGACTCGTCGCCCGCCGGCAATGCGTGCTTGCGTCCCGGCAATCATAAGGGCCAGCCCGCTTTCGAAAAGCGCCTCGTGGCCGCCGGCTCTGTGGTGAGCGAGAGCGGCGCTCAACAGCGGAAAGCCGCTCGCCGCGGCGTCCAACGCGGCGCCACGGCCGGGACCATCCGGATAGGCGGCCTGTTCTTCGAGGACGCAACCCACCGTATAGCGTCCGATGGACATCATCAGCTCCAGGGCCATGACCGGGGTAAGACCGGCATCGCCCAGAAAATGCAGCAATTGCTCGAAACGTTCGAGTTCTCCCGGCTCGGCTTCGGTGCCGGCATGAACCCGCGCGCCATCGCGAAAGGCGACCAGCGCACCGCGAAAACTGCGCGCGTTGTTGCGCACGAAATCCTGCCAGCTTTCGCCGGGCATCGGCATCCGGTGCCTGTGGCCGCGTCGCAGCATCTCTTCATTCATCGCATCAAGCAAGGCGCGCTTGTTCTTGAAATGCCAGTAGAGCGCAGGCTGCTGGACCGTCAGCCGCTGCGCCAGCAGGCGCGTTGACAGCGCGTCGATACCGACCTCGTTCAACAGATCGAGAGCCACGTCGACAATCTGCGCCCTGCTCAGTTTCACGACTTGCCCTGTTTCCTTATCAATGATAAGCGCCACTTTATCGATGATAAATTAACAGAAAGTGGCCGGTTGTGAAAAGGGCCTATCTCATAGTGCTGATGGTCATGGCGATGGATGCCGTCGGCATCGGTCTGGTGATGCCAGTGCTGCCCGGCCTGCTGCGCGAGGTCGGCCACGTCGATGACATCGGCTGGATCTACGGCGCGTTCCTGTCGTCCTATGCCGCCATGCAGGTGGTCTTCTCGCCGTTGCTTGGCGCGCTGTCGGACCGTTATGGTCGAAGACCGCTGCTGCTCCTGGCGCTGGCGGGATCGATGGTCAATTACCTGTTCATGGCCTTTGCGCCATCGCTGTCGCTGCTGTTTGCCGGCCGCATCCTTGCCGGTATCACCGGCGCCAGCATGGCAGTGGCCTCTGCCTTCATCGCCGATATGACCGAGGAAGACCGCCGTGCCCGCGGCTTCGGCCATCTGAGCGCGGCCTACGGCGTCGGTTTCATCGCCGGCCCGGCGCTCGGCGGCGTGTTGGGGGACATCTGGCTGCGCGCGCCATTCCTGGCCGCCGCCGCCCTCAACGGTCTCAACCTGTTCCTCGCCTTCTTCCTGCTGCCCGAGCCGAAATGCGCCGTCGGTCCAGGCGAGATGCCGTCGCTCAATCCGCTGGCGCCGCTGCGCTGGGCTTTCACCTTCCCCGCCCTGCTGCCGCTGCTTGGCGCCATGATCGTGCTTGGCCTTGTCGGCGAAATCGGCGGCACGATCTGGGTGCTCTACGTCCAGGACAGGTTCGGCTGGGACCTGTTCACCGTCGGCATCTCGCTAGCGCTGTTCGGCCTGTTCCACGCCGGTGCGCAGGGGTTCGTCGCGGGCCCTATCGCGGAGCGTTGGGGCGAAAGGCGCACGTTGCTGATCGCTATCCTCGCCGACAGCATCGCTTATGTCTCGATCGCGCTGGCCTGGCAAAGCTGGATGGCCTTCGCGCTGCTGCCACTGTTCTGCCTCGGCGGCATCGGTTCGCCTGCGCTTCAGTCGCTGCTCACCGCACGCATCGGCGCAGATCACCAGGGTCGCCTGCAAGGCGTGCTCACCTCGCTGATGAGCCTGGTTTCGGTGGTCGGCCCCCTCGCTATCGCCATGCTCTATTTCCGCACGCGCGCCTTCTTTCCCGGCCTGGTGTGGATCGCGGGCGCAGCACTCTACGCGCTATGCCTGCCGCTGCTTCTTGCAAGGCCGGCGCCGCGGGATGAGGCGGCGCGACCCGGCTGAGCCGGTCCCCTATTTCTTCTGGACAATTGAGAGCTTCGGCTTGTGGGCCTCCCGGATGATCTGCGCGGCTTCCTGGACGGTAATCCCGCACTTGCGGGCATAGTAGGCGGCTTCCGCTTCCAACTCAGCTTCTATCGAAAGTTCAACCGCGTGCTTTTGCTTCTTTTTCGCCTTCTTCCCCATGGGACGAGTCATAGCACATTACGGGCCTTGGCTGAATGTCAGTATAGGCGGCTGGTTAAAATTCAAACTGAGACACTACTCACATATCCCTGCCATGCAGGCAGAGCTTCGCCTGTGTCTGCCTATCCCCGCCCCATCCTGTTCCAGGCATCGAGCCCGGCGATCTTGTAGGCTTCGGCCAGCGTCGGGTAGTTGAAGGTGTTGTTGACGAAGAAGTCGACCGTGCCGCCGAGATTGATCACCGCCTGGCCGATATGGATGAGTTCGGTAGCGCCCTCGCCGACGATGTGGGCGCCGAGCAGGCGGCGTGTCTCGACCGAGAACAGAAGCTTCAGGAAACCGCTCGAGACACCCATGATGTGGCCGCGCGAAGTTTCGCGAAAACGCGCCAGGCCGATTTCATAAGCGGCGCCGCTTTCGCGCACCTGTTCTTCCGACTGGCCTACCGTGGAGATTTCGGGCACGGCATAGATGCCATAGGGAAAGCTCTCGGGCGGCGGCGGCAGGTGGACGCCGAAGGCATGGCAGGCGGCGACCCGGCCCTGCTCCATCGAGGTCGAGGCGAGGCTCGGGAAGCCGATGACGTCGCCGGCCGCATAGATGTTGGGCACGCTGGTCTGGAAGGTGTGCGGGTTGACCTTGATGCGGCCTCTGGCATCGGCTTCGATGCCGACGGCCTCGAGGTCGAGACTGGCGACGTTGCCGGTACGCCCGGCGGCGTAGAGAACCATCTCGGAGCGGATGGTGCGGCCGTCGGCCAGCGTTACCTCGGCATGGTCGGGTTTCGAGGCGATCTCCTTGACCGTGCTGCCCAGCCGGATGGTCATGCCGCGATCGCGCATCTGATGGATGAAGTCGTCAACGATCTCGCGATCGATGAAATCGAGGATGGAGGTACGCGGCTCGACCAGCGTTACCGGCACGTCGAGGGCAGAGAAAATGGTGGCGTATTCGACGCCGATGACGCCGGCGCCAATCACGGTCAGCGTGCGCGGCAGATGATCGAGCTCCAGCATCTCGTCGCTGTCGAAGACGCGCTTCTTGTCGAAGGGTACATCGGCCGGGCGATGCGGCCTCGTGCCGACCGCGATCAGCGCATTGCCGAAACCTATTTCGCTGTAATCGCCATTGTCGGCGGTCAGACTGGCCTTGTTCGGTCCGAGGAATTTCACTGCCGCGCGGGCACTTTTGACCGTGTTGCGCATGAACTGGTGCTGCAGCACCTCTACTTCATGGTCGAGCGTCTTGTGCAGGCGATCGACCAGGTCGGAAATCGAAATGTCCTGCTTGACCCGGTAGCCCCGTCCGTAGAAGCCGCGTTCGCGCCAGCCTGACAGATTGAGTACCGTTTCGCGCAACGTCTTCGAAGGGATGGTGCCGGTGTGCACCGAGACGCCGCCCAGGCGCCTGCCTCGGTCGACCACCAGAACCGACTTGCCGAGCTTCGCCGATTGCACGGCCGCGCGACGGCCGGAAGGCCCGCTGCCGATGACGAGCATATCGTAATCCATGTCCCCGATCCCCTTTGTGCGCCGCAGCAAGCTAGACCGGGAAGAATGTCATGTTCAACCGCTCCATTCGCTTGCAGCGAGGCGAATCCGCGCGATGCAACCAAAAACCCGCAAAACCTTAACCGGACGGCAAGGCTTGCGTGCAATGGTCCTGACGAGGGGAACCACCGGGGTAGTTCGAGTTGACCATTTCCAAAAGTGACGCGCTGCCTGGCGCAGAGACTGGTTTTTGGTCCGGTCTTCAGAGCAGTACGGTTGTGACCGACCTGCGCGAAGGCCTGTTCCGTTTCATTGCGCTCGCCGTCGCGGCATTCTTCATCTATCGCGGCGTGCACAATCTGGTCATCGACAACGGCCGGCTCAACGTCCTCATGCTGCTGATTTCCGAGACGCTCACCTTTGTCTGGCTGCTCTTCGCACGGCGGCCGCTGGTGCGCGACTGGAGCCCTTTCACCGTCTTCATCTCGCTGACCGCGGGCTTCGGCTCCGGCCTTATCTCGCTGGAGCCAGGTCTCGCCATCGTCCCGCTCTACATTGCAGCGCCACTGCAGTTCCTGGCGCTGTGGGTGGTAATCTGGGGAAAGATGTCGCTCGGCCGATCCTTCGCCATCCTGCCGGCCAATCGTGGCGTCGTCACCGGCGGCGCCTACCAGTATGTGCGCCACCCGATCTATGCCGGCTACCTGATGGGACACATCCTGTTCCTGCTGTCGAGCTTCTCGATCTACAACTTCACCGTCTACGCGTTCATCACCCTGTTCCAGGTCCATCGCATCCTGCGCGAAGAGCGCATTCTGGCGCTGACGCCGGAATATAGCGACTATCTCGAGCGGGTTCGCTACCGGCTGGTCCCCGGCATCTTCTGATACTGCGCCGGTCCACCGGCGCGCGTTCCTTGAAATCCAGGCCGCCCTCACCATTTGAAAAGGCGGCCGGCATCGCCCTGTGATGCCAATGAAGGAACGGATATGAACGCACGCGTATTGGACGGCGAGATCATCGCCACCAGGTTCGAGGACACCCGCGCCTATCGCGGTGTGCGCACAAGGCGCATCTTCGCCTTCCTGCTCGACTATTTCTTCGTCGCGCTGCTCACCATCCCGTTTGCCATCCTGATCGCCATTCTCGGGCTTTTGACCTTCGGTCTTGGCTGGGCCTTGTTTTCCGTGCTCGTGCCGATGGTGGCGATCCTCTATGTCTGGAACACACTGGGCAGCACCGACCAGGCGACGACCGGCATGAGGATCATGGGCATCAGGCTGGAAAAGCTCGACGGCAGCAGCATCGATGGCATGACCGCGGTGGTGCACTCTGTCCTGTTCTGGGCCGGCAATGTCATCCTGACGCCGCTGGTGCTGCTGGTCACCTTGTTCTCGGATCGCAAGCGCACGCTGCACGACCTGCTCTTGGGAACGGTCGTCACCCGCACCGATATCTGACCATGTCCGCAACCGCCGTCGCCATTCCGTCTCAGCGATCGCGCGTAAATATGATTGCCGCGGGCCGGTTGGAGCGGTTCACCGTTTCATGGAAACGGCGACCCGCTCCGGACGAAAAACCGCTTCACACTTTTCCCGGAATTGCTGTTCGTTTGGACGCAATTCCGGACGAAAAACCGCTTCACACTTTTCCTGGAATTGCTGTTCGTTTGGACGCAATTCCGGACGAAAAACCGCTTCACACTTTTCCTGGAATTGCTTTTAGGCAGCACAATCCTGTTGAATTTTTCCACGACCGGGCCAAAGGTAGGGCGATTCGCAGGAGCCTTTCCAAGATTAGATGACGCAGCATCCGACCCAGTCGCCGCAGTTCTTCCTGACCGCGCCGTCGCCCTGCCCCTATCTGGAGGGTCAGTTCGAGCGCAAGGTGTTTACGCACCTGGTCGGCGACAAGGCGCCGGAGATGAACGACCTGTTGACACAAGGCGGCTTCCGACGCTCGCAAAACATCGCTTACCGCCCCGCCTGCGAGTCCTGCCGGGCCTGTGTGTCGGTGCGCATCCTGGCGCAGGAATTCGAGCCCAGCCGCAACATGCGCCGCGTCTCCCAGCACAATGCCGATCTCGTCGGCGCCATGCATGACGCGCAGCCCTCGACCGAACAATATTCGCTGTTTCGTGCCTATCTCGATGCCCGCCACCGTCGCGGCGGCATGTCGGACATGACCGTGCTCGACTATGCGATGATGGTCGAGGACACGCATGTCGACACCAAGATCATCGAATACCGGCGCCGCGGCCCCGACACCTTCATCACCGGCAAGGGCCAGGGCGAGCTGATCGCGGTGGCGCTGACCGACAAAATGGCCGACGGCCTGTCGATGGTCTATTCCTACTTCAATCCCGATTTCGAGGACCGCTCGCTCGGCACCTTCATGATCCTCGACCACATCGCCCGTGCCAAGGCGATGGGGCTGCCCCACGTCTATCTCGGCTACTGGGTCAACGGCTCGCGCAAGATGAGCTATAAGATGCGCTTCATGCCGCAGGAGCATCTCGGCCCGAAGGGCTGGGAACGCTACGACCACGAAGCGGTCAGTCGCTAAAACAGTTTTCCCGAGCCCACCCTTAATAGTGTTTCAAGGAAGAAGACGCTGGTCTTGCGCCCTCCCCGCGGGAGAAGTGTGCAGGGATGCCAGCCCTTGCTCCCGCTTCATTTCGAGAATGATCACATGTCTTCCCATACCGATCACCAGAAAGGCCTCCTGATCACCGCCATCGGCGGACTGGTGCTGAGCATCGATATTCCACTGATCCGGCTCGCCCACGGCGAGGCATGGACCATCCTTTTGCTGCGCACCAGTTGTACCTTGGCGGCGGCGCTGATCATGTGGGCCGTCTGGCGCGCGTACAGCAAGGATGCGCCGCAGCTCATACCCGGCTGGTCGGGGCTGATCGTCGCCGTGATCTACGGACTTGGCGCGGTCGCCTTCATGACGGCCGTCTACCACACCTCTACCGCCGATCTGGTCTTCATCCTGGCCTTCAACACCGTGTTCGCGGCGCTGCTGTCCTGGTTGTTCCTGAAGGAGCGGCCGCGGCCGCTGACCCTTGCCGCCATGGCGCTAATGATCGTGGGGGTCGCCATCATCGTCGGCGATTCCGTCGGCACAGGATATCTGTTTGGCGACCTGATGGCGTTGTGTTCGGCCTTCCTCATCGCCTGCGCCATCACCATCTCGCGCGCCAGCGGCAAGGACATGGGCTTTACCGCGCTTATCGGCGTGATCCTGCCCTTCGCAGTGGCGGCGTTCATGGTTTCCAGGACCGGTTTTCAGGTCGAGGCGCCGTGGTGGATCATCCTGAACGGCGGCGTCGTCATGCCGATCGCGTTCTTCTGCCTCGCCAACGGGCCGAAATACATCTCGGGCGCCGAAGTCGCGATGTTCTATCTCCTGGAAACGATACTGGCGCCGGTCTGGGTGTGGATGATCTTCGCCGAGATACCGTCCCGCAACAGCCTGATCGGCGGCGGGATCATGATCGTCACACTGGTCGCGCATTCGCTTTGGCAACTGCACGAGGGCCGCAAGCGCCGCGCGAACCTCGCGGTGCATCACCCGGCTTGAACCTTGCGGGGCTCGGCCGCCGCTTCGATTTGCGGCGGCCCGCTGTCATCGTCAGCGACAGGCGGAAGCTCGTCTGTGATCTCGACCTCGCGCAGCCACTCACGCCAGATGGCGACGAGCAGCGCCATCAGCACCGGGCCGATGAACAGGCCCAGGAAGCCCATCGTCTTGACGCCGCCGATCAAGCCGAAAAAGGTCGGCAGGAAAGGCAGCTTGATCGGACCGCCAACCAGCTTCGGCCGCAGCGTCTTGTCGACGACGAAGAGCTCGACCGCACCCCAGATGAACAGCACCAGGCCGGCAACCATCTTGCCGCTGGCGGCGAGATAGATCGAGACCAGCGTGAAGGAGAGCGGCGCGCCGCCTGGGATCAGCGCCATGATGCCGGTGAGCGCGCCTAGCGTCACCGGCGACGGCACGCCGGCGATCCAGTAAGCGACGCCCAGCACCAGCCCCTCGCCGATGGCGATGATGGTCATGCCGGTCACCGTGGACGAAATCGTCGCCGGCACGACGCGTGATATCCGCTCCCAGCGCGTCGGCAGGATGCGTTCGCCGAGGCGATCGATCTGCGCGGCGAAGGCCTCGCCGTCGCGATAGGCGAAGAACAGCGCGATCAGCATGAACAGCAGTGTCAAAACCAGACCGAAGGCGCTGCCGCCGGCGGCCAAAGCGCCGCGATAGATATTTCCGATGTTGGAGCCGCTGACCAGCTGGATCAGCTCGCCAATGCCGCCCGGATGGCCGAAATTGGTGGTCCACTGGTCGTTCAGCCAATCACCGATGACCGGCATGGTGGCGATCCATTGCGGCGTCACCGCGCCGTGGCGGTTGGTTTCGATCGCCCAGGTCACCCATTCGCGAAGCTCGTTGATGGCATAGGTGCCGGCAAGCGCGATCGGCACGACCAGGAAGGCGAGGATGAAGAGGATGGCCAAAGTAGCGCCGATGGTGCGGTTGCCGCCAACCGCGACAAGCAGGCGGCGATAAAGCGGCCAGCTGGCAAAGGCGATGACGAGCGCGGCCAGCACCGGGAACAGGAAGCCGTGGAAGAAATATACGCCGGCGGCGACGATCAGCACCAGCAGCCAGCGCGCCGCCGACAACGGCGGAATGACGGCGGACCTGAGCGGCGTCGAAAGACCGAACAGGCGCTGCTGCCCCGGCTTCTGGATTTCAGCCCGCTTCAATACGGCGTTTCTCCCCTGGCCGACAATTCCCGTGACTGCTTATGCACGATGATAGTGCAGCAATCGTGACGATAGTCCAAATGATTGGCGGAGCTCTTTCCTTCTCCCCTTGTGGGAGAAGGTGGATCGGCGCGCAGCGCCGAGACGGATGAGGGGTGTTCCAGCGAAGTGAGACGTTGGCGTTCCCTGGAGCACCCCTCATCCGTCGCCTTCGGCGACACCTTGCATAAGCGATGTTGTATGAAGTGGTCGTCTCGTAAGAGACGCC